>CAKUVR010000004.1:0-155230 GCA_934698975.1 uncultured Bacteroidales bacterium
GTGTCGATTTCGGACGCGGGAATCTTGCCGTTTTCGATGTCGGAGCCGAGGATGTCGCAAAGGATGCGGCGGAAATATTCATGGCGAGGGTAGCTGATGAAGCTGCGGGAGTCGGTCAGCATGCCGACGAAGCGGCTAAGAAGGCCGAGCGAGGAGAGAGCGTCCATCTGGCGGCGCATTCCGTTCTCCTGATCGAGAAACCACCAGCCGGAGCCGAACTGCATCTTGCCGGGAACCGAGCCATCGTTGAAGTTATAAGCCATGGTCGTCATCACCTCGTTGTCCTTAGGGTTCAGGCAATAAAGAATCGTCTTCGCAAGGTTGCCGGTCTTGTCAAGAGCATCTAAAAACCTGTTTCCCGCAACTGCGACCGGCTTGTCGTTCATCGAATCGCAACCCGCATCAGAACCGACACTATTGAATATTCTTGTGCGATTGTTACGAAGAGGACCAACGTGGAACTGCTGCGTCCACCCGGACTCGGCATCCATCACTGCAAGATCATACAGAACGGCGCTCTTGAACTTGACCGCGTCTTCTTCTCCGACAGGTGTTCCCGAAAGAGCGGTTTTGAATATTCTATCTATCTCCTTTTCATCATATTCCTCCGCATAGAAAGTGTCAAGGCCGTGGTCCGAAAGGCGGCAGCCCATCGACCCGAAGAAATCGTGACGCTTGCGGAGAGCCTCAATAAGGGTTGAATATGAACGTATTTCCACCCCAGAGGCATCTGAGAGCCTTCCGAGATATTCATTGAAAGACTTCGCGTCCTCGATTCCCATCACCTTGTCAGGCCTCCACGTAGGAAGGACTTTTGTCCCGAAAGGATGCTCTGCGATCTGCTTGTGCCAACGAAGGTCATCAGCCGGGTCGTCGGTAGTGCAGACCACTTCGACATTGAACTTGCGGATGAGAGCCTGTCCCCTGAACTCCGGAGTGGCAAGTTTCGCGTTGCACTCTTCGAAGATCTCACGAGCTGTCTCCGGCTTCAGAATCTTGTCTATTCCGAAAACTCTGCTGAGTTCCAGATGCGACCAGTGGTAGAGAGGGTTGCGCATGAGGAAAGGCATGGTCTCCGCCCATTTTTCAAATTTCTCCCAAGATGATCTGTCTCCGGTGATATATTCCTCCGGCACTCCGTTCGCCCTCATCGCCCGCCATTTGTAGTGGTCGCCGCTGTGGCCGTCCACCAACCAAAGCTGTGTGATGTCGCGGAACTGGATGTTCTCGGCGATCTCCCGTGGTGAGAGATGGCAATGATAGTCGATTATCGGCATTTTCTCGGCCTGATTGTGGAAAAGTTGCCGGGCTGTCTCGTTGGACAGCATGAAATTCTCGTTGATGAATGCGCTCATTGTGTTGTCAGCTGTTAGAGTCCTTGCCGGGAATATGTTGCCATTCTTCCAAGTCAGACGATTTCCGTACAAATTTAGCAACACGGACGGGAAATTACAATATTATTCATGTCTGACATTATGTCAGCGATTCCGTAATTGGCAGATATTTTGATATCTTTGCAGTCGCTTATGATGACTTTCCAGCCATCGCAAGTGCTAGTGTATGAAAACAAGGAGAATAAAGATATGAGCAAAAAGAACAGAGAAATAAAGAATAAAGAGCAGGAAGATCCGAAGCAGGAAGGCAAGTCTGCCGAACAGGCAGGAAAAAAAGCAGAGAACAAGCAGGAAGGCAAGAAAGAGGCTCATGAGGTTGATGAGGAAGCGAAGAAGATTGAGGAGAAACTGAACACCCTTCTTAAAGAGAATGAGGAGCTCAAGGCTAGTGTGGCAAAGGAAAAGGATGACTACGTCCGCCTTTTGGCCGATTTCGAGAACTTCCGCAGACATTCCGCTGAGGCGAAATTGGAGCTGGTCGCATCTGCCTCGGCTGACACGATAAAAGGGCTTCTTCCGGTTTTGGACGACTGTGAGAGGGCAATGAAGATGCTTGAGACTTCGGCTGACGAGGTGGCCAAGGAAGGTACAGCGTTGATTTTCAACAAACTGATGTCATATTTAAAGACCAAGGGACTTGAGGCCATCAAGGCAAAAGGCGAGAAATTCGACACTGATTTCCACGAGGCCGTGGCACAATTTCCGGTTCAGGAGGAAGACAAGAAAGGTCTTGTCTATGACGTGGTTCAGACAGGTTACACGCTTTCAGGCAAGGTCATCCGCTACGCCAAAGTGGTTGTAGGAATATAGGAGATTAAGTGAATATGGCAGAGAAAAGAGATTATTACGAGGTTCTGGGGGTCGCCAAGACCGCCACAGCCGATGATATAAAGAAAGCCTACAGGGCAGCCGCGATGAAATGGCATCCTGACCGTTGGGTTGACGGGACGGATGCGGAGAAGAAGACCGCCGAAGAGAATTTCAAGGAAGCCTCGGAGGCATATTCAGTGCTCAGCGACCCTGACAAAAAGGCAAAATACGACCAGTATGGATTCGCCGGGGTGGACGGCCAGTCGGGACCGGACTTCAGCGGAGGGTTCGGAAACCTGGACGACATTCTGAGAGACCTCTTCGGAGGCGGTTTCAGCGGATTCAGCGGAGGCGGATTCTCCGGGTTCGGAGGTTTCGGAGGCGGCAGTCAGGGACGGACTCAGCAACGGGTCATGAAAGGCCGTGACATCCGCACAAGGGTTCGTCTGACCCTCGAGGAGATCGCCGCCGGCGCTGAGAAAGAAATCACCATCGAACGCAACAGGCCTTGTCCTGACTGCGGAGGACGGGGAACCAAGAACGCTTCGGATGTCAAGACATGCCCGACATGTAACGGCACAGGTCAGAAACAGAGTGTCGTGAACTCACTGTTCGGAAGGACGGTCACATACACTACCTGTCCTCAGTGCGGCGGTGAAGGAAAGGTGATCAGCAATCCTTGCCGTACATGCGGAGGCACCGGATTAGTCCGCAGGCGCGAGACCGTCAAGGTCAAAATTCCGGCCGGAGTAGAGGATGGTATGCAGCTGACAATCAGAGGAGAAGGCCATGCGGCTCCGCACGGTGGCGTCAATGGAGATCTTCTTGTGATCATCGAGGAGATTCCACACTCATCATTGAAGCGTGATGGCAAGAACCTGTTCTATTCGACGGTGATCTCCGTCACGGACGCCATTCTGGGAACCGAGATCACAGTCCCTTGCCTTGACGGCTCGTACAAGGTTAAGGTAGATCCGGGCACCCAGTCCGGCACCGTGATGAAGCTTCGGGGAAAGGGACTCCCAGCCGTGAGCGGGTACGGAAGCGGAACTGGCGACCTCTACGTGAAAATTCTGGTTTGGATTCCGAAAAGGCTCTCATCTGACGAGAAAAAGGCTCTTGAAGATATGAGGACCAGCAGATCGTTCACCCCGGACCTTTCCCGTGATGACAAGGCATTGTTCGACAAGATGAAGAACATATTCTAATGAGAACTACCATCGATTTCATATTAACGGACAATGGCAAAAGTAATCACATTCGGTGAGATCATGCTCAGGCTCTCCACCCCGGGATACCTGAGATTCTCGCAGGCAAAGCAGTTCGAGGCGACTTTCGGCGGCGGTGAGGCCAATGTGGCCGTGTCTCTGGCCAATTTCGGGATTGACACTGAATTTGTGACCCGGTTCCCGGACAACGACATAGCGCAAAGCTGCATCCGCGACCTTCACTCCTACGGGGTCGGCACCAAGCACTGCGTGTTTGGCGGCGATCGTTTAGGAATATATTTCCTTGAGACCGGAGCTGTGGCACGTCCAAGCAAGGTGGTCTATGACCGGGCATATTCCTCAATCTCAACCATCCAGCCGGGGATGATCGACTGGGAGAAGGTCTTCGAGGGAGCAGACTGGTTCCACTGGACAGGCATCACTCCGGCCATCAGCCAGAGTGCGGCGGACGTATGCCTTGAGGCGATAAAGGCGGCGAACAGACTTGGAGTATTCGTGTCCTGCGACCTCAATTACAGGAAGAATCTTTGGAAATATGGCAAGACAGCAGCTGAGGTTATGCCGGCTCTTGTGGAAGGCTGCGACCTGATCCTCGGCAACGAGGAGGACGCCGAGAAGGAATTCGGAATCAAGCCGGAAGGATTCAACGCCGAGCAGACCGACGGAGCCATCGACCAGAGCCGTTTCGAGAGCGTGTGCAGGCAGTTGATGACAAGATTTCCTCGCTGCAAGAAGGTCGCCATAACCCTGCGTGGATCAATCAACGCCAACCACAACACATGGGGCGGGGTTATATTCAATGGAGAGAAACTCTTCCAGTCCCGCCGCTACGACATCACTCACATCGTGGACCGTGTCGGTGGAGGAGATTCGTTTATGGGTGGCCTCATCTATGGCCTCCTGACTTACAAGGATGACCAAAAGGCGATTGACTTCGCCGCCGCCGCTTCCGCACTGAAGCACACCATATTCGGTGACTTCAACCAAGTGAGCGTCAAGGAAGTGGAGAATCTTATGAAAGGAAACGGCTCCGGCCGTGTGTCAAGATAATTTTTACGAATATGGCAAAGTACAGAAAGCTTGAGACTCTGACGGCGATGAAAGAGACGGGCATTGTCCCTGTCTTCTTCAACAGTGACATCGAGGTCGCCAAGAATGTTGTCAAGGCTTGCTGCAAGGGTGGTGTCAGAGCCTTTGAGTTCACCAACCGTGGGGACTTCGCGATCGAGGTTTTCAAAGATCTGTCCAGATTCGTTCTGGCGGAATGTCCCGGACTGATTCTCGGCGCAGGCACCATCGTAGACGCTCCGACCGCTGCGCTCTACATCCAGATGGGAGCCAACTTCATTGTGTCTCCATGCTTGAACCCCGAAGTCGCAAGGCTGTGCAACAGACACGGCATCCCTTACACACCGGGATGCGGCAGCGTCACCGAGATCAGCAACGCTCAGGAACTCGGATGCGACATCGTGAAGGTCTTCCCTGCCGGAAGTGTCGGCGGGCCGAAGTTCGTGAAAGATGTCCTCGCTCCCCTGCCATGGTCGATGATCATGGCGACAGGAAGCGTTGAGCCTACCGAGGAGAATCTCTCGGCTTGGGCAAAGTCAGGAGTCACCTGTGTCGGGATGGGTTCAAAACTGTTCCCGAAGGAGATTGTCGCCGCCGGGGAATGGGACAAAATCACAGAATTGTGCGAATCAGCATTGAAATTCTTCAAATAATCTCAAAAAGTTTTTGGATTTAAGAAAATATTCGTACATTTGCAATCCGAAAAACAAGAGCAACCGCTTACGGGTCGTTATCAGATGTGCGTAATGTTGCCGAAAAATTTTTGAGAAATGGATTTGATTAAAGTTGTAGAACAGGCTTTCGCTAACGAGAAAGTCGCTACGTATCCGAAATTCAAGGCAGGTGACACAATCACTGTTACCTACAGAATCAAGGAAGGTGACAAGGATAGACTCCAGAAGTTCAGAGGCGTGGTTATCCAACTCAGAGGTGCCACCCCACAGACAAGAACCTTCACAGTCCGCAAGATTTCCGGAGGTATTGGAGTTGAGAGAATTTTCCCGTTCCACTCACCATTCATTGACAGCATTGAACTGAACAAGGTCGGCAAGGTTCGCAGAGCAAGAATCTTCTATCTGCGTCAGCTCTCCGGCAAGAAGGCAAGAATCAAGGAGAAGAAGCTTGCTTTCGTAAAGGAAGAGGAAGCATAGCCCTTGTAGAGATAAAGTCGGAGCCAGTCTCCGGCAACTGGTCCCCTAGCTCAACTGAATAGAGCATTTGACTACGGATCAAAAGGTTACAGGTTTGAATCCTGTGGGGATCACAAAAATGCGAGGCTATTGAAATCAATCAGCTTCGCATTTTGTTTGCGGAATTAGCTCAGTTGGTAGAGCGTTGGCTTCCCAAGCCGAAGGTCACGAGTTCGAGCCTCGCATTCCGCTCTTATAAGAGAAAAAGACCAAGGAATATTCCTTGGTCTTTTTCTCTTATAAAGGACTTTGGTGATCCTAAAATGATAACTTGGTGATCTTTGATTGCCAGACTACTTATTCAGGCCGGAGTTCAGGAAGTCGATGAAGCCCTCAATGGAAAGGTTGTAGCCACGGACAGGAACAAGCTGGTTGCCGTCACTATCCAAAAGAGCGTAGTTAGGCTGGGCGTTGACACCGAAACGTGTGCGGGCTATGTAGGAATTGACACGTCCGATTTCTTTGAGAGTCTTGCCTTCCGGAGTGGTCAGCCATTCATTCTCATCAAGTTTTGTCTTGTCGTCCACATAGAGAGCCACAAGGACATATTCATTTCTCAGAATATTCAGCACTCTCGGGTCGCTCCAGACGCGCTGCTCCATTTCGCGGCAGTTGACACAACCATGGCCTGTGATGTCCACAAAGACGGGTTTGTTCTGTGCTTTTGCGGCGGCAAGGCCATCCTCCAAAGTGAAATAACCGGTCAGACCAAGTGGCATCTTCAGGTCGTATTTCTGGCCGTAATCCGATATTCCTGTCGTTTCGACAGGATCAGCGACCGATCCGTGAACACCATCAGCACTGGTCATTGAGCCTGTCGAAGTGACCGCACAGGGGGCAGGAGAGTCCGCATAGTTGCAAACAACGAAATCCTGAGTCTCCAGCGGCGGAAGGTAACCCGACAAAGCTTTCAATGGCGCGCCCCACATTCCAGGAATCATATAAACCACGAATGTGAACACGGCGATAGCCAGACCAAGCCTTGTTACAGATATATGTTCCACAGGATCGTCATTCTTGAAACGCAGTTTTCCAAGAAGATAGAATCCCAACAGTGAGAACGTTACTATCCATATTGCAAGATATACTTCTCTGTCAAGCAGTCCCCAGTGATAGGTCTGGTCAGCGACGCTCAGGAACTTGAATCCGAGCGCCACCTCGATGAAGCCCAGCACAACCTTGACGCTGTTTAGCCAAGAACCAGATTTGCCTTTCATCTTCTTCAGAAGCGACGGGAACATTGCCAGTATGGTGAACGGCAGTGCGAAAGCGACGGAGAACGCCAACATCGTGACCATCGGAGTCCAGAACTCGCCCTGAGTGGACTTTATCAACACAGTGCCGACAATCGGCCCGGTGCAGGAGAATGACACCAGAACAAGGGTAAGAGCCATGAAGAATATACCGCCAAGCCCCTTGCCGCCGGACTTCGCGTCACTCTTGTTGGCTAGGCTTGAAGGAAGCTCGATTTCGAACGCGCCGAAGAAAGACGCGGCGAAAATCATGAACACAACGAAGAATACCAGATTCGGCAGCCAATGCGTCGCAAGCCAGTTGAATATGTCTGCGGTGACGGTGTTGCCTCCGATGATCCAGGTCAAACCGATGATGACACTAATCGGAACCGTGTAAAGAAGCACGATGAACAGACCGTAGATGAAAGCCTTGAAACGGCCTTCTGCCGCTGTCGTGGACTGTTTCATGAAGAAAGACACGGTCATCGGGACCATCGGGAACACGCACGGGGTCATCAACATGGCGAATCCCCATAGAATGGCCTCGATAATCAAGGCCCACAACGATCCATCGCTCTTGTCCTCGTCATCGGAAACAAATGCCGTTGAAGCTGCTGTGCTCTCAGTTGTTGAATCGGAAGCCACCTCTTCGGCTCCCTCGGAGACTTCGCCGGCCGAAAGTGCGGACGTACCCTCGGCCAAGGCGTCTTGTGACACCTCCGCCTTCACCTGTTGCTTGGTCTCAAGTGACACGGAGAACTCCCAAGTCTCTGGAGCCGCGCAGAACCTGTCGTTGCATCCGCTCCACGATACCTCGCCCGTAACCGTGGCCACATTTCCGGTCAACTTGACCCTTTGCTTTAAGGTCACTGAATCAAAAAAAACTTTTTCCCCTTGAAACTCAGAAGGTTTTGTGACCTGTTCAAGTTCCCCGTCCAAGGAATATCCTTCAGAAGGTGTAAACTCAATGACTATCGGATTGTATTCATGGTCTACTGTGTAGATGTGCCATCCTTCCTCGATGACAGCCTTGAATGTCAGTTCGAATACATTCTCGGAAACCGCATTGCTTGAGACCGACCATTTGGCGGTCGCCTCCGGGGCCTGTGCGAAAGAGGCCACGCTCCCGAGCAGGAGCGCAGCCACCAACGCCATAGCTTTCTTGAAAGTATGTGTCATAGCGTCAAAACATTTGCCGTTATATTCGTGGATTATTATTTAGCGTATGCGACAGAACGGGTCTCTCTGATCACTGTGATCTTGACCTGTCCAGGATAAGTCATCTCCTCCTGAATTTTCTGGGCGATGTCCGCTGACAGTCTTCCGGCCTGATCATCACTGACCTCTTCGGCGCCGACAATGACGCGAAGCTCTCGGCCGGCCTGGATGGCGTAGCTCTTGGTGACCCCAGGATAGGCGGCGGCAAGATCCTCCATTCCCTTTAGTCTTTTGATGTAAGACTCGATGACCTCACGACGGGCCCCCGGGCGGGCTCCGGAGATGGCGTCACCTATCATCACGATAGGAGATATGATTGACGTCATCTCGATCTCCTCGTGGTGCGCGCCGATGGCGTTGCAGATTTCCGGTTTCTCTTTGTACTGCTCGGCCAGTTTCATACCAAGAAGCGCATGTGGAAGTTCCGGATCCTCCTCGGAAACCTTGCCGATGTCATGC
Source organism: uncultured Bacteroidales bacterium (assembly GCA_934698975.1). Lineage (GTDB taxonomy): Bacteria > Bacteroidota > Bacteroidia > Bacteroidales > UBA932 > Cryptobacteroides. The sequence continues at coordinate 8,604 of CAKUVR010000004.1, forward strand.
AGGAGACCTGCCCTCTTCGCCAGTTTTGGATTCAGGCCCAGTTCCGCAGCCATGATGGCGCAGATGTTGGCCACCTCACGGGAGTGCTGAAGAAGGTTCTGACCGTAAGACGAGCGGTACTTCATTCGGCCTATAAGTTTCACAAGCTCTATGTTAAGACCATGGATTCCAAGATCGATGCACGTCCTCTTGCCAGTCTCAAGAATCTCATCCTCTAACTGCTTCTGAACCTTGGCCACAACCTCTTCGATTCGCGCCGGATGGATTCGTCCGTCTACAACCAGTTGATGCAGAGCGAGTCTGGCCACTTCTCTGCGAACCGGATCGAACGCGGACAGAAGAATGGCGTCAGGAGTGTCATCTACAACGATCTCAACTCCGGTCGCCGCCTCCAAGGCACGGATATTTCGTCCCTCACGTCCGATGATGCGTCCTTTGATCTCATCGTTGTCAATCGGGAAAGTCGTGACTGCGTTCTCGATGGCCGTCTCAGTGGCGGTTCTCTGGATGGTGTTGATGACAATCCTCTTAGCCTCCTTGGAAGCATTCAGACGAGCCTCGTCCATAGTGTCGTTGATGTAAGCCTGTGCCTCTGTCCTGGCCTCGGCCTTCATATTCTCCATAAGGACATTCTTGGCCTCCTGAGCGCTCATTCCGGCGATAGTCTCCAGCTGTTTGTTCGCCTGGGCGCTGAGTCTCTCATATTCCTCGGTCTTTTTGGCAAGAGATTCCTGCTGAGCCTGAAAACTTGCCTTGGCGTTGTCAGCGTCGCGCATCTTGCGCTGAAGCTCAGAATTCTGCTGGTTCAACGAATTCTCTTTCTGCTTGATTCTGTTCTCGGCATCCTTCAACTGGCTGTTTTTCTCGTTGATGTACTGCTCGTGCTCGCTCTTGAGCTGGAGAAATTTCTCCTTGGCCTGATGAATCTTGTCCTTCTTGATTCCCTCGGCCTCAATCTCGGCCTTGGCGATGATCTCGTTCTTCTGTCCTTTCAGAACTATCCTCTGAATGATTATGTAAGCCGCCAACGCGATTACCGCGCCGATCAGGACTCCTATAAAAAATTGTAACATAATATCTAAATATTATAAATGTGTCCAACAACCAAAGGCATCCGGTTCGTCATCAAGAAACCGAAACCCCAATAAACTTTCCCGCAGCAAACGGCCGACACGAAAAATGGCCGGCAGTCTCCCACAGCGGAAACAGACCGGTCATCGAATTATTAAAAAAGCCGTTAGTCGCTTGTCAGAAATCTTAATGAATAAGATTTGAGATCCGCACCGGTTCAGAAATCCATCGTCGTGTCAAAGACACAATCCCCGAAGGTGACCTTGGCCCTTCATAGCCGGCTCGAGCAAACTCGGTTCCGCAGAACTTGTTGATTTGAGCACGTGGGACTAACGGCCGTCTTTTTCAATATTCTTAATATAGGACTCAACCTCATCCTGAAGCCTCTTCGCCTCGGCGTCAGCGTCGGCAAGCCTCTTCTGGAAGGCCAATCTGCCGACAGCCTCGTTAAGAGCCACAAAGGAAAGTTTGTCGGAAAGGGTCTTGTTCGGATATTTCGCGTCGTATGCCGTCAATTTCTGGTTGATGGCATCCGCGGCAAGCCTCATCATCCGTTCCATCTCAGGAGATGATGCGACGAGGGGATATTCATTACCCGCGATCTTTATCTTGATATTCTGTCCCATTCCTAATTCTCAAGCAAGGATATGCACTTGTCAATCTCCTTGATAAGCCTCTCTATCTTTTCCTTGGCGACGGAACCGTCTCCGCCGGCTCCGAAGGCTTCGGACAGATGAAGGTTATTCACCTGTTGTTCCAAATCCTCAATCCGTTTCCTGCAGGACTCATTGTCAGCCTTGCACTGAACAAGTTCAGACTGAAGCCTTTCACGCTCCTGTCTCTCCGCCTCGTACAGCGCTATCAACTTTTCGATATCTGTCTTAATACCTTCAAGCATCATTAATCAAGGCCTTCTTTTCACCTGCCTGAGCGCAAAATTAGTAAAATATCTTCATTTGCACAAGAACTTCAACTGGCTTCCCTCAATTACTAAAAGGACATCGCACCTCGCGCGCCTCATCCGCCATTTCACGCTCTCCAACCCTATCCGTGCGCCCAAAGACCATTCGCACGAACGGAATCCCTCCCTTGTCCTCCCGCGCTCTGCAGGTTGCGCTTCATGCACAAAGCACGAAGGCAGAACGATACCGATTTGTCAAACTAAAGTAAATATTATAATTTTGCAGCGATATGACAATAACAGCATAACCATGACAATAACAGTGGAAAACAGGGAAATACCGGTGCTGCTCCTGACGGGATACCTCGGAAGCGGCAAGACAACTTTGGTCAACAGGATACTCTCCAACAAGAAGGGCATCAAGTTCGCGGTCATAGTCAACGACATCGGAGAGGTGAACATCGACGCCGACCTCATCCAGAAAGGCGGCGTTGTCGGCACAACCGACGACAGTCTCGTACCTCTGCAGAACGGCTGCATCTGCTGCACGTTGAAAATGGACCTTGTCGCCCAACTGAACGACTTGTGCCGCTCCAACCGCTTCGACTACATCGTCATCGAGGCCAGCGGAATTTGCGAGCCCGCCCCTATCGCGCAGACAATCTGCTCTTTCCCGAAGCTTGTTCCTGAATATGCCCAATCGAATGTTCCTAAACTCGATTGTATAGTGACCGTTGTGGATGCGCTCAGGATGCAGAGTGAGTTCGCCTGCGGAGACGCCCTGAAGAAAGACAATCTGGAGGAGGATGACCTTGAGAACCTTGTGATCCAGCAGATCGAGTTCTGCAACATCGTGCTTCTGAACAAGGCCTCCGAGGTGAAACCGGAGGAACTCGGCAGGGTACGGAGCATTGTGAAAGCCTTGAACCCGAAGGTGACGGTTTTCGAGTGCGACTACGGCGACATCGACCTTGACAAGCTCTTGAACACCAAGATGTTCGATTTTGACAAGACCGCCACATCCGCCGCATGGATCAATGCCATCGAGGGTGAAGGAAACGAGCCGGAACATGACGAAGATGAACACGACCATGAACATCACGAGGAAGAAGGACATGACCACCACGAAGGACACGACCACGAGCATCACCATCATCACGACCACGATGGCGGTGAGGTCGAGGAATACAACATCGGCACTTTCGTCTATTATCGCCGTCAGCCTTTGGACATCAACAAATTCGACTGGCTCGTGTCTAAGAAATGGCCGAAGAATGTCATCCGTGCCAAGGGTTTGTGCTACTTCGCCGACGAGAAAGACAAATGCTACCTCTTCGAGCAGTCCGGTGTTCAGAAATCCATCAAGGACGCCGGTCTTTGGTTCGCCACGATGCCTGAAGACCAGCTTCAAGAGATGATGCGCCGGGACAAGAATCTCCGCAAGGACTGGGATCCGGTCTATGGCGACCGCATGGTCAAGATAGTCTTCATCGGCCAGAACCTTGACCGCAAACAGATTGCCGACCTGATGGACTCCTGCCTTGTGGAATAGTTGCTCGTTCGTCGAATAACATTAAGAAGCTGTTTCGAACGAAATCGATTAAGGGCGAACAAAAAAAAGGGAAAGCTTAGTACATCGCACCGCTACAACCTCCTACCCTTGCTGCCTTCCGACCCTGGGGGAATTCAGAGGGAGCTGGTCGTGTACGACTTTCCCTGACTGCAAATATACTACTTTTCGTTGAAACTGTCAAAAATGAATGGAAGTATGTCGTCAACTTTGTCAAATTTCCACGTTTTTTTCGTTCCGAACATGATCACGTTCATCGGACAGCCGGACAAAGTCTGATACTCGGCCATCACCTGACGGCATGCTCCGCAAGGCGAGCATGGAGTCTCGCTGAGGGAACCATTGAAGCCTCCGACAATGGCGAGCGAAAGCATGGCCTTGCCAGGGTTGTTGGCGCCGGCGGCGAACATCGCCGTCCTCTCGGCGCAAAGTCCGGACGGATAGGCGGCATTCTCCTGATTGGCCCCTTTCACGATTGTGCCGTCTTCCAAGCGAAGCGCAGCCCCGACATTAAATGTGGAATATGGAGCGTAGGAGCCTTTCTGCGCCTCAATGGCAGCGTTCACGAGCTCAATGTCTTGAGGTTCCATCTCATTGATGGAGGAATATTCAGTATAATTAATGTCCAGTTTTACTGTTTTCATATTCAGTGTTTTTTGTTCACAAGCCTTCAAAGTTAGCAAAAATTGTGCATATTCAAGCATTTGAGTAAATTTGCACGCCTTTTCATGAAAGGTCTCTTCACCGCTTGCGGTGAAAGCAAGTCCCTATTCCTTAGAGAATGGATTTTGAATCGGGGGGAACGTAATGTGATTTTCAGCAGGCAATCACAGCAACGGAAGACACATATTGCCTGCCACGTGAGATGAAGTAAGTTATGAAAATCTGTGTAGGCCTTTCCGGAGGAGTAGACTCCAGTGTCGCCGCCCTGTTGCTGAAGCGGCAGGGGCACGATGTGTTTGCGATGTTCATGCAGAACTGGCACGATGCCGACGCGACTCTGCACGGCGACTGCGAGTGGGAGGAGGACCGATTCGTGGCGGAGATGGTCGCGCGCAAGATTGGCATTCCATTCTATTTCGTCGATCTTTCCAAGGAGTACCGCCAGCGCGTGGTGGACTACATGTTCAATGAATATTCAGCCGGCCGCACCCCAAACCCAGACGTGCTGTGCAACCGGGAGATCAAGTTCGACGCTTTTCTCAAGGCAGCTCAAAAACTCGGCGCCGACATGGTGGCGACCGGGCACTACTGCCGCAGAGAACCGCTATTAGACGCTGATGGTAAACCAGTTGTGATTGACGGACAGCCTCAGTGGAGGATTCTGGAAGGCGTGGATCCAAACAAGGACCAGAGCTATTTTCTCTGCCAACTCACCCAGGAGCAGCTCGGCAAGGCTCTCTTTCCTATCGGGCACCTTACAAAACCAGAGGTCAGAGAGATTGCACACCAAGCCGATCTTCCGTCGGCAGACAAGAAAGACTCACAGGGAATATGCTTCGTCGGGAAGGTCGATCTTCCGACATTCCTCCAACAGAAGCTCAAGCCGGCAGAGGGCGATGTGGTGGAGGTTTATGATGCCTTCTACGCTCAAAATGAGCAGTACCGTTTCGTCCATGACACTCTCGCCTCACTTCTCAAGACACCGGGCGAGCCGATGATGATCACTGAATATACCTCCGAGGATTCCGGCGGGAAGTCGTTCAATAACAGGCGTGTCACTTCGGCCACTGAGCAGCATACACCGGTCACTTCGACAGGATCAGTGACCGCCCCGCACAGAAACGAGTTCGATGTGAATAAGATCGCGAAATTGAGTGACGAGGATCTGATGAGATTGTCGGAACCGATCAGGTACGATGACATCAGGTTCGAGACCGAAACGTACCGGGCAGGGAAAAAGCACATCAAGAAGACCCGGTACAAGGAAAATCCGTTCGGGAAGATTGTCGGCCGGCACGATGGAGCGCAATTCTACACGATCGGCCAACGGAAAGGACTCAACATCGGAGGGCACAAGGACTCCATTTTCGTGATTGCCACAGATATTCCTCGCAACATCATCTACGTAGGAGAAGGTCACACTCACAAGGGGCTTTCACGCAGTTGTTTACGTGTCGCACCCCAGGATATTCATTGGATTAGGACTGACCTTGAGATGGCCGACGGAGAGATCCGCCGCTACCGGGTCCGTATCCGTTACCGCCAGCCTCTTCAGGACGCATTCCTGATCAAGAGGCCCACCGGCATATTCATCCTTTTCTACACTCCTCAGCGCGGCATCTCCGACGGCCAGTTCGCCGCCTGGTACTCCTCTGACGACGAGATGCTCGGCTCCGGAGTCTATTAGGCAAGCGGCAATAAGTAAGTTACTGCTTGCTTAACTCTTGCTAATACTGTCCTGGAATATTCAGAGATTTGGCCGCTGATTCTCCGGCAAGGTAGCCTGTGGAGAAGGCGCACTGGAGGTTGTAGCCACCAGTGTCGCAGTCCATATCGAGAACTTCTCCGCAAAGGTAAAGGCCTGGTTTAAGGCGAGACTCCATCGTCTTCGGCATCACCTCATCGGTTGAGATGCCACCAGCCGTGATGACGCAGCGCTCGTAACCAACGAAGCCAATTATCTCGAACTTCCAGTCTTTCAAGGTCTTGGCCAATATGTCAAGATCGATGTCATAATAACGTCTTGGTTGGCGGCCAAAACGATGGTTAGGTCCTTTCGCCCAACTCTGCGATCTGTCATAACGAGCCGGCTGATTGGCATAACGGGACGCTGAGCCCATCGAAGCGCCAAAACGCCCGTCAGCATATTCAGATTTCTTCAGGTCGATCTTCAAGATGTCAGGGTTCCACGCCTGGAATCCGGGAATCAGCTCCCACGGCATCAGTTTGCCGAGGAGGATTCTGTACATCTCCTTGCCGTTCAGACCGCGTCCGTCCTTCCACTGACGGGTGCGAGGGTCATTCTTTATTTCCTGCCAAAGGTTTTTGATGCGGCTTGTCAGTTCTTCCAGAGGCACTCCGGGCTTCAAATCCAGAGAGAATGCCACCTTGCCTCCATTCATCAATGCCTTGACACACTTGCGGCTGACCTGAAATCCGATCGGTCCCTCGATTCCGCCGTCTGTGAAATCCACGTCTCCGAATTCCGTCTCGGACTTAGAGCCGTCAAACGTGACGGTCAGGCTGACATTCTTCAGTTTGGCTCCTTTCAAAGCCTCACCGCTTCCCGTCATCGGAGTCTCGCGGTGAATATGCCCTTTCAGATCGGTCTCCGGCCTGTCGATGATCTTGTATCCTTTCGGAACAAGGGCAGTCAGCGAAGGAAAACAAGGTACTATGCTGTGACCGAAGAACTTGCCCCATTTGTAACCGTCTCCGGTCGAACCGGTTCCAGGATAGGAAAGCCCTCCCGTGGCGATGATCAGTTTCGAGCACTCAAACGTCTCGCCATCAGCGCATCTGATCGAGAAACCGGGCAGGATGTCCGTCACCTCGCGATCCGTAAGCAGCGTCACCCCGTGGCGCAGCACCACCTCAACGATGGTGTCCAGCACATCAGAGGCTCTGTGTGAATATGGAAACGCCCTGTCTCCCCTCTCGACCACGGTCTCAAGACCATTGCTTTCAAGGAAGTCAATGGTGCTTTCCGGAGTGAAATTATAGAATGCCGGCTTCACAAAATTAGGATTTGTACGAATATGCTGAGAGAACTCGTTCCAGTCCTTAAGGTTAGTGAAGTTGCATCGTCCTTTGCCTGTAAACAGGATCTTCCTGCCCAGGCGAGGCATCTTCTCCAAAACCGTGATACGCGCTGAACTACCGAGCGGAAGCGCCTTGGTGGCACCGTAAGCAGCCATAAGCCCTGCCGCTCCTCCTCCGATGATGATAATGTCTGAATACATACCGCAAAGTTAACCAACTATGTCCACATATTCAATAAGAAAAGTCGTGAGGATGTCGAAGTTTAATAAACTTTCTGCAAACAAGACGAAATCAGTTTCTCAGTTAAAAAATTTTGACTATATTTGCAATCCATTTCCACGAGAAATGCAGCAAGCCACTTTAGCTCAGTCGGTAGAGCAGCGCATTCGTAACGCGCAGGTCGTCAGTTCGAGCCTGATGAGTGGCTCAAAGAAAAGCGGAAAGTTCCGGTTGGAATTTTCCGCTTTTGCTTTTACAACCGATTCAATCGGGTGCGAAAGGACAGGTTTTGCCCCCAAATCCAGTCTTTATGCAGATCTCGGGTGCAAAAGTCTTCATTCCGCACTCCATTTGTACTGTTCGCCTAAATTTCGTACAGGAAAAGCTTATGTGGTGTACGAACCGCCTCCTCGCATCCATTTGGTGCACCTGACAAGTCTTTCCGGTACAAAATCAATCCAGACCCATAATCATGCGGTCGTAGAGGTGACCGAAGAAGAGTATTTCACCGTCGGGGCGAAAACCGAGGGCGGAATAGTAGATTTTCAGGCGGGGCTTGGCCTTGTCAACTATCAGGCTTATGCGCGAGAATCCTTTACTGCGGCCTTCTTCTATGCCATCGAGCATCAGGATGTGACCTATGCGGTCGGTTGAGCCGGCATATTCATAAGCCTTTCCCCGGAACTCGGGAAGGATGGCCATGCTGTCGAGATAGAACTCCCCCGGGAGACATTCTGGCTCCGGAAGAGGGAAAGTTCCGCTGGCATATTCATTATCAATAGATTCCGTTGAAGCATCGATTGCCGCGGAGTCTGTTCCTGGCACAACTCGCGGCAAACCCTTCTCTGGCAGGGCGGAACCATCGAAGATGGAATTCAGCAGCCCCCAAGTCAAGTCCCGTAGCGGCAAGTAGTCGTCTCCTGAATATGCCGTCAGCGACCCCACAGGTCTGCCGTCAACGCATGCGACCCTCGTTCTGGTGTAGGAATATAATGTGTCAGGCCTGGCGCACAACTCCCCGAATGCCACCACTGCTTCATGAATATTCAAGGATGCAGAGCCGATCTCTATCTTTTGATCGGCTTCGGCTCCTGAAAAAACCTCGTAACCCATGGCCGCAAGGACATTCCTTGCTATGAACTCACCGTCAGACGGTACCGCATCACGGATGGTAAAAGTTCCCGTGGAGAGCAAATCGCTGATCATTAGACATTTACATTATCACCTTTAGTCGATCCCAACTAAAGACAAATTACTATTTATCTGAATATTAAACAAATACGTAACACCTCACGAAAACTGATGGTCCGGTCACTTCGACAGGCTCAGTGACCAGGGACAGGCTCAGTGACCGAGGACAGGCTCAGTGACCGAGGACAGGCTCAGTGACCAGGGACAGGCTCAGTGACCGGGGACAGGCTCAGTGACCGGGCCGGTCTGTATTCAGTAAAGTACGCTAGCTGATGAACTGAGCCTTGAGAGCCTCAAGTTTCGCGTCAGCGTCAGGACCTTTGGCTCCGAAGTAGAACTTGATCTTCGGCTCGGTGCCGGAAGGACGGACGGAAACGATGTCACCGGCCTCGTTGAAGAACTGGAGGACGTTGGACTTCTGGAGTCCGGTCTTCTCCGGCTCGTTGTAGTCGATGACCTTGATGACCTTCGAGCCGACAATCTCTGCAGGTGGGTTCTGCCTCAGGTCGGCCATGATCTTCTGGATTTCCTCGGCACCGCTCTTGCCCTTGCGGACCAGAGATACAAGCGACTCCTTGCGGTAGCCATATTCAGAATAGATTCTCTGGAGCAACTGGTAGAGAGTCAGGCCCTGCTCAGCGGCCCAGGCGGCACACTCGGCGACCATGATGCAGGCAACAGGAGCATCCTTGTCACGCACAAATTCGCCTACATTGAAGCCGTAGCTTTCCTCGCCTCCGCAGATGAACTCACCCTTGCCTTCGTTCTCACGCACGATTTCCTCAATGTACTTGAATCCAGTCAGAACGTCATAGCACTTCACTCCAAAGCTGCGACCGATCTCGGCAATCAGTTCAGTGGTCACAATGGTCTTGGCGATGTACTTCGTAGGATTCAGTTTGCCGAGATCCTTCCAACGGGTCAGGATGTAATATGTCAGGATGGAACCAGTCTGGTTGCCGTTCAGCTGAACCATCTTGCCATCATTGTCCCGGACAGCGATTCCAAGACGGTCAGCGTCCGGATCGGAGGCCATCACGATGTCCGCTCCTTTCTTGTCGGCCATCTCAAGAGCCATCTTCATAGCGGCCGGCTCCTCCGGATTCGGAGAAACGACTGTCGGGAAGTCACCATCGCTGACATCCTGATCTGGCACATGGATGATGTTCTCGAAACCAAGGCGTTTGAGAGCCTCAGGAACGATGCGTACTCCGGCTCCGTGAAGCGGAGTATATACAATCTTCAAGTCCTTGTGCTTCTCGCGGGCCTCAGGGCTGAGGGTCAACGAAATGATGTCAGAAATGTAAGCATCGTCCATCGCCTTGCCCATCAACTCGACCTCACCGCAATGCTCTTTCTTCTCAAACATCACCTGAGACGGGTCGGTGATCTTGTTGACCTCGTCGATGATCTCCTGATCCACCGGTGCGACTATCTGCGCCCCATCAGACCAATAGACCTTGTACCCGTTATATTCCTTAGGATTGTGCGAGGCTGTCACCATCACTCCGGCCACAGCGCCCATCTTGCGGATGGAATAGCTCAGCTCCGGCGTAGGGCGCAGGTTGTCGAAGATGAACACATGCAATCCGTTGGCACTGAATATGTCAGCGGCAATCTTCGCGAACAGTTTGGAGTTGTTGCGGCTGTCGTAGGAAATGCAGACGCGGATGTCGTCCCCGGAAACCTTCTTAAGAATATAGTTTGCCAGTCCCTGGGTCGCCATCCCCACAGTGTACTTGTTCATCCTGTTGGTCCCGACTCCCATGATGCCCCTGAGGCCTCCGGTTCCGAACTCCAAAGTCTTGTAAAACGCGTCCTCGAACCCCACCGGATCATTGTTCCGCAGCTCAAGCACCTTCATCTTGGTCTCCTGATCGAAATCCCCTTCCAGCCATTTCCTGGCGTTCTCGTTGTAATCCTGTGCCATAATATTCTCGTTATTTATTCTATTGTCTGTAACTTTCTTCGCATAATTGTGAATCACAATCCATACGAATTACAAATTTACTCAAAAAAACGGCTTTATTTGTCTATTTTTGCATCATTATGGACAGTTTTGAGAGATTCATAGTTGAGAACGGGAACGCGGACACTGTGCGGCTAGTGATGGCATGTAGGGAGTGGCCGGTGCCGGGGGATCCGGGGCTGGCCAGGTTTGACGCGAAGTCATTGGCGGTCAACACGATCGAGGGGCGGAGAAGGCTGCGGAAAAAGCTGTCTGAATGGGTGGCTTGCACTGGGCTGGTCTATCCTTCGTCGCTTTGCGCGGAGCAATGCAGCTCATCGGACACGGCGCGGTACAAGGCATTGATCGTTCAAAGAATCTTTAATGAATATGTTGGTTCGGGCGAAGTGACCTCCGGAACCAGAAAGACCGGAAAGATCGCTGACCTGACAGGCGGGCTGGGAGTGGACAGTTGGGCTTTCAGCAAAGTGGCGGGCGAAGTGCTTTACAACGAGATGAATCCTGAACTGGCAGCGGCGGCAAGGCACAACTTCAAGGAACTTGGAGTCACGAATATATTCATAAAGAATCAGGAGGCGACAACGGACTCTCTGGAAGACTTGATCGGGAACTTCAAACCCGATGTGATATTCATTGACCCTGCGAGAAGGGACTCCGCCGGGAAGAAGGTCTTCCTTCTGGAAGATTGCTCGCCGGACGTGCTGAAAATGCTGCCGGAACTGTTCAGAATCAGCCGGTTCGTCCTTCTCAAACTCTCCCCTATGGCTGACATTTCCATGGCTGTGGAGAGGCTTGACAGGACTTACGAGACGTACAGGCAAGACACCTGCGGAGATGGGTGGAACGGGCAGTGGGTGCGTGAGGTTCACGTCGTGGCCAGCGGTGGGGAATGCAAGGAACTGCTGATTCTGCTGGACCGGGAGCATGAGGGAGGATATTCATTGACCTGCCGCGAGGACGGCAAGACTCTGACATTCACGTCTAAAGAGATCGCAGAGGCGAAGGTGGCGCTGCCGGACTCCACCTTCGCAAGGATTATCTTCGAACCAGGGAAGTCGCTGACCAAGGCCGGAGCGTTCAACGCGCTCTGCGAGAGATTCGGACTTGTGAAGCTGGCCCGCTTCACGCATCTTTACACGATCGGAGATCCGCTGTCTGACAGCGAATTAGAACAGCGGATAATACCCCTCAAGGATTTCGGGAAAGTCTTTTATGTGAAGGAAATCCTTCCTCTTAACAAGACTTCGCTCAAAGATGTCGGTAGACGCTATCCCCATTCCGAGGTCTCGGCCAAGAACATCCCGATGTCCAGCGATGAGTTAAGAGCCCGCCTGAAAGTCAAGTCCGGCGATGACGCCCACATCTTCGGAGCGCGGATCGAGACGCCGTACAATGAGGATAACTACCTGATTGTCACCGAAACTTCGGCAATCAAGAACAAGAGTCAGTCTTGATTATCGACACGTTGAAGTCCTTGCAACGGCGGTAGAGCTGGTTCGACCGGCTTAGAGAGAAGCGGCCGAACCTTTCATAGATGTCCAACCCGCGCCCGAGTGTTATCGTCCATCCGGTGTCAGTGCGGATGAGCCGGTCATGATCCGCCTTGAAGTCGTAGGAGAACTCGATGCCCATCGGCAGCAGCTCGTCCGCCAAGTCGTTGAAGCAGTCAATCACCTCCGCCACTTTCTCATCGTCATCATTTTGGGTACTCAAGTGTATCTTGACGGTGTCATTCACGACGGACACCTCTTTTACCATCTGGATGAAATCCACAAGATTGTCTATCTGATAGGGCTGGCGGATAAAAGGATCCGTGATGGAGATCTCCTTAGCCGTGCGAAGATAATCTCCAAAGAGATCCTTGTAGGTCACCTGGCCTTGATTCTCACGGATGTGGATGTTCTTCGCCAGAAGATCCCCGACTCTTTTCCGAGGCTCTGGCAGCGTTGCTACCTCACCGGCCAACTTAGCGGTGTCGCGACCTGTGACGTTCTTATTTCCATCATCTTCGGCAAGTCCCGGAGAGTCCTTATGATTGTTCTCCAGATTCTCCAATGTCTCCACCTTCACAAGCTCACCGGTCCGGATCCAAGTATATTCAAACTTGGCTGGCTCCGCCTTGAAGGTCTCATCTATTACATAAAGCTGATCCTTCACACGCTTGCGGCCTTCCGCCGCGAAGTCCACAAGCTCATGCGCCTCATGATCAGTCATCCTGCCATCAGGGTAGAGAAGTTTCATCATCCCGGAGAAAGTCTTGCGGATGGCAAGATGGTCTCTTTCTGAAAGGGAGCCATCGAATTTCGCATAGTCCTTAAGCACCGATGTCCGGTCATCGTTGCGCATAGCGTGAAGAACCGCAGCCAAGTAGTCTGAAATAAGGCCATAACCTTTGGAAAAACTGTCCTTCTTCAGCATCCGGATCTCCCATCCGGGATTATAGAGATGGATCCTGTCGAGGAACGCGCCTTTTACAAAAGAATCCGGAATGCTCTCAAAGAGATGGCTGTTCTTCAACATAAACGGGACCGTGTGCTTCGTGTTTCCGACAAATGCCATTGACGCGCTGGCCTCATGAGTCCCCTTCCCACGGTTGAACGCCTTGTTGGCCAGATAGTTCTGCATAGTGTCGATCAGAACGGCGTCCACGTTGCGGCCTTTCTGCCGCTCGAACTCGTCCCACGCCACCACATCCCAATAGCCGACCAAACCCAACTCTTCCTTCTTGCCGGACATTCTGACGAACAGCCGGGCGGAGGTGACATCGCCCCCGCTCACGAGAACACCGTACGGAGACAATTCCTGGAAGACGTGCGACTTGCCTGTCCCTTTCGGACCCAATTCGATGAAATTGAAGTTGTTCTCAACGTGCGGCAGCAGCCGGGCCAAAGTGATGAACTTTTCCCTTCGGTTCATCGTCTCGGGGTTCAGCCCGACAGTGTGCATCAGAAAGTCCATCCATTCCTCTGTGGTGAATTTCTGACGCTGGTCTATGTAGTCCTGGAGGTTGATGTTCGAAATCTGGATAGGCTTGAGAGTCTGGATCTCCCATCTCACCTTGACACCTTCCCCGCTGACGTAGCCGATGGTCACAATGCACCACACACCGTTCCCGCTCAGCAGCTTAGGATTAGCGCGGACATATTCCGTGGAGATAGGGATCCCGGCCAATCCGAGATTGGCGAATGCAGCCTGATACTCATCATTCCTTTCGTTGAGTGTCACCGTGACCTTGTCGATGACACGATGCCTTCCGTTCTCACGTATGATACCCTTCACGGATTCCGCATCCGCCCGGTGCACATAGTTGTTCTTGATGACTTGCCTCACCTTTTCCAACCCCTCACTGATGACCTCTTCATCATCGCTTGCGCAGTATTGCCCCAACAGATATTCCAGCACGTATGTCGGCACTGGAAGGCCTCCCTTCACGAGGAACGCCAAGTCCTTTCTTACCACCTTGCCTATGAAGGCATCCATCACTTTCTGCCTCAAATCCATATTCTTTGATCTTTAAAAGTCCTGTTCTATCATTGTGTTGTTCTTGACCGTCTCACGCACAAGCGGATTGAGCCTGTCATCCGCATCATAGACCCGAAGCTGCAGCATGCTTGCCTGTACCGGCTTGTTCAGGTTGAGTGTCACTTCGTACACACGGCTGTTCAGATTCGCGGAGTCAGTGCTGTCCAGCGTCACTTCCTTCTCTAGGGTCACAGGGTCATCGCCATTGTAGACACAGCAGACAACCTTGCGTCCCTTCACTGTCATGCTCACGGCATCCGACTGTATCAAATGGAACTTCAGGCGGCTGCTTACCATGTTCAGATTATGGTTCATAAGCGCCACACACACCTTCTCTGTCTTGTCAGTCTTCCTGCGCACACTCTTGATGACAGGGATGATCATCTCCTGAAGCGAAGCACCGCCGTGGGCGAAGTTATAGCCACCGGAGGCAGCGAGGCGGTTTGTCCCTTCCGGAACCGCCACGAACAATGGTTCAGCGCTCTTGACAGAAGACACTTTCGCAAGCGGGAACTTCACGATGCCCTCCACCGCCTTGCCACTGCCGGTAAGGTAATATCTTGTCTTCTTCTCAATGACAGGGTCGGTGACACTATGCTTGTCCTTCTCCTCAAACTTCATGTCATTGTAGAGAAAACCGTGGTCCGAAGTCAACAGCACGTTCGTCACTCTCCATTTGGAATGAAGGTGATTCACGAGCACCGAGAGCCGTTCGATGGCTTTACGGCAAGAATCGATCGCCTCAAACGGGCTCTGAGTATGACCATTCTCATCCATCATATCATAAAAAATATACACCAGCGGACGTCTGAGAAGTTCACCCATTGATTGATCGCCACTATTATTCATAACGTCTTCATATTTCAGGCAGACAGCGCCCTCTCGGTATTTCTCCAGAAGGCGGGTACGTTGTTCGGTCGTGCCAAGAAGCATTCCGTCCACTGTCACATCGGTGCCGTGCAATTCCAATGAGCGATGAGGCAGAAGGGCCGGCTTGCAGTACTTGGTTTCTGTCGGGAGCATCGCCAGGCTGGATCCTATAGTGGCCACGTGCTTTCCCTTGGCAAGTTCCTGCATCAATTCCATCGCCACCTCGTACCTCAGGGCATCACACACGATCACCACCTGCTTCACACCGGCGTCAGCCACCTGCGAATAGAAATCCTCCTGTCTGTCCAACCCGGTCTCTGTAAACCAGGCTCCCTTTTCCTGGACACAAGTCAGCCATTCCAGATTGAGGACATTGGTTATCCTGGCATATTCCAGATCCAATTGTCTTTTGACATCGGCCAGGGTCTGTTCTATCGGACATTCCTTTGCAATGAGCTCGTGGTAGGCCTCAAGGGTACGACGATAGTAAAGGTCCACCAGATAGAACTCCCCGGTGTACTTCTCCACATACTCTTTCGCACTTTTCAGCTTGAGCGTGCCAAGGCCTCTCACCCGGGTGTAGTACAGCGCGGCCTGCCCGATGAAGCGGATGGCGATCTGAATGTCGCTGCCGGCGGGAAGTTTCACGGACAGTTCACGCAGACGACCGCTCACCTTCTCCGGATCCTCAATGAGCTTCCGCCCCGCAATTTCTTTCAGCATAGGCCAGCAGAGCGCCTCAGTCAGATAACAATAGTCAGCGTCAATGCCGTAGCAATCAAGGATTTCCCCCTCCCTGACGCCATCCGCCAGCAATGCCATGGTTTGCGCGAACCTCTCTGAAAGCAGACGGTCATTGATGCCCAGCTCATAGATTCCGTTCATTTGTTCAAGAGCCACGGAATCACTGATTTTCAGCCGCTTGTAGACATCTCCCGGAACAGCTTCCAGAAGTTGTGTGACACTGTTGTACTTCAAGCTTTCAGCCACTCTTTTCATCTTTGGGATCGCATTCCATTCCAGACCGAAGCCGAAGATTCCGGAAAGATTTTCCTCTACCGCATCGGACGCGTCCTTATTCTTGTGGAGCCTGTGCCAGAAGTCCGTGCTTTTCTTCTCTTCGACAGTGCCGTCCAGAATGAGCATCTTCACCAAAATCCTGTCCCAATCCAGAAGCTTCTTTTCTCCAAGATAATTGGATATGAAAGCACGGCACACCAAGTCTTCACTGAAGGAAGCGCTGCCTAGGTGACCGTTCAGAATCGCGCTGACCCGGGAAGACATCATCTCACCGATGTTCCTCTTCACGAAGCCGCGGAATCTCTCCGGCAGATTATGCTGCTGAATATAACTGGCATAGTCTTCATCCTTGTATTCCATGTTCGCCTTGAGAATGTCAAGCAGCGGGAAGTCAAGCAGTTGTTCCTCCGTGCGCGGACATTCCTCCTTCGGAAAGAGCAGAACCACGCGCTTGTCCTTCCAGTCATTCTCGATGGCATACTTGGCATTGAACCACGCCCCGTCAAACACCTTGTACACATAGTCCTCCTCCCACTCACGGATTTCATCCAACTCGGTCTGAATGAAACCCACCCCATCGAAGATGAAGAGCACATGAAGCCGCGGGAAGCGCTCGAAGTATGAATATATTCTGTCTTGTACCATATTCACTTGATTTTCTGCAACACATCCCCGAACTTGGCGTAGTTCACGACCACACCATCGTCCAGATCGAAGGTGATGGCTTGCTCAGCCACAACCTGAAGACGCTCGTGGAACTCACGGCACTCGTCGAGTTGTTTCCGGAGTGTCTGAAGCTGCCTGCTCTCCTTGGTGGTGAGTTCTGCCCGGCGCGCGTCGAGCTTGCCTATCCCGGACTCAAGATGCTCGATGAACGGGAGGAGGTACTTGGCACGGATGCGCTCCGCTGTGTAGGCGTTCATCCGGTGCATGTAGGCGATGACCTGGAAGGTGCCTTTCTTCGAGGCGAACAGCCAGTAGATCGGGCGGTTCTGGTACATCTTCCTGTGATCGTTCCAGAAATCTTTCACGAAATACTGCTCTATCGGCTTGCCGAGGCACTTTTCCACATAGTTAAGGTTCTCCACGTGCTGTCCGTCGCCCAACGCCACGCGGATGAAGTCCGCGAACCTCAACGCGGCATTGTCGGAGAAGCCGCAGTCGCCGGGCATGAGCGGCATGATGCCGTCGTCGTCGATTTCCCAAGTCTCGCCATTATATTCATAAGGTGCGGTCTCCTCGTCGGTCGGGTTCGGGTGGGCGATGTGCAGCCCCGGCTTGTCGAGGCGGTAGCGTCCAAGCATGCAGCCCACAGCATAAGAGATGAGCTGCCTGATGATGGCATCGTCGTGCCATACGATATGTCGGGTGTTGTCATTGTCTGTCATGATTACTTTTCTTTTGTCGGATTCTTTTCGTTTATTTGCCAGGTAGCAGAATTGATGGTTTGATTTACAATTTCTTGCAACTGATAAGTTGATACTCCAATTGGTTTGTTGATATCCTCAAAGGACCATTTTACCACCATATCATCTTTAGATTTGCAGATAAGCAGCCCTATACTTGGATTGTCGTCTTCTTTCTTCAGCAAATGATCGGCAGCTGTTACATAGAAGTTTAATTTTCCTGCAAACTCAGGAATAAAATCCACGACTTTTAACTCTATTACGACATAGCACTTCAAGTGGATATGGTAAAATATCATATCGGGGAAGAACGATTGTCCCCCTGGCATGCGTAATTCTATTTGTCGACCTACATAGGCAAAGCCGTGCCCCAATTCCAATAGGAAACGAGTTATGTTATGTGCCAAGGCATCCTCCAAATCTTTTTCGTCATAGTCTTCTTTCAACCGCAAAAAATCGAGTTTGTATGGGTCTTTCAACACTTCTTCCGCCAGTTTGCTTTGAACAGCAGGAAGTTTTGATGAAAAATTATTTATTGCAGTTCCTTGACTTTGAAAAAGATTTCCTTCAATCTTCATTTCCAATGTTCTGCGACTCCAATTCCCTTCTATCGTCTTGCTAATATAGAACAATGCTTCCTTTACATTTTTGCATTTGGTGAAAATTAAAACATGGTGTTTCCATGGAACAAGGCTGAAATCAGAAGGAATTTCTAATTCGTCACCAAGTTGGTGACGAATTTCATCAGTCTGTGTATAGAACTTGTACCAGCGTTTCATATATTTGAGGTTGGTCACTGAAAAGCCATTTTGTTGTGGGAAGGCATCTTTTAAGTCAAGGCTTAATTTGTCAAGTACGCCTTTTCCCCAATGGTCTTCTATTTTCATTGCAACAATATCTTTTCCCAACGACCAATAAAAGCGAATCAGCTCACTATTCACTTTGATCGAAGCCTTTATCTGGGCTTTTCTATAACGAAGTTTAAGGTTCTTAATCCATTCGTTATATTCTGTAGTTGACACGATGCCTTGATTGTATGTAAAACGGGGTTCTTCCATATGCTTTTGTGATTTGAATTTACATTTTTACATTATTTCTTTTTTCTAATATTGTTCAACGTCACAATCTGTGATTTTGAACGCTGCGTTCAAAATGTTGGTGCCGTAGGAATTCAACAACCACTGCTTGCTGAATTTATTACTCTATCGAAATCTCACCTTGCTGCAGGATGGTGATTTCATCGAGAGGGACATCGGGGGTGAGCTCGTCTTGGAGGCCATAGATGTCGATGAACTGGCGGTTGAGTTCCTCCTCATTGGCGTGCAGCCCACGCTGTAGCTGATGAGCTGCTTGATGATGGCATCGTCGTGCCATACGATATGTTGAGTGTTGTCATTTTCAGTCATGATAATATCTATTGCATTATTCATTTATGATTTCCCAATAACCGTTGCGCTTTCCATTTGCCCTTCGAAGAACACCCTTCTCTTGCAGATGGACGGTAATGGTCTTGATTGTTCGTTCCGACTTGCCCATCTGTGCCGCAATTTCTTTTTGCGTTGCAGATGGATTTTTCTGCACAATATGGAGTAGTGCCACCTCCTCCAAAGTGCAATTTTTGCACTTTGAAAGTAATTCCTCTCCTGTTTTTGCACTTTGGACGGTCTCATTTGCACTTTGAAACATAGCTGAGTCTTGCTTCTTGTTCCATTCCACGTGCATAATTCGGTTTCTTAGGTCATGTTCCTCACCAAGCAGCATACTGCGGAAGAAGTTCTCCAAATAGCTTGTTGTCTCTGTTATGCCTTGCGTTAAGTCGCTATAGTTGGCACGAACCAGTGCATTCCGAAAATACCATGATTTCTCGGCAAACACATCATTCACAACATTAAATCCCAATGTGCGAAGGTACTTAATCATAAACACAGCTGTGGTTCGGGTATTTCCCTCACAGAATGGATGAATTTGCCAAAGGTTAGCACAAAAGCGAGTCAAATGGGCTATAGCATCGTCCACATTCATGTTTGCATAGCTGAAAGCACGCTCCTGCCCCATGTCGTAGTCGAGTGTCTCGCTGATGGTATCGGCACTTGCATAATATACTGTCTTACCATTCAGTACCCACTCGTTTTTGGTAATGTTGTAGTCGCGTATTCTGCCAGCTTGCTTGTAGATACCTTCAAACAATCGGCGATGAATGGAAGTGAGTTGTGCCGGGGTAAAGGAGAATGTTTTCTCTGCCAGTAGCTCTGTGATGCGTGCCGAAACTTTATCAGCTTCCTCCGTTCGGTCATTTTCCACCTCTTTACGCCCAGCGGCAGACTTGTAATATGAGTCGATGAGCATTTTGGCTTCACCTATGCTGATGTCGCCTTCAATATGCTTCTTGGCTGTATCAAGTAGATACCCAGAGGGGGTTAAGCCATCCACTTGTTGCAAGCCGATAGCCACCTTCCAAGCCTCCCCACGCTCACGTTGCCCAGGTTCCGCCTGACGAATATATTCCGCCAAATCTTGTATCGTATAATTCTGTTTGTCGCTCATATTGAAGAAGTTTCTTTTGGAATTCGGCAAGCAGTGGTTGCCGAATTTGTATTTATCGACCATTTTCATGACGGTTGCATTATTCGCAACTGACGTAAATCTATCTATCATGTGACAATCGGAATGTTTCCACTCCTATAGGAGCATATTGAGAATTATGGCGGTCTATGTCAAGCTGCAACTGACGGCCTATCTGCTGGGTGTAGATGACAGCTGACACCCCCTCCTCTCTTTTGTCAAGCAATGTCAGTACAGTCTCGTCAACATAGTTGTCAATAAGGATGATATGTTTCTTTGCACTTTTAATCAAATCGGACACAAATGTATAAGCATCGTAAACTTGTCCATTATAGAATACACCTTGCTTGGGTTTCGTATTACCCTCATCCAATCTGCGGAATACTTCTTCTATACGCTTGTCAGACTCTTGTAAGTGTTGTTGCATTTCTAATTGATGATACTCCATAGTTGAGAGACGCTGAAATACTTCGGCATTATTCAGTAGAAAGTGTCGCATAGAGGTAAAGGCTCGCATGATGCGAATATTCACCTCTATCGCAGTATCAGAACGAAGAACACTACTAAGCATAGCTACTCCATTTTCCGTGAATACATAAGGCATATATTTCAAGTGTTGCCCACGTCCTTCGTTTAAGGTCGCAAATTGCGACCTTAAACATTCTTCCTTGGTCAGTTGAAACATGAAATCCTCAGGAAATCGTTTGATATTACGTTTTACTTGCTCATTAAGACGCTTTGTTTCAACTCCATAAAGCGCGGCAAGGTCACGATCAAGCATAACTTGCTGTCCTCTAATAACTTTTATTAGAGATTCTATATTATCCATGACAACCAACTGGTCACCATTTGTGACCAGTTCGCCGTTTTCTGTCTTTTCTATTATATCTGCCATATTAATATTCATTTTCAAAATCACAAATTTCTCACTCTATCGAAATCTCACCCTGCTGCAGGATGGTGATCTCATCGAGGGGGACATCGGGGGTGAGTTCGTCCTGGAGGCCGTAGATGCCGATGAACTGGCGGTTGAGTTCTTCCTCGTTGGCGTGCAGACGCATGAAGTTGCGCTCCCACTTCAGCTTGTACTGCTTCATGCGCCATTCGAGGCTGCCGAACTGAGGAGGGGCGGCTTGAATATGCTCATGAATATTCCCGTCTGCCTCCTCGGAGCGCTTCTCTTCCTCGTAGCGGACGTTGTCCTCGTAGGTCTTAGCATCGATGGCCAGCAGCTCGTTGCGTTGGAAATCCCAAGAGGTTTCGTGGGCGTCCCAGTCGGAGCGGGAAATCGAAATATTGGCATCCACTATCGAATTTATTGCCGA
Source organism: uncultured Bacteroidales bacterium (assembly GCA_934698975.1). Taxonomy (GTDB): domain Bacteria; phylum Bacteroidota; class Bacteroidia; order Bacteroidales; family UBA932; genus Cryptobacteroides. The sequence continues at coordinate 29,935 of CAKUVR010000004.1, forward strand.
TGGAACTTTGCCAATAAAAGGTAGTTTTGAGACATGCCCACTTTGGAAATCCATCGTAGGTGCGATTATCTTTAGGAATTCGACTGCAACACAGCTATTTATGAAACCCAAGACAGGCAACTCATCATTAAAAAAACCACAAGGACCAGTTGATTCGAAGATAGACCCTTCGTCAAAATGTCTAAATGATGGTTTTCCTGATGAAATACGGCTCCAAGAAAATCCTGATTTTAAATAATGTTTCTCGTTTCTAACATTTGAACCTTTATGATTTTTGATTGCATATCCATTATGCTCCCAGTTTATTACATAAAAGTTGTTTCCATACCATTTCCTAAATGCGCCACCTTTTTGGCAGGGTAACCATTTTTGAGGATTACCCACTTCATACCATAAACGCAAAAACAGAACATTGTCACCTGTATCAAGACCTTTGCCCAATGAACCATAGACTGACAATTCGTTGTTATTTTCAAAGCATTTGATTATATTCTCACTGACCCAATACCCAATCGGACATCCCGGAATCTTCTCAAAGTTCTTCTGCTCCACATTCGGATAATAGATGCGGTTGCCGTCCTCAGAATAAGGCAGCTCGGTAACATCTTTATTATATTCAGAGAATTTATATTTGAAGTCATGATCGGCCAGCGTCTGCTCAAAGAGCATACGGAGATGGCTCTGCTCAAACTCTTGGAATGTTCGTTCGACCAATCGGAAGTAAGTCCCGCAAGCATCAGCATTACGTGTGTTCTTAATCACTGCCGACGATGCTCCGAAGTCCGCGCCAAACACCCCGCGGCTCAAATGAAGCAGAGACACTATGGTCTGATTCTCAATAATATTCTTACGTAGATTTTCAAAAGTGCTGAGGAACATCCACGATGGAGGGATGATGAAAGCGTAATTTCCTTTGGCGACAGTACGCTGTCCCATCATTTCCACAAAGACAGTGGCAAGATCCGCCTTTCCCTCTTCATAGTTGTCCTTGACATACTTGCTCAGCACGCCATTCATATTGCCTCCCCCCATGTACGGTGGATTCATCACCAGCGCATGGTACTTCTCCGTCAGGGCAAGAATCACCCTGATGCCAGGCAGCAGGAGCTTGATGTCGGCATGACAATCATCCATGCCGCCATTCGTCCAATTCTCGTAATGAGCACGGAGCATGTCGAGATAATCCTTGTCGTCATTGAATTTCATGATGCTGCCGAGGTTGTCGGCTTCTCTGAGCAGCTCGAAGTCCTGCTCCAGCATCTCGCCAATCACATTCTCGTAACCACCGACAAACTGGAGGCAAGCCTCAGCCATTGCATCTTTGCCCAAGGCCGGCGCGACGCCCGTCATGTCGAGCACATTCGGCAGCACATGGGCATCCGCAAAGGTTGCATCCTTCCGGCAAGCCTTCAGCAAGAGGGCGAAAGTTGCCAGCTGTCTGGCACGGGTGTCGATGTCGACTCCCGTGAGATTGTGAAGGAATATGTTCTCGACAGCCTCAGTCCGGCTGTAGCCTTCTGCGATGTAGAGGTCATAGAGCAGGTCGAAGCACTCGTTCAGGATGTGGCCTGAGCCGCAGGCAAGGTCAGCCACCTTCAGGTCAGTCAATTCATCATATTCCAAGACCGTGTCCTTGCTTGGCTTTTCCGTCGGTTCAACGAGATACTGCCATTTTTTCTGAAGCCGCGTCTCGTAGGGATTGTTGTCGAGATAGATTCTGCCCACGGTGTTCTGCACCATGTACTTCACAATCCAGTTAGGGGTGAAGATCTGGGTGGCGGCAGGAATCTCGTCAGCCTCGAACTTGCCCTTCTTCGCGAACACCTCGTCCTTGCGCTCGGAGATGTAGAACTGGTACAGCCAGCCTATCAGCTCCGGAGACTTAAAGTCCTCGTCGGTGATGAACTCAGTGTGATTGAGCAAGTCCACGAAGCCGCCCTCGGCCAGGATGTTGTTGGGCAGAAGCAGTTCCGTGCAGTCAGCAATGCCGCCGAAGCAATTGAATATGATCGGGTTGTCGTGGCACCAGGCAGCGATCAGCACGGCGAACTGCTCAGTCACCTTGGTGTCGTCGTCAAGAAGTTCCTTTAGACGCCCGCGCATCTCTTCATTCATTCGTGGAACGCGTCCCTGTCTGGCTTCATCCACGATGACAGGTGTCCGGGCAGCGTCCGCATAGGCAAGCACAGGCTGGCAAAGATTGTTCTTCTGCAGGATTCGTATGGCACAGAGACGGTTGAACCAAGTGTAGGCAGCCTCCTCGCAGACATCCTTGACACCAATCCGCTGAATGCGCTTGTAAAGTGCCATCCACTGGTGGTAGAAGCCCTCTGTCTGAAGCTGCCCGTTCCACAGCGAGCCGCCCTGCATGAGTCGCGGCTTGTTATCTTCCGCCACATTGCCGTTCCTGTCGAAGCCAAGAGAGAGAATCTTGGCGGCGACGCCCGCTTTCAGTATATTCCTCGCCTCGGTCGCGAAGCGTTTGATTCTGTTTGTGTCCATATTTATCTAAATTTCCGCAATAGGCATACTAAAATTTATTACCTTCTATTGATTCGTTCCACTAGTTCATTAGGTGTAAGAATCTCCATCTTTGAGAAACCAAACCATTTTTTGCCTAAGTCCTTAATGGATGCTCCTATATGATACACATCATTATCTATACAAAGGAAGCGGTCATGTGACAAACGGAACGTTTCAACATCGATAGGTGCATATTGAGCGTTATGACGGTCAATGTCAAGTTGGAATTGACGGTTTATTTGTTGAGTATAGATGACTGCAGTCACGCCTTCTTCTCTTTTATCGAGTAATGTCAGTACAGTCTCGTCAACATAGTTGTCGATAAGGATAATGCGTTTTTTCGCACTCTTAATCAGGTCGGACACGAAAGTATAGGCATCATAAATTTGCCCATTGTAGAATACGCCTTGCTTTGGTTTCGCATTGCCCTCGTCCAATCTGCGAAATACCTCATCAATGCGTTTGTCTGTTTCTTGCTGATGTTGCTGCATTTCGAGTTGGTAATACTCTATCGCGGAAAGGCGTTGGAAAACTTCGGCATTTGTCGTTATGAAGCGCCTCATTGCAACAAATGCATCCATGATACGTATGCTCACACGAATTGCGGTTTCACTTCTGAGAACCGTGGAGAGCATGGCCACTCCCTGCTCCGTGAAAGCATATGAACGAGCCACTGAATGCTTCAAGCTTTTGAACCGGTCGCAATTTGCGACCAGTTCATCCATTTCTTCTTTAGTCAGTTGAAAACGGAAACGCTCAGGAAACCGTTCTATATTGCGCTTTACAGCTTCGTTTAATCTTTTGGTTTCCACTCCATAAAGTTCAGCCAGGTCTCTGTCTATCATAATCTGCCTTCCGCGAATTGACATGATCCGACTTTCTATAGGAGTGGTAACAGTAATCCCATTATTTGGTGACCGGTCACAATTTGTGACCAGTTCACTTTTATCTTGAGGTTCTGTGTTCTGTTCCATAATTATTATTTAACAATCATCACCCCGTCCTGGTCAACCAGCAGCTTTTCGAGTTGATGGCGCAGACCTTCAAGGTAGAGTTCAATGTCCTTGGCATTCTTGATCGGGGACTTTGTGCGCGTCTGGAGGGCAGCCTGACGGATGCGTTTCTCCTTCTTTTCAGGCGCGGGAGCATACGGATTGTCCGATTGAAGCTTAGGACAATACGACAAAATTTTCTCCAACCGATCTTGGTAGAACGCATCGGTGCTGAGGTTGTTCTGGAGCACCAGAATGTTGGTGGGAGCGGTCTTGGTCCGGACAACCGCATCCCGATCGGACAGCACACCCTCAGGAACTCCCTGTTGTTCAGCCACTTGCTCAAGACATTCAAACACCTCGCCGTAGGCTGCCTTGATTTGCTCACGAAGGCTGTCCCGCACGCTGTCAAGGACACCTAAGAGCTGACGTTGCAGCCTGATGTAGCCACGGAGTCCGGTGACAGGCCAAGGATCGTCCTTCAACTTGCAGAAGTCGGTGACAGCACCCTGCATCTCCTCCGGCACAAACTGGAAATTGTACTGGTTATCTTCCTGAAAGCGGAGCAGCTGCCTGTAAGTGTCAAGCTGGTCGTTGGCGAACTGAACCACTTCCTTGCACTTGTCAAGCAGAGCCTTGGCTTCATCCTTCCCGGTGATGACGAGATTGAAGAACCTCAACGGATCACGTTCGTCCATCCACGTCCGGAGAAGCCCGAGCGCATCTCGGACAGGCTGGCAGAATGGGTAGGCGAAGATTTCCCTCTCGATGTCTTCGTAATTCTTGATCAATTTGAAAAGACCGCTGCCGCTCTCCACTTCCCGGCAAGCGCGGAAAAGCTGGGTGCTGTCAGTGACGCTCGGCGTCGCGGAAATGCCGAAAATTTCCTTCCAGGCACCGATGAAGTTCTGAATCACCTGTGGAGAAACGACCTTGGCCTGACGCAGAGTGAACTTGTTTGACTCTCCGACGATCCTATTGGCGACGGTCTGAGTCTCCACGTTTGGATTGTTGGCGTAGGAGTAATCCCGTTTGTGGCGGCGGACAAGCTCGTTGATGACGTACAGTGTGCAGATGTTGTCCCATCCGTAAGGAGCTTTTGCGAACTTGGCAAGCACGTCCGCGACATTCACCTCGGTAAGCTGCTTGTTAAGATAAATCTCCACCTCGTGCTCCGCATCTGTAAGACCGGCATCCATTCCATCCAGATCGCCCGGCAGGACAGGGCGGAGAATGGCGGACTTCAGTTGCTCCGTGGTGCGCGGGACACTTGGGTAATCCACGAGACCAGCCTTTGTGTAAATGTTGGACAGATGCTTGGTGATGGCGGCACGGTAACGCTCATTGCCACGCTTCTGCCCCAATTCGGTCTCGTCAAGCACACTGAAACCGGAGATGACCGGGCAGGTGTCAAGGATTTTCTCGAACTCCTTCCTGATGACGCTTTCGTAAAGCTCCTCCGCACGTTTGGCGAACTCCTTGCGCGTGGCGGCATTGCTCTCGTTGGTGACAGGAGTCGCCATATAGCGGTCCGCCTGGCAGTACCAGTAGAAGGCATTGAACAGACGCCTGTTGTCACGGTACTGAGGACCGACATAGTAAACCAGACGGTTCACGTTGCTGTTCTGCAAGGCCAACTGCCCGGCTGTGTCATAATCCGTGTCCATCACGAACTCCACCATCACATCAGGATTGTTGGAGAGGAAGGTGCGCTGCTTGATGGTGAGACCCACGGAGAAACTGCGTGTCTTGTACTGTTCCCTGTTCCGGAGCGCGGTGAGGTACTTGTTGAATATCTCCTTGAGCCGCTCAGCCTGAGTGTTGTTGTCAACCACCTGGCTCTTGATGAGCTGGGCCACCTTCATCTCCTCCTCGCTGTAGAAGGTGAAAGTGTCGGGGGCTCCTTGCCTGCCTTGCTCACGACGGATGATGTTGTTGTCGCAAAGGAACTCGATGATTTTCTCCACCTCGTTCTTTATGTTCAGACGAGGCGTGGTCATGTCGTTGACCAACAGCGAGGTGACATTGTCAAGGGTGGCCGGGAAAAGCAGCTGGTCGGTCTGCGAGATGTTGCAGATCATAAAGAGCACGTTGGCCACACGCACGGCAAGACGGGTCTTCTCCGGACGGTCAGTCTGATAGGTACGGGCCATCCGCAGGGCATTGTCGACGGCCTTCTGTCCGCGGGCCTGCAGACCCTCCTCGAACATATTGTTGTAGAGCTCGTCGAAAGAGATGAACTTGCCCAATTCAGCTTCGGAGTTCGCCTTGGCGGTGGAGTGAATGACCTTGATGATGCTTCGCTCGTTGCCCTTCACCTCCTTGGCCACATAGCCGAGGTCAAGGAAGGAGTTGAACACCTGCATGATCAGCTTGAACTGGTAAGGCACGAACGGGTAGTAATCGATGAAATCATCTTCCGAACCGTAGCCATTGTAGGAGGCCGGCAGTTTGAACTGGAGGTCGAAACCTGCCTTGTACCGGTTGTAGAGCGCGGCCAGCTCAGGCTTGACCTCCTCTTTCTTGTCGAGAATACGCTTCTGGGTGATGACCTCCGGCTGTGTGCCCTTGAGCGACACCTTCACCTCAAAACGTCCCTTGATCTTGCCTTCCTTGTCCTTCTCCTCGGCGATGTGGCAGTCGTCCATGATCTCGGAAAGGTCCTGCTGGGCGGTACAGGCCACCCAAACCTTGTTGCCGCAAGCTTCGGAGAGTTTGGTGATGATCTCCTGAAGGTTGAGATAGCGGTCACGCTCCTTGTTGATGAACTGGCTGACCTCGTCGGCAAGGAAAATCAGGCGGTAGTCGTCACCTTTGTCTTTCAAGTAGGAGGCCAGCTCCAAACCGAAACGGTCGATGCTCATGTTGGTGTCGCGCCTGATGATGCGCTCACGGATGCTGTCCACGGAGAGTGTGGGGGCAAGCTCCTTGGCGATGTCGAGCACCCAGTCAAGTTCGTTGTCGATCAGGTCGGCGGCCATTCCGGGATCATTCCAGTCGGCGCCTTCCCGGGCGACACGCTCCTTGAAGGCATCGAAGACGCCTTTCTCAGCCAACGGCTTCTCAAGGTTCTGGGCAAGGGTGATGTTGAACTTGTTGAAGCCACGCTTGCCGTTGAACTCGTTCCAAAAGACGTGGAGAAAAGCCTTCTTCTTGTCGGTGGAGTTGTCGTAGCTGGTTTCAAGGTTGAAGATACATGTGTCGATGGTGGCATGCTTCAACCAGTTGGCAATAGAAAGCAACTCGTCGTAATCGAAACCAAGGTTGTGCTTCTCGTCGAGCGGGTCGATGGCCTTCACCGCTTCGAGCAGACGAGAGAGGGCATCCTCGCGGGTGGAAGGGGTGATACAGTAGTCAAGGTATTTCAGGAAGTGAGACTTTCCAGAGCCATAGTAGCCATCGATCCAGATGCCGACATGGTCGTACGGCTTGTTGTTCTTGATGGCGTCGAGGATGCGGAAGAGGCCGTTGATGATCTCGTCCGTGAACACATATTCCTGGATTTCGATCCGTTCCGTCTCAGGGTCGAACTTGGTGGCACTGACGGCCGGGTTGACGGCGCGGTCGATAGGTTTGCTGTATAATTCTTTCAGTTTCATACGTTATTCATTGATCAGAAGGGTTGCACGATAGGTGTGGTTGTCGGGGAGTGTGTCGAAAAGCCGGAAAGAGTTCTGGTCGCGATGGCCGGGATAGAAGACTATGATCTTGTACTTTCCAGTCTCGTTGTAGTCCTCGTAGAGGGCAAGGAACTCGTTGACCCTGAGATAAGGGAACATACTGCCGACGCCATGGAGGAAGACGTACGGGCGGCGATACCCGTCACGGATGGTGACATGGTCGATTATGCGCTGATGGATGTACCGCAGGAACTCCGGTGAATGCGCGTTGCGGGTCAGCGTGTCCTGAGTGTTCCGTGCCTTGGACGGATCCTCCCGTTCCTTCTCCAACTGGTACTTCAGCATGGACGGATGACGCAGGAACCGCTTCTGGTCAAGGAAGTTGCAAAACTCCTCGAACAGATTGAGGGTCAGCACATCCACATAGTTCACAGGGCGGATGAGATCCGCCTTGAACTCTTGGATCTGCCGGCGGATGTCGTACTCTTCCTCAGGTGGGTACTGGTAGATGAAGAAGTTGTAGAACAAATCTCCGTTCTCCGTGTCCTGGAAACCGGGGCTGTTCAGTTTGTCATCGAGTTCTTTTATGGTCATAGAATAGAGTTCTTAATGTTGTCGATCTCGTAGGGTTGCAGAAGGCAGGCTTCCAGGAACCAAGGCTCCCCTTTCGTCAGGTAATACCCGAAATTGGTGCATGACAACGCCTGCAGATGATTGGTCGAGTCCAGCATCCCGACTTTCCGCAGGATGGACAGATACGCTCCCGCGACCTTTCCTTTCGTGAGGTCGCTCCAAGAGTCGACAAACGCATCCTTGGCCGAGATCTCATTGAACTCCACCATAAGGTCATCCTTGTCAAGACTCTTCGAGACGCTGTGCCACTTGCGCATCGTGACATTCACGTGGAAGTCGAAGCAGATCCTGTAAGTCTTCAGGACCACATAGAAAAGGGCGACGGACTTGTCTCCGAGGCTCATGGCATTGAAGTCGTTCCAAAAGGAAGGAGGCATCGCGCGATAGCGCCGCCTTATCTCGTGAATGTTTCGCGAGCGGGCCGCCTCCGAGTTGATGTGAAGCAGATTGTTGTTGACCTTCTCCTCCTTCAGAAGTTCCTCACTGTTCCGAGCCTGAAGCAATGGCAGAAGGATAAGGGTTTCCTCGAATAGGAAGCCTCCTCCCGTCAGGGCTGCGGTGTACTGGCTGTTGTTCTTGTCCATTAGCTGATGTGTCAGGTTTGTCCGTCTTTTCGAGACCTACCCAGAGGTCTCTACGGTTTACACAAAAGTAATGAATTAATCCGAGACAACAATCAGAAAGAAGCGTAATTATCAACCGAAAGTTCAGAGGATTCCGCGGATGAAATCATTGATGTCGGAGGAAGGGATGCCGAGGGTTTTGAATATGTCGGTGTAGCTTCCGCACTCAAGGAGGCTGCGGACCATTCCGTGGCCGTTTTGAGTCAAGGAATATTCCACAATGGCGGCGCCGATCAGGCCTTCAAGAGGGACAACAGCGGCTGTCACGCCATCTTTTCCGGCCACTGGGATGGTCAGATCGTAGAAATTGTCATCGTCCGAAAGGTCAAGATTCTTCTTCCCGGCAAGGTAATGCCTGAGCGAGGCTTTAATGTCTGAATATGACAGGTCCATATACCCGCCATGGTAAGCTGCGATGCCTTCCTGAATCATCGGCAAGGCTTTCGGCCATGCTGAACGCAGAAGCAAAAGGGCGACATCGTGCCTGTCATCCCAATAGTTTGACACGACTGTGCCAGGGCCGAATGTCCGGCCATAGAAAGCTCTGTCTGAAGTCTTTCCGGAAGCCGAGCTCATCAGAGGATTTGAATATGCGTTGAAAAGGATGCCGGACAGGCGTTCGCACTGATCTATAGACGGAGCCACCACATAACGAATAGGGCCGGAGAAAGCGGGAGCATATTCATTGATGAAAGTCCGGACAAAGGTTGACATTTCGGAAGCGGTGCGCTTCGGTGTCTCACAGTCCGGAACGCAGTAATATTCAATGCCTTTGAAACTAGTTTTCGTCAAGGTAGGGAGTTCCGCGTCAAGCCAATTACATAGGCGGAACGGATTGTCTTTGCCTCCGTTGCCGGGAGCGACAGCCTTCGCGCAGACACGGAAGACGGTTTCCATCCATCCTTCGTAGTCTTCGCCGGGAAGTTTGCTGAACGTGGCGGCTATCAGTTCGTAGGCTCCGTTGCCAAGTTTCCGGATGTCCAGAATGCGGTTCTCACGGAAAGAGGAATAGAGCAGATTCCCGTCATCAAACTCCTGAAGGTAGTCAGGTGAGCCGTTCACCCAGAATGAACGTCTGCGTGACTCATCGACGGAAGAGGATGTGAATGACTCTATGTAGCCTTTCCAGAGTTCCGCGACCATCCGCACTGAGTCTTTCTCTGCGCGTGGCATATATTCCAAATCCACACTGTAGGGCCTTAGGCCGGGGATTTGGGCACTTTGGGTCACTTGCTGTGCCATGCTTAATTGTGAAGCGGTGGCCAGAAAAATCAGCGACAGAACTGTTGTTTGAATGTTCATCATATATTGTTTATTATGTCACTTCGACAAGCTCAGTGACCGGGTCCGTAGGTCGGTGAGCCTGTCGAACCGTGGTCGGTGAGCCTGTCGAACCGTAAGGGCGGTCACTTCGGCAGACTCTGTGACCGAAGAAGCTCAGTGACCGAAGCTACTCCCCTTTAAGGTACTTGAGCCAGAACGCGCGGTTGGCCTCGTTGAAATGCCGGCCTTGGTAGCCACGGTAGCCGTGCATTCCGTCCGGGTAGATCATCAGTTCGAACTTCTTTCCGGCCTTCTGAAGAGCGTCCACCAACAGCAACGTGTTCTGGAAGTGTACGTTATCGTCTCCGGTTCCGTGGGTGATCTTGAGCATCACCGAACCATCGTAGTTCTTTTCCGTGACAGGATAGTTAGCTGCGCTTGCGATAGCCTTGGTCGAAGCGTAACCCTCCGGATTGTTGGCCGGTGTGTCCATGAACCTCTCCGTGTAGTGAGTGTCGTAAAGGACCCAGTCGTAGACACCTCCGCCCGCGATCCCATAGTGGAAAGCGCCTGGATGATTCATCACCAGAAGCGCGGTCATAGTGCCTCCGAACGAGAAGCCCTCGACACCGATCTTGTCAGCCTGAACGTAAGGAAGAGACTTGAGATATTCAGCCCACTCCACAAAATCCAGCACCTCCCGCTCATCCAGGCGCCTGTAAATCTGATCCAGACCCTTGCGTCCGTTATGGCCTGAAGCGCGGCAGTCAGCGACAACCTCGATGATTCCGTTATCAGAATACCATTGGTAATATGCCGGGCTGCGGAATCTGTCAATCACCTGCGGGGAATCCGGGCCACCGTAGATGTCCACGTGAACCGGATATTTCTTGGACGCATCGAAATCCTTGGGATAGACAATCATCGCAGGAAGTTCAAATCCGTCCTTGGTTGTCATGGTAATATGCTCAGGGAAAGCGTAATTCGAAGCATTGAAATCCTCCCCGGCCATATCAGCCACTTTGAAAGATTTCCCCGGCTTCCTCAAATCATAAATCCAAACCTGATTCGGAGTCCTTGAATTGCTGGCCGAACCGACGGCATACCTCTGATCCGGAGAGATCCGCACCGAAGTGACGTGCAAGGCCGGATCTGAGATATTCCTGATCACCCCTTTGCAGACTGAATATAATCCGCTGCGCACGCGGGAGTCACGCTCCGCGACGAACAAAACTTCCGAAGAGCTTCCGTCGAACCCTTTGGCCGCCTTGCCTTCCTTGACGTCCACAAGCGACATCCGCCAGTTCTCGCCATCAGTCAATCTCTTCAGGACAGAGCCGTCATAAGAGAGGTAATATATTTGCTGCCAATCAGTTTCAAACGAGCGGACCATGTAGATTCCGTCCCGCCCGAAAAGCATCCCGTCGATCCAGTCGAGCCAAGTCTTGTAGGTCTCGTGGTAGATGTGCTTCTTCGTTCCGTCAGCCGGCGACACGGCATAAAGGTCAAGCGTGTTCTGCGTCCTCGGCTCTCTCTGAATATAAAAGGCCTCGCTGTCGGCTCCCCAGAACGGAGTCCCGAAATACTGGTCCTCATCCTCATCGAAGTCCGCCCAAGCGGTGTTGCCATCCCGGACATCCACGATCCCGATCCGCACCTTAGGGTTGTTGTCGCCACACTTCGGGTAGCGGGTCATGCGGACCGACCCTCCCGTCGGAGAGACATTCGGCAACGCTACAGCCGCCCCGGCGTTCTGTGAATATGCCAACCCCATCCCCGAACGGTCAGCATCCTCGGCGAACGGTGAATATATCGGAAAGACCGGAACCTCCGAATTGTCAAAGCGGTAGAAGCCGATCTTGCGAGAATCAGGGGACCACCAGAATGCACAATAATTGGTAGGCCGTCCAAGAATCTCTTCATAATATACCCACGAAGAGTAGCCGTTCAGAATCACTTCCGACCCATCGAACGTCAGTTGCATCTCCCCTTTCGTGGCAATGTCCACCACCCAAAGGTTGTTGTCCCTCGTGAACGCCATCTTCGTGGAGTCCGGGGAATATGTCAGATTGACCGCACCCTCAGGCCTGAACGGGAAATCCGTGAACTTCGCAGGATAGCATATTCCTTCAGTAACCTTTCCTGTCACAGCATTGACGGAGAAGTCCTTAGCCCCCATAAAAGAGTGATCGTAAGTCAACGCCACCTCGTTCTTCCCCACCCATTTCCAAGCCTTGGGAACATCCTTGAAATCCTCCGCCGAAACGCTCAGGGACACCATAAAAGCCAAAGTCGCCAAAAACTTTTTCATATTCATAAATCATTATTTTCAAATCAACACCCCAAGTTATGGAAAATTTCCCCATTCCGCAACAGCGGGGTATAGCATCTTTGCACGAAAATAATGCAGATTTATTTAATATTTGCATAAAATTAGTGCACATTTTATAAAAATACGCACCCAATCTATGCAAACCACCTTCAAGCGAAGTACTCGTCCTTGAAGTTGACGAGATAGACTTTGTCGGTGGCGCGGGTGATGGCGGTGTAGAGCCATTTGAGGTCATCGATGGTGAGTTCGTCCTGCCAGAACGGATTGTCTATGAATACGCAGCTCCACTGGCCGCCCTGGCTTTTGTGGCAGGTGATGGCGTTGGCGTACTTGAGCTGGAGGGCGTTGTAGTAGGGGTCCTCACGGACGGCCTCGTAACGCTTTTTCTTGGTCGGGATGTCAGCGTAGTCCTCATTGACTCCGTTGTAGAGCTGGTTCTGTTGTTCGTAGCTCAGCGAGGCGGACTCGGATTCAAGGGTGTCCAGACAGACTTTGGCGACGATCTCGGTGTCATCATAGTCCGGGAACGAAAGGCGGGCGTCAGCGAAATGGAGGCCGTAACGCTCCTCGAAATTCTTGATGGACACCAACTTGGCGATGTCGCCGTTGGCGATGTAGTCCATTCCTTTCACGTCTTTGAGGAACTGGTAGCAGTTCTTCACGATCATCAGTTTCTCGCCACGGACCAAACGTTCCTCATCGTAAAAGACTTGGGTGCGGATGCCGGCGTTGTAGCGGTTCGCGCGCTTGTTGGAGCGGCAGAGAACCACAGCATCGTCTTTTGAATATTCAGAAAAATATGCCGAGTTCAGGGTGTCGATGAGCTCTCCGCCGGTGATTCGCACGACATCATCGAAGCCGTCCACAGTCAGTCCCAACTCGTCAGGGGTGAACATTCCGTCACCGTAGAGGTCAGAGGCGATTAGTTCGCGCAACTTGGTGGCATTGAACAGGATTCCGGACTCTTTCTGTTGGCGGACAACTTGGGTCAGAGAGCAGTATCGCACACCACCGAAGCAGTCCATGCACTCCTTCGAGAGGGCCGGTGAGGCTTCCATCCCGACAGGGGGCAGCTGGGCGTCGTCTCCGAGCAGGATCAAGCGGCAGTCGTTGCCGGCGCGGACATATTCAATAAGATCTTTCAGAAGGTCTCCGGTTCCGAATTGGGTTGTGCCTTGGCGCTGCGAGTCATCTATGCCGATCAGAGAGACCTCGTCCACGATGAAGAGTTTGTGGGAGAGTTTGTTGGGGGCCAAGGAGAACTGGCCGAAGCCGTCATCTCCGACGGATTTCTGGCGGTAGATGCATTTGTGGATTGTGCGGGCGGGTTTGCCTGCGTACAGGGAGAGGACCTTGGCGGCGCGACCGGTGGGGGCGAGGAGGTAGCAGATTTCCTCGTATTCATCGGTCGCTTCTTCCGCATTCCGGTGCGCTTCGGCAGGCTGCCTGTCCGCCCGTTTCGGTCTCAGATCGTCAAACGACCGGATCACCGCCGCGATCGCCGAAGTCTTTCCTGTGCCCGCATACCCGTTGATCACAAGGATGTCAGCATCGTCACATGTCACGAAATCAGCGATCTCCCGGAAGAGATTGTCTTGATCCTGAGTGCAATCGTAAGGGAAACCGTCCCTGAAACGCTTGTAGAAAAACTCCCTTCTGTCCATAACCTTACTTATTCCTGCGGCTGAAAATCATCATCACCACAGCCAGAATCGGGTAGATCTCGACACGTCCGAGGAACATGTCAAGCGTGTAGATGAACTTCGCCGCGGCAGGTTCCGCATTGAAACTGCTCAGCGAGCCAAGTTCTCCCACAGAGATGCCCACATTGCTCAACGATGTCAGAATAGCGGTCAAGGCATGGCCGTTGTCCGGATTGAGAATCAGACAGGCAGCGACTGAGATGATGACAACCATAAAGTACAGAGCGATGTACAGAATGTGTGGAGCCACATCATCCTGTCTCACCACCCTGCCGTTCACCCTTATCTCATTGACGGACGCCGGATGCAGCACCATCCTAAGCTGGTACTTTATCTCTTTGCAGAGCAGCAGCGCCCTGTCCGACTTCACACCTCCGGAAGTAGATCCCGCCATACCACACCATATTCCCACAAACACCAGCATCGCGCTCGGAAGCACCGGCCAGACACTGTTGTCGGCGATGCTGAAACCTGTCGTGGATGCGAAACTCAGAATGTGAAAGGAGCCTGAAAGCAATGCGTCACCCCAACTCTTCTCAATGCCGTGAACCCTCAGCGACATCGCCACTATCACGCTTGTCACGACCAGCGACCAAAGGTAAAACTTGAATATCTCGTTTCGGAACGGTTTGAGGGATCTCGTCACGACAGCCACGAACACCATTCCGAAATGGATGGAGGACAGCAGCATGAAGAACATGGTGATCAAGTCGATCGGAACGGAGTTGTACGCCCCGATGGAAAGGTTCCGCGTGCTGAACCCGCCTGTCGCCGTGACGCTCATTGCATGATTGATCGCGTCAAAGGGGCTCATCCCGGCCAGCATGTACAGCAGAAAGGAGGCTGCCAGCATCCCGAAATAGACGTAAGTGAATATGTAGACGGTCTTGTTCGCTCCGGACTTGTACTCTCTTTTCGACAAGGAGGACAATTCCAAACTGGTCAGTCTTAGGCGCATCTGCGATGAACTCGGAATGATCAGCAGCAGGAAGACCACGACTCCCAAGCCTCCGATGAAGTGCGTGGAGGAGCGCCAGAAAAGCAGGCTGTTAGGCAGGGCCTCGATGTTGTCCAGAATGGTCGAGCCGGTGGTGGTGAAGCCGGAAACACTTTCAAACCAGGCGTTTATGATTGTGAACGGCCCGCCCCAAAGCGCATACGGAAGCATTCCGAATATGAAGGACAGAAGCCACGACAGAGCGATGATCATGTAGCCGTCCTTCAAGGTGATGGCGGCTGATTTTCTTACGAATATGAACGGGAATATTCCGACGGTGAAGGTGATCGTGAAGCTGATCATCAGGGCGGCGAGGGCGCTGTCGTTGCCGTTCGCCACGGAGACAAGGATGGACAGGAACATAAACAGCGCGCTGACGAGCAGTGCGTAGCCCACGTTTCTGGATATCACCTTGACGTTCATTCGGATATTCTTTTAGTTGTTGTTTTTGGTTTGTGTTGTCACCTCGGCAGGCTCGGTGACCGACGCCACTGTGGTCGCTGAGCCAGTCGAAGCGACCGTCCCCGAAGCGACCTTGGCCCGAAGATTGGCAACGCGCTTACGCAGCATCTGATTCTCCCCCGTCAGCTCCGTGATGCCGTCGTTGAGTTCCGCCAACTGATCATCCCCCTCAAAGGAGTAGGAATATTTCTTATTGAACGACCGATAGTTATTAAGCCCCGCCAACATCCTGTAGATCGGATTCACATAGTAAACCAGCAGGAAGAACAGCAGCATCAGCACTAGAAGAAGCCCAACCCCCACAGCCACAGCCCCAGGAATGATGCTTCTGTAGAACCCCCTTTGGAATGTCAGTGAGTTCTTCTTAAGATCATCATAGATCGCCCCGTTCAGCACATCAATGTAGTAATTCAGCCTCTTGAACTTTGGCTGCAATCTGTCGAAGTACCAAGCCCTCGTGTCGATAAAATCCGAAAGCAGCACGTCATTGAGTTCCAGTGAGGTCAGCATGTAAGCCGAATAGGCATAGACCACGGAATCCGTCAGAGGCACCATCTTGTCTGAAGTCAAGGAGTTGCGCAACGAGTCACAGTGCGCCATGAACTCCTTCTGATGAAAGTCCGGAAGAGTGCTGACGGCATCGTCCCCAATCACCGTAAGCAGATCCAGATTGTACTTGTTGGTGACCTCGGACAGCTTCTGGGCCACATTGACGCTCCGGATGTTGTCCGCGATAAGATCCGACACATAGTTGCTCATCTTGTAGTACTCCATGATGGAGATCACACTAGAGACAAGCAAAGTCACAGCTATCGCGCTGAGGCTCAGCGTCAGCTTCATCCTCATCGTGAGCTTGAACTCCTTCAATCTGTCCGCAAGTTTCCTGAACATTCCCTGACTGTCTGTTTAACCTGCAAACTTACACAAAATTCACGACAAAAGAAAAGTCTGGAGGCAGAGTCAAAAAGGGGCAGAGTCAAAAAGGCATCAGCATCCGCATCAGTATCCGGCATCAGCATCCGGATTACGGCATCCGGATTCAATAGCGCGGAACTGGTACTTCAGGTCTGTTTGTTGAGTTGCCTCAATAGTTTTGTCCGGTGAAAGCCTTGCTGGCCGGACAAGTGTACGGTTTCCACATCTTTGTCCGGCCAAAGCGCAATCCACCGGATGAACGGCACTGATGGAATAATGACGATGAGAATCTTACAAAAGGCTTTCAGCCAGATGTCAAATCTGCACTGACGAAACCGGATCGGGCTGAAAAACCCAAAGGCAAGTGTGCATGATTTTCACGGGAATATGCCTTACAGACTATTCTGTGCGGCTTAGAGATGAAGGCGTTTCGTAAATTTAAGATTCAAGGTGCGAAAGCGGCGCGCATTGATAAAGTCTCTTGCTAAGCATTACAAAAATTACTTCCGATTTTTCTTGACAAAATGAAAAAACATCCTTAAATTTGCACTGACAATCTTAATTGAGAAAAAAAGGAAAGTAAAAGCAAGCATCTTCTCCCTAAAAGGGATGCTTGCTTTTGTTTTTATTGTCACATGCCGAGGGGGTACTGCAAACAAGGACGGTTGTTCTCTCACCTTTTTTCACTATTAATTATGATTGTCAAATGAGAACAAGCCAACATCTTGTGATAGTCGCCATTGAGGTGGGGATTATCAGACTTGTCAGGGTACGAGCCTATAAGCGAGTACGTTTCGGCAAGGTTGAGAGAGTGCGGAGCCACTACAGACGTCATTAGGGTGATTTCTGTGGCAGCCCGTCACTCTGAGCCGTAAGGCTCTCCGCTTCACCCCTCGGTTTTTATTCACTTTCTCTGCGCGGAACGGACAGAGGAGCATAAACGGGCAATCTCGCTCCTGTTGATAGCAGAAACACCTACAACGGCAACATTTCCCATAAATAAGTGCTGCCGTCACAATCAGTAAAGGATCTCGAAGACATTTTGCGCTTTATTTTTGCCGAAAAGGGTTACAAAGAGCTATGCGGCAACATTCTGCGTCGAAAATACGCTCGTCTTATCTGAAAACTTCCACGGTTGCGTCGGATCTGGACATCGGGGTGACGCCACCATAGATGACGTGCAATTGCGCTGGCTTGGCACCAGAATATTTCGACCAGTATTTCAGGCCGTCCAGGAACGACTCATTGAACGTCTCCGAAGACTTTATCTCAAATGCGTCCTCTTTGTCACCGTCTCTGTAAATCAGGTCCACTTCATTGCCAACGCTGTCTCTCCAAAAAGAAACCGAAGGATCTATTATCCCTTTGTTGAAATCATTCTTGATAAAGTCCGCCACGATCGTATTCTCAAAGAGATTCCCCCTAAGGTAGTGAGTGTTCATCTGGGTCTCGGTTTTTATCTCCAAAAGAGAAGCTGCGAGTCCCGTGTCATAGAAATACAACTTAGGTGTCTTTACCAGACGTTTTGAATAATTCTTATGGTCTGGCTTAAGGAGGAAAATGATATAACTTGATTCCAGAATTGAGAGCCAAGCGTCAACTGTGGGCACAGACATCCCGCAATCATTCGCCAGTGAAGACTTATTCAGGAGCTGTCCGGTTCTTGCAGCGCAAAGTTTAATGAATCTGATGAATTTGCCGAGATCGGTGATATCCTTGATGTTTCTTACGTCGCGCTCGACGTAAGTGTTGATGTAGTTCGGATAATAATCGGTCGGCGAAATACCTTTGTCGTACAGACGCGGATAGCACCCGTAAAGCAGTTTCGCGTCTGTGGAGTCGGGTAATATATCGCCTCTTTTCATCTCTTGTCTTGAAAAAGGAAGAAGGTGGAGCAATCCCACCCGACCGGCCAAGGATTGATCCACGGCTTCCATAAACTGCAGATTCTGAGAGCCAGTCAGGATGTACATTCCATCTTTTCCAGCGTCATCACAATGCGTCTGAAGATAGGAGAGCAAGGACGGGACCCTTTGAACCTCGTCTATGATGGTTTTGTCCGGATAAGTCGAAATGAAACCGCGCGGATCGTTTTCAGCGAAAGCGCGATTGTCCAAATCCTCCAAAGACACTTTCCTGTAATCCGGAAACGCATCCTTGGCAAGTGTTGTCTTGCCGGATTGACGCGGACCGGTAATCACCACGAATGGGTACTGTTTTGAAAGCGCAATGGCTTTCTGTTTCATTGCTCTTAATATCATACGCACAGATTTCTTGCAAATTTAAGATTTGATTTTATGATTTGCAAGAAATCAAAGTGCGTGAAAAGGAATGTCGGTGCGCTCCGACAGGCTCGGCGAGCGTCTACAGCTCGACGCACCAGCCGTGAGTGTCCTCCACGAGGCCGTCTTGGATGCCTCGGATTCGGTCATAAAGGGCACGGCTCAACTTGCCGCACTCCGAGCCGGAAGGCATCACGTAGGTGCGTGAGACTTCGGAGCCTTCCAGAAGAGGCTTGTCGTCAATGGAGCGGATCGGGGTGATCACAACAGCAGTGCCGCAGGCGTTGACTTCATCGAACTCGGCGAGTTCCTCGACCGGAATCGGCCTCACTTCCACCTTCATTCCGAGATCCTCGGCGATGGTACGGAGGGACTTGTTCGTGATGGATGGCAGGACACTGTCGGAAAGCGGGGTCACATAGGTGTTTCCCTTGATGCCTATGAAATTGGATGAGCCGAACTCGTCGATCCTTGTCTTGGTGGCGGGGTCAAGGAACAGCAGTTCGGTATAGCCCTGTGAATGTGCCAGATTGTAAGGGTAAAGGGACATCGCATAGTTCGCGCCTATCTTGCAGGAGCCGGTTCCGTTCGGAGCGGCCCTGTCATAGTTCCGGGAGATGACAGCGGACACCGGGGTCAGCACTCCTGCCTTGGCATACGTACTGACAGGAGCGCACATGACCGATAAGAGAACCTCGCTTGAGGAGCAGATGCTCAGCTGAGGGTCAATGCCTTCGAGCACAGGGCGCAGGTATATGGACGCATTATGCCCGTACGGAGGGAGGAAATCCAGGTTGGCCGTCACACACATCCGGCACATCTTCAGGAACAGTTCCTCGGAAGGAGCGGCCATCGAAAGACGGGCGGCGCTTCGCTGAAGACGTCTGGCGTTCTCGTCCGGTCTGAAAATGCGGACCTTTCCGTCCTGCCCACGAAAGGCCTTAAGGCCCTCAAAGCAGGAATTTCCATAGTGGAACACACCGGCGAAGGCATTGAAATGGAAATCAAAATCGTCGGTCAGTTTGGGTTCTGACCACTGTCCGTCAGCAAAGCGGCTGTAGACAATGGCGTTTGTCTTTTTGTAACGGAAACCAAGGTTTCCCCAATCAAGTTCGTTCATATCAAAAATTAATTATCGTTCTCTATCAATTCCGCGACTTTGTCGCCCACTTCGGACGTGCCCAGAGGACGCACTCCGGACTGGGCAAGATCTTCAGTGACAAAGCCTTTACAGATGCTTTCACTGACCGCCTTGCGTATGGCTGTACCTTCCTGCTTAAGGCCGAAAGCGTACTCGAACATCATCGCGGCGGAAAGAATCGTGGCAAGGGGATTGGCCACATCACGTCCCGCGGCCTGAGGATAGGAGCCGTGGATCGGTTCATAGACACCGGTATGCTCTCCAAGCGAAGCGGAGGCAAGCAGCCCCATCGAACCGGAGATGCAGCTGGCCTCATCGGTCAGGATGTCTCCGAAAGTGTTCTCTGTGACGAGAACATCGAAGAAGCGCGGGCCGGTGATCAGTTTCATCGCGGCGTTGTCCACGTACATATAGTCGGTCTGGACTTCAGGATATTCAGGAGCCATCTCCTGGGCCACCTGCCTCCAGAGCCTCGAAGACTCCAGCACATTCGCCTTGTCAACCACAGTAAGATGCTTCCTGCGAAGCATTGCCAATGAATATGCCTTCCGAATGATCCGCTCTACCTCATAGCGATGGTAGATGTTGGTGTCATAGGCCGTGTCACCGCCGTCAAGTCGGCCTTTCTCACCGAAATACATACCTCCGGTCAGCTCCCTGACGCAGACGAAATCCGCACCTGAGGCGATCTCAGGCCTTAAAGGCGAACGGTCCTGCAGGCTCGGAAAAGTTTCCACCGGCCTCAGGTTGGCATAAAGCCCCAATTCCCGTCTCATAGCCAGAAGCCCCTGCTCGGGACGAACCTTGGCTGTGGGATCATTGTCATACTTCGGATCCCCGACGGCCCCGAAAAGAACCGCGTCGCAGTCAAGGCAAACTTTCAGGGTCTCCTCTGGGAAGGCGGAGCCGCAGGCATCTATCGCGCAGGCTCCGACAAGCGCGGATCTGTACTCGGCCTCGTGCCCGAAGCGCCGGCACACCGCATCTATGGCCTTGACGGCCTGTTCCACCACTTCCGGTCCGACACCGTCACCGGGCAATTTCGCTATGTTCAGTTTCATATTCTTCAATCTTGTCTTTATTCTCAAGCAGATAATCTATGTCATCAAGCGCGTTTTCGAAGCAGTACTTCTTGTAGGAGCTTATCTCAAAACGCTCGGAACTTCCGTCAGACAAGAGAGTCACCTCCTGAGACGGAAGGTCTATGCGCAGTCTCACGGACGGATCAGCCGAGATCGCGGCGAAAATCTTTTTCAGGAAATCCGGGCTGACCTGGACCGGCAGAACGAAGCTGTTGAGTTCATTGTTGCGATGGATGTCCGCGAACGAGCTTGACACCACGGCCCTGAATCCGTAGCCGGCTATGGCCCAAGCGGCATGCTCACGGCTTGACCCCGAGCCGAAATTAGCTCCGGCCACGAGGATGCACCCGCTGTAACGAGGATCGTTGAGCACGAAGTCCTTTATCAGACTTCCGTCCGGAGCGTACCTCCAGTCACGGAAAAGGTTTTCCCCGAAGAACTTCTCATCCCTTGTCGTAGCCTTGAGGAAACGGGCCGGGATGATCTGGTCGGTGTCCACATTCTCTATCGGAAGAGGAATGCAGCTGCTTTCTATTATGTTGAATTTCTGTTTCATAACAATTCTCTTGGATCAGTGATACACCCCGTCACCGCAGCGGCCGCGGCAGTCAACGGGCTTGCGAGCATCGTGCGTGCCCCGGGACCTTGGCGGCCCTCGAAATTGCGGTTGCTTGTGGAAACGGCATATTTACCGCCCGGAATCTTGTCCGCGTTCATCGCGAGACAGGCCGAACAGCCGGGATTACGAATCTCGAAACCTGCTTCCTCCAAAACCTTGTCAAGTCCTTCTTCCTCGATCTGGCGGCGCACAGCCCACGAGCCAGGCACGAGCCAGGCTGTGACACCGTCCGCCTTCCCGCGGCCTTTCACGATGGAGGCGAAGGCTCGGAAGTCCTCGATCCTTCCGTTGGTGCAGGCTCCGAGGAAAACATAATCGACCTTGTGCCCGACAAGCCTTTCCCCGGCGGAGAAACCCATATAGTCCAGAGAGCGCTGAGACGCACCGGCAGGGATGACGCCGTCCACAGGCATACCCATTCCCGGATTAGTTCCGTAGGTGATCATCGGACTGATGTCCGCGGCGTCGAAGACATCTTCCTTGTCAAAGACAGCGTCGTCTCCGCTGCGAAGGGTCCTCCAATATTCCACAGCCTTGTCCCAGTCGTCCCCTTTTGGAGAGAACTCGTGGCCTTTGAGGTAGGCGAAAGTGGTCTCGTCAGGAGCCACGAAACCTCCTCTGGCCCCCATCTCGATCGACAGGTTGCAGAGTGTAAGACGGCCTTCCATTGAGAGGCCGCGGATGGCCGAGCCTGCATATTCAATAAAATACCCGGTGGCGCCGGAAGTCGTAAGCTTCATCATAAGATAGAGGGCCACATCCTTGGCGCTCACGCCTTTGCCAAGTTCTCCTTCCACTCTTATCCTCATCGAGCGAGGCTTCTGCTGAAGGATGCACTGGGTGGCAAGCACCATCTCGACCTCGCTCGTGCCTATTCCGAAAGCGACCGCTCCGACAGCGCCGTGGGTGGATGTGTGTGAGTCTCCGCAGACGATTGTCATTCCCGGCAGCGAAAGTCCTTTCTCCGGGCCGACGACGTGGACGATGCCGTTGTCCGGGCTCATCATCGGATAATGCACCAGACCGAACTCGGCGGCGTTCCGCTCCAAGGTCTCCACCTGACGGCGGCAGACTTCATCCGCGAAAACGGAGCCTTTTGTAGGAATATTATGGTCCGGCATACAGAATATCCTCTCGGGGCGCAGAATGCCGCAACCACGCTTTCTTATGCCTTCAAAGGCTTGAGGACTGGTCACTTCGTGACAGTAAAGCCTGTCGATGTAGAGCTGCGTGGGGCCTCTATCGACAACAGACACGATGTGGCTGTCCCAGATCTTGTCGAAAAGTGTGTTCATCTTCTGAATTTGTTTATGCAGTCAATAAACGCCTCCACAGACGCGGTGACGATGTCCGTGTCGGCTCCGAAGCCATAATACACGTGGCCGTCGTGCTCAACCTGCATATGGACCTTGCCCACGTCATCGGAGCCTCTGGTGATGTTCTGTATGGTGAACTCCTTGATGACCATCTGGCGCCTGATGATGATCTTGAGGGCGTTGATCGCCGCGTCCACAGGACCGTTGCCACGGGAGGCGGCCTCGAATTTCTCTCCGGCGATGTCAAGTCCGACACTGGCGATAGGCCTCAGACCCTTTCCGCTGGTCACCTGAAGGTACTCAAGCTTGACGTGATGGTCCTCAGCCCTGTCGGCTCCGGCAAGCACAAGGAGGTCATCGTCACTGACTTGCTTCTTCTTGTCGGCCAGTTTGAGGAACTCGTTGTAGAAAGCGTCCAGCTTAGGGCCTTCCATCTTGATGCCGAGCACCTCCAGGCGGTATTTAAGCGCGGCGTGGCCGCTTCTTGCGGTAAGCACGATGTCGTTGTCGTCGATCCCCACTTCCTTGGGGTCGATGATCTCGTAGGTGCTGACGTTCTTTAGGACTCCGTCCTGATGGATGCCGGATGAGTGCGCGAAGGCGTTGCGTCCGACTATGGCCTTGTTGGCCTGGACGGGCATATTCATAAGGTTCGAGACCATCCGGCTCACCGGGGTGATCTTTGTCGTGTTGATGTTGGTCACGAGAGGGATGTCGCTGTGGCTCTTGATGATCATCGCGATCTCCTCCAATGCCGTGTTGCCGGCACGCTCGCCCACTCCGTTGATGGTGACCTCGCACTGGCGGGCCCCTGCGAGAAGTCCGGAAATGGTGTTGGCCGTGGCCATTCCAAGGTCGTTGTGGCAATGGGTCGAGATGACAGCCTTGTCAATCCCGTCCACATTGCCCACAAGGTACTTGATCTTGGCGGCGTACTCGGAAGGAAGGCAGTAGCCTGTCGTGTCAGGAATATTCACGACCGTGGCCCCGGCCTTGACGACGGCCTCGACCACTCTGGCAAGATACTCATTGTCAGTGCGTCCGGCATCCTCCGCGTAAAACTCCACATCCTCGACATATTTCTTGGCGTATTTCACCGCCCGCACGGCTCGCTCAAGGATCTCCTCTCGGGTGGAATTGAACTTGTACTTTATGTGGGAATCGGAGGTACCGATCCCAGTGTGTATTCTCTTGTGTTTGGCGTATTTTAACGCCTCAGCGGCCACATCGATGTCTTTCTCCACCGCGCGCGTCAGGGCGCAGATCGTCGGCCAAGTGACTGCCTTGGAGATCTCCACGACCGAATTGAAGTCCCCCGGACTGGAAACAGGGAAACCAGCCTCTATGACATCCACTCCCAACTCTTCAAGGGCCTTGGCCACCTGAATTTTCTCCACGGTGTTGAGTTGACACCCCGGCACCTGCTCGCCGTCACGCAGAGTGGTGTCAAAAATGAATATTCTGTCTGAGTTCATATATAATATTTGTCAAGTTCGTAAATCCACACCTACCTATGCCTCTTTTCCAACTCCTTTTCAAGGTCGGCGATGCCGTAGCCTTTGCCAACAAGCAGAACGAGAAGATGGTAAATCAAGTCAGAAGCCTCGTATATCATCCGTTCGTCATCTCCTTTGACGGCCTCGATGACTGTCTCGACGGCCTCCTCTCCGACTTTCTGGGCCATTCTCGGAGTCCCGGCCTTGAAAAGAGACGTGGTGTAGGACTTCTCAGGCATCTGCTCGTGACGGCCTTTGATCACGCTTTCAAGCTCACGGATGAAGCCCTGGCTTGTCGGAACAGCATCGCCCCAGCAAGTCTTGGTGCCTTTGTGGCAGACCGGGCCGTCAGGGATGGCACGCACGAGGAGGGTGTCTGAGTCACAGTCCTCCGCGATGGAGACAAGGTGTAAGAAGTTGCCGCTGGTTTCGCCTTTTGTCCAAAGAGTCTGGCGGGAGCGGCTGTAGAATGTCACAAGACCGCTGGTCTGGGTCTTTTCGAGAGCCTCGGCGTTCATGTAGCCGAGCATGAGGACCTGAAGGGTGTTCTGGTCCTGGACGATTGCCGGCACGAGGCCGTCAGTGCCAGCTTTAAGAGTCTTAAAATCAATCATATTCGTTATAATTCATTATATTCTTACATTCACTCCGTGGGCGCGGAGGGTTCTTTTCAAATCAGGGATGGTGATTTCACCGTAATGGAATATGCTCGCGGCGAGGGCAGCGTCTGCATGGCCGGCAGTCAGGACCTCTTCTATGTCGCTGACGCTTCCCGCTCCTCCAGAGGCGATCACGGGGATGGAAAGTTCCTCAGCGAGATGTGAATATGCCTGCACAGCGTAGCCGTTGCGTGTGCCATCGTGATCCATGGATGTGAATAGGATTTCTCCGGCACCGAGGTTCTGGACTTCTTTGGCCCATGAATATAACTCCTTGTCGGTCGGTGTTTTACCTCCGTAGGTCATTACTTGCCAGAGTGATTTTTCGGATCTAGAAGTCGCTTCGGCAGGCTCAGCGACCACTATATCTCCGGTCGCTGAGCCTGTCGAAGCGACCATATTCGAAGCGTGCATATCCGAAGCGACAGTCCGCGCGTCAATCGCCACGACAACAAACTGGGAGCCATAACGCGAGGCTATCCTCGAAATGACCTCCGGACAAAGCACCGCGGCAGTGTTGACAGTGATCTTGTCCGCCCCGGCGTCCAGCAGCCTGGCCGCATCTTCGAACGATGAGATTCCCCCACCCACAGTGAAAGGAATATCAATCCGTTCCGCAATCCGAGAGACCAGATCCGTGAATGTCCTACGCCCCTCCGAAGATGCGCTGATGTCCAGATAGACCAGTTCATCGGCCCCCTGCCCGGAATAGAACGCCCCCATCTCCACAGGGCCTCCGACCTCACGAAGTCCTTCGAAATTGACGCCTTTGACGACCTGCCCGTTCTTGACATCAAGGCACGGTATTATCCTCTTCGCCAACATATTACCTGAATAAGTCCTCAAGTTTCACACGTCCCTCGTAAATAGCCTTCCCGACAATGGCCGAGCGAAGTCCGAACTTCTTCAGTTCGGTCAGATCCTCGTAGCTGGACACGCCTCCGCTCACGATGATTTCCACTTCCGGGAACTGTTGCTGAAGGGCGGAATAGAACTCCAGATTGACTCCCTGCAACATCCCGTCCCGTGACACTTCCGTCACAATAGCCTGACGCACAAGGCCATCAAAAGACTCCAAAGCCTGCACAGCGGACATCGGCACAGTCTCTTTCCAACCATGAGTCGCCACGAGGCCGTTCTTCAAATCAAGCCCAAGAATTATTCTGCCGCCATATTCCTCAAGCCATTTTTTGAATATCCCAGGCTCTGTGAAAGCCACACTTCCGCAGATGACATATTCAGCGCCGGCGTCCAGCACCGCCTTGAGGGACTCCTCCGACTTCACTCCCCCGCCGAACTCGACTTTCAGTCCGGTCTCACGGGTGATGCTCCTAAGCACGTCCAGATTCTTCGGACAGGACTCCTTCGCCCCCTCAAGATCCACAAGATGAAGCCTTGTGGCCCCGGCCCGCTCAAAACTCTTCGCCATCTCCACAGGGTTGTCTGAATATACCTTCTCTTTCGCGTAGTCCCCTTGCGTGAGACGAACGCATCGGCCTCCTATGATGTCAATGGCCGGGATTATGTTAAAATTCTTCATACTCAACATTCACAAACAATCAATCACTAATCATTCACAAACTTATCCAACATATTATAATTCAATAAAATTCCTCAATATCCTCGCCCCGATGGCACCGCTTTTTTCCGGATGGAACTGAGTTCCGAAGAAATTGTCCCGCTGAAGCGCCCCGCTGAAACGGACACCCGCATATTCAGTCACAGCGGCAGTCTGTCCAATGAATATTTCAGGGCAGTAAGAGTGTACATAATAGACGAAAGAGTCTTCGGGAATATTCCTGAACAACGGTCCCCGCAGCCCGGAAATAGTGTCCCATCCGGTGTGAGGGATCTTGACTCCCGGTTCTTCCGGGAAACGGTGGACACGGGGAGTGAATATTCCCATGCACTCGACATTTCCTTCCTCGCTTGAGGAGCACATCAGCTGCAAACCGATGCATATTCCCAAAACCGGCTGAGTCAATGACTTAATGACCGGAATCAGGCCAGTGGATTCCAACGATTTCATCGCTGATGACGCCTCCCCCACCCCCGGAAGCACCACATGGTCGGCCTGACGGAGCGTTTCGGGATCGGACGTCAGGACATATTCAATGCCAAGCCTTTGCAAGGCATTCTCGACCGAGCGGATGTTGCCGGCCTTGTAGTCAACTATCGCAATCATAACACGCCTTTGCTTGAAGGTAACTCGTAAGGGAAAGGCGTCCTCGCCACTGCCATTCTCAGCGCCCTTGCGAACGCCTTGAAGATCGCCTCGGCCTTGTGATGTTCGTTCTCGCCCTCGGCCCAGATGTGCAGATTGCATTTCGCTCCGCAGCAGACTGATTGGAAGAAATGGCTGAACATCTCGGTCGGGACATCTCCGACTTTCTCGCGTTTGAACTCAACGTTCCATTTGAAATCAATCCTGCCGCCGAAATCCATCAGAACGGCAGCATCGCTGTCATCCATCGGGAGGACGAATCCGTAGCGGGCGATGCCGAGTTTCTGTCCGAGGGCAGCGTTTATGGCTTCGCCAAGGACGATTCCGACATCCTCGATCGTGTGGTGTTCATCGACTTGCAGATCGCCTTGGGCATTGATCGACAGGGAGACGCCCCCATGGTTCGGGATCTGCTCCAGCATGTGGTCGAAGAACGGGAGGCCGGTGGAGATATTACCTTTTTTGTCCATGGAATCCAGATTCAGTTCAAGAGTGATCCTGGTCTCCCTGGTGTTACGGGTTATCCGGACATGACGTTCGCCAAGGATTTCTATGCCTGTTCGGTGCGCTTCGACAGGCTCAGCGACCGAAGATAGTGTCTCAGCGACCGAACTACGACGGTCACTGAGCTTGTCGAAGTGACCGGACGTTCCCAACAGCCGAAGCAGCCGGTCATTCTCAGCCGGAGTGCCAACCGTAATTCGGAGGCATCCCTCGCACCCCGGAACCTTGGAACGGTTCCTCACAATCACCCCACCCGCAAGCAGCCTCTCATAAACCACATCCGGAGCGTCAAACCTAACCAGCAGAAAGTTAGCGTCACTTGAATATATTCCCTTGACTTCCGGGCATTTGGCCAGTTCCTTCTCAAGCCGGAACCTCTGCCCCACAATCTCGGCCACCGCCTTGTCTTTCGCGTCAGCGTCCAATTTGGCCAGCGCCATCTTCTGAGCCACCACATTGATGTTGTACGGGTACTTGACTTTGGACATCAACGAGATCACGACAGGATCGGCTATCGCCAACCCTATTCGCAGCCCGGCCATGCCCCACGCCTTGGAAAGCGTCTGAAGCACAATCAGATTAGGATGCCTATCGATCAAAGAGACAAGCGATGGCCTAAGTGAAAAGTCAATGTAGGCCTCGTCAAGAACCACCATTCCACTGAATCTTTCAAGAATATCCTCGATCTGCTCCACCGGAAAGGAATTTCCCGTAGGGTTGTTCGGAGAGCAGATGAACATCAATCTGGTCTTCGAGTCGGAGGCGGAAAGCATAGCCTCCGTGTCCATCGAGAAATCACTTTTGAGTTGAACCTTGCGGAATTCCACATCATTCATCGCAGCTGCTACCTCGTACATTCCGTAAGTAGGGGCGATCGACACGGCATTGCTTTCTCCGGGAACGCAGAACACTCTGTAAACCAGATCTATGGCCTCGTCACTGCCGTTGCCCAAAAACAAGCGTTCAGCGTCAAGGGCTTTGATCCCAGCGATTTTGGCCTTCAGGGCTTTCTGATGGGGATCGGGATAGCGGTTGATGCCGTTGTTGTAGGGGTTCTCGTTGGCGTCAAGGAAGATCTCGGGGCGACTCGAGCCGCAGTCATCCCGGGCTGTGGAGTAGGGTTCAAGGCCTAAGATGGTTGGTCTTACGAGTTTAAGTACATCGTCTATCTTCATAGTAAATCATTTTTCAAATTTGGAAGTCGCTTCGATACTTCGGCACTTCGACAAGCTCTGTGACCGTGGTTCGACAAGCTCACCAACCATCGAAGTGACCGTGCCCGCCAACCGAATCGAAGAGCCGGATCTCAACAGCGGTGGCATGGGCATCCAGACCTTCAGCGAGAGCCATGGTGCGGACAGTGTCACCGAGGCCTGCCAGTCCGTCACGCGACAACTCCTGGATAGTCATCTTCCTCATGAAAGCATCCAGATTCAACCCGCTGAAAGAGTGCGCCCAACCACTCGTAGGAAGGGTGTGATTGGTGCCCGAAGCATAGTCCCCAGCACTTTCAGGAGAATAATTGCCGATGAATATGCTTCCGGCGGCGACGATCCTGTCCGCAATCTCCCACGGATCAGCCATAGAGACGACCAGATGCTCAGGAGCATATTCATTAGCGAAATCGATGACTTCATCACGGTCCCGCAAGACAATAATACGGCTATGTTCCAACGCTTTGGCTATGATCTCCCCACGCTTGAGCCTTGCACTCTGCCTTGCGATGGACTTCGCCACGGCATCCGCTATCGCCTCCGAGGTGCAGACAAGAACAGACTGGCTGTCCGGTCCATGTTCCGACTGCGACAGAAAGTCAGCGGCGACGTAATCCGGAACGGCTGTCTCATCCGCCAAAACCATCACCTCCGAAGGACCGGCAGGCATATCAATGGCCGTGACAGTCAGCCCGACCATCTGCTTGGCTTTCATCACGTAACGGTTTCCGGGGCCGAAGATCTTGTCACATTTGGCAAGGGTATGAGTTCCATAAGCCATCGCTGCGATAGCCTGCGCACCACCGATTTTGAGCATATTCCTGACACCACACACAGAAGCGACATAGACTATGGTTTTGTTTGCCTTTCCGTCTTTGCCGGGAGGTGTACAAAGGGCAATCTCCTGACAGCCAGCGATCTGTGCAGGGATGGCCAGCATCAGCACTGTCGAAAACAAGGGTGCGCGTCCGCCGGGAACATAAAGGCCAACCCTGCGGATCGGCACGGCCTTCTGCACGCACGTCACTCCTGGCGTGGTCTCAATCTTGACAGCCTCCGGCATCTGTGCCTCATGAAATTTCTTGATGTTTGAATAAGCCTGTGCGATTGCATCCTTCAATTCCTGCGGAACCGAAGCGGCTGCCTCTTCGATCTCTTTATCGCTAACTTTCATGGCTTCAGCCGAAGAAAACTCCACACCATCGTACCTTGATTCCAGATCCAGAAGGGCTTCATCGCCTTTTGTACGGACATATTCAAGAGTGGCGCTGACGCTAGTCTCTATGTCTTTGTCGCTTTCGCCGGCCCTGGCTGTTAAATTTGGCCATTCGATCCGTGGAGGGGTTATGTATTTGTTTGTCATTGTGATAAGTTCGTTTTTACTTCGATGGTTGGTTTGCAGGTCACTTCGACAGGCTCAGTGACCGAAGTTTAGCGATCGGTCGCTGAGCCTGTCGAAGTGACCGTACAACCTGAGTCCGACATAGAAACAATGAATAAATATGCAACACTATAAAACCATCTTCTCCACAGAAAGCACAAGAATACCTTCCGCGCAGATCTCCTTCAGACTCTCGATCTTCTCCCACAAAACGCTCTCGTCCACAACGGAGTGTAGCGAAGACCATCCACTCTGGGCAAGCGGCAGGACTGTTGGGCTTCTCATCGCCGGAACAATGCGTATAGCCTCATCGATCCTGTCATCCGGAATGTTCATCAGAAGGTACTTCTTCCCTCTGCTGTCCCGGACAGCATTGAACCGAAACTTTATCTGTTCCAGAAGTTTAGCCTTATCCTCGGACAGATTGCCACCTGAGATGAGCACAGCCTCGGAGAACACAACCTTCTCCACCTCCTTCAAACCGTTGCTGACCAAGGTTCCGCCCGAAGACACTATGTCGAAGATCGCATCGCTCATCCCGACAGTCGGAGCTATTTCCACCGAACCTGCGATAACGTTAACCTTAGCATCTATCCCTTTATCCTTCAAGAACTTGTCCAAGATATTCGGATAAGAAGTCGCTATCCTCTTACCGTTAAAATACTCCAATCCCGAATACTCCTCAGCCTTGGGGATGGCCAACGAGATCCGGCATTCTCCGAATCCGAGGCGGTCTACTATCTCAACTGCCTCTCCCCTTTCGCACACCTCGTTGTAGCCTACGATTCCCAGATCAGCAACCCCTTGAGACACAGCCTGCGGGATATCATCATCCCGTAGGTAGAGAATCTCCACAGGGAAATTACTGGATCTTGACAGGAATTTTCGTTTACTGTCATCAACTTCGATTCCCGCCTCACTCAGCAGGGCAAGGCTCTCATCACTTAATCGGCCTTTGGCCTGAATTGCGATTCTTAACATTTGTCGTTCGTTTTATAAAAAAAAGACCCGCAACCTATACGGAAGCGAGCCTTGACTAAATATCCCTCAAAGTATCAGATACCCACGACAAACTCACCCCCGGATGAAGCGGTGATGAAAATGTAGGTGGATATGATTAAACTGTCTCATACAATCTGTTCAATGCGACAAATATCGGAAAAATATTCTAAAAAGCAAGATAAATTGACAAAATATTCATCTTCCCAAATATCTTTTAAAATGAATATTTCACGACACCCAGGACTCTGTGATTAAATATCAAATGAGCCTGAGAGTTGGCAAGCCCCTTGGCGTTCATGGATTTAATGTCACCATAACTTACGCCTGTGCAATTATATTCAAGGGCAAAGGTAAGCCTTTCAAGATTGTAAGCCACAGCGGGAGCCAAGCGAGCCATGTAACGTATGTTCTTGAAACCGCCGTCAAAGTAATAGATGTAGCCTGTCTTTGCGGCTCCGGTTTCGCCATCAGTGATCAATTCATGTCCAGAGCCCAATGCCGTCATTCCACCGGCGAACAAGAGGAACTGCCACTGACTGCCATAACTGGCTGAAGCGAACCCTGTGACGGATCGCAGAGGAGTGTACTTGTACTTATACGCATCTGACTTGTCATAGACCGCA
Source organism: uncultured Bacteroidales bacterium (assembly GCA_934698975.1). Taxonomy (GTDB): domain Bacteria; phylum Bacteroidota; class Bacteroidia; order Bacteroidales; family UBA932; genus Cryptobacteroides. Next base: position 61,541 of record CAKUVR010000004.1, read on the forward strand.
TACCCTCCCATGAGCCTGAGATGATCTCCTCCTGAAGCCAGAACAGCCTTTGCGTTGACTTTAAACAAGCCTTTGCTGAACTCTATATAAGCCATTGGGCTGATCATGGAAATGCGGTCCTTGACTTTGGTGCCGACATCGTGATAATATGTCAAATCAGTTGTGCGCCAACGGGGAACCAGACTTATGAAATCAGCCCCTACCCTGGCCTTGATATACTTTGAGGAATATGTCAGGCCGGCGTACAATTCCGGTACAAGGCCATATTTGACATAGTCCGCCGAAGGTCCTTGCGGTCCAGTCGGCATGAATTCCATCGGATAAAGGAATCCCGCCGTGAATGAGAAACGCTTCAGGAAGTCTGTCTCGAACATCAGTTGAGGGCTTCTCGCATAAGGATTGAAAGGGGATCCGGCCTCATAACCGACACTATATGGCATATCTAAGGACATAGGATGCCATGCTTGTCCGACCTTTACGGACATGGACTTGAAATAGTCTCCGAGATCATTCCAATTGAATTTGAGATAGGCTTCCCTTAGATGCAGCGATGCGGAACCGCTTGTCGTCAAGTAGAAATCCGTCTCAAGTTTTCCAGTGACATTGAATGATCCATACCGGAATCCTGTAAGATTGACTCCAAGACGTGTCGTGATGGCGGACATCTTGATGGAAGGATTATACCAGATGTCGTTACCTTCCAGATTAATCTCCTTGTCGTAAGGAACATAATAGAACAAGTCTTCAGTGTCGGCCTTGGATTCACGAGCGTCGAAAATGGCGCTTGTGCGGAAAAAGCCGTATGGTTCCAAATGATTGGTGAGTTTGATCTGATGGCTTTGAGCCACAGCAGGCAATGCTGTAAGCGACATGGCGACAACCGACGCCAACATTGGGATTATTTTCTTCATAGCATCAATATTTCCGCTCAAGGCCGACAACCGCCTTGACTTGTCAAACAATTATATTAGAAAGTAAACTTGACCAGAGCCTGAACACGGTGGTTGGTGATCCAGTGGAGGTTGTCCTCGGCAAGACCGTTGACACCGATGTACTTCACACCTTCAACCGTCTTGTAGTCACCATATTGAACGCTTGTGAGCTCATATTCAAGACCAATCGCGAACTTGCCGATGTTGTGGATAACTGTAGGGGTTAGCCTCCACATCTGGTTCATGTTCGAGAAGCTGTTCTTGCTGAAATAGAGGTTTGATGCCAACGCATAGACTTTACCGTCAACATCCTTGAACATTTCTCCATCCCCCGTATAGAGATCGCTCTTTGTTCCGAAATTCTTCACATAACCGGCAAAAAGAATCCACTGTGTCTTCTTTCCGTACATAAAGCTCGCCCAAGTGGAAGAATTGCGTGTAGGAGTGTAGTCAAAGCTACCGTCAGTATTCTTTGCGGAGATACCATATCCTCCATTGAGGTTGATATGCTCTCCAGCCTCGGCGAAGACGGTCTTGACCTTGGCCGAAAACAAACCACTCTTATACTGTCCGAAGAAGAAAGGAGTGAGGGTTGTTATGCGGTCATCGACCTTGACAGAACCATTGTTTACTCGCGGCCTGATCGATAGCATGTTCACTCCGGCTCGGAGGAGAAGGTTGTCTTTCTTGTAGTTCAATCCCAGATAAATCTCCGGAGTGCAGGCATCCTTGATGTAGTTGGCTGAAGCCCCAGAAGGGCCGGCGGAAACGTACTGCATCTGCCAGATCGCGGATCCGGTCAATGAGAGGGCATCATTGAACTTATAGTCCAACTTAACCTGCGGGGTGCGGCTGAACGGGCCGAAAGGAGCTCCAGTGTTGAGTGAGAACACATCAGGCATGTCAGCGGCCATTGGATGCCATGCCTGACCGGCAGTAACAAGCCAATCGTTCCTTCCTACAGTGACATAGGCCTGGCGGAGACGGAGGACAGCGGTTCCAGTGGCACCGCTGAGACCATTATAGAAGTCGGTCTCGATCTTTGCACCAAACTTTAGGCCGTTATATTCATAGCCTGTCACATTGAGTCCGACTCTGGAAGTAATGGCGGCAAAGCGAAAAGAGTTCTGCTCGTTCAAGTCAACGTCGCCTTTCATGTTCTCGTCTTTTGGAAGGTAATAGAAGAAATCTTCGGTACCAGCCACACTTTCACGAGTGTCGAAAGCGTAATAATTTCTGATGAAGCCATAAAGGCTGATCTTTGGTTTGGTCTCCTGTGCTGCAAGAGTGGTGCACATTGCCAAAGCGGCAAGTGAAGTGATGATTTTGTTCATTTTAATAACTACTAACTTATTTTTATGCATTGAGAAGCTGCCTTGGTACATACCCCAAAACAGCTTCTCTGATAATACTAAATAATTACTGTGCGAACGGGAAGATCTTAGTGAGCCAGAAGAATCCGAAGATGAATCCTACGACACCGATGATGATGCCGACCTTCGCCATGTCCTTTGTCTCGACAAGTCCGGTAGAAGCCGCGATGGCGTTCGGAGGTGTGGAGATAGGGAAAAGCATTGCGATGGAGGCGCACACAGCGATGAATATGATCATGGCCTGGGTTCCGCCCATCGCGATGAACGCAGCATTGTTGGCAGCAGCAGGGTCAGCCATACCCTCAGCGACTACGATAAGGATAGGGATAAGCAGGGCTGCTGTGGCGGAGTTGCTGATGAAGTTCGAGAGGAAGTAGCAGACGAAACCAGCCACAACCAGCACAAGGATGACGGACATCGAGCCGAACGGAATCGCGGTGATGAGAACCTTGGCAAGACCGGTGTCCTGAAGGAGATAGCCGAGGGCGAATCCTCCGGCCACAAGCCAGAGCACAGACCAGTTGATTTCCTTAATCTCTTCCTTTCCGAAGAGACCGGTGGCAGTGAAGACTCCAAGAGGAATCAAAGCCACGACGTTGGAGCTGATGTGATGGAGCTGCTCGGTTGCCCAGAGGAGAATCGTGATGATGAATGTAGCCCACACAAGCTTGCTCTTCCAATCCTTCTTCTTGTCATTCGCAGGGATCTCAAGCACGAGTTTCTGGGTCTTGAACGGGAAGAAAACGAGGAGAAGAACCCAAGCGAGGAGAATCATGATGATCACGTAAGGAATCATGTGAACGCACCAGTCTCCGAAAGATACATCGATGCCGGCCTGCTCAAGATAGCCTTTAGCAGTAGCATTGGGAGGGGTTCCGATAGGAGTTCCGATACCACCCAGGTTGGCTGCGATAGGAATAGAAAGGGCTAGGCCGATCTTTCCCTTGTCATCGCTCGGAAGCTTTGAGAGCACAGGGGCAAGGAAGGCCAGCATCATGGCCGCAGTGGCGGTGTTGCTCATAAACATCGAGAAGACAGAGATGATGACAAGGAATCCCAAGAGCACCATCTTAGGCTTGGTTCCGAATATGCTGAGCAATGATTTTGCGAGAGTTACGTCAAGTCCGAATCTTTCAGCCATAATAGCGAGTACGAAACCGCCGAGGAACAGCATCACGACAGGATCAGCGAAAGAGGACATTATCTTCTTGTAGCTTACCAACTGACCGAACTCAGGATTGCAGAAGAAGCCGAGTCCCTTGTCGGAGACAGTCAGCAGAGCCACCACGATGATCATCACGGAAGTCGCCCAGTTAGGGATGATCTCAAACATCCACATCAATGCGGCGAACACGAAGAGAGCGATCACACGCTGCTGCACAACGGTCAGAGCGTCGATGCCAAAGAAAGAGGTAGGTACGCACCACAAAAAGAGTGTGACCAGAAGAACAATCGGCAGAAGTACACCGTACTTCACATTGAATTTCTTTTCAGCCATTTCAGTAGTATTGATTATTAATTTTATTTCTGGAATTCGAACCTGAGGTCAATCGGAATATTCTCAAGGCGGATGTTCACGAGGTCAGCCTTGAAATCCTCTGACAGCACGCAGTACTGGTTTTCGAACTGCTCTGCAAACTCGTAGTCTCCGGTAGCCTGGGTCTTGAGGGCAATGCCGGTGAACTCAGCCACAAGTGAAAGCGTCTTTTCGTAGTCAATCGAATATTTACCGCTGTCGCCACGCTTAAAGGCTCCATTCTGATTGAGGTAGTTGAAGAGCATCACATAAGCCCTTCCAAGCTGTGAGGCCTCACCGAAACGCTCTGAGCGGATCAGGTTGGCAACGAATGTCGTGATAGCATCCTCCTTAGTGATAAGAGCAGGAATCTTGTGCTCATCCAAAAGCTTGCAGACTAAGTACAAACCGAGAGCATTGGCCTTTGCGTCCTCCCATGTGAGAGCCTTGTTGCCGAGAGCCTCATAGACAGCGCCCTTGCCGTTGATGGTTTCCTTCACACCCAGTCCGTGAGCGATCTCACGGAAAGCGATGTTCCAGTAGAATGCTTCCTCGTCAAGGTGATCCTGCTGGTCAGGACTTAAGACAACGATACCGACAGGATTCACAACCCTGTTGAACTTCTCCATCATGATGTTGCGAAGAAGGGCCGTACGGGTTCCGGCCTTGGCCTGAACCTCTTCATTGTAAGGAAGGTTCAAGGCAATCAGCTTGATTCCAGCATTGGCGTGACCGGAGCAGTAGATGGCGTCATAGGCGTAGATGTCCGACTCCTCGCCCGGTACAAAGTTCTTGTATTGATCCTCGCAAGGGATCTGCTTCTGGAGTTCAGGCAGCATAGACTTGAACTGATCAAGAACTTCGGTGCGCTTGAGATCTTTCAAAAGAACGTAAGCCTCGTAGGATGTCTTGAGACCGTACAACTGATCATCATTAACCTCGTTAGGGCCGATGATGAGATCCATCTTGCTGTCTGTCATCTCCAGCCATGCAAGATCGCTATCGTAGTAATAGTCAGTCTTCAAAGCGTCAATCTTCTTGAGAAGATAGTTGCGGACGCTCGGTTTGATGGTGATGTCAGCGGCAGCCTTGAGGTAGTTGCAGATCTTGTCGATGTTGTACTCATAGGCATCGTGATACCACACAGCGACCAATTTGCCGTCCGAGTCACGTCTGATCAGCGAATATGGACTTGTCTTCACCGGATCGGCTAGCGAGTCGAACTCAGCCGAACTCATGTCTGCCGGATAGAAATTGGCTCCAAGAGGGAGTTTTCCGAATCCCTCCACGAAAGTGGAGCCGTCAAGACGGTCCCACGGGCCATAGTTGATTTTGGCGTAGTCACGCAAATCGGCGTCTTTCAGATTCTCAATCAGAGTTTTGTCTCCAAAATACTGATTCCAATAGATGCTGTCGGCCTGGTCGGCAGCGAATTTGTAAAGATTAAGGACTTCTTTGCCGTTGTCCGTGATACCGGAAAGGTCAGGTGATTCGATCTTGACAAGAGCATACGAATCAACCTTTTTCTGAACAGCGGTCTCAGGCGTTGTGTTGCAGGAGGCCACAAGAGCGATCAGCGATAATGCCAGAACGGTTCTTTTCATTTGAAAAAAGTGTTATTATTATTGTTTATATTCTTTTCTCTTTTGCATCCTGCAAATTTAATGAATATAAATGAAAAAAAGCACATCAACGAGACGTTGATGTGCTGATATTCGTAAGAAATCGTACAATTAGATGATTCCCTGCTCGAGCATAGCCTGCGCGACCTTCATGAAGCCGGCGATGTTGGCTCCCTTCACGTAGTCAACGCTGCCGTCCAGGCGTGTGCCGTACTTCACGCACTGCTCGTGGATGCTCTGCATGATCCAGTGAAGTTTGTCGTCAACTTCCTGTGCGGACCAGCTGAGGTGAGCGGCGTTCTGGGTCATCTCAAGACCTGAGGTGGCAACTCCACCAGCGTTCACAGCCTTTCCAGGAGCGAAGAGGACTCCGTTGTTCTGGAAGAAGTGGATGGCTCCTGGCTGGCAGCCCATGTTGGAAACCTCGCAGCAGCACCAGCAACCGTTGGCCTTCAGTTCCTTGGCATCGTCCTCGCTGAGCTCGTTCTGGAAAGCGCAAGGAAGAGCGATGTCGCAAGGGATGCTCCAAGCCTTCTTGCCGGCGGTGAACTGAACCTGTCCTGGGAACTTGGTAGCGAGATCCTCAACCATGTTCCTGTTGGAGGCACGCATGTCAAGCATATATTCATTCATCTCAGGAGTCATTCCTTCAGGAATATGGCAGACTCCGTCAGGGCCGGAGATCGCTACAACCTTGGCTCCGAGCTGGGTAGCCTTCTTCACAGCGCCCCAAGCCACATTACCGAAACCAGAGATGCAGACCTTCTGACCTGCGATGTCCTTGCCGGCCTTGTGGAGAAGGTACTGAGTGAAATAGAGGGCTCCGAAACCGGTGGCCTCAGGACGAAGGATGGAACCTCCCCAAGTAGCACCCTTTCCGGTGAGCACTCCAGTGTGGTACTGACGGGCAAGCTTCTGGTACATTCCGTTCAGGAAGCCGATCTCACGTCCACCGACACCAACATCGCCCGCAGGAATGTCCTGATCAGGACCGATGCAGCGCCAGAGCTCAAGCATGAAGGCCTGGCAGAAACGCATGATTTCAGCGTTTGACTTTCCGACAGGATCGAAGTCTGAACCACCTTTCGCACCACCCATAGGAAGGGTTGTGAGGGCGTTCTTGAATGTCTGCTCGAATCCGAGGAACTTTAGCATTGAAGGTGTCACGGCCTTGTGGAAGCGAAGTCCTCCCTTGTAAGGTCCGATCGCGCTGTTGAACTGGACGCGGTAACCGAGGTTGGTCTGAACCTCACCGTTGTCGTCGATCCAGGTCACACGGAAAGTGAAGATTCTGTCAGGCTCAACGAGTCTCTCGACGATCTTTGCCTTCTCGAACTCAGGATGCTGGTTGTAAACCTCCTCGATTGACTCGAGAACCTCCTGCACTGCCTGAAGATATTCCTTCTCGGTAGGGTACTTGGCCTGGAGACGGGCCATTATTTCAGTTGTCTTCATAATGTGATTGTGTTATTAATTAGTTAATAATGTGAATGTGTTCTATTTTAGTTCCCATGTGGAGCCGCTGTGAAGCAGCTCGTCAACGCTGTGGATCCTCGCCTTGGCCTTCACGCTCTCTACCTGCTTGGCGACCTCCTCGTCGTAGGTGATGTCCGGGACCTCGCGGATGACTCCGAGAGCCACCGGGAAATCAGGCCACTTCATGTCAGCGAGCATCATCTGGAGTCCAAGATTGTCGGAATGGCTGTCGTGCGTGAGGATGTCGTCCTCCGTGACACCATTCTCTCCGATGGTAACGACCTTCAATCTCCAACCATCGAGGGCGATACCCTTGTCACGGTTCTTTCCGAATATCATCTTCTCGCCGTCACGCAACACCAGCGTCCTGTCGGCCTTGTGCTCCCTGTCGGAAATCTCGGCGTGAGAGCCGTTGTTGAATATCACGCAGTTAGTCAGGAACTCCATCACGGAAGTGCCCTTATGCCTTGACGCGGCGAGCATGATCTCCTGGTTTAGGGCCAGCTCTGTGTCCATTCCGCGCGCGAAAAACGTTCCCTTGGCTCCAAGCACAAGGCTGCCCGGGTTGAAAGGATGTTCGACCGTGCCATAAGGGGAAGTCTTGGTGATAGCCCCCAGTTTCGAGGTCGGGGAATACTGCCCCTTCGTCATTCCGTAAATCTGGTTGTTAAAGAGCATCAGGTTGATGTCGATGTTCCTTCTGATAGCGTGGATGAAATGGTTTCCGCCGATCGCAAGCGCGTCACCGTCACCGCTCACCTGCCAGATGCAGAGATCCGGGTTGGCGACTTTCATTCCGGTCGCTATGGCTGTGGCGCGGCCGTGGATGCTGTGGAATCCATAGGTGTCGACATAGTACGGAAGCCTTGACGAGCATCCAATGCCGGACACAACCACAATCTTGTCCTTGTCTATTCCCTTCTCCTCACAAACCAGCGGAAGGGTTCTTTGAAGAGCGGCGAGAATTGAATAGTCCCCGCATCCGGGACACCATCTGATCTCCTGGTCGCTCTTGAAATCTTTCAATGAATATTTTGGCATGGTGTGTTCCTCCTAAATCTGTGCCGAAGCCGCGTCAACAATCTCCTTCACGAGGAAGGTCTGCCCTTGAACCTTGTTGCATCCTATATAATTGAACTGCGGGAATATTGTCTTGAGGTACCCGGAGAACTGTCCGAGGTTCAGCTCGCAGACAATTATCTTCTTAAAACCTGACAACACCTTCTCCGTGTTCTTAGGAAGCGGATCGATGAAATCGAAATGCACTCGGCTGACTGTCTTCCCGGCAGCGCGGAGTTCCTCCGTGGCAGAAAGAATATGTCCGTAAGTGCCACCCCAACCGACCAGAAGGACTTCTCCGCTCTCAGGGCCGTCAACGACCAAGTCAGGAATGTCAGCGGCGACGCGGGCTACTTTCTCCGCGCGTTCCCTGACCATCGTCTCATGGTTGGCGGCATCGGTGGAAAGCACGCCTTCATGCGTCTTCTCAAGGCCACCGACACGGTGTCCAAGGCCAGGGGTTCCGGCCGGAGCCCATTTTCTGGCAAGGGTCTCGGCATCCCTTTCGAAAGGACGGAACTTGTTTCCGTCGGCCACCGCGAGGCGAGGCTTGATGACAGGATATTCACTCATGGAAGGAATCCTCCATGGCTCGGAGCCGTTTCCGAGGAAGCCCTCGGAAAGTAGCAGGACGGGTGTCATGTGCTCCATGGCGATCTTGGCGGCCATAAAGGCGGCGTCAAAGCAATGCGCCGGAGAATGTGCGGCCATCACGACAATAGGGCTTTCGCCGTTTCGTCCGTAAAGGGCCTCGTTGAGGTCTGCCTGCTCTGTCTTGGTAGGCAGTCCAGTGCAAGGACCGCCACGCTGAACGTCCACAATCACAAGCGGAAGTTCGGTCATCACTGCCAGTCCAAGGGCCTCGGACTTAAGCGAAAGGCCAGGGCCGGAAGTCGTGGTGACGGCCAGATTGCCGGCGAATGAAGCCCCGATCGCACAGCATATTCCCGCTATCTCGTCCTCGGTCTGCATGGTCTTGACTCCGAGATTCTTGTGTATGGCAAGTTCCTCAAGAATCGCCGTTGCCGGAGTGATCGGATAAGACCCGCAGAAAAGCGGACGTCCAGATTTCTCCGAAGCAGCAATCAAGCCCCATGCTAAAGCCTGATTTCCTGTAATATTCCTGTATATTCCTTTCTCTTGAATGTCAGGGACAACAGTGTAAGTGTCGGCCACGGCCTGGATGTTGGCAGCGTAGTTGTAGCCGTCATTGACCACCTTGCGGTTCGGCTCAATCATCTCAGGATGCTTCTTGGCGAAACGCCCTTCAAGATAGGTATAGACATAGTCCAACGGACGGCTGTAGATGAAGCAGGCCATACCAAGGGTGAACATATTCCTGCACTTGTGGACTGAAGCCACATCAAGTCCGCTGTCTTTCAGGCTTTCCTCCGTCAGTTTGGTGATCGGTGCCACGATGATGTTCCTGTCCTCTATGTGAAGTTCCTCAAAAGGATTGCCCGTAAAGCCGGCTTTAGCAAGGCCGAAATCATCGAAGGCATCTTCATTGACCAGTACGGTTGCATTTCTTTTCAGCCACTTGGCGTTCGCCTTGAGTGCGGCGGGATTCATCGCCACAAGCATGTCACAGAAATCACCAGGTGTGTTGACCTTGTGGCTTCCGATGTGAACCTGGAATCCGGAAACGCCAGCCACAGTGCCTTTAGGGGCTCTGATTTCGGCCGGATAGTCCGGAAATGTGGAAAGGCCGTTACCATAGACTGCCGACAAGTTCGCGAACAAAGTTCCGGTAAGCTGCATACCGTCACCGGAATCCCCGGCGAACCTTATCACAACATCCTTAGCATCAATAACCTTATGTTGCATTTCTATTTTAAGAATATTAGTGTTGAATAAAAATTCCTTACAAATTAAAGCATAAAATGCAGAATAACCAACATATTTTCCGAAAAAAGATTCTTTTGGTTCCTCTGGTGCTGTCACGTGGCGACCGAGGGTAAAAAAGGGCCAGCAGTTATTGCCGACCCTCAAAAATTTGATTTCCAAAGAATATTACTGCTGCCCCTGAGTTTGCGCCTGAGCCTGAAGTTCCTTCTGGAGATCCTCAAGCGTCCTGCCATCAGGAATATTCAAAGCCTTTCTTGCCTCAGGAGTGAGATCCTTGCACTGCGCCTTGTCAACGTAAAGGTACTGCGAAGTCTCGAACACGAACAGATAGCCACCGGCCTTGGCAAGTTTCTCGACAGCCTCCTGAGCCTTCTTGTAGATAGGATCCATCAGTTGTTGCTGCTGCTGCTGAAGTTCGGCCTGGATGGACTGCTGGAACTCCTGGATCCTGTTCTGGATCTCACCGAGTTCCTTTTCTTTGCTGGACTTGATGGCCGGTGTCCATGTGGCTTGCTTCTGCTGGTACTCGTTATACTTGGTCTGAGCCTCTTCCATCATGCTTTGGAGGGTTTCCTGAGCCTCTTTCTGAGCGGCCTGCATCTGTGACCTGGCCGCATCAGCCTCCGGGGCGAGCATCACCAGTTCGTTGAAATCGACATAAGCGAACTTCGCCTGCGCAGAAGCCGTCAGAGTAAACAACGCCATTGCGGCGATAATAAGAATCTTTTTCATTTTTATAGAATTTTATCAGTTTACGTGTTTGATTCCGGATGCAAATGTAGCAATATTATTTAGAATTGCTGTCCGATGAGGAAGTGGAACTGGCTTCTGTTCTTCTTTTCCGGCCAGTCGAAACCATAGCCCCAGTCGATGCCAAGCAGACCGATCATCGGGAGGAACACCCTCACGCCGACACCAGCTGAACGCTTGATCTGGAACGGATTGAAATTCTTTATGTCAGACCAGCAGTTTCCTCCCTCAAGAAAGCCCAGCACGAAGATCGTGGACTGAGGCTGGAGGATGACAGGGTAACGGAATTCCATCGTGAACTTGTCATAGACGTTGCCGGCATAGTAGCCGTTAGAGTTATACGGAGTGGCGGACCAAGGCGTAAGGGCGTAATTCTCGTAACCACGAAGGGAGATGATGTCCGCTCCATAGGTGTCATAGCCCGACATTCCGTCACCTCCGACTCTGAAGCCCTCGAACGGAGAGTAGCCCCACTTGCGGTTGTAGTAGCCGAGGTAGCCGAACTGCGCTCGCGTCATGATCACGAAGTCACCGATGACTTTGGTGTAGAGTTCCCCGCTGACCTTCCATTTGTGATACTCGATCCATTTGTAACGCTGGGCGGAAGTCCAGTTGTCATAGTTGATGTCCTTGTAGCTGGAGACCTTCGTTGGATTGCCGCTGGCGTCAAGCGTGCCGAGATCCTTCTTCCTGAACAACGAATATGGCGGAGTCAGCTGAAGGCTGGCGCTGAAGTTCGATCCCATACGAGGGTAGATCTGCTGGTCGGTGGAGTTCCTGCTCAGATTGATGGTATAGCTCAGGTTATGAGACTTGCCGTCATTGAACATGAAGTAGCCGTTGATCCAGTTCTTCAGATCATAAATCTGCCAGCTGAGGCCGTTGTAAAGCACGAAGTAATTGTCCGGCCATTTCAGACGGGTGCCGATTCCGGCCGAGAAACCATAGACCTGCATTACCTTGTCATTGGAGAGAATACCTATCGTAAGGTAAGAGTTTGTCTGTCTCGTATAGTAGGCCTGAAGGTTCAGCGAGGTAGGTTTCTTTCCGAAAAGCCAAGGCTCCGAAAAGCCGAACACCAAAGAGGTATAATATGTTCCGTTGGTCTGGAAACGCAAAGAAAGGTTCTGCGCGTCACCAAGAGGGACAGGCCTCCAGGCGTTCTTCTCGAACATTCGTTTCGTGGAGAAGTTGTTGAAGTTAACGCCGACAGTCGCCACGAAAGTGTTCGCGCCCCAACCTCCTGAGAGTTCCAGCTGGCTGGAAGGCTTCTCGGTCACGTTGTAGATCAGATCCACAGTATTATTCAACTGGTTAGGAGCTATCGTATAGCCCTTCGACGGATCGGCGATGGCCTCTGGATCGAACTGACCCAACGAGGCGATTTCCCTGATGGACCTCTCGAAATCGGTCTGGCTGAAAAGGTAGCCCGGCCTGGTGGCAAGCTGTCTGCGGACAACCTTCTCATTGGTGAGATTGTTGCCGTTTATGACAATATTATTGAGAGTGGCCTGCTTTCCTTCGGATATTCTCATCTCGACATCCACGGAATCGCCTTCGATGTTCAACTCGACCGGCGTGATGGTTATGAACAGATAGCCGTTGTCACGATAGATCTTGGACACATCCTGATCCCCTTGCTTGCCTCCGAAAAGCCTTTTCTGCATTGTCACCACATCGTAAGGGTCGCCCTTGCGGATGTTGAGGATCTCGTTGAGCTGGTCGGTGGAGTAGACCGAGTTGCCGGTCCAGGAGATGTTCCTGAAATAATATTTCTTTCCCTGATCGATCTTCAGGTCGATGCCAAGCCTGTCGGGAGTCACATAGTAGATGGAATCCTTGACTATGCGCGCGTCACGGAAACCGGACTCGTTGAGCTTGCTGATGAGGCTGTTCTTGTCGTTAGGATATTCCTTCTCGTTGAATTTCTTGCTGTTGAAGAAGTTGTACCATTTCTTGGCCTTGGTCTTCTTCATGGAACGCGAAAGTTTGAAGTCCGTGAAGCCCTCGGCTCCTTTAAAGTGGATGTCTCTGATTTTGACCTTCGAGCCGCGATCCACAGCGAAGTTCACCTTGATGGCGTTCCTCACGATCGTGTCTTTCTGGGTCTGCACATCGACCTTGCAGTTGAGAAAGCCCTTGTCGGCATAGAATCTTTTGATGATGTCGGTCGAGGTCTTGGCGACATAGTCTGAGAACTCGCCTCCGCGGCGGAGGTTAAGCCTCTCGTCCAAATCCTTCTGCTCGCCTTTTCTGACACCGGTGAAAAGCCATCTGGACACCCTCGGACGCTCCTGGATGCGGATGACAAGGAAAGCGGAATCTTTCTTCTCGCTCAGATGATCAATCTCCAAGGCCACGTTCTCGAAATACCTCTGCATCCAAAGCCGCGACACTATAGAGGAGATGTCATCGCTCGGCACGGTGATTTTCATGCCTTTCTGCAGTCCGGTCAGCGAAACAATCTGCTGGCTGGAAAATTGATGGTTCCCTTCCACGGAGACTCCACCCACATAATAGGTCTTGGGGTGGTCATAATCAACCTCCACAGGTTCAGAAGATTTTGCGGATTCCTGTCCGAAGGCCTGAAAAGCGGCGGCGGACATGGCAAGAAGACACAATAGACGATATACTTTCATCGAATCAGATTTCATTTAAGATGCAAATATACGCAAGTTATTTAACTTTTCCATACCTTCGGTTCCTGTGGGAATATTCTTCCAGAGCCGCCCGGAAGTCATCGCCCCTGAAATCTGGCCACAGGGTGTCGACAAAAAGGAATTCCGAATATGCGGCCTGCCAGAGAAGGTAGTTGCTGATCCTCTCTTCTCCAGATGTGCGTATGATAAGATCAGGATCAGGAATGCCGTCTGTCACAAGATAATGTCCAAAATCCCCTATCTCCACTGATTCCAGCCCTTCGGGGTCGCCGGCATATTCCTTGGCCATTTTCTTTGCGGCCTGCAGGATATCCCACTTCCCGCTGTAGCTAAGGAACACGATGAGGGTCAGGAGCGGCTCCTTGCCCGGCGCGGGCGCGGTCTCGGCCTCAGCCTTGCGGATAGCGTCTATCAGAGACTTATCCAGCCTCGAAATATTGCCCAACACACGGAAAGACACTCCTTTGGCGGCGAGGGAGCCGATCTCGTCAACGATAGATTTCATCATAAGGCTCATCAAGGTGTTCACCTCAGCCTCAGGGCGGCTCCAGTTCTCCTCGGAAAACGCGAAGAGTGACAGGTACTTCACCCCTTCCTCAGCGGCTGCCTCCACACAGGCTCGGACGCTCTCCACTCCATTGTAATGACCGGATACCCTTTCCTGGCCCCGCTGCCGTGCCCAACGTCCGTTCCCATCCATGATGATGGACACATGAGCCGGTATGTTTTTGTTATCGTTCATATCCTAATAATTATTGATCTCCGCTGTTCCTGATGTCCTCACCCCAGAACAGCTTTGTGGTCAGAGCCTTTATGAAACTGGTGTTTTTAAGGCGAACCCTTTTCAGCGAAAATTGTGCCACCTTGACCCCCAGGACCACAGAAGCTTCCACAAGATGGTTCCTGTTGTCCATGGAAAGCATCACGTTATCATCTCTGGACCTTACCGAAACAACAATCTCAGTCGTGTCAGGTACCACAAGCGGACGCACGTTAAGGTTGTGCGGAGCTATCGGGGCTATGATGAGGACCTTAGACTCGGGGGCGCAGATCGGCCCTCCGACACTCAACGAATATGCAGTGGATCCAGAACTGGTCGCGACAAGCAGACCATCCGCCCAATATGTTGGCAGCGGGTGCCTGTCGATCGAGACATCAATCCCGATCAGAGCGGCTCCGGAACGATGGACAGAGACTTCATTGAGGGTGTACGGCCTGAAACCGGCGATCGGTTCGGTCATATTCCCGCCAAATCCCGCCACACTCGTGCTCAGCAGTTCCCTGTCTTCCAGATACCAGTCTCCTGACAACAGAGCGTCGCAAGCCTCTTCGGGGCTATATTCAGAAAGGAACCCAAGTCTCCCGAGGTTCACCCCAAGAATCGGGATTCCGGACTGCCCGACGCATTGGGAAGCCGACAGGAATGTGCCGTCTCCACCCACACTGATCACCATGTCCGTGCCGGTACCGGTAAGGATGTCCTCCTCACCGCTGATCTCAAAAAGGTCAAAAGATTCCTTGCCGAGCCTGTCGAACATCCGTGAGAGCCTCTGGTCGCGCATGACTCCCCCGTCTCTGGAATATACCGCTATCTTCATCCGCGCGTGTTTCGGTTATTATAAAATAAATTGAATTTCAAAAATAGCACATTTCTGCATAAAACTGAACATAAATCATTATTTTTGTATGATTGTTAAGGTTGCTGCCATGGACGCGGCAATCGTCACAGGTGACCCGAGGCCACCTCAGAAGATAGAAACATTATGACAAGACTTAGTGTAAACATCAACAAGATCGCCACAATCCGCAATGCACGCGGCGGGAACATGCCGGACGTGGAGAAGGCCGCAGTGGACTGCGAGAGATTCGGGGCGGAAGGCATCACCGTACACCCCAGACCGGACGAAAGGCATATCAGGTATTCAGATGTCAGGGCAATCAGACCCACCATCAAGACAGAGTTCAACATAGAAGGCAATCCGATACCAAGTTTCGTTGACCTTGTCCTTGAGGTCGTCCCGGATCAGGTCACACTTGTGCCGGACGCACACGACGCCATCACTTCCAACGCGGGGTGGGACACTGTCGCGAACAATGGATTCCTCACGGATATCTGCGCCAGATTCAAGGAAAAAGGAATCCGCACGTCAATATTCATTGATCCGTCGCCCGCCATGGCGGAAGGGGCCAAGGCTTGCGGATGCGACCGGGTGGAACTATACACCGCTGATTATGCGGCGGAATATTCATCCTGCAGGGAAAAGGCCATAGCGCCGTACCTTGAAACCGCAAAGGCCGTCAAAGAACTTGGCCTGGGATTGAACGCAGGGCACGACCTCAACCTTGAGAATCTGGAATATTTCATCAGGACAATCCCTTGGACGGACGAGGTTTCCATCGGTCACGCCATCATCTGCGACGCTCTCTACATGGGACTTGAGAAAACAATACAGGCTTATCTGTCGAAGATTAAGATTTTTTAGTTACATTTGTAACCTTGAATATTAATAACAAAACAATAAAATGAAACAGACACCACTGATTATCAGCGTCATAGCACTCATCGCTGTGGTCGCTCTCGGGATTTTCCAACTCACTTCAAACGGGAAAGGCAGCAAAAAGGCCACCACAGGCGAGACCGTGGAGGCTACAGCCCAAGCCGGTTCCATCGTATGGTTCGACCTCGACAGGGTGCTCAATGAGTACGACATGGCCAACGACCTCAGGTCGGTGGTCGAGACCAAAGTCCAGAGCATTCAGGAGGAAATCAACAGAAGGGGCAACAAACTCCAGAGCGATGTGAACAAGTTCCAGTCCGACCTTGACAAGGGTCTTCTCGTGCGTTCGGTGGCCGAGCAGAGAAACATCAAGCTTCAGGAGCAGCAGAACAACTTCAACAACTACGCCGCCCAGAAGCAGCAGGAAATCGCCGAGGAGCAGCAGGTGATGATGAACCAGATCGGTGACGCCATAAAGACTTTCCTCGACAAGTTCAACGAGACATACCAGTACG
Source organism: uncultured Bacteroidales bacterium (assembly GCA_934698975.1). GTDB lineage: Bacteria > Bacteroidota > Bacteroidia > Bacteroidales > UBA932 > Cryptobacteroides. The sequence continues at coordinate 77,790 of CAKUVR010000004.1, forward strand.
CCATGATCATCGCCACCCAGGGCAGCGTCCTTCCGGCTCCGGTAGCCGCCGGCGATCCTGACCTTGACGTGACCGACGCGATTCTCGCCGGGCTCAACGACGAGTACATCCAGAGCAAAGGCAAGGGCGGAAAAGCAGCCCCGGCCACTGCTGAGGAATCCAAAACGGAGTAGGCTTTGAGAATCGCTCTCCTGTCCTGCTTTTACCCTTTCAGAGGAGGGATTTCCCAGTTCAACGCAAGTCTCTGCCAGGAACTGGGCAAAAGCCACACTGTAAAGGCTTTCAATTTCAAAAGACAATATCCGGAATTTCTTTTTCCGGGAAAGACTCAATATGTCACAAAGGATGATGACGCCGTACCCATCGAGAGCGAGGCTCTGCTGGATACGGCCAATCCTTTTACCTACGGCCGCACGTACAGAGCCATCCGGGACTGGAAACCGGATCTTGTGATCATCAGTTATTGGATGTCCTACTTCGGGCCGTCATTGGGATTTATCGCCAGAAGGCTCAAGAAGCGCTGCAAAGTCATCTCGGTTCTCCACAATGTCATTCCGCACGAGCCTCGGTTCTTTGACGCGCCGCTGACCAAATATTTCCTGTCCGGATGCACAGGCAACGTCACGCTATGCGACGAGGTAGCTGAGGATCTTCACAGGCTTTCACCGAAGGCTTTGAACATCACTCTCTTCCATCCGATCTACGGGCACTTCGGCAAAAAAATGCCTCGCGAGGAGGCAGAAAAAGCGCTTGGGCTCATGCCGGGAAAGAAAAACCTGTTGTTCTTTGGCCTGATCAGGGAATACAAAGGGCTTGACATTCTGCTGGAAGCTTTCTCCGGACTGGACGACAGCTACCAGCTCATAGTCGCCGGCGAACCGTACGGATCATTTGACAGATACGCGAAGATCATCAACAATTCACCGGCCAAGGACAGAATTCACCTGTTCACACATTACATCAAGGATTCAGAGGTGAAGGATTATTTCTCGGCCGCCGACCTTGCGGTGCTTCCTTACAGATCGGCCACCCAGAGCGGAATCAGCGCCATCGCCTACCACTTTGAGGTGCCTATGGTGGTCACCGATGTAGGAGGGCTGAGACAATCCATAGGAGACTGCGGCACGGGACTCGTCGCGCCAAAAGCCGATGCCGCCAGCATCGAGAGAGAGATTCGCGCATATTTCTCCGACGCAAACCTTAAAGCCCTATGCATCAACTCAATCAGAGCCGAGAAAGAACGGCTGTCATGGAAGGCTTTCAGCAAAAGGCTGCTGGAGTTTTCCGACAATTTGTACAAGCAAAGATGAACAGATACTTGACTACTTTCGTGGCCTCGGTATGTCTGATGGCCGCTTTCGGCTCAGAATCGGCCGCTCAGGAATACGCCGCTCCGCAGGTTGTGGTGTCCAAGGACAAGGTTCGCTATAACGGGAAAGTGTACTATTCGCATATAGTGCAGGAGCGTCAGACCCTTTACTCGATCAGCAAGGCCTATAATGTATCTCTGCAAGAGATCTTCGACGCCAACCCTGACCTGCACCTCGACACGGAAGGACTCAAAAAAGACCAGATTATCCGGATTCCGGTAAAGGGGCCGTCTGTGGCGGCGGAACAAGAAGTTCCGGCCCGCATGTCAAATGCCGGAACACCTGAGGAAACCAAGACATTTGACGGCACAAATGAATATATCATACATCGCGTCAAGTGGTTTGAGGACCTGACCTCCATCGCGAGAAAGTACATGGTATCCAAAGAGTCCATTATGAATATCAATGGAATGACATCCGAAAAAGTCAGGCGCAAGGACGAAATCAAGATTCCTGTTCATCCGGAAAAATGGGAAAACGCATCCGGAAACAAAGCAGTTTCCACAGACTCGGAGTCCAATGACTTTCAGTCTGATTCCGTTGAGGAGTCCGGGAATGCGGAGAAGGACGAGCCCACCGACGGATTGTTCGGCAGGTTATTCAATAAGAAACACAAGACTAACGTCTCCATCCTGCTTCCGTTCAACACAGCAAAAAAAGCGGACAGCCAGATGATGGATTTCTACAGCGGAGCCTTGCTTGCGGCCAAGGATCTGGGAGAGGCCGGCAATGAGATAGACCTCAATGTCTATGACGTGGCCGGAGGAGCGATGCCTGTCACGGAAGAGAGGTTCTCAGAAAGCGATTTTGTGATCGGTCCGGTGTCCAACACCGACATAGTCAGGACTGTCAACGCATCAAAGGGCAAGACTTGGATAGTCTCGCCGCTCGACCCGAGGGCAGAGGCGCTGGCGGACACGATTCCAAATGTGATTCAGGCTCCGTCGCCGACCAAATCTCAGATATCTGACATGATAAAATGGTTGGATTCTGACTTGGGAACGAACGACAGGATGATTCTGATAACCCAGAAAGGAGCGGCGGCCAACAGTTATTCATCCAACGTCATCAATGAGGTGCGCAACTCCGGAGTAAGGCACTCCGACCTCTCGTTCAATATTCTTGAGGGACGGCAGGTGATGGGCAGAATCTCGTCCATGATGACAGACAACGGTACAAACAGGGTGGTGGTGGCTTCGGACAGCAAGGCGTTTGTCATCGAGGTTGTCAGGCTTCTGTACCTGATTTCCAGCCAGAAAAAGGACATCGTGCTTTACAGCACTTCCAAAATCAGGACATTCGAAGAGATTGACGTGGAACAGCTCCACGCACTGAATCTGCATTCAAGTGTGTCATACTTTGTGGACTACGACTCCAAGGATGTCCAGAACTTTCTGATGAGATACAGAGCCATATACGGTGCAGAGCCAAGCCGCACAGCATTCCAAGGCTATGACCTCATGAAATTCTTCACAACCCTAAATTCGGAATATGGCAGGAAGTGGAACGACATCGCAAACCACAAAGGCAACGGACTGCAATCCGACTTCAATCTCGTGAAAACATCCAGAGGCGGTTATGTGAACGAGGCTGTCAGACGGGTGGTCTACAATTCTGATTATTCCGTAGGTCTGGTCAGATAGACAGCAAGGCCTTCGCGTTCTCCACAGCGGCGGTTGTGATGCTGCTGCCGCTCAGCATACGCGCGATCTCCATCACCCTATCCTGTCCCTCCAAAGGACGGACGGAAGTTGTGGCTTTCCCAAGGACATCATACTCCTTCTCAACGACATAATGCGCATTGCCTTTTGCAGCCACCTGTGGCAGATGAGTGATGGCGAACACCTGCATATCCTTGCCCATCGAGCATATCATGCGTCCCATCTTGTCGGCCACGCTGCCGGAGACACCGGTGTCGATCTCATCGAAAATGAGAGTCGGCATATTCACAAACTTAGCCATCATCGCCTTGAGGCAAAGCATCAAGCGTGACATCTCGCCGCCGGAAGCGCACTTAGCCACATCAGCGGGAGCCGCACCGGAAGCCGAAAACAAGAATCTGACTGCATCCGAACCGCCGGCTGACACCGGGGCATCTGAAAGTTCAACCTTGAACACCGCATGATCCATCTCAAGCGAGCGCACTGATTCGGTGATTGCCTTGGAGAATGGTTCAGACGCCTTGACACGTGCCTCATGAAGGCGCTTGGAAACAGTCTCGAGGGTTCTCTTTTCCGAAGCCATCATGGCTTCCAGTTCAGATTTCCGTGCCTCTAGCGCGGCGGAATCGAACAGAGACTCTGAAAGGGCGTCTCTTTTAGCGATCAGTTCGGCAACGGTAGAGGCCGAATAACCTTTCATAAGGTCATAAAGAAGCGAAAGACGCTCATCCACAGCTTCCAGACGTTCCTGAGACAGTTCAATGCGGGAGTTGATTGCCGAGACCTCCTCAAGAATGTCATCCAATTCAGTGCGGGCAGAGTCAATCCTGTCGGACAGTCCGGCAGCCTCCGGGACAAATCTAGCCGCTTTGTCCAGCATCTTCTGCGCCTCTTTCAGGACAGAAGACAACGGCAAGGCTTCCGAATTCGGATCAGACGGACAGAACAATTCCTCAACTCCGCCAAGGTTCTCCTTTATTTCCTCGGCATTGGAGAGTTGTTTCTGTTCTGCCTCAAGAGCATCAAGTTCCCCGTCCTGAAGACGGGCATCCTCAAGCCGCTGCCAGCGGGCACGGACATATTCCTTCTCCTCGCTCATTCTGGCCAGTTTTGAGGTGATTTCAGAATATTCCTTATCAATCGTCTTGAAGCGTCTGAAGGATTCCCCGCATTCCTCCAAAAGAGACTCATCGCCGGCGAAATGGTCCAGCATGGAAAGTTGGAAGGATCTGTCTGACAGCAGCAATGTCTGATGCTGAGAGTGAATGTCAACCAACCTCGAGGATATGCTCTGAAGAATCTGAAGATTCACAGGAGAGTCATTAATGAATGAACGCGAGCGTCCGGAACGGTTGACCACCCTCCTGATGATCAATTCCTCGTCCACAGCATCAACATCGTTTTCGGCCAATATATCCTTCAGGACATGATCCGTCTCCGGAATTCTGAAGACAGCCTCGACAACACAGCTGTCAGCATCCCCTCCGATAACTGAAGCGTCAGCCTTTGAACCCAGCAACAACGAAAGCGCTCCCAAAAGGATTGACTTACCGGCTCCTGTCTGGCCGGATATAATGATCAGACCCTCCGGAAATTTGATGTCCAGAGAGTCTATCAAAACGTAATTTCTTATCTGAAGGGACTCAAGCATGGCCCCGTAAATTATTCTGCGTCAGAAGTGTTCTCACTTGAAGGACGAGCAGACATTTGATCCTCATTGCCGGATCCAGCCATCCTATAGTAGAGTTCACCGTCCTCAAACTCGGAAATCGCGATGAGATCCGGCTTAGGAAGCTTCTCGTAATACTTTGATATCTCAATCTGTTCGCGGTTTTCAAAGACCTCGTCCATCGTGTCGCGATCCGTACGGAAATCCTCCAGTTTCTTGGCAAGTTCCTTCTTCTCGGCAAGAGCGATCTGATTCGCCCTCTTGTAGAGAAGCACGACTGTCTCGTAAATGTTGCCTGTAGGCTCGGCGAGATACTTGATGTCCCTGGTAATTGTGTTTGACGGGACTTTCTTCTTAACTTCCATATTAAAAAAATTCTTGTCTAAATATTGTACGTGGCCTATTGAGCGGATTGTTTCAATAATTTCTTTCTGTCCCTCTCAAAGTCCTTTTCCTTGGTTCCAAGATCCTCATCGGCTCCGGTGTAACGGCCGAGAGCCTTCTGCGAACGGCGGTAAAGAGCGTCCAGTTCCTTCCTGTAAGGAGAATCAGGCAACTCACCTATGAAGTTGTAGTAGTCGTCCACGAATGTAAGGTAACGTTCCTTCTGCTTGCTCTCCACGCTCAAGAAAGCGTATTTGTACGAAGATTTTGCGATGTAGTAAAGTATGTCCTCACGGTAGATGTTCTCCGCGTCATCCTTCAGCACATTCCGGAAAGCCACTCTGGCGGCCTTGTAGTCCTCCATCTTATAGTACAGCCTGGCGTTCTCGTAAGCCTTCCTGTCCAACCTGTCATTCAACTCCTTGAGCATCCTGTTGCAGATGGCCGTGTGCGAGTTGTTCGGGTTCTCAACCATATACTGGGTGATGACACTGATCGCGCTGTAAGTCGGAACCTGATCCAACTCATAACGGAGAGTGGAACGATAGAGGCAGTCAATCCTGAGAAAAGCGGCCTCCTCGGCGAACGGACTGCGCGGAAAATTTGTGATGAACTTCGTGAAGTTTGTCTCCGCCGTATAGTAATCCCTGAAACGATAGTTGCTGAGCCCCCAGTAGTACTGAACGGTGTCGTCACGGTCAGTTCCGCTGGTCAGTACGGAAAGCGACTCGAACAACTGAGCGGCCTTGCTGTACTTTCCGTGATTGAAATAATCAAACGCCGCGGCATATTTCGCATCCACATCGCTTCCGTTCAGAAGAGCCTCGTACTCAGACTTGCATGACTGGAGAGACAGCACGGAAAGAAGAGCGGCAGACACAAATTTCAGAGTAGTCTTTAACATATTATTCATTCTGTTCAAAATTCATCAGTGTGACAAAAGAAACTTTTCCACCTCAAGAGCGGCCCTGCAGCCTGACGCGGCAGCCGTTATCGCCTGCCTGAACCGAGGATCCTGAACATCACCCGCGGCAAACACTCCTTCGACATTGGTTTCGGAAGTCTTGCCTTTGGTGATGATGTAGCCGTTCTCATCCGTCTCCACATATTTCTTGAATATGTCAGAGTTAGGATGATGCCCGATGGCGAGGAAAAATCCATCGACCCTGACATCAAAAACCTTACCATCCTTGTCTTGAACGCGGACTCCGGTCACACCTGACTCATTCCCAAGCACTTCCTGCGTGTTACAGTTCCAAAGAACATCGATGTTCGGGGTGTTCATCACCCTTTCACGCATTGCCGCCGAAGCTCTGAACACATCTCTGCGGACTATCATGTAAACCTTGCGGCAAAGGTTGGCGAGATATGTGGCCTCCTCGCAGGCAGTGTCACCTCCGCCGACAACCGCGACATCTTTCTTTCTGTAGAAAAAACCGTCACAGGTAGCGCAGGCGCTCACGCCCATCCCCCTGAATTTCTGTTCGGAAGGAAGCCCAAGATATTTCGCAGTGGCTCCTGTGGCTATGATCAAAGCCTCCGCTTCCAATTCGGTCTCTCCGTCAATGGTGAGCCGGAACGGGCGCCGTGAAAGATCTGCGCAAGTCACCACTCCCCTTCGGATGTCCGCACCCAGACGCTTGGCCTGAGCCCTCATCCCGTCCATCAGCTGATTGGCGTCAACGCCTTCCGGAAATCCCGGATAATTCTCCACAACGGTCGTGGTGGTCAACTGGCCACCCGGTTCCATACCTTCATATAGAACCGGCTCAAGGGCTGCTCTGGAAGCGTAGATGGCAGCCGTGTAGCCGGCCGGGCCGCCTCCTATGATCAAGCATCTTATCTTTTCCATACTTTTTGAGTTCAATCTTAACTTGCAAATATAGCCATAATTCGTGATTAGTCAAGCGATGGGTCCACCCTTGACTCCTGTATTCCAGACATTTTTTCATTGTGTGGATGCCGTTTATTAGAATTTTTCTAAATTTGCACTTTCAAGTGTCAAAGTAATATAGAAAAAGACTTGAGAAAAGCCTCAGAAACAGAATGGAAAGGAACAACAAAGCCCACACAATCGAAGACTTCCGTGAGTCGCTCAGAAAGAACGGACTGAAAGTCACACCTCAGAGAATCGCCGTGCACGAAGCGATGCTCAAACTTGGACACGCCTGTGCAGACATGGTCACCGCAGAAATCATGGCAGCGAAAAAAGCGAAGGTCACCGTAGCTTCGGTCTACAACATCCTGACACAGCTTTCTCTTTTGGGAATATACCACCACCGGATGAGCGAGAACAACAAGATGTACTTCGATGTCAACACCTTCAAGCATTTTCATCTTTATGACACAGTGAACCACACATTCTCCGATGTGATTGACGACGAACTCTACGACCAGATAGAGATGAAACTGCTTGCGCGCCGCTTCAAAGGCTACAAGATTGACGGGATAGACGTGCAGATTCTGGCGCATCCTTCCGTGAAACCGAAAAAGAAGTAGATGCCGGTGCGGTCAGCCCTGTCCTTTTCCCGTGCCCCCTGGGGCTGTCACGTCAGTGACCGGGGCTGGATTGCGCGACCCAACAAGTAAGGCGGAAGAAAAATCTTCCGCCTTACTTGTTGGGGTGCGATGTGGGGCTCGAACCCACGACACCCAGAACCACAATCTGGTGCTCTACCAACTGAACTAATCGCACCGTGTTAGAGATTGCAAAGTTACGAATAATTTTCACAAATGCAAGAGTTCTTCGGAAATATTTTCTCAAAAAGCAGTGGTAGAATTACAAAAAGAGCACAGAAACTGATGATTGATTGCTGAAAATCCGGCATGTATTATTATCTTTGCGCATGCGGAAAATTCTGACAACCTGTCTTCTGTTCCTTACACTTACCTGCTCCGCGGCGGCTCAAAGCCTCCGGGACTGGTCATTGTCGCAGAACGGCAAGTCGAAGTCATGCCTCACAAAAGAACTGAATATTCCACATCCTTTCTGCCAGACTCCGGACACGGTCAGCATTGTGATCATGGGAGACATGATGATGCATCGGGGCCAGATCGCAAACGCAAGGGTCGGAGAGGACTCGTTCGATTTTTCAGAGTGTTTCCCAAAGATTGAGCATCTGATCAAGGGTGCGAACATTGCCGTGGCGAACATGGAGTTCACTCTGGCCGGAAAACCTTACACCGGCTACCCATGCTTCTCGGCGCCGGACAGTTATGCCGAGGCGGTAGCGAAAAGCGGCGTGGACATATTCCTGACCGCGAACAACCATATTCTTGACAAAGGGACGAAAGGGATTCGGAGGACTCTGGAAATATATTCAAAGATGGAAGATGACGGGCTCATCAGGCACACCGGAGCCGCCGCTTCCGCCGAGGATGACTCGCTGCGGTTCCCGCTGAGGGTCGTTTCAAAGGGCATCCGCCTTGCGCTCATCAACTTCACTTACGGCACGAACTGCGGCATTCCGGAAGAGTTCCCGAAAGTCCACCGGATCGACACCACCGAAATAGCCGACGCAGTCCTAAGGGCAAGGGAATCAGGAGCCGACTTCATCATAGCGCTGCCTCATTGGGGCAATGAATATGTCCTCAGACATTCAGCCTCGCAGGGCCGGTTTGCGCGCTGGTTGGCGGAAAAAGGCTGTGACGCGGTGGTCGGGGCGCACCCTCATGTACTGCAAGACATTGAGACTCTGGCAGTCTCTTCTAAGAATGGAGTTGGAGTGAGGAAAGTGCCGGTGATATATTCATTGGGAAATTTCATTTCGAACATGAGCGCCCCGAACACCCAGGTCGGGATGATGGTGACGCTGCGCTTCACAAAAGATTGGCTTGGGAACAAGAATATGCTGGAGCCGCTTCTGACGCTGACATGGTGCTCAAGGCCAGGCCACCTGACGCGCGGCTACACCACAATCCCTATCAAGGAATATGTCAGCAGACGTGACCTTTGGATCAATCCATGGGACTACGACAAGATGATCGCCTCCTACGAGAGGGTAAAGAAAGAAACAGGAATTATTGATTGATAATGAAAAAGACTATAACGCTTGACGCCATCGACCCCATCGAGATTTTCGGGGCAGGGAACAAGATTCTCGAAGAGTTCTGCTCTTATTTTCATGGACTTAAGGTGGTCGCCAGAGGCAACGAGATTCACCTTGAGGGCAAGGAGAACGACATTCAGGAATTCAACCAGAAATTCGCCGAGCTGATCGAGCGGCGGATGCACAAGATGAACCTCACGGCCTTCGATGTCGAAGACATCTTCGATGGTGAGAACTCACCCAACAATTTCAAATTGAATGGAGAAGCGGTCATCGTCCACAGCACGGAAGGAAAACCGATCAAGGCCCGGAACAAGACCCAGCAGGAGATGGTCAAGGCCTATTTCGAGAACGATCTTGTCTTCGCCGTCGGCCCTGCCGGAACCGGAAAGACCTACGTGGCGATAGCTCTGGCGGTGAGGGCGCTGAAGAACCGCGAAATCAAACGCATCATCCTGACACGTCCCGCCGTCGAGGCCGGAGAACGGCTCGGATTTCTGCCCGGAGACCTGAAAGACAAACTGGATCCTTACCTCCAGCCGCTGTACGATGCCCTTGGAGACATGATTCCGCCCAAAAGACTGCAAGAGTTCATCGAGGAGGGCACCATCCAGATAGCGCCGTTGGCCTACATGCGAGGCCGCACTCTGGACCGCGCCTGTGTCATCCTTGACGAAGCCCAGAACACGAATCTAGGCCAGTTGAAGATGTTCCTGACTAGAATGGGCATGAACGCCAAGTTCATCGTGACCGGTGACGCGACCCAGGTCGATCTCCCTCGCCGAGAGGATTCAGGCCTGCTGAGTGGCATCAGCCTCCTTAAGAACATCAAGGGCGTCAGCACAATCTTCTTCACCAACGAGGACATCGTCCGCCACCCGCTTGTGAGCAAGATCGTCAAGGCCTTTGACCGCAAGGAGGCCGAGGAATCGTCCGTGGCAGACAACTAATTGAATATCAAGGAATAAAAAACAATCGCCTCCAGTCTGATTCGACTGGAGGCGATTGCGTTATCGATTATAAATCAAGCTTTTGCCTGCCACGAGATACCGATTAGTTGTTCAGGAATGCGTTGTACTTCTCGTATCCGGCCTGATACTGAGGATCCTGGTCACGGAAACGATAGTAGATCTGCTTGAGGTATTCGGCGATGGTTGACTTGATGGCCGGATCCTGACAAACGACATAGGCCTGCTCAAACGGATCGATGCACTTCTTGAGGGTCACCTCAAACTCTTGCGTAAGAGCCATGTACTTGGCATCATCAAGTTCATTCTGCGCCTTCTCCTGAAGTTCCAGAGCCTTGTCATAGTACATCTGTCCCTTTCCGATGTAGGCGAAGACGTAGTTAGGATCCTTGGCCGCGGACTCATCGTAAGCCTTGGCAGCCTTGTCAAGGTCACCTATCTGCTTGTAAGCCTGACCCTCGACATAGTAGAGGGAAGCGTTGTCAGGAGAGGTGGTCTTGGCCTGCTGGAGGAGTTCGAAAAGTCTGTCGGTTCCCTCACCGCTGGTCATATAGTAGTTGATAAGACCGAATACGATGCTCTCGCTTGTAGGGTATTTCTGGAAACCCTGCTCAAGATAATCCTTGGCGGCAGCCTTTCCGGCAGCGGTCGTGTCAATGTGAGAGACACAATCGGAAAGTTTGGCGAACACCTCGCCATTGTCTCCATAATAGCCATATCCCAGACATTTGTCAAACATAGCCTTGGCCTTGGAGAAATTCTCAATGCTCCAAGATGTGAAAGCGGCATTGTACAGAGAGTTCGTGTCAATCTGACTGCAAGGCTTCTGCGCGGACGCCTCATAAGCGGCCTCAAAGTACTCCTCCGCCTTCTTGACATCACCGAGGGTGTAGGAGTTGTAGGCTTCCTGGTTCAGTTTCTCGGCGATGGCCTTGATTCCAGCGCTTATGTCCTTGTCCTTGCTGTGCTTCTCGTCAAGCTCGTAAGCCTTCTTGTAAGCCTCAAGCGCCTTGGGAAGAGCGTTATCAACGACCGGTTTAACGACCTCGATCACAGAGAGCTGGCCATTGGCGTTGAAATAGAGATTCTTGTTCTCATAAACCTGCTTGGTGTACTGCGCTCCGTTAAGGGTTACCATCTCAACAGAGATCGGTTTCTCGCCAGCCATGGAAAGCTGCAGGGCGTTCATGTCCGCGCCGAGCCAAACATTTCCGGCAGGAGCTCCGTAAGCGTCAACATAGGCTTGGGCAAGTTTCATCCAAGTCGCCACCTTAGTGGCCTTCTTCTCGTTCTGGGAAGCGGCAAGGGCACTCTCGACCGCCTTGGCGGCTGAGTTCACGTTAGACTGGGCATCCGCTACCTGAAAGGAAGCGAGCAATGCCAAAACAATCAATGTCTTTTTCATGATTATTGGTATTTAGTTGTTTCTAAATAAACTATTCCTGCGGTGCCTCTGAAGTCTCTTCGGCAGCCTGTTGTTCCTCGTCTCCGCTCTTCTCGACAGTCGAGATGGCCGCGATGGAATCACCGTTCTTGATGTTGATCAGTTTCACTCCCTGGGTAGCCCTTCCTGCCACTCTGATGTCGGAGACCGCCATTCTGATTGTGAGACCTGACTTCTCGATGATCATCAAGTCATCGTTCTCGGTCACGTTCTTGATGGCGATCAGCTTGCCGGTCTTCTCGGTGATGCTGATGGTCTTGACACCCTTGCCGCCTCGGTTGGTGATACGATATTCATCGAAATCGGTCCTCTTTCCGAATCCGTTCTCGCTCACGACAAGCACGGTGTGCGCCGAAGCGTCCTCCGCCTTAGGATCGTAATTGATGGCTCCGATGACCTCATCGTCGTCTTCAATATTGATGCCACGCACTCCTGTGGAGTTTCGGCCCATCGGACGGGCGTCGGTCTCATCGAAACGGCAGCAGCGTCCCTCGCGGGCGGCGATCAGAATCTCCTCGTTGCCGTTGGTCAGCAAAGCCTCGACCAGTTCATCGCCCTCACGGAGATTGACTGCATTCACACCGGCTGTCCTCGGATGTGAATATGCCTCCAGAGATGTCTTCTTGATGACTCCTCTCTTGGTGATGAGCACGATGTTGTTGCCGTTCACATATTCAGGATCCTTGAGGGTCTTGACATTGATATAGGCAAGGATCTTGTCGTTCGGGATGTTGAGCACATTCTGGATTGCGCGGCCCTTGGATGCCCTTGAGCCTTCCGGAATCTCGTAGACCTTGAGCCAGAAGCAGCGTCCGGTCTGGGTGAAGAGCAACATGGTGGAATGCATGTTCGCGATGTAGATGTGGTCGATGAAGTCCTCATCCCTCGTCGCGCTTCCCTTCATTCCAACTCCGCCGCGCGCCTGGGTGCGGTACTCTGTCAGAGGAGTTCTCTTGATGTAGCCCAGATGAGAAATCGTGATGACCATGTCCTCATCGGCGTAGAAGTCCTCCGGGTTGAACTCACCTGCGGAAGGACGGATTTCTGTCCTTCTAGGATCAGCATACTTGTTCTTGAGTTCGATAGTCTCTGCCTTGATGACCTTCATCTGCTCCTCGACGCTGCCGAGAATCTCGTTGCAGCGGGCGATGAATCTCTCAAGCTCATCATATTCAGCTTGAAGCTTTTCTCTCTCCAAGCCAGTCAACTGACGGAGCCTCATCTCGACAATGGCAGTCGCCTGGGCGTCCGTAAATTCAAACCTTGAGATCAACTCGGACTTAGCCTCATCCACATTGGCAGAATGCCTGATGATGTGGATGATCTCATCAATGACATCAATAGCTTTGAGCAGACCCTCCAAAATGTGAGCTCTTTTTTGGGCCTTCTCCAACTCAAACTTGGTTCTGCGGATGATGACATCGTGGCGGAACTCCACGAAGTTGGCAATCATGTCCTTAAGGGACAGAGTCCTAGGACGTCCCTTGACAAGGGCGACATTATTAAACGCGAAGCTAGACTGAAGCTGAGTGTACTTGAACAGGGTGTTGAGCACGACGTTGGAGTTGCAGCCCTGTTTTACCCTGATGACCACGCGGACACCCTCGCGGGATGTCTCATCGTTGATGTAAGTTATGCCCTCGATCTTCTTGTCCTCGACCATCTGGCCGATTTTCTCGATCATCTCCTTCTTGTTGACCATGTACGGAATCTCGGTCACAACGATGGTCTCACGACCATTATCAGCGACCTCAATCTCGGTCTTAGCGCGGACTACGACCTTGCCACGACCCGTCTCGTAGGCTTCCTTAATTCCACCGACACCCATGATGATGCCACCGGTCGGGAAATCCGGACCTTTGATGTGCTGCATCAGGCCGTCAGTGTCGATGTCAGGGTTATCTATGTAGGCGCAGATTGCATCGCAGCATTCGCCCAGGTTGTGCGGAGCCATGTTCGTGGCCATACCGACAGCGATACCGGACGATCCGTTCAGCAGAAGCAGCGGGGCCTTTGTAGGCAGCACAGTAGGCTCTTCCTCAGTGTCATCGAAGTTAAGCGTCATGTCAACCGTGTTCTTGTCAATGTCGGCAAGAACATCATCTGTCATCTTCTGAAGCTTCGCCTCGGTGTACCTCATGGCAGCCACTGGGTCCCCGTCCATGGAGCCGAAGTTACCCTGACCGAAGATCATCGGATAACGCTGGTTCCAAGGTTGTGCCAATCTAGCAAGGGCATCATAGACACTGGAGTCTCCGTGCGGATGGTACTTACCGAGCACCTCACCGACAATCTTAGCGCACTTACGTGTCGGTCCTGAATATGACAGGCCAAGACCGTCCATTCCGAAAAGTACTCTCCTCTGCACTGGCTTCAGGCCGTCCCTGACATCTGGCAGCGCACGGGAAACGATGACGGACATCGAATAGTCGATGTACGCAGTACGCATCTCGTGATCAATCTCAACCGGTTCGATGATGCCAGTCTGGGCTTCCTCTTTCTTTTCCTCAATATCCATATCGTGATGTTGAATACATTATAGTTAAACATGCAAAAATAACAAAAAAAACCGATAGAGACAACACCGCAATATCCAACTCATCTTTCAATCTATTTCTGCCATAATTTTCCCACTTGTGCCGCGTTTTGGCACAAGTTCAGACTACCTTTGCATCAGAAACAAAAAAACAAAGTCATGAGAAACACTGAATATAATCTCGAAAAGCTCGCGTCAATGATCTCATCTGAATCATCGTTCACCGCTCTCATGGAGATAATGGGAGACATGGGGCTGGAGTTCGAGGGAGCCGTCAAGGGCGCATAATCACTTGACTGCCAACGCTATTTCATCTTCCTTCAGGGACACAAGGGTGTTCTCCTTGTCAGCTGTCAGGCCGATACGGAGAGTCCTGAGCCCGGACGAACCTTTCTTTCTCCGGCCTTGAAGAATCCTGTCGGAGATGATGAACTCCGACACCGGATCCTCGACATATTTCATCACCGCCCTTTTCAGAGGCCTTGCGCCGAAAGCCGGATCGAAGCCGGCATCAGCGATGAAGCGCTTGGCCGATGGCGTGACAATCAACTTGTAACCAGCCTCTTCGGCTCTGACACGAAGATCCTTCAACTCAATGTCGATGATCCTCTCGATGTCCTCCTTGCCCAAAGCGTTAAAGAATATCCTTTCGTCCACCCTGTTGATGAATTCCGGAGGAAAGGACTTCCTTATGGCTTTCTCCAAAACACCCTGACGGTTCTTCGGAACATTTTTTCCGGATGTGGAGAATCCAACCCCGCTGCCATATTCATCAAGCTCGCGGCTGCCGACGTTGGAGGTCATGATGACGATGGTGTTTCTGAAGCTCACGACGCGCCCGTTGCTATCCGTAAGGCGGCCTTCGTCAAGCACCTGAAGCAGTATGTTGAATATGTCAGGATGGGCTTTCTCTATCTCATCCAGCAGCACGACACAATACGGTTTCCTGCGCACCCGCTCGCTTAGCTGTCCGCCCTCTTCATAGCCTACATAGCCGGGAGGAGCCCCGACAAGACGGGACACGGTGAATTTTTCCATATATTCACTCATGTCGATGCGGACCATATTCTCATCTGAATCAAAAAGATATTCAGCAAGACACTTCGCAAGTTGGGTCTTGCCCACTCCCGTAGGGCCGAAAAAGAGGAACGTGCCGATCGGGCGGTTAGGGTCCTTGAGCCCGGCCCGGTTTCTCTGGATGGCGCGCACGACTTTATCGATGGCATCGTCCTGACCTATTATGCGGCTTTGCAGCCTTCCTTTCATCTTCATTATCCGGTTGCCTTCTGATTCTGCCACTTTGTTGACCGGGATTCCGGTCATCTTGGAGACCACGGTGGCAATGTCCTCGACATCAACCACGTTACCGCCTTTCCGCCCCTTGGCAAGATTGAGACGGATCATCGATCCGGCCTCGTCCATAGCATCTATCGCCTTGTCCGGCAACGACTTGTCGGTGATGTAGCGATCGGTCAGACGGACGCAGGCCTCAATGGCGTCTTCGCTGTAGGTCACCTTGTGGAAATCCTCGTAATTCGACCTGAGGTTCTCCAGAATCGTGATGGACTGCTGAATGTCGGTAGGCTCCACGACAATTTTCTGGAACCTTCTGTCAAGGGCTCCGTCCTTCTCCACTATCTTGGCGAACTCGTCCATGGTCGTGGCGCCGATGCACTGGAGCTCACCGCGGGCCAAGGCCGGTTTAAGGATGTTGGCCGCGTCCAGACTCCCCTGCGCGCCGCCAGCACCGACAATCGTGTGGAACTCGTCGATGAACAGGATGATGTCCGGGTTCGTGCTCGCCTCTTTGATGATGGATTTCAGGCGTTTCTCAAAGTCCCCACGGTATTTCGTCCCGGCCACAACTGAGGCTATATCCAAGGAAATCAGACGCTTCTTGGCAAGGGCCGGGGATATGCTTCCACCGGCGATCCGCAAGGCTATTCCCTCTACGATCGCGGACTTCCCCACCCCAGGCTCACCGATAAGCATCGGATTGTTTTTTTTACGTCTTCCTAAAATCTCTATCACGCGAGCTATTTCTGTCTCCCTTCCGACAACGGGATCCAGTTTTCCATCAGCCGCTGCCTTTGTGAGGTCAAAGCCGAAATCCTCAATGACGCTCTTCTCAGGCCTGGCTTCCTGATTGGTGTCCTGCTGATCATCTTCGTTTTTGGTTTCCTGTTCCTGCGTGTGACCATTTTCCAGCATCCCTTCGTCACGCATATACGACAGCAGGCGGCCGTAATCCACCCCGTGCTGCCGAAGGTAGGCCTGTCCGTAATTCTCGGTCGTGCGGCAAAGAGCCAGAAGAAGGTGCAGAGAGTTCGCCTCGTCAACACCTTGCTTGGAGGCTTCAAGCACCGTTATGCTCAGCACATTCTGGGCATAACGGGTAAACGATATCTTGTCCGACTCCGAGTACGGGATCGGCTCGTTTGTGAATATGTGGCTGTCAATGAACTGCTTGAAGTTGTCAGCATCTATTCCCAGACCAACAATAGCCTTGAATGCTGTGTTGTCGCCATGACGCAGAAGCCCCAGAAACAGATGATCCGGTCCTATGCCATAACTGCCTGTCCGCATCGCCTCATCCCTGGAGTAGCGTATTATGTCGTTCAGTTCGTCGGATATTCTTATCTCCATAAATGTTTTATTTCAGCATGAACGCATCGCGTTGCACGAGCCTTATGCTTGTCACAAAATTACCGTCAACTATCTCCACCATCTGATAAATAGTACCTTGATTACCAATAATTCAAATAATTCAAAAATCGAAGAAATCTTTCATGATTTTTTATTCCCATGAGTATAGAAATCGGTAAAGTTAGCCGCAATAAAAAACACATGAAATATTTTCCCCTCTTGTAACCCTATCATTGCCCTGTTGTCTCCACTAGCACGTAGCAGATGGACTTTTTTCACGTCAGGAGTGACAATCGAAGGCAATTCACTTGTGATTTCTTCTATAGGGATGGATTCCATGCCTAAACTATGCTTATGTGAAATCCGAATATTCTCCCATCCGAATTCGGAAAGTTTATGGAATCTTGTTATGACCCCTGACAGGAACTTATAGTCTTTGGTGTCAGTATAAGATTCCTCTCTTAGGTATCTGAAAGAAAATAGAGGATAATCAATCTTGCTTAAACTCAGAATCTCATTGATTCCTATGTTCTTTTGCTCTACAGCAGTCTTTACCAACTCAAATGAGGTGTTTTGCTGCTTTCTTTGACTCATTTCAATCGCGTCTTAAAGAACCCTTTCATTTTGCTTTGAGAGATGACATTACCAACGCCGGTCGGTGTCTCTTGCCATGGCGTTTCAGAATGTGTCAAATCTACCAATCCGGATGCGGAATATCGGTTGTATAGGTTAAACACCTCCCAAAACAGTTTGGCTTCTGTCTCGTCTTTGAATTGCAGATCCGAATCTGTCGGTGGAATTGGACTGCTGTCATACTGCTTGTATTCATTATAAACCACAGGGACAACAGGTCCATACATCCAAGCCTCAATTTTATCGTCGAAGAGTGGTTTCCCGAAATAGGCAAGGTGATACCCCTGCTCATAATAGAGAAGTTTTTGAAGTTTAAGATTTGTAATTACATCATCAATGTCCTTATACAGGGAGATGATTTTCTTTGCGATTTCTAACGCTGTGTACATATTCAAACAATAATAGTTACTGTTATTCTTTGCCTCATTGTCAGATAACTGACAACAAGCATTACAAATATACATCATTTATCCATAATTAGCACATCCAACCATTGAAAATTTTCCAAAGTATCCTACACTAATCAACAATCACTCAATTTTATACACTTTTTCAACTTCATCCTTAACTTGTACCGCGTTTTGGCACAAGTTCATGCTATCTTTGGGACAATTAAGACAAAGACATGTGGATCTAAACAAGTACACGTCACTCATCGACATCATGAAGCATTTTGACACTCCTGAGAAATGCAAGGACGCTCTCGCTCAGTCAAGATGGGCAGACGGTAATGTTATATGCCCTCTACTGCGGTCGCCACCATTGCCGAATGAGAAAAGACGGTAGGCATGTCTGCTCCGGATGCCGCAAGCCGTTCTCCGTCACCGTTGGATATATAGTTTCCTAATTTTAACATTCATTTTTTCAGATTACGAGCAATCTACAAAGTTTTTTTTGTACATTTACAAAATAGGCTTCAGCCTATATACTATATTGAAAGCAAGCGACACACTGACTATAAAGATAACCAATGATGGAAGAGAATCTATTTCAGAAGTTCTGCAAATATGTGGACAAGACTATATTCTCAAAAGAGAATGTAGGAGAGACAGTTGCTTTCATCGTTGATCAGACCTTCATCGACGATTTCTGCAAGGAGGCTGGAGTTAAGGAAGATTTTCTTCTAAGCGAGGTGAGAACAAGACATTATAGTGTTTATTCCTGTAATGATATTCTTAGCATCAAAGGAATCATAGCCATACAGTTATATGCTGCGACAAAACGTGATGACTCACAAGAAATGACCGAAAGGAACTATCGGGACAGATTTGACCAGTTATTGAAGTGGGAACTCAAAGACTTCAACACATGGATGGAGGACAATCAGGAAAAATGTTGGAACAGATTGTATGACTGGTGTGACAAGAATGATTTTAGAATTGCCAAATGCGAATTCAAGACGGGATCTGGAAGATATGTCCAATTCCCGCTTCAGCAGGCGGCTCGCATATTCACGTTGAAGGATCTTAAGCACATTGCTTATTATTTCGTCGAGAACAATCTCCAACCAGGGGAAGATATTCAAGAAGAAGACTTTTGGCGCATTCTCTCAAAAACTGATCTTCCTTCGTACATCAAGACCAATCATGGACGCAAGTTGATGGAAAACGGAGAATATGCCCAGGATGCGCCACGTCAGGTTTATAACTATTATCTTAAATGGGATGGTAGCTATATTAATCCCATAACTGAGAATACTGAGAGCATATCTGCAGAGAACTCCTTTCTTTACTTAAAAGGAGACTTCTCAAGAATTGATGTACGCGATGAGAGAATGAATCTGAAAAGCAGAATAGAACTTAACAATTCTCTCAAATCTTCTCTTGAACCGTATTATAGGTTCAAGAGGCCTTGCTGTATTATATTCCACAAAAATGATATCTACGATGATTATTGGGATGAAACACGTTATCTGGAAAAGGAAGAAGAAGGTCTCGCCCTAATTATTGATGAACCAATATTACAAAGATCCTCAATTACTTACTATAGAGCGTATCCTGAGTTCTGCAACTCTAAGCTTATCTTCTCGCATGGAAAGATAAGAATATATCAATTCTCATTCACTGATCAGTTGTCAAAGTACTTCTCATTGGGAAAATCATTCAGTCTGGAAGGTGGGTTGAGAATTGGAAGAATGCAGTTTTTGCGTGGCGGTGCTCCTATTCTCCGCTTACTGACAAACACCGTATTTTATATTGATGGGGAAAGACCTGATAAGAGTCTTGAGGGAGGATGCCTAAACCTGAATTATCTACCAATCGGGAAACATACAATCAAAATTCCTTACTCAAGGAAAGTTGAATTTGAGATATCAGAGCCAGTCTCGGGTCAGACTGATTGGAGTCCTGACTTTAATAGGTGGGCCTTCGATAGGAAGGAAGGACTTTGGTCATCAGACAAACGCTCGGAAGGAATAGCGGGACTTGATTTCTCCTTGATCAAGATGGCTACATTCGGATGCGAGCATTCGGAATCCGACATCACAAGATGGGTGCGATTCCACCTTTCGGGACAGTGTGTAGAAAACGAAAATAACATTGCTATTAAAATACTATCCAAATAGGTACTACTATGGACACTTTTGATTTTGAGAAATACGATGTGATTGGTTTTGTTCAAAAACCCGGGGTTAATAAGGACCATTCGACAATCACAGTTATGGGAATTATAGACAAAAGCAGTGATCTCTATATTCCTCTAAAGTACTCTGAAAAGTTAGCTCTTTTCCCTACAAAAGGATGTATCTTCGCTTATGGCATGTTCACTAAGCACCCAGACTGGACTGGAGAGTGTGTCAGGATAGAAGTAAAGCCCAATAATAGTACAAAAGTTATTAAAGACAGAGATGACTTTATATGGAACTGGAGCAATATCGAGTCGATATTTGCCGAAAAGGCCGTTAAACTGAAAGATTCGTTGGGGCAAAATGGTGAAGAGAACCACAATCTGCTTCAATCTGCCGGTGTATTAGGGACAGAAAAGACAAAGTTTGTTATCTCTGGAGAAAATCTTTATGAGATAAAACCATCAAGCAGGCTTGCTTCGTACTGGAACCTGTCCGATGTTCGCGATAATCTTCTGGAATGCAATGGGCATTACTTTGTCTATAAAGGTATTGAAAAAACGGAGAGCGGGAAAATAGACCTCACTTCCGATTCTCAGCTAATTGACTGGTATAAAAAGAAAATCTTAAAGAAAGAGTGGAGTATAATCCATGAGTCAAAAAGCTTTGAGGCTGTTGACGATATAGTCAAGGGAACCTTGCAAAAGACGAACATCCCTTCTAATATCTACGAGAGCCGCCTTTCAAGGATCACATCAATGAGTCATAATATTGACCTGACCTTTGAGGAGCTGGAAGACTTGGGGACTAGCCAATGGTTTAAGGATGCCGTTCAAGAAGCGATGGACAAGTCTATTGAACGCTATATCGAACGGCTAAACGATAGTCGTAAGGACATAATAGACAAACTCCGTAAGGAACATTCAGAGGAAGAACGAAAGCTGGAAGAGGAGCATCTCCTAAAGATGGAGTCGGAGAAAGAGAGGTTTAACAAGGTGAAGCAACAACTTGAAGATAGTTTATCATTAAAGAAAGATACCATTGTGGACTTGGATAACACTATCTCAAAGATGACCGCGGAAAAAGATGCAATATTAAAGAAGACCAAAGATAATCTTGCATCAATTGAAGCCGAGATCAAATCCAAGAAGAACGAACTCGAAAGAATAGAGTCAAGAAAGGATAGTCTTGTGGAAGACTTTGGTGTCATCCACGATGTCCTAAGTATGTGTAACATATCCGATGCTAAAAAACATACAAAGCCAACCATCGAAACTATCGATGTGGGAGATACTGATGCATATCCTGCTATTCAACCTTTCAGAAAGAATTTGGAATCATATCTGATTCGTTCCAAAGCAGTGATGATTTCTCTTGATGAACTCATCACAAGGCTTGCGAAGAATAATGTGATTCTTCTTCCAGACATCAAGACACTGACCTCGCTGATGAATGCCACGAGAAAGTGCAGATATCTTGCGGAGTATGTTGGTGTCGACTGGAAATCCTTCGAAGACCTATGGGACAATGGATTGGAATCCATAGTTGATTCATGCTTTCAGCACAATTCCATAATTCACTATTTGGTTCTAAGAAACATCAATATGTCGTATGTGCCAGTATATCTTCAGCCTATATTCGACATGGAGAACGGGCTTCTGACCTTCTTTCCAGGGACTCACACTAAGTTTCCGGAGAATCTTAAGATACTGTGCACAAGGACTTCCGAGATGGTTATTCCTATAACAGAAAATGCGCTTGAGAACTTCGGATGTGTGGCACCAATAGAGAGGGAGGTTAACCATACTGATGAGAATATACGACTTATTCCTGGATATATGACACCATCAATGATGGGAAATCTTTCTCCATACTCTGGAATGACTGATAATTCTACGGAGAGCTATATCGATGACAGAAATAACACATAATAATTTGTTCCATGCCCAGAGGTTGCTCTATGAATGGCTATGCCTTTCTGGCAAGCGGAGCTACGAGGCGATCCGCAAGAATTGTTTGTATCTTGACGAAGCATATTCGTTGGGCTATGGTTCGTCGAGTGTCTGGCGGCTTTTCAATCCTCTGGTGAAGACAGGTATCGTCGATTATGTGGGTGGGAATTACTATGCGGCATGCCCGAAGATTTCACTCGCAAGGGGTGAACGTGTTCTTTATTCCAATCCAGAAGAACATAACATCATTGAAGACGAAACTCCGTTTGTCGGACTGTATATTTCAAAAAGTTCTGAGGCATTCTCCGATGCTAAGCCTTTCGATGCATTATCAGTTCTGCGCACCCTTCCATCTGTGGATAGAATCGTAGATAGCTTTCCGAAAAGCATTCAAGATTTGAAAGGAGCGCAATTCTACAGTCACAAAAGCGATAGAGGACTAACGGAAGAACTGAACGGTGGAGTTGTAAGATACTTTTATATTCCCGAAAAAGTATATGAAAGAGAAGTTCCGTCAAGGGCAAGCAATCCTGATGCCTTCAATCTTGCCTTCTGTTACAGCAGAGCAGTCAACGGAGAACATACAGGACGTTATTGCGTAGAGTCACATACTCTACGCGTGAACAATTTCGGATTCCCGATAATACTGTTCAGGGTATTGTTGGTGGAATCTATGCTTAACGGTTTCATTCCGACTGTTTCGGATTCAACCGCCTCGTTTGAAGGCATCTCGGCAAGAGTTACCCGAGAACTAAACAGAATTTTATGCAAAACTATCGTAAATGAATAATCCAGTTAAAATATACAATGACCTCCTGACTGTTTATCTGAAATACATAAACAGTGGTCTCCCATTCTCCAGAAACGAATACAATGAGGAGCGTAACGCTCTGATGAGAGAGAAAGGAACCATATCACAGCCTCCTATAATAGAGATTGTTCCGAAATATAAGGAACAAGCTACCCTGGCACAGTTTTGTGAGAAAGAGGGTGTTTCCAAAGACATCGATGAATTCATCAGTGCTGGTCTGTTCGGCGGAGGTTCCTTGCGTCGCCTTTACGAGCACCAATATGAGGCTCTAAAAGAATCATTCATAAACAGGAAGAATATCATCGTCACCACTGGAACAGGTTCTGG
This sequence comes from uncultured Bacteroidales bacterium, assembly GCA_934698975.1. Classification (GTDB taxonomy): domain Bacteria; phylum Bacteroidota; class Bacteroidia; order Bacteroidales; family UBA932; genus Cryptobacteroides. The sequence goes on from CAKUVR010000004.1 coordinate 100,803, forward strand.
CAAGACGGAATGCTTCCTTATTCCGGTAATAGCTGATCTTGTTAAAGAGTCTAAGACCTGGGAAGCTAATAGACCAAGAGCGGTCAGAACGTTGATCCTTTATCCTCTCAATGCTCTGGCAGAGGATCAAATGGTCAGACTTAGGAAGGCTCTCAACAGTAGGCGTTCAGGTGGAAACGGTGCACTCGACTGGCTTGATAAACACCGGAATGGGAACCGATTCTATTTCGGACGATATACGGGAAACACTCCGGTAAGCGGAACAAGAGACAAAGCCGCTTCAAAGTTGCTTGAGGAAAAGAGAAGTCTTACAGCGGACTGGAACGCGGCAAAGGAGGCCTTAGAACATAACGGCAGTGAAGAGCTTATTTATCACGTTCCATGTATGGAAGCCGATTCGGCTGAAATGTGGGACAGATTCTCCATGCAGAAGTCTGCACCGGACATACTCATCACAAATTACAGCATGCTGAATATCATCTTGATGCGTGATATTGAGAATCCAATCTTCGAAAGTACGAAAGAATGGCTGCAGGAGAGTCCCGATCATGTCTTTCATCTCGTCATAGATGAACTCCACACATATCGCGGAACGGCAGGTACCGAGGTGGCGTATCTTATCCGCGTACTTTTGGACCGCCTTGGGCTAACTCCGGATTCTCCTCAGGTACAGTTCTTGGCATCAAGTGCATCAATGGAGGAGGATGTACAGACTGTCGATTATCTCAGCGAATTCTTCGGTGTGGAGAGGGCGAGGTTCAGATCCTCTTTCAGAATAATAAGCAATCCTAAAATTCCCGCTTTCCCGAGACCGGGAACTATTCTTCCATATAAACTACTCGAAGATTATGCGCAAACTTCGGTTGCTGAGGCAGACAGAGACCATGCTCTGTTCAAAGGAGGAGATTGCAGTGATTTCTATGCTCTTACAGAGAAATACAAACTCACCGAATGGTTGAAATACTGTCTCAGTGTTGATGGAAACATCATAGCTCGCGATATAGTGAAGATGTCCGAAAAATTGGATGAGGGCGATTATGACCGTGTGTCCATTATCTCTGCCATTCTTCAAATTATATGCAGGAGCGAGAAGAATGGTCAGTTCATCATGCCGATAAGGGTCCACTTTTTTTTCAGAAGCGTAAACGGCCTTTGGGCATGTTCTTGCAAGGAGTGCACGCAAATCCCTGCCGCGAACAGATTCCCAGAAAGATACATTGGGCGATTCTATAAACGGCCGCGAACAAACTGCGATTGTGGGAATAAAGTACTGGAACTTCTTGTATGCGAGAACTGTGGAGAAGTTTATTTGGGAGGATATTTGACAAAGAAGGAAGACAAGACCTACATCACGGTTGAGAAGCCTATTTCAGAAGAATCCTGTAGTTACGGTGTACTATGGAAGCGACCGAAAGATGGAATTCTAGATGGATGGATATGTGTTGACTTTGACCCTTTTCTAGGAGAATTAAAGAAAAATCCAGATGGTACGTACTGTTTTAGGAGACAAGAAAATGCGGATACACAGTACCCAAGTAAATGTCCACAATGTGAAATATCTTACAAGGTTAACGACAAGAACAGTATTACACCAATAAGACGGCACTCAACAGGTCTTCAAAAGGTCAATCAAATTCTTGCAGATGGTTTAATCAGAACAATGAAGAATGCCGGTGAGTCAAACTCAAAGGTCGTACTCTTCTCTGATAGCCGTCAGGCTGCAGCAAAACTCTCAGCTGGAATCGAGCTTGACCATTTCCGTGATGTTCTCAGATGGGTTATGTTGAAGGCACTTAATAGCGACAGCCGTGACATCGAGTTTCTGAAAAAGATACGTTCCAAGAAACGGGCAGAACTGAACGAAGATGAAATACGAGAATTCAAGCGTCTTGGACAAGAGAGAATCTATCGTGATATTACTACGTATATCGGATATGAATGGGACGGTTGGGCGGATGCTGAGCAAACGGCAAAACTGAATGAATACTTCAACTCGACAGGAGGCGTGAGACTTGACAACATCGAAGACAAGGTATTCTATTCAATGGTAGGCATCGGGGTCAATCCGGCTGGGCCTAAACCGAGTGTCAACTACGACCAACGCGCTGGATCATGGGATGAACTCTTTGACTTCAATGAATGCAAGGCGAAATCCGACCTCGGAGATGCAAAGAATGGGTTCCTTGATAAGATTCGTTTTGCCAACAGGAATGAACAACTTGCCAGTATGTTCGCAAACAAAAATAAGTCATTCGAGGACTTGAAACTGGGCTACTTGATGCCTACTGATCCAGCACTTGACAGCACTTATGAAGAAGTTCTGTGTTCAGTAATCAGAATTCTCGGCTCACGAAGACGCGTTGTCGGTCTGCCTTCCAAATATCCAATAGGTGAGAGTTTTCCTCAACAAGCCATTGATTATGTGAAGAAAGCTTACAATATCTCCAATCGTAAGGAATTGACCGAGACCAGGAATAAGATAACAAAAGAGTTGCGTGACAGGCATATCATAGATGCCAGATCGGTAGCTCTCACAGGAGAGGGAATTTCATTTTCACGATCGAAGGTCGGTGATAGATATTGGAAATGCTCCGTGTGCGGATCAGTTCATCTGCATCATTCTGCTGGTGTTTGCATCAACTGTTTTGCGACTCTTGATAATCCGTCCACCCTTACGGAGAAGGATTTCTCAGATCCTTCTGACTACTATCTGACACTTTTGAATACGACAGATAAGATTTACCGTCTACACTGCGAAGAACTGACCGGACAGACATCAAAGAAGGACGCAAGAATGCGGCAACGTCTCTTTCAAGATATTTTCCTCGAGAATGAGAATCCACTCGTTGATGGCATTGACCTATTGAGTGTGACTACTACTATGGAAGCCGGTGTGGATATCGGTTCGCTGTCGGCTGTTATGCTCGGGAATGTACCGCCCCAGAGGTTCAATTACCAGCAGCGAGTAGGACGGGCTGGACGACGGGGTAATCCACTGTCGATAGCCTTGACAGTCGCCAGAGGAACAAGTCACGATATTACCCATTTTCTGGAAACAGAGCGGATGGTCTCTGATACGCCAAAACCACCTTACCTTGAGGTGAGGACCTTGGAGATAGCAGAAAGAATAGTCAACAAGGAGGTGCTACATCAAGCTTTCGGAGACTCTTCTTATGAATCGACAGACAGTGTCCACGGCAGTTTTGGGAAAGCAGTTGATTGGCCAAAACACAAAGATGACGTGTCGCTATGGATTTGCTCTAATGAAGACAAAATAAGACACATTATCTCCACTGTGGCAAGAGGCACCAGCCTTTCCGATAAGCAAAAGGTGGAAATGTTCTCCTTCATTAACAACGGCCTCGTGGATAGAATTACCGAGATTGCAGAGAGCGGCGACTATACTCAAAACAACCTCAGCGAGAGGCTTGCAAACGCTGGATTGCTGCCAATGTTCGGATTCCCGACAAGAACAAGGAATCTTTACCTCAGTTCTCCAAACAAGCTTCCTTGGGATGATGTCGTTACCAGAGATATCGAAATGGCACTGAACACATTTGCACCCGGCCATGAGATTGTAAAGGACAAGAAGGTGTACAAAGCTGTCGGAGTCGTTGAGTATGAATATAATAAATCTCATATCGTTTCTCCGAAATTTAACTCCTTAAACAGTAAGAAGCCCCTTCATCGTTGTCTGTCATGCGGTTTCACGACTATCAGAGCCGAGGGCAAAGATGAGAAATGTCCTGTCTGCGGTAAAATTATGGAGTCTGTTGAAATCTGTTCACCGCTTGGTTTCTGTGTTGACTACCATAAGCCAAGCGAAGATTTCAACGGTAGTTTTGATTGGTACTCTCCTAACAGTGACATAAAACTTGATTGCGAGGAAGTGCTGGTTGAATGCCCGAATGTAAAGAACCTCGTGATAAAGAATAATTTCACTCCATCACAAGGTTTGGTTTATATGGTGAATGATAACAATGGCGATTTATACAGGTTGGGCAAAAATACTGCCGGCATATATATATCAAGGGACGCATATTCGCAAGAAGAGTCTGAGACTATGAAATTGGATTTTGAGACGAAATATGCATTTGTCGCCTCAAAGACAACAGGAGTGTTGTCGCTCTCATTGGATAGAGTCGGTGACAGAATCAGTCTTGATTCTATTAATGATACGAACTGCAATAGCTTTGCGGTAAGAGCCGCTTTTCTTTCTTGGGGATATCTCGTGAGGAAGTCAATAGCGAGTTACCTTGACATCGACTCATCTGAACTGAATGTTGGCTATTATATTTCCAAATTCACGAAAAAACCAGGAATATTTATGGTCGAGAAGTTGGAGAACGGTGCTGGATATTGTAACTATCTCTGTGGGAAAAGGTATCCGGAAGTGCCTTACAAAGCAATCATAGAACCGCTTTCCGAAGGAGGAGAAATCTACAATCAACTTTGCGCGAAGAAACATATAGCGGAATGCACATCTTCCTGCTATGACTGCATAAGGGACTATTCCAATCAGAACTTGCATAATATTCTTGATTGGCGGTTGGGTCTTGATTTGGCCAGATTGGCGGCTGATCCAGATGCTAAGATCGGCTTGGATGTGGACTATTGGTGTGATTTCGTAAACGTCACACTAAATAATATACTTCGTCTCCGAGGATTCTCTCTTCAGCCAGAGAAAGGTATGTTGTTAGGAACGGATATTGATGGGAAACCTTGCTGTGTGGTACATCCTCTCTGGAAATCATCCTATTGCTATGAGAATGCAGGTGTAATGCCTGATGCAATAAGAGTAATCTCCGCTTTTGATGTTCCGAGATTAAAGTAAAGTGCTATAGCATATAAACTACAAGAAAAAACAAATGAGCGATGAAAGAAGCACGGACAGACTTGCCCGTTATATAATCTGGACAGCGGCCGCGGCGGTGACCGTCACTTTCTGCTGGTATTTCCGCAGCGTGCTGGTCTACGTAATACTGGCGGCGGTGGTCTCGCTTTTGGGAAGACCGATAATGAAAGGTCTGAGGCACATCAAGATAAAGGGGAGAAGCGTCCCGGACTGGCTGCTGGCGATCATCTCGCTGCTGCTGATTCTGGTCATATTCCTTGGGATTGTCACACAGATCATCCCGGTTTTCTCCAGCATCATCACAAACGTCTCCGGGAATCTCCAATCCGCCTCTTTCAAGGCTTCGGAGATCACAGTCTGGTTCGACAAGATGAACGTCTGGCTGATTGACAGGATACCGGCCCTCGGACGGGACTTCAAGGTCCAGGACGCTGTGCTGGAATGGATCAAGAACGCTTTTGACATCTCATCCGTCACCTCAGTCGTGGGCTCCGTCGCTTCAGCCCTCGGCTCTTTCGGCATAGGACTGTTCTCGGTGATGTTCATCGGATTCTTCTTCGTGAAGGACGAGACGCTTTTCCGCAGGATTGTCGGAGCTATCGTTCCTGACAAGGCCGAAAAAACAGCCATCAGCGCCATAGGTGACATCGAGCATCTACTCAGCCGCTATTTCGTCGGACTGATGACTGAAGTCCTCGGAGTCGCCCTGCTCAACTTCCTGGGACTCTGGCTGATAGCCAGAATAGGGTTCTATCCGGCAGTCGGAATAGCCTTCATGACAGGCCTTCTGAACGTCATTCCTTACGTCGGCCCTTGGATCGGTGGGGCGATCGGAACAGTCCTCGGGATCGTGCTCAAGTACAGCAGCGCGGCGGCAGTCGGTGTCTACCCTGATTTCATGGTGGTCATCATCACGCTGCTTGCGGTCTTCATCTGCACGCAATTGGTGGACAACTTCCTGTTCCAGCCGCTTATCTACTCAACCAGCATCAAGTCCAGCCCGTTGGAAATCTTCATCGTGCTGCTCATGGCAGGCCATCTCGGCGGAATAATAGGGATGCTCGTCGCCATCCCGGCCTACACCGTTATCAGGGTCATCGCCGCCCGGTTCTTTTCAGACTTCAAACCCATCCGCAGACTGATCGCAGCCACTGACGACGAACAATAATCTTTATGAATATGAAAATGTCACTCAAAAGACTGGCGGTATTCGCCGCCATCATCGCCGGATTCCTGACAAGCGCAAACGCTCAGAAGACATATTCCCCGGCCGGGACCTACCAATTCGCCGTCAAGGACGGAAATGCATTGTTCCTTGATGAATATCCAGCCTCGGCCGGAAGCGAGACCTCCCTTAAAGGCTACGAGAAGCCGTCCATAGTCTTTGTCTTCGGAGGCGGATTCAAAGGCGGAGAGCGCAGCCACAAGGATTATCTGCCTTGGTTCAAAATGCTTAACGACGAGGGCTACGCAGTCCTAACGATTGACTATCGCCTCGGAATGAAAGGCGTGAAGACAAAGGGAGGCATCGGCTCCGTGAAGCAGTTCTACCATTCGGTCAGAATAGCCAGCGAGGATCTGTTCAGCGCCACCAAGTACATCATAGACAACGCCAAGACGCTGAAAGTCAATCCTGACAACCTTGTGATCTGCGGATCGTCAGCCGGCGCGATGACCGTGCTTGAATCCGAGTGGATGTTGTGCAACGGGAAGGCCACGGAGGCCCTTCCAGAAGGGTTCCGCTACGCCGGAGTGATGTCGTTCTCGGGAGCGATCCTGTCCCGTGAGGGGATGCCGAAATATTCACAGACTCCGGCTCCGACGGCATTCTTCCACGGCACAGCCGACAAGGTGGTGAACTACGGCAACATCCGAGTCTTCAACTGGGTTTTCGCCGGCACAGACAAGATCGTCAAGATATTCAGGAAAAACGGTTATGTCTACAACGCTTTCCGTTTCAAGGACCACAAGCACGAGATTGCCGATTCGATGGTAGAGACTTTCCCTGACCAGATCCGATTCCTTGAGACCAACATAACGAGAAAGGTCGCCAGAACTGTGGATTCCACAATCGACGACCCTGAGGCTCCGGTTCCAAGCGGATCGGCGAACCGCAAGGAGATGTACGGAAATAATTAATCCTGAATATATTTACGATAGACTTCCGCGATTCTGCGGTATCCCTCTTCATTCGGATGCAGGCCATCCCTGAAGAGGGATTCGTCCAATGTGCCGTCAGCCTTGGTGAGAACTGACTTCACATCGACAATGTCATAGTTCGTTAGGCCGCTCTCCATCAAGAGCCTGTCAGCGGCGGCGTTCACCTTGTCCACCCTGTCGATGGCCTTCCTGCGAGGGTAGATGTGCACGACGTGGATGCGGGCCTGAGGCTGTTTCATACGAATATATTCAATAAGTCCCACCATTCCTTCGGCGATCGCTTCCTCGGTGCGGCTGTAGATGTCGTTTGTGCCGGCCATCACGAAGATGTGCTTCGCGCTGAAGCCGTCCAGTTCCTCATGCATCATACGCCACATCATATTCCCGAGACGGTCCCAGCCATAGCCGCAGTTGACGACATTGCGGTCAGCGAATATGTCGTTCCATGAATCCACTCCGGCATGCCATGTCTTATGGCTCGGCTCGCCTGACCAGTAATGGGTTATGGAGTTGCCTATCATCACGATTTCCGGATTCGGAGCGATGCGCCTTTCTCTGTAAAGGACTCTTGAATGCCTCTCGCTCCAGTCGTAGAACGTGTAGTCCCTGCGCTGCCTGAGCGGTTTGAGGATGTCTGGAAGATCCGTAGTCGTGCCAAGGGCGTTGAAGATCGCCTCAAGTGTGGCCACCGTGTCGGCTTTCGCACCATCAACGGCGATGAAATAGTCAGGTTTCCTGCTCTCTTTCCTGCTTACTACCTTTACCGGAAAATCAGCCTTTCTCTGAAGAATGTTCCTGACTGCATCCGCCGGCCTGTCAACCGATTCGACCGGGACATTGTAAACGGCTATCGCCTTCTCCACAGGCACAGGTTCGAAATGGAAATATGTTCCGCCAACCGTTCCTATCTCCATCCACTTCACGTCATTGTAAAGCGGCAGATAAAGCCGGAACGAATTGCCGTTCTTGGCCGACTTTCCGTAATCCACACGGAAAGAGAATGTAAGAGTGTCTCCCGCGGCCTTTCCAAGATTTGATGTACCGTTCAGAAGGTGGAATCCGCCATCGTTGTCAATGTCGAAAAGATCTACTCCCAACGAGGCCATCTCAGTGGCTCCTTTAGGAATATTTCTGCCCTCAAGCACGTACCTGAACTTAATCCCCGGAGCGTTGGTTCCGAAATCAATGTTCCCTCTGTCGAAAGTCCAGCATGTTCCGAAAGGGCCTTTTGGCTTTTCTGTAAGTGGGTTATGCCACTCTTTCACACCTGCGGCCTCCGCAACGACAGAAAGCGTCAGCGCCAAAGCGGCCACCGACACCACACGTCCTACAATTCCTGAATATTTCATATCCCTTTGCCTTTAATTATTGTCTTGTCACAACGGACATCAAAGTTAAGCCTTACTCGTCAGAAATCCAAATAGTAGTTGTGCGACACCCTTCAGGAGCGAAATCGGCTTGAAACGCTACTCTAAAGTGTCGCTCGGCACCCTACGGCAGCAATAAAGGCCGAAAACGCTACCCTAAAGTGTCGCTCGGCACCCTACGGCAGCAATAAAGGCCGAAAACGCTACCCTAAAGTGTCGCTCGGCATCCTACGGCAGCAATAAAGGCTTAAAACGCTGTCCCAAAGTGTCGCGCGGCGCCCTACAGCAGCAAAATCGGTCCAAAATGCCGCCCAAGAGTGTTTCTTTACACCCTTGGGCGACGATAAGCCTGAATTATGCCACTGAACCGCTCTATTCTACTTTTTAGGGACACCGGTGTAGGCTATGGGATAGTCACCGAAATTGAGGCTGAGATACAGACCGGAGTCACTGAGTGTGCCGGTAAGGGAAGTCACCGTGTACTTCGGGAACGGGACGGTGCCCCCAGAGAGTGGGATAATCCCGTCACCGGAAAACGTAACTGTACCGTCTTTCTCGGAATAGCTTACATCAGGAACCGTCACATCAAGAGAGACGGGCATCTGCGGCACGAACTTGACTTTGTAGAACAGGATCTTCATGGTACGGGCGTCTTTGTCCAAAAGACAGTCCACGGCCACGTCCTCCGAAACATTGTCCGATCCTCCGGCAGTGACGGTCATTGTGCCGGAATATTCATATTCATTGGCGGCAAGATGCTCCTCGTTCGAGCCATTCTCTTTGGTGCAGGACAGAGACAGCATCAGCGCCACTGCCATAAAAAGCATTGCTATTCTATTCATAGATCACTATTAATTAAATATTTATAGACACGCCTATTGTAAGTCTGCGAGGCTTTCCCATCTGAAAGAACGAATTGCCGACAGACTTGAAGTAGAACACGGAATATTCAGTGGCGGAAAGATTCTGCCCCCTGACCCAAAGTTCCGCCCTTGAAGAGACAAGGCGCACATCCGCGCCAAGCAATGAATATGCCGGCTGGCTCACATCGCCGGCCTCGTTCCAGCTGATTCTTCCGCTATGGTTCAAATCGGCATTCACGGACACTGACCGCAGCAGACGCGCTCCTGTCTGGAACTTGTAGCCGAGCCGCAAGTACAGTGTGGATCTTGGAGAATATGGTATGCGGTTGCCTGACCAGTCATCATGGCCATCATGATAATCCACAAAACGGGCGTCCAAAAGGCTTCCCGCGAATGTTGCGGACAGACCTTTCCAAGTCCAAAAGGCCTCTGCCTCAACTCCGAGGCTGCGAGACCGTCCGGCATTAGTCATCATACGTCCGGTTCCATTTCCACGCGGAAAGACTGTCATCTGCTGGTTGCGGCAATCGACAAAATAAGCCGTAGCGGAAGCCACCAATCGGTGCCCTTCAGCATCAGCCGCGAATCGACCTCCGATCTCAAAATCCAAGCAAGTTTCTGGTTTATAGGTCATAACGGACCCGGAGATGTCCTCAAGGCCATCCAGATGGACTCCAAGTCTTTCCATCATTCCCGACATCATCTTGTTCTGAATGATGTCCGAGAAAATCTGAGTGTTGAAACCACCTGACCTGTAGCCTTTAGCTAATGAGGTATAAAAAGAAAGGTCAAGCCCTTGAGACCGCATCCACCCGGACGACGCGTTATACGACAAGGACACTTTCGGCTGTAATTGGGCATAGTCCACAGACTCCTTCCCATCTTCGCAAGTGCTGAAAGGAATATATTCACTCATCGACGGCGAGACGACGAAATGGATGTCGGAACCCGATTCGTAACGCATTCCATAAGACTCATAATCGAGCCTCAGCCCAGCGGTGAACGTCCAGGGGCCAGCCTTGAAATAAGACTCATGGTAGGCTGCTGCATTAACAAGCGCAATGTCGAAGTCGCTGGAAATCAAAAAATCATCTTCAAGAATGTTCAGTTTTCCCAATTCCTGCGGAATGCCGGAATTCGCGTTGTCAAGAATCAGAGACTTTATGCCGTCTCCAAGGAAACGCACCGGAGCGGACATCCGGTTCAGTTTCACCACCGCAAACACTCCTGTCTGGCGGTTCCACCAGACAGGGTGTCTCTTAGGCCGCGCGATAAACTCCTGCGTCAACGCGCCTTGCCTTTGGGTCTGGTTCAAAGTGAACATTGACCTCGGGGTAAAGTCCTGATCCATGTCCATCGAATCAAAAAGGGCCTGGACACTTGTCACTGAACTTAGTTTCAAGTTCCTCCACTCTGTTTTCAAACGCAGTCCGTCCATCAGAAAGAATCTGCGATAGCCGCTTTTGTCATTATAATCCACGGGGAGAAGCCCTTCGGTCAATGAGCCAAAATCTGAGTTCCATCGGCGGTACGGATAACCGGACTGATCAGTGTAAGACATCGTCAAGGAGTTATCCAGTGATACTTTCCAGACTTTTCCCACGAATCTTGCACGGGCCGAAAAAGTGTCGTAAAGACCGCAATGGCTCCCGTCATATTCATTGGCATGGAATCCATCGCTGTGTCCGTACGCAGCGACAACCCCGAGTCGGCCCTTATAGGCCGAAGCTTTCGCGGTCATTGTGGACGCACTGCCATATTCAATGGACATCCTTGTACCTTGATACGCCTCGGGCGACAATGTCTCAACCGAAAGCACTCCGAGCATGGAGTTGCGGCCGTAAAGGGTTCCTTGCGGTCCATGCATGAAATCTACCCTGCGGATGTCCGCGAATGAGAAATCATAACAGTTTTTGTCCAGAATCGGCACATCATCAACATAGAGACCTATGACCGGATTGTCCATTCTGGAGCCAAGGCCACGGACATATATGGTCGAGGTCATCGAAGTTCCGTAGTCGGGCATATTCAATCCTGGGATTATGGATGACAGATCCTTTGGAGACGAGATTCCGCATTCTTCGATCCTTTTCAGAATCAGTGTAGTGGCAGGTGCCTTGCCGGAAACGACATCCGATTTCTTAATAGAAGATGTCACGACTGAACCAGAGATCGTGTCCCGAACCTGCGGAATCAGCAAGGATGGCGGAATGGCCATCAATAAGAATGTCGTAAAGGCTGCAAGCATAACGGGTGCAAAAATACGTCCGCCAAATCCTTGCCGGCTTATGAATATGTGATTATGGCTTGGACTATTTATTCATAGTCTCAGCTCTGAAATCAGTGGGAGACATTCCGACCAGTTTTTTGAAGAAACGTGAGAAGTAGGCGGGATCCTCAAAACCGATCCTGTAGGACACTTCAGAAATCGGAATGGAAGGGTCATGAAGAAGCGTTCTGGCCAATGACAACCTTGCGTTTTCTATCCACTCCCCTGCGCTGCGTCCTGTCTCTGATTTGACGACACGGTTCAAGTGATTTGGAGTCACGCCGAGTTCTCTTGCATAGCCGGCCACCCCTGAGAACTGCCGTGAGGTGTCAAACACACTGGAAAGATAGGACGAACAAAGTCTGGATGAAGCAGTTGCGTCATATTGAGGAATCACACTGTCAAACTGGCAGAGCATAACCTCAAGCAATCCTTGAAGCATCGGAGGATCATCCGGGAATCTGGATATTCGGATCATGAGCTCATCGAAGAAGACTTTATCCTCAAGCGGGATAGTCATAACACTCGGAGTTTTGAGTCTCAGCACCTTGTGTCCCGAATTTCGCAGAAGTCCTGCCGGAAACGCACCCATATAGCCAATGCAATCCTTAAAATACTTTACTGAATATGCCAACTGAGGCGGAATCAGGGCACAATCCTGTCCCCGCAGCAGATGTGGATGTCCATCAACCTCTGTAAGGACCTCTCCTGAAATAAGATATATAAATGACCAGTCCTCTCTGATCATTCCATGCATCGGCTGTGCCGTGATATGTCCTGCCGCATTCAACGGCCTGATCACGAATCGCATAATTATCTTCTGCAAAAATAATAAAAGAAAACCATCCCGCCACAGGGAATAGCGCAAAACGCCATCTTTTTAACTGTCAACCCATTTGCCATTCCAAACTAACCGGCAAGTTTTATGAATATGCTAATTATAAACAAGTTACAGATAACGACAAATCAATGAAAAAAGAACTATCTTTGCAGCCTTTATTTTGAAACAGGAATATGTTCAAAGCAAGCGAAAGTAAGGCTAAAGGTTTCTTTTTCGGGATATTGGCCGCTGTCAGTTATGGTGTGAATCCTCTGGGGGCAAAGTACCTTTACGAGGAGGGGATGAACGTGGAGTCGGTGCTGTTCTATCGGTACGGACTGGCGGCTCTGATCATCTGGGTGATCATGGCGGTCAAGATTATGATGCACAGAAAGACCGCTTCGACAGGTTCTGCGACCGAAAGCATCGAAACCTTCAAAGTCAGCAAAGGCGAGCTATCGACTCTGACAGCCCTCGGACTGCTGTTCGTGATCTCATCTTTGACGTTATACTGTAGTTTTCTGTATATGGACAGCGGAGTTGCCTGCTCCCTTCTCTTCGTCTATCCGGTCATGACCGCCGTGCTGATGGCCATGCTTTACGGGGAAAAAATCACAAAGACAACCGCCGCGGCCATCGCACTTTCGCTGATCGGGGTGCTTCTTCTTTACAAAGGTGACGGGGAAACCGTGCTCAGCACCATAGGTGTGCTTCTGGTGATGGTCTCAGCTCTCAGCTACGCCCTGTACATCATTGTGGCCAACCGAGCATCCGCTCCGGAACCAGAACTGGAGGCAAGCCACAACCGATTCTCGAAGTATCTGCCACACAGGGTGTCCATCCACCGGCTCGACATGTCAGCGATGAAACTGAGCTTCTATGTGCTGATTGTCTGCGCATTGTCAATTATATTGTTCTCGCTCACCTCACCTGAGCGGCACATCATGCCGCTTGTCACAGGCAGGGAATGGGGATTCTCGCTGATGCTGGCCATCGTCCCGACGGTGTTCTCACTCATCTCGATGGGCATAGCCGTCCGCATCATAGGCTCCACACCGACGGCCATCATGGGAGCGCTCGAACCGCTGACGGCAGTCGTGATAGGCCTTACGGTCTTCCACGAAGCCCTGACGGTCAATTTGGCAGCCGGCATCCTGCTGATTCTCACAGCCGTGGTAATCATTATCATCGGCAAGGGGAAAGCCACGTCTTAGACAGTATTTGGCACATGCTTTGATTCTGTCCTTTTCGTTTAAAACAGACTGCTATGAAAAGGATACTTTCAACATTATGCCTACTGACGCTGGTGGCGGCGGCAGGTTTCGCGCAGACAGAAAAGCGCATCTTCACCACATCTGAAAAGATCGCGATAGAAAATGCCCGCATCAAGGCCGACTCCACACTGGCGGCCAAAGCCAAAGCGGACGCCAAGACTCTCAAGGCCATACAAAAGGAACTTGAGGCAAAACAGGACTCGATCGCCAATGACAATGCCGTCAAGGCTCTTGACTCGTTGGAATTCGTTCTTGAAGCGGACAAGCTTGTGTTCAAATACGGCGAGATGGCTTTCGTGCAGAGCAACACGAACTTCATCTCCCTCTCTGACGACGAGGCTGTTGTCCAAGTCGCTCCATACAATGCCGGAGGGCCGAACGGTGTGGGTGGCATAACCCTTGAGGGACGCGCTTCCAACATCAAGATGCGGACTGACAAGAAGGGCACGATCACATATTCGTTGAACGTTCAGGGTGCGGCAATCTCGGCGGTCGTGACAATCACAATGCCTAAGGGCACGAACGAGGCCATAGCCGTGATTGAGCCGACATTCAGTTCCAACAGAATCACCCTCAGCGGCAAGATCGTGCCGAAAAGTGCATCCAGAGTATTCATGGGGACATCAATCTGATCCACATGATTTTTGACTCTGCCGATTCACATGGCTTGATTTGCTAATCAAGAACATTGTCCGTAACTTTGCCGTCCTTTTGTCCAAAGAGGAGACAATGAACGGACTATGAATAAAATAAAGGAGATATTGAGGATAGGTCTGCCCATAATGCTTGGGCAGGCCTGTGTGATTATTCTGGCGTTCGCGGACAACATCATGATCGGGTGGCACAGCGTGAATGAACTTGCCGCCTCGTCGTTCGTGAACAACATCATGAACCTGTTCATCCTTACCGAATTGGGATTCGCGACCGGGATGACCCCCATGATCGGGGCGCACAACGGGACCGGTGACATCAAAGGAATCGGCACGACCGTAAAGAACGGAATCATAGTCAATGGAATGATCGGCGTGGTCAGTGCCGTCCTGCTCACAGTCATATTCTTCTGCCTCGGGCACTTCGGTCAGGCGCCGGAACTGATGCCATACATCAAACCGTACTTCATCATAGTTGGTATATCAACAATCTTCGCACTCGGATTCAACGTGCTGAAGCAATTCACGGACGGGATATGCAGGCCTATGATTTCCATGACACTGCTCATGCTCGGAAATCTCTTTAACATATTCGGGAACTGGGTCCTGATTTACGGCAAACTTGGATTCCCGGAGATGGGGCTGACCGGCGCGGGAATCAGCACGCTCGTTTCCAGAGTGCTGATTCTCATAGTGTTCGTCATTTTTATATTCAAGTCAAAGAAAATGAATGAATATGCCCACGCGATCAAGGAGGCTGTCCTTTCCCGCCAGGAGATGAATGGCGTGTTCAAAATGGGCTATCCGGTCGGCATCCAGATGGCCCTTGAGTCCTCCACATTTACGTTCGCGGCGGTGATGGCAGGTTGGCTGGGAGTAATCCAATTGGCGGCCCATCAGGTTGTCATCACCATTTCGCAGTTGTTTTTCCTGATGATGCAGGGTCTCTCGTTCGCCATCTCGATCCTCGTCAGCAATGCCTTCGGCAGAAAGGAATTAGGATCTTTACGAGAATATGCCGGCAAAGGCTATCTCATGATTCTCAGCATCTCCGCGACTCTGTCTGTTCTGCTCTATTGTTTCCGCTATCAAGCGGCTGGAATATTCACAGACTCTCCAGAGGTTTCCGCAATGGCGGTGTCGCTGTTCTTCCTGCTCTTCGCCTACCAGTTCGGCGACGGCCTTCAACTTTGTTTCGCAAATGTGCTGAGAGGAATCCAGGATGTCAAGCCAATCATGTACGCGGCTTTCGTCAGCTACTACATCATAGCCATCCCGTCCGCCTACCTGCTTGGCTTCAAGACCGGACTTGGCATTCACGGAATATGGCTCGGCTTTCCTATCGGCCTGACCCTCGCCGGAATATTCTTTTTCGCACGTTACCGCAGTGATCTTAAAAAATTCAGCAAACAGGAGGATTAGAGTCCATGTCCACAAAGAATTCGGGACACATTGAGATAGATATGCTCCATGGGCCTTTGCTCATGAAGATTCTTTTGTTTGCGCTGCCGTTGGCGGCCAGCAGTGTGCTGCAGCAGCTGTTCAATTCGGTGGATGTGGCAGTGGTAGGCCGGTTCGTAAGCAGCGAGGCATTGGCGGCAGTGGGGAGCAACGCCCCTGTAATCAATCTGTTGATCAATCTGTTCGTGGGGATCTCGATGGGAGCCAACGCAATCATCTCAAACCACATCGGGCAGAATGACAGGGAGAAGATACGCAGCGCGGTGAGTACGTCTGCCGTGGTTGCCTTGTTCAGCGGCATCCTACTGATGGTGCTGGGAGTGTCGGTCGCCGGCCCGATCCACCGCATGATGGGCACGCCTGAAGAAGTCACGAATATGGCTGTGTCATATCTACGGCTATACTTCATAGGCATGCCGTTCATCATGATATTCAACTTCGGCTCTGCGATTCTTCGGAGTCTCGGGGACACCAGAAGGCCTCTATACATACTGATTGCGGCCGGGGTTGTTAACACGGTTCTCAATCTGCTGTTTGTCATCGTTTTCCACATGGGTGTGGATGGTGTGGCCATAGCAACGGGCATATCCAATCTGTTCAGTGCCGTTATGGTTGTACAAATCCTTCTGCGGGAGCAGGATCCATACAAACTGCATCTTGACGACATGCGCATCCAAAAGGAAGAACTCTCGCACATGCTGGAGATCGGCGTGCCGGCGGGACTGCAAGGGGTGGTGTTCTCAATCTCCAACGTGATCATCCAGGCCAGCATCAACAGTTACGGTTTCAATGCGGTCGCCGGCTCGGCGGCGGCGCTGAACTTCGAGCAATACTGCTATTATGTCGTCGCTGCCTTCAACGGAGCGGCAATCAGTTTTGTCGGGCAGAACTATGGAGCCGGGAATATGGATCGTGTCCGGAGAATATTCCGGATCTGTCTGTGGATGGGAATATTATCCTGCGCAGCCCTCAACTTGATATTCACCGGATGGTCAGACTTCTTTCTTGCACTGTTCACCGACTCTGATGTCGTGAAAGAGTTTGGTTCCATCAGAATGAAGACGGTTCTGTTGCTTCAAGGCTTGGTCTGCACCTACGAGATTCCTGGATCAGCCCTGCGTGGCATGGGCCATTCGATGCTTCCGACCCTTCTGACTGTTTTCGGGACCTGCATCCTGCGTATTGTCTGGGTCTACACAGTCTGCCCGGTCTGGCAAGGATTCCATGCGCTGATGTTCGTGTACCCCGTCTCCTGGACCATCACCGGAATCATGGTCATGACCGCCTGGCTCGTCACGTTCCGCAAAGTACGCAAGAAATCACTAACAACCTGAGAGTCAACAGACGAAGCAGGCATAAATTCTAAAACAAGAGTTCGAGGTCGATGACATCGAGCCAGCGGTCGAATTTACGACCGACCTCAGAGAACCTTGAGCCTTGACGGAAGCCAAGGCTTTGATGAAACTGGAGGCTGGGGAGGTTGTCGGCGGTGACGCAGGCGATTAGGGCATGGTAGCCTTGGCGGCGGCAATCCTCAATCAGTCTGACCATCAAAAGTTTGCCGATTCCTTGATGACAAACTGCCTGATCCAGATAGACGGTGGTCTCAAGGGTCTTTGAATATGCCTCCCGCTCTTTCCAGAGATGGGCGTAGCAATACCCGATGACCACACCGTCATATTCATAGACAAAGTAAGGGAAGGAGGCGGAGATGGAATTGATGCGGTCACGCATCTCCTCGACGGAAACAGGTTCGGTCTCGAAGGAAATAGTGGTCGCTGAAACGTAATTGTTGTAAATGGATGCGATGCGCTCGGCATCAGCCAAAGCAACAGGCCTTATTATTCCGTCCATTCTGAATTTTTCCGAAAGATAACTAAAAAGCGGGAATATGACCAAGCATGTTCCCGCAAAACTTTAAATCGGTGAACCAGCACACGCTACAGGCTCTTGACCCACTCGTCAACAGTCTTCTGGCTGGCTCCGTTCAGGAGTTTTCCAGTCTTGAAATTGACTTCCGGATATTGCTTTCCGAGCACCTTGAGGGAGTTCTGGATTCCGCTGCCGCCGGATGTCATGAAGAGGATGACTGTTTTTCCTTTCAGGCCGTAAGCCTCGATGAATGTGTTGATGATCCTCGGGGCGCCGTTCCACCAGTTCGGGAAACCAAGGTAAACCACATCGTATGCGTCCAGGTTTTCCTTGCTCTTCACAAATGCCGGACGTGAGGACGGATCGGCGTTCTCCTTGCAGCAGCGCGATGTCTCAATGGTCCAGTCCAGATCCTCGGCGGAATATTCCACCTCTGGGGTGATCTTGTAAAGTTCCCCGCTTGTAGCGGTGGCAATCTTCTTCGCCAGTGACTCAGTCGTTCCGGTGGCGGAGAAATAAGCCACAAGTGTCTTGTTCTCAGTCATATTCTTCTTCTCCTTCTTTTGTCCGCAGGCTGTGACGTTGATTAGCCCCAAGGCCACAACCGCGATGATAAAAACAATTCTTTTCATAATCCTATCTGGTTTTGATTACTTCTCGCAAGCGGCATATTGCTCGTCAGTGACAGGCTCAAGCCATTCATTGCTGGATTCTCCTCCGGTGGCAACGTGGGTGGCGATGTGCTGGAACCAACTGTCCTTTGTCGCCCCGTGCCAATGCTTTACACCTTCCGGGATGTCAACCACATCCCCGGCCTTCAACTTGATGACCGGTTTGCCCCATTCCTGGTACAAACCCTCACCGCTGACGCAGATCAGAATCTGCCTTGCTCCGTGATGAATATGCCAATTGTTGCGGCAGCCCGGCTCAAAGGTGACGTTGGACATAGGAAGAACCGTAGACTCGCCTTCTTTCAGGTTCACTGGCTTCAGGGGAGCCAGGTAACTGTTACCGGTAAAGTACCGGGCGTAAGCGCTGTTAGGCCGCCCCTTAGGGAAATCCGTGTCGCCAATCGGTGGCATCTGGGTAAACTCCTCACCAAACACCTTCGCGATGGCCTGCGCGGCCCTGTAAGCTTCTTTCGCTCCGACTTTTTCCTCCAGGACGGCAGGGATGGCGTGGATCTCGTCATCCTTCAGGCCCATATTCCTTGAACCCGCGATGTGCGAGCCAAGCTGCGGAGCCAACCCCTCGATCGAGGCCAGCGCGCTGATTGTCACCAACTCCCTTTCAGCCCAAGTCAGGACATCTCTCGCGAATATGTCACCGAAGAGGTGGGCCTTGAGGTAGTAATCCTCCGCCGGACAGAAAGCGTAATTGAAAGGCCTGCCGGTCAACCGGGACTGAACCTCGGTTCCGACCTTGAGAGCATCGAAATCCTCAGGAATCGGAGATGCCTCCGGTCCGACCTCTGTCTGTTTTCCGTCAGCCGCTCTCTGATCCAAGACTTTCTGGAGAGTTCCCAGCCCGTTCAGAGAGCGCGGGAATCCGGTGTAGGCGTACAAGTGAGAGAGAATCTCCTTCACCTGATTGACAGTAAGGCCGTTGTCAAGGCCGTACCCTATGCTGGAGGCCAGTCCGGCGAGGTCGCCGCGCGCCTCGTTGGCAGCGATGGCCACTATGCCCTGCTGCCTTTCGTTCAATGTTTCGTTCTGTGCCATAAGATTAATGTTTGTCATTAGAATGCCAGAGAATATCAAGGCTATAATCTTGAGTTTCATATACTTCTTTCTTTATGATTGCTGCCGGCGGTACTCGCTCGGAGTCATCCCGGAGTGTTTCTTGAAGAATCTCACGAAGTGCTGAGGATAGAGGAAGCCGAGCGAGGCGGCCACTTCCTTGACGGAAAGTTCCGGTGAGGCGAGCTGACGCTTGGCGTAGCAGAACAAGCGTACGGCGATATATTCCTGAGCGGTCTTGCCGGTCTCGGCCTTGACCATGTCGCCAAAGTAGTTCGGAGAGAGGAAAACCTTGTCGGCAAAGTACTTGACCGTCGGTAGCCCCTCTGTCTCGGTCTTGCCGGAGGCGATATATTCATCGACAAAATTCTCGAATTTGGCGATGACACCGAGGTTCAGATCCTGCCTTGTGACGAACTGCCTTTCGTAGAAGCGTAGGCAATAGTCGAGGATCAGTTCTATGTTCGTTGTCACAAGGCTTTTGGTGTGCCTGTCGATTGGATTCTGAAGTTCCTTTCCGACAATCGCCATGCAGTCCGTGATTATCTTACGCTCATCCTCGGAAAGGTGCAGGGCCTCATTGGAAGCGTAGGAGAAAAAGGTATAGTCCTTCATCTTGCGCTCCAGAGAAGTTCCATGCAGGAAGTCCGGATGGAAAAGGATGCCCTTCGCCCTCTTCGGCACTCCGGCCACGGACTCGTAGCCAACGACCTGATCAGGTGCTATGCTGACAATCGTCTGGCCATCAAAGTCGTACTTGGTCTTGCCATAGTTGATGACACACCCTTTGGTTTCCTTCAGAAACAGTGAATAGAATCCGTTTGTGTGTCGTCCCGAAATGAGTTTGCTGTTGCTCTCGTCAAATTCCACGTACGCCACCAGCGGATGCATGGTCTTGAAGCCGTACATGTTGTTGTACTGCTCAATGGTCTCTATCTTATAAATCTCATCCATATTCATTTACCGATTTCCGACCGCAATTTATGCAAATCCCGGACAATTTCCACCACTAATCTCTGAATATGCGTAATCTTGGTACTTCTTTCCGTAAGAATGGTAGTCCGGTTCTATTCTCGTAAAAAATAACGGACTTATGCACTTTAGGCTTGCGATCAATAACAAGTCTCTCATTCGACAGTTATATGCCACCAGTAAGTGCTCGGCTGCACCATCGGGAGACGAAAAGTGTGGAAAATGATTCCCAAGAGTGCACGATACACTCTTGGGAATCAAAAGAGGCCGAAAATGCTGCCGATGAGATCATACGCAAGCCTAAGTGCATCATAGTACCGAAAAATAATTGGAAATTCGAAAAAACTTGTTACTTTTGCAAAGTACATAATAAAGTCTGAGAAATAAAATCAGGCATCTATCCCTAAATGGATGCCTGATTTTTTTATAGATTTAACCGAGGGGTGTACTTTGAAGGGAAGCCGTTAGTTCTTTTACACTCTCAGATAATATATATGTACAAGAAAAGAACACCCCACGCTCATCTCGAGATATCCATTAAAGTGGAGTATCATCGAATTGTCAAAGTAAAAGCTCATACACGCTTTTGCAAAGGCAAAAAAGTGAAAGTCAAAGTTCACTATCGTAGATATTAGGGTATCTTCTATTGTGAACAAAGACTACGCCTGAAAGGCTATCCGCTTTACCCCTCGGTTTTTATTCTCATTTATTAATCACAAAAGCGGCCGTGCGGGCGGCGACAGCTGCGGCGGCCTGTGCGAAGTCCTCACCTGAAGATGCGTAAAGAACTCCACGGGAGGAGTTGATCAGGAGACCGCCTTTTGAGTTGGCACCATTGGCAATCACTTCTTCAGCGCTTCCGCCCTGTGCTCCGACACCTGGGACCAGAAAGAAATTGTCTGGGCAGAACTGCCTGATTTCCTTCAGTTTGTCAGCTTTTGTGGCACCTACCACAAACATCATGTTATCCGGTGTGGAGATTCCCATCATTTTCTCCATCACAACCTGATAGAGAGGTTTTCCGTCTTTTTCGGCTATCTGAAAATCTACAGAGGACGGATTGGAGGACAGAGCCACCACGATGGCATAGCGGCCGGGATATTCAAGGAAAGGGGTGACGGTCTCGCTGCCCATGTAAGGAGAAAGGGTTACGGCATCGAAATCAAAGGTCTCGAAAAGGGACTTGGCGTACATCCTGGCGGTGTTGCCGATGTCTCCCCTCTTGGCGTCCGCGATGATGAACTGTTCAGGATGGGTTGAACGAATATGCTCGACTGTCTTGTCGAGGATTGCCATGCCGTCCACTCCGAGGCACTCATAGAAGGCGAGATTCGGTTTGAAGGCGATGCAATGAGGGGCGGTCGCGTCAATGATCTGCCTGTTGAACTCCAACACGGCATCTCCAATCGTCCTCCCAGCCTTCACGCACTCAGGAATCTTTGCAAAGTCTGTGTCAAGGCCGACACAGAGCATAGAACCTTTTTTCTTTATTTGGGAATATAATTCTGTTGTTGTCATGTTCGTTACCCGTAATATTCATAAAACTTAGCGATGGACTCCATCCCCGCGAAGAACTGCCTGAGCAAATAACTCTCATTCGGAGAATGAATTGTGTCCCTTTCAAGACCGAAGCCCATCAGAAGCGGATCCACGCCAAGGATCTTCTGCATGTCCGCCAGCACGGCAATGCTTCCACCACCTCGACTCGGAACCGGCTTGACGCCATAGACCTCCTCCATAGCCTTCGAGGCAGCCTGAAACGCGGGTGACGAGATCGGAATGAGGAAACCCTCTCCCCCCTCGCACGGCTTGACCTCTATGCGGCAATATTTCGGAGCGATCTTCTCCAAATGCTTCTTGAATATTCTCGTTATCTTGGCACTCTCCTGATTCGGCACAAGACGCATCGAGATTTTGGCATGAGCCACGGACGGGAGAACCGTCTTGGCCCCCTCTCCGGTGTAACCACCCCAGATTCCGCACACATCCAGACAAGGCCTGATGCCTATCCTCTCAAGCGGGGAGTAGCCTTTCTCGCCACGCAAGGCCTTGACTCCCACAGACTCTTCAAACTCTTTAAGGTTGAACGGAGCCCTTGCAAGCTGGGCACGGTCTTTCTTTGACAGCTCCACGACATCGTCATAGAATCCGGGAATCGTTACTCGTCCGTCCTTGTCGATCAGCCCGGAGATCAAGTCGCATAGCGTCTGGATAGGATTCGCAACAGCACCACCGTAATGCCCAGAGTGCAGATCCTTGTCCGGACCTGTCAAGGTCACCTCCAGATAGGCCAGCCCCCTCATTCCACAGTTGATGGACGGAACCTTGTCGGAAATCATCGTGGTGTCAGAGACAAGTATCACATCGGCTCCAAGCCATTTCTTATGCTCTTCTACCCAAGCCGGGAGGGACGGGCTGCCGATCTCCTCCTCACCCTCGAAGATGAACTTCACATTGTGGCGCAGCTTGCCGCTACGAAGAAGATATTCAAAAGCCTTGATGTGCATGAAAAGCTGCCCTTTGTCATCGTTGGCCCCACGGGCATAAATTGCCTCCTGCCCTGTAGGGTCCTGCTTGATGACTGGTTCGAACGGATCAGTGTGCCACTTCTCAAGAGGCTCCGGTGGCTGCACATCGTAGTGACCGTAAACCATCACGGTCTTCCACTCCGGGTTCACGACCTTCTTGCCGAACACCACTGGATTACCTTTGCTCGGATATACGCCCGCCTCATCAGCCCCAGCCTCCAGAAGCAGTTCCTTCAGCCTCTCGGCGCAACGTACCATGTCCTTCTTGTGGTCCTGCTTCGCGCTGATCGACGGAATCCGCAGCAGGGAGAACAGTTCCTCAAAGAACCGCTCCTTGTTTTCTTGAATATATTCCTTCATTCCTTTGCGTTTTTTGCGTTTCACAAAAATAGCCAAAACCAACCATAATTTCAAGCGTGGAGGATAGCTCGTTAATATTCAAGAAAAGAATATACCCTTCCCCGCACCGCCACGGGCTGGAGAAGGGTTATGTATCTAATTCATTGAAAAGGCGTTAGCCTCAACGTGATTATTTACGGAAAGCCTGATGTCTTGCAGCGCTACGGACATTCAGAGCCTTACCCGAAGCAGCCGCTGCTCTGGTTGACAGAGATGAGGTCGTGGCCGTACCATCATAGAATAATGGCACACCTGTGTAAGAGCCCTTGACAGAAATCTTGTAGTCATCATCCGTCACATCGAAGTCAATCGTGTAGGTCTTGCCGGACTTCTTGACAGTCACAGACCCCTTCTGAGCGCCACACAGAGGCTGGAATTGCCCTCCTTTGGTTTCGGTGGCAAGATACCAAGTTCCATAAACAGCGTTGTCATTCACAAGACCAGGCACAACAGTGAACGGAGCAAGAGACGCCACGGATGTGATTTCAGTAGGATTCAAGACATTGTATGTGCCCTCCGAAAGCTCTTTTCCTGCCGAAGGAGCCGTGTTGAGTTCAAGCATCATGATCTTTCCAGGGCCAACAAGAGATTGAGAAGTAAAATCAACCTGACTGTCAGCAAGGTAAATCAGCCAATTGTTCGACACTCCACCTGTCTTGTAAATATCACCGTCAAATTCAAGATAAGCCTGAGTGAGTTCCTTGCCGAGATCGATTTCCGTGTACTCCTCTACAGGCGGATCTCCGGCATCCTTCACATCCTTGAGCACAATAGAGCCGGTGTAACGGAACTTGTACTCCTTGCCCCCAGCCGTGATGACAGCGTCAACAGTGTACTCGGAACCGTCAACAGTCACATCAACCGTTCCTTTCTCAGCCATAATGTACTGCGGCTCGGTGTCACCCTCCTGATAAGAATAAATGAATGAGCCAACGATACCCCAAGCCCCCATTTCCGTGCCAGGCAGCCAAGTGTAGCTCTGCTCCTGATCATCGGAAAGAATCGGGATATAGTGGTTGGCAGGCAGTTTCGTAGTTCCAGTCTTAGGAAGATTGAGATCCAGCCAAAGGGCGGTGCCTTTACCCGCCAGTGAAAGACCGCCTTCCTTCACGTTTCCGGAAAGAAGGAACAGGAGATCATTATCATAACCGGTACCGTACTGATCACCACAATAATAACCGCCGGCGGTAGTCGCGACGATTCCGTTGTATTCCTCCTCAACGGTCACCTTGCATGCGGCGGCGAATCCACCGTCAACGCTTGTGGCGGTGATCAAAGCCTCTCCTACGGCCACACCTGTCACGACACCTCCTGCGACAGAAGCAACCTCAGGCTTGGAGGACACCCATTCGACATCCTTGTTTGTCGCGTCTGAAGGAGTGAACTCAACAGAGATCTCCTGAGTCTTGCCGACTGTCACCTTAACCTGGGTCGGAGATATGGTAATGTCCTCGACATGCTTCACAACAGTCACCTTGCATGTAGATTTGAGACTTCCGTCAGCTGTGGTGGCTGTGATCACGGCCTCACCAGGAGCGACAGCGGTCACAACGTCATTCTGAACAGTGGCGACGGAAGCATCACTTGATTCCAATGAATATGTCGGATCAGTGGCGTCGGAAGGGGTGACGGTTACGGTAAGTTTCTGAGTCTCACCTATGCCCAATGAAATTTCCTCCGGCTGGACAGTAACCCCGGAAACATTCACATCCTTGTCACATGATGTAAGAACAGATGCTGACAAAAACGGCAGCATGACCGCGAAAGCGGCCACAATCGATTTAATTTTGCTCATAACCAATTTGTTAAGTAAAGTTTTCGTAATATACTATGGCAAATATAATAAAATATTGACTATTTTTGTAGTCTAACATCAAGAAAATGATTTTTATGACATTGCTGGCCCTTGCGGGTCTGGCCTATGCTTTATGGCGCGCCTGGAAGATTCTTCCTTTGGTCTCTTCATGGAAAATCCTGATAACCGGAGGATGTCTCGCTGCCTTCCTCGCAATATTCCTGAACTTTATGCCGTTTCTTGGGATTATTCCTCTATGGTTGTCATCCACAATCTATGAGATCGGAACGTCTTCCGTATTCATTCTGCTTTATCTTGTGATGATTTTTGCCCTTCTCGATTTGGGCAGACTGGTTCACTTGGTACCTGAAACATGGTTGGTCAGCAACGGATGGGCTTCACTTTGCATCCTCACCGCCATCGCGGGAATATTCATGTACGGGAATATTCATTACAAGCACAAGGTGCGCCAGCCGCTTGAGCTGACAACGGAGAAGCTTCTTGATAAAGATTTGAGAATCATGATGATCAGCGACCTGCACCTTGGCTATCACAACCGCAGGGCCGATTTCGCCAAGTGGGTGGTCATCATCAACGCCGAGAAGCCTGACCTCATCCTCATCGGAGGGGACATCGTGGACATCAATGTCCAGCCGCTCCTAAGGGAGAATGTGGCAGAGGAGTTCCGCCGCCTTGAAGCGCCCGTCTACGCCTGCCTCGGGAACCATGAATATTACTCCGGAATCCACAAGGCATTGTCTTTCTGCAAGGATGCCGGAATCAATCTGCTGAGAGACAGTGTGGTCACAATCGGGAGACTGCGCATCATAGGTCGTGACGACCGGTCAAATCCCAGACGCAAGGATCTTGACGACTTGATGAATGGAACCGCTGACAGCCTGTACACCATTCTCCTCGACCACCAGCCTTACCATCTGGAAGACGCTGAAAACCACGGCATTGATTTTCAGTTCAGCGGCCACACTCACAGAGGGCAGATCTGGCCGGCATCATGGATCACGGATTGTCTCTTCGAGGATTCATGGGGTGAGCACCGGCGCGGAGCCACCCGCTACTACGTAAGCTCCGGAATCGGCATCTGGGGCGGCAAGTTCCGCATCGGCACCAGATCCGAATATGTAGTGGCGACACTCCGAAGCGTGGCAGCCAAGTAATTATCAATGAATATATTAGTTTACCCCTCCAGCGCCTTGAATCGGTAGTGGAGGGGTAAGTTATTCTACTATCTGTCAGCAAGTTGGCCGCCACAAGGTCTACAGCGAGTTCTCAAGCTTGGACTTAGCGTAGTCAAGGGTGACAATGAAGGTCTTCTTGCGGGAAGAAGGAGCGTCGTACATCGCGTCATCGAAAATCTGCTCGCAGATCGAGCGGAGACCACGAGCACCGAGTTTGTTCTTGATGGCAGTGTCAACAATGAGTTCCTTGACACCGTCCTCGATCTTGAGAGTCATCCCGTCTATCTCGAACAGCTTGGCGTACTGTTTGAGAATGGCGTTCTTCGGCTCGGTCAGGATCCGAAGCAAAGCCTCCTTGTCAAGAGCGTCAAGATAGGTGATGACCGGCAGACGGCCTATGATCTCAGGGATGAGACCGTAAGCCCTCAAATCCTGGGCGTCAACGTACTTCAGGAGATTCTGTTTGTCCACAATCTGCTTTTGAGCGGCTCCAAATCCGATAACCTGAGTGTTGAGTCTCTGGGCGATGCGCCGTTCGATTCCCTCGAAAGCCCCGCCGCAGATGAACAGTATGTTCTGGGTGTTCACATGAATGAATTCCTGCTCCGGATGCTTGCGGCCTCCTTTCGGCGGGACATTGATGACATTGCCTTCGAGGAGTTTCAGCATAGCCTGCTGAACACCCTCGCCGGACACATCACGTGTTATGGACGGATTGTCGCTCTTGCGGGCGATCTTGTCGATCTCGTCGATGAACACGATTCCCCTCTCCGCCTTGGCCACATCGAAATCGGCCTCTTGAAGCAGCCTTGTGAGGATGCTCTCCACATCCTCTCCGACATAACCGGCCTCGGTCAGGACTGTAGCGTCCACAATGGTGAACGGAACATCGAGCAATTTCGCTATCGTCTTGGCCAGCAAAGTCTTTCCGGTTCCTGTAGGCCCAACCAACAGGATATTCGATTTCTCCAGTTCCACCCCGTCGTCAGGACGGTCCACGAGATTATGGTTGATCCTCTTGTAGTGGTTATAGACCGCCACTGCAAGCATCTTCTTGGCACGGTCCTGCCCGATGACATATTCATCAAGAAAATCCTTGATCTCCACCGGTTTTTTCAAGGCTTCAAGGCGTCCCAAAGGTTTTCCATCCTTGGAAGCACCGCCCAAAGTGTCCTTGAGATAGTCGTGCGCAAGTTCGACACAGTCGCTGCAGATGAAACCGTCCAAGCCCTGAAGCAGGAACGGAACCTCCCGTTCCGACCGGCCGCAGAACATACAATGTTTCGTTGTACCTGTGTTCTTCTTCTGAGGCATTACTTGGATTTCTTTGTAAGGATCTCGTCCACCATTCCGTACTCCAAAGCCTCCTGGGCTGACATCCAGAAATCCCTGTCCGCATCGGCGAAAACCTTGTCGTAAGGCTGTCCGGAATGCTCGGAAATGATGTCGTAAAGTTCCTTGCGTGTCTTCTCGATCTCCTTGGCCGCAATCATTATGTCAGCGGCCTGACCTTGAGCGCCTCCAAGGGGCTGATGAATCAGCACTCTGGAATGAGGCAGACATGAACGCTTTCCCTTCTCTCCGGCGCAAAGCAGTACAGAGCCCATCGAAGCGGCCATGCCAGTACAGATGGTAGCCACATCAGGCTCGACCAACTGCATGGTGTCATAAATCGCAAGGCCCGAAGTAACCTGTCCGCCCGGTGTGTTGATGTATAGCGAAATGTCAGCGCCGGAATCCGTGGAAGCAAGGAAGAGCAGCTGAGCCTGAATGATGTTGGCGACATCATCGTCAATCGGAACGCCAAGGAATATGATCCTGTCCATCATCAGACGGCTGAACACGTCCATCGAGGCCACATTCAGTTTTCTCTCCTCGATGATGGTCGGATTGATGTAGGCGTCCGTGGCTCTCTGATAGCGGTCAAGGGTCATGGAACTGAGTCCAAGACCCTTGGTCGCATATTTATGAAATTCCTTGTTCATAACTACTTAAGATCGCGGAATTTCTCCTCGGAGATCTTCTTGTCCTGAAGAGTGACCTTCTCTTTGACGGCGGCGATCACCTTCTCGTTCTCGACGTTCTCCTCGATGTTGCGCATCTGCCTCTCGTCCTTGAGCATCTGGGCGGCCGCGTCGGTAAGGAGTTCCTCCGGAACATTGCCCATGCCGTACATGGCGTACTGGTAGGCGGCGTAAGCCTTTGCGGCCTCCAGCATATCCTTGTCCTCAACCTTGAGCTCGAACTTCTTCATCAAGGAGCCTCTGACAAGCTGCCAGCGGAAATCTCCGAGGAATCCGTCAAACTCCTTCTCGATCTCTTCCTTGGAGAACTTCTCCTTATTGTTCTCGTAGAGCCATCTCTTGAGGAACGCCTCAGGAACATTCACATTGGCCTTGTCCACAAGGTACTTGCGCAGATCCTGAGAGAGTCTGTAATCAGCCTCCTGCTTGTAGTTGGCCTCGAGTCTCTCGGCGATCTTGGCGTCGAACTCCTCCGGAGTCTTCACGGCATCCTTGCCGAAGACCTTGTCATAAGTCTCCTGGCACTCCGTGGCCGGAACGAATGTCTTGACATTCACCACAGTCACATGCCAAACCGGATCAAGAGCGGCAAGTTCCTCCTTCTTCATCTTGAGCATCGACGCCCTGTCGGTCTCGTTGGTGAAGGCCACGTTGACATTGACATCGAACTGGTCATCAGCCTTCGCCCCAAGGAAGTTATTCTTGGCATCACCTTCAACTTTGCTTACCGCCACATATACTCCCTCGGCGGATTTTTCACCCTGTGTGAAGTCAACTACCAGATAATCATCCTCTCCAGCAGTCTCGCCCTCCTCAAGCTGTCCGTACTGTCTGAGGATGCTGTCCTTCATCGCGGCCTTTGCCTTGTCGGTCACCTCGATGCTGTAATATGGCAGCTTGTCATCCTTGGTGACATCAATGTTGATCTCAGGAGAGAGTCCTAGGTCGAACTTGAACTCGAAATCGTTGCCATCCTTCCACTCCTGCTCTTTCTGTGACTCACTGGCGATAGGTTCTCCGAGAATGTGGAGGTTGTTATCCTTGATGAACTTGTCGAGCTGCTCGGAGATGACACCGTTGATGGCCTCATAAAGAGCCTGCTCTCCGTAAATCTTCTTAACCAATGACGCAGGAACCATTCCTTTGCGGAATCCCTTGAAGTCTGCGTTTCTCCTGTAAGCGGAAAGCCTCTTCTTCTCCTGCTCGGCATAGTCCTCAGCCTTCAGGGCGATTGTCAGTTCGATGTTAAGATCATCGATTTGATTCTTGATTACTTCCATAATTCTGTAAATATTATTTAAATTAATTATTCTTTCTTTGAGGGTAAACCACCCTTTCATGATAAATCTGTGAAAGATAAGCCTTCAAGGTTTCCTTCACGGTGTTGAGATCCTTTATCGAGATGTCAGCCTCGTCAAACTGCCCCATCTTCATCTTAGACGCGACAATATTCTCGACAAATGTTGAGAACGTAGCCGCGGAATTGTCTTTCAACGTCCTGGAGGCCGCCTCCAATGTGTCGCAAATCATCAGGATGATCTGCTCCTTTGTCTGAGGCTTGCGGCCTGGGTAGAAGAAATCCGAAACATCATTCGGGTCGCCTCCCTCGTTCAGATACTTGTTGTAGAAATACGATGTGTTGGACGTGCCGTGGTGCGTCAGGATAAAGTCCTGGATCACATCAGGCAACCTGTTCTCCGCAGCCAGTTCCAGACCGTCGGAGACATGCTTGATTATCGCTCTCGCACTCTCCTTGGGAGAAAGATGCTCATGATAGTGCACACCGCCCGGAGACATACTCTCGTTCTCGATGAAACAGAGAGGATTCTTCATCTTGCCGATGTCATGGTAAAGGGCTCCGGCCCTCACCAACAGCACATTCGCATCAATGGCACGGGCAGCCGCATCGCACATATTCATAACTTGAAGCGAATGCTGGAATGTGCCTGGAGCCTTGTGTTCCAATTCACGCAGAAGCCTGTTGTTCGTGTCGCAAAGTTCACGGAGCCTAGAACTGGAAACAAGGTTGAACATTCTCTCGAAAAGATAGATGAGAGGATAACCGGCCACAATGAGCACCGAACCGATGAACATATAGAGCACGGCGATGTAAGGGTCGTCGTTCACCATGTCTATGAGCCTGAAGCCGAAGTATGTCACCAACATGCTGACGAACACAATCCCGGCCATGATGAACTGCTGCCATCCTTGATTGAAGAAGCGGAAGGTGAACACAGCCACGATGCTCGCAAGAAGGAACATCACGAAAAGCACGATTCCGTTCTCCGCGAATATCAGCAACGGCAGGAAAGACACGCAGCAGATCGGGAATATAACCTTGTTCTTGAAGAAGGCCTCAAGGTAAAGAGCAGTCAGCGTGAACGGCACCATATATAGGCAGCGAGGCGCGAATTTATTGATTATCAATGCCAGTACAGAAGCTATGATAAAGATGAAGATCAGATACCAGAACTTACGGTGATCCAGGAACAGTTTCCTGTTCAGGAAATAGATCATCAAGAAGAAAAGCAGAACCAGCACGAACGCGATGAAGGCGTTGCCGAGCCAGAAAAGGATTCTTGGTCCGCCATACCCCATGCTGCTTTCATATTCAACCTTGTACGAGTCTAGCATCTGGGCTATCTCAGCGGTCACTATCTCGCCTTCAGAGACGATAAGCTGCCCGGCGCTTACGAAACCTTGCGTCGTGGAGACCTGATTGGAGGACTCAGAACGGACGAGTTCCGTTGTCTTGGGATCATATTCAAGATTAGGGACGATGAAATCGTAGATTCCGGCGGCTCGGAGAACCGAATCCGCATTAATCCTCGGATACCTTGCCGCCACATCAGACAGCAGGCGGCTTTTGGCCTCTGATTCCTTGAAAACCTCACTTACAGGTTTTTTTGTCGCCCTCTTATCCCGTTGAATATACAAGACCGCCCCTGAAGGGTCGGAACGCCCATCCAGTTTCACACCCTCATCCGGAACAACCCCGTTGGAGTAGATGCCGTCCATCGAAGACACGACCAAAGGCCTGAGGTAGGAATATGTCCCCATATCGATTCCCTC
The DNA here is from genome assembly GCA_934698975.1 of uncultured Bacteroidales bacterium. Classification (GTDB taxonomy): domain Bacteria; phylum Bacteroidota; class Bacteroidia; order Bacteroidales; family UBA932; genus Cryptobacteroides. Next base: position 132,119 of record CAKUVR010000004.1, read on the forward strand.
GGCGGCCTTTCTGCAGTTGTCCACAATATCCTGACGATACCTATAGTAAGGAATGACAACAGGCTTGCTCCTGCTCCTGTCCTCGCGGATCTGCTCGTCAGTCTTCAGGATGGGAAAATCAAACTGCGCCAAAAGCGTCTCATGAGACCACGGCGACCCCTTCCTGTAGTCATAACTGAATTTCGCGGTCCTCGGGAAAATCAGTGTGAGGACGAGAAACAGCACGACCAGAGGAACGAGCACCCTGTAATTTATGGACACGTGAGGCAGTTTCATTATTTCTTGTTATTTGAACGGACTTCCGGCTTCTTTCGCTATAAAACTGTATGTAAGTTTGTCAGTGAGTCTTGGAAAGAGCCTGTGGGCAAGCACCGTGATCTTGCCAAGACCGGTGAGTATCATCTGCGACTTTCTCTTTTCCAGCCCTTTGGCAAGGTACTCAGCGCACTTCTCGGCGCTCATCAACTTGTCTTCATTCAAAGGAGTTTCGCCTTGCGGACTGCCATCGGCTGTCAGAGCGGCCTTGCGGACGTTTGAATCCGTATAGCCAGGGGCGAACACAAGCACGTTGAGTCCGTCCTTGAGATGCTCGATGCGGATGGTGTCAAGGAAGCCTCGAATGGCGTACTTGGACGCTGAATATCCGGTTCTCGCCGGAAGAGCGGTGAAACCGGCTATCGAAATCACGCCCACAACCTGCCCCTTGCTTTGGAGAAGGTAAGGAAGCGCGAACTTTGTACACTGTACCGTGCCCCAGAAGTTCACATCCATCAAAGAGCGGATAACACTGAGATCCAAGTCCTTGAACATGGCTCTCATGGAAATTCCGGCATTGTTGACCAGAATGTCTATCCTGCCGAATTTACGGACGGTGCAGTCTATGAGGTTACGGCAGTCTGACTCAACCGTGACATCGGTCTTGACGCACAGAACCTTGTCCGGATCCTGGTTCACGGAAGGCGCAAGTTCCTGGAGTTTGTCCAGCGATCTCGCCGCCATCACGACGTCAGCACCGAACGAGCCAAAGAGACGGGCAGAAGCCAACCCTATTCCAGAGCTGGCTCCCGTAATGATAATGACCTTGTCCTTAAAATATTCAGGATGCATACAAGCCACTAATCCGCAATTAATTACATAATAGTCTTAGCAGCGATGTCATCACCGTCGTAAGCTCCGGCATCAAGTTTCTGCTTGATTTCCTTGAAAGCATTGAGGGTGTACGCGATGTCTTCATCGGTGTGGGCGGCGGTGCATACGATTCTGAATATGACCATTCCCTTAGGGATGACAGGATAGATGACCATCGAACAGAAGATGCGGTAATTCTCACGAAGATCCATCGCGATCTTTGTCGCCTGTGCCACGCCGCCGCCATCAATGTGGATAGGAATCACGCAAGCCTGGGCCTCGCCGATGTCGAATCCGAGATTCTTGAAACCTTCCTGAAGTGTGTGTGTGACATGCCAGCACTTTTTGCGAAGCTCGTCACCTTCAGGAGACATGATGATCTCAAGACGCTTGATGTTGCCGTACACGAAAGCCATCGGCTGAGACTTGGCATACATCTGCGAGCGCATATTCAGACGCAGATAGTTTATGATCTTGCGAGGGCCGGCGATGAAACCGCCGATCGAAGCCATTGACTTCGCGAACGCTCCGATGTAAAGGTCGATGCCGTCCATGCAATGCAGTTCCTCTGAGGTTCCACGTCCGTGCTCGCCAAGGAGGCCAAAACCATGGGCGTCATCAATGAATATGCGGAAACTGTATTTCTTCTTAAGTTCAACGATCTTGTCGAGAATGCCCATCGCGCCGGTCATGCCGAATACGCCTTCCGTGATGAGAAGGACTCCTCCACCGCTTTCCTCAGCTTCCTTGCATGCTCTTGCAAGCACCTTCTCACAGTCAACGATATTGTTGTGACGGTACTTGTACTTGCTTCCGATGTGAAGACGGATTCCGTCGAGCAGGCACGCATGAGCCTCAGCGTCATAAACGATCACGTCGTGGCGTGCGGTAAGGCAGTCGATGGCCGAAACGATTCCCTGATAGCCGAAGTTGAAGAGGAAAGCGTCCTCTTTCTTCTCGAAATCAGCGAACATCTTCTCAAGTTTCTCGTGAAGGGCAGTGTGGCCGGAAAGCATGCGGCTTCCCATAGGATAGGCCAGTCCCCATTTGGCGGCGCCCTCGGCGTCAGCCTTGCGCACCTCCGGATGGTTAGCGAGTCCGAGATAGTTGTTCAGGCTCCAGTTCAGAACCTCTTTCCCGTTGAAAGTCATGTGAGGGCCAAGTTCTCCCTCTAGCTTCGGATACATATAGTAGCCGAATCCCTGATTGAAGTATTGTCCGATAGGACCGCCCGAATCCCTTTCGATTCTGTCAAAAATGTCAAGCATATCGTGTGTTGTGATTATTACCTATAATAAAAAAACTAAGCGTCAATGTTGGCGTAATGCGCGTTCTCCTCGATGAACTGCCTTCTTGGAGGAACATCGTCACCCATCAGCATCGAGAATGTCCTCTCGGCCTCGGCGGCGTTGTCGATCGTGATCTTGCGCAGACGTCTCTTCGAAGGATCCATGGTGGTGTCCCACAGCTGCTCGTCGCTCATCTCACCAAGACCTTTGTACCTCTGCACCGTCACTCCCTTGTCAGAGCCTTTCCCAAGACGCGCCGTAGCCTCAAACCTCTGCTCGTCTGTCCAGCAGTAAACCTCTTCTTTGCCTTTCTTCACAAGGTAAAGCGGAGGTGTGGCGAGATAGACATAACCATTCTTGATGAGGTCAAACATGTAGCGGAAGAAGAATGTCAGGATCAGACATGCGATGTGGCTTCCATCGACATCGGCATCAGTCATGATGATGACCTTGTGGTAGCGGAGCTTGCTGAGGTCCATCCTCTTTTCGCCGTTCTCGTCTTCCTGCGCCACTGTGACACCAAGGGCGGTGTAGATGTTGCGGATCTCCTCGCTGTCGAAAGCACGGTCACCTGCGGCCTTCTCCACGTTCAGGATTTTACCTCTCAAAGGAAGAATGGCCTGGATTCTTCTGTCGCGCCCCTGTTTTGCTGTACCACCGGCGGAATCACCCTCGACAAGGAACAACTCGCATCTCTCAGGATTCCTCTCCGAGCAGTCCGCCAGTTTGCCAGGCATTCCGGCTCCGGTCATAGCGGTCTTTCTCTGCACCATCTCACGGGCCTTGCGGGCGGCGCTGCGGGCGGTGGCGGCAAGCACGATCTTCTCAATGAGAAGCTTACCCTCTTTCGGGTGCTCCTCAAGGTACTGGTCCATGGCGGCGGAAGTAGCCTGTGACACAGCTGATGTCGCCTCAGGGTTGCCAAGTTTGGTCTTGGTCTGACCCTCGAACTGCGGCTCGGCGATCTTCACCGAGACAACAGCCGTCAATCCCTCACGGAAATCCTCCGGGGCCAGATCGCCCTTGAACTTGGCGAGAAGGTTGTTCTTCTCGGCATAGTTCTTCAGCGAACGCGAAAGTCCCATCTTGAAGCCCTGAAGGTGTGTTCCTCCCTCGATGGTGTTAATGTTGTTGACATAAGAATATATCTTCTCGGAGAATCCGTTGTTGTACGAGAGGGCGATGTCGATCGGTATCACCTTGTCGCTCTGCACGCATATAGGCTCTGGAATCAACTGAGTGGCTCCGGCGTCAAGATAGTCGATGAACTCCTTGAGACCTTCCTTTGAGTAGAAAACATCGCTGCGGTAGAGCTGTCTTCCGGTCGGCTTGGAGTTGCCGTTCTCATCGGTGACATATTCATCAACAAGTTCACGCTCATCGGTGATAGAGATTTTGATTCCTTTGTTAAGGTAGGCAAGCTCACGCATCCTGGCAGCAAGGGTGTCATATTTATAGACATTTGTCTGAGTGAATATGGTAGGATCCGGATGGAAAGTGATGATGGTACCGGTGTCGTTGCAGTCGCCTACGATTTCGACCGGACCGAGCGGCTTGCCCTTTGAATATTTCTGCACGAAAACATGTCCCTCACGGTGAACCTCGGCGATCAGGCCGTCGGAAAGGGCGTTCACGCAGGAGACACCGACACCGTGGAGACCTCCGGACACCTTGTAGCTGTCCTTGTTGAACTTACCTCCGGCATGAAGTACGGTCATGACGACCTCAAGAGCAGAGCGATGCTCCTTCGGATGCATTCCAGTAGGGATTCCACGACCATTGTCGGAAACTCTTATCGAATTGTCAGGGAGAATCGTCACACCGATCTCTGTACAGAAACCAGCCATCGCCTCATCTATACCATTGTCAACAACCTCATAGACAAGATGATGGAGTCCCCTCTCACCGATGTCACCGATGTACATGGAAGGCCTCTTTCTCACAGCCTCAAGTCCTTCAAGTACTTGAATACTGCTTGCGGAATACTGTTCTTCCGCTTTCTTCATCTCTTCGTTCTCAATCATATTCTGTTGTCTGTTTTTATCAAGTTTATATGGCTTGTCCATAAAACAGACAAATTTAATAAAAAAGGCGGGCAATGCGAAATTTATTTCCACATTGCCCGCCTTTCAGCTATTTATTCCAAGATTATTTCGCCACGTTGGTACTCGGTTCTTCGATGCTTCGACAAGCTCAGCAACCGAAGACTACAAGTTCAGCGTGACTCCGGCGGTGACCCAAAGCCCTTTTTCAGCATAGAACGGATTCCTCTGGATTGTCTGACAAAGCAGGTTGCCTGATTCAAGCCAGAGTTCCACCTTCCTGTTGAACTTATAGCCGCAGTTCACGCCAAGATCCACATAACCTGGCACACGCACCTTGACAAAATCCTCGGCGACGGCAGACGCACACTCACCTTCACGCCACGATGCGGCCTCCACAGAGACTCCGGCGTAAATACGAGAGCTGATGTCATACGTAGCCCTGACCTCTCCGCTGAACTTAGGAAGCGCGAAACCATAACATGCCGCCTTGTCTGGGAATGACACATTTCGGTAGCGGAAATCAGCATCAACCTTCATGCGATTAGGCCTCCATCCAAGCAAGACATTGGCATAAAGCACATTCATGTCCGAATATACCACCGAAGGGACTAGCGTGCCGTCAGCGGTGAAAAGTCCTGACTCCATCAATGCGTTACCATACATGGCAAAGCCTCCGTTCACATCAAACTGCAACGATGAAGCGATGCCTCCTCTCACGCCCAATCTGGCGTTCAGGCTCTCCACAGTGTTGTCTATCAGCGGCGTCATGAACTCGAAACCACGGTTCACCAAAAACGAAGGATTCAGATGGTGGTTCTCGGAAATCTGTGACGAATATGCGTTCAGGCGACCCCCGCCGGTAGCGTCCGCATATAAAGAAACATTCTCGCCCGCCGCGAAACAGACATGGGCGTCAGGATAAAATATCTGTCCTGCGTCACCCTTCATCTTGCTGAAGAACAAGGTGTCTGACGCATCGTTTCTGAACACGAATTCGAGTTTGACACCAAGATTCAGGTTCCAACGTCCGGACTTGAACCTATAACTTGGGGTCAGAGCCACACGGCCTATGTTTCCGTTATAAAAGCGGCTGTATGAGGCGGACTCTATCTCGAATCCGACCAAAATGCTCCTGCGCGCGCTCAGCACTGGACCTGCCAGAGCATCGACAGAAAACCAGCCTTCTCCTAGATTTTCAACAGATTCACCACCCGGAAAAGCAAAGAATCCGTAGTCAAATCCGTCATTGGCAATCCGACCCCTCAACCCCACGTCATATAGGAAATACGACTCAGAATCATTGTTCGAGCGGACTCTTGCTTTAAAGTCAACGGCATTATATGAGCGTGACATTACCGTGTCCTTCGCGGCCAATCCATAATAGCCTACACCGAATGACAAAATGGCTTTGTCCCAGTTGAAACGTCCGTCAAAGCCAGCCGATGTCAATGCGTCATAGCCTTTGAACCCTCTCCCCGACTTGGCCAAACGGAAGAGTCCTTCCTTCAGTTCCGGAGCGACCTCGTGATAGTTCCCCCAAAACGACTTGTGCCCGGCGTACACACTCATCTGGAACGGACCGCTTTGCTCAGGACTGAACACAAACTCAAACTGAGGGTGAAGAGTGTAGCCAGCACCGGCCTTGAGATAAAGTTTCCGGCCTCTCCAGGCATCCTTGGCAGGTCTCATGTCCAACATATAAGGCTTGAAACTGTAGGCACCCTGATACGGCTTCTCAAAAACCTCGTAATCAAAATCCAGATCGAAGCGGAGCAGCGAATCCGGCACGTTCATCTCCAGCAATGGCTTGTGAACCTCTGAGGCGTTGCCCTGATATGTGTTCGTGACCTCGACGGTAGGATTGAAGTTCTGCCCGAACGAAACCGCGGCGGTCATAAGCATTGCCGCGGAAACCATATATATCCTTCTCATATTCATTACCACTACATCATGGTTTTAAGTTTCTCAAGACGCATCCTGACATTGTCAAGCACATCATCCGACGTGCCTTCCGCAGGCTTGTAACCATTCTGGACACTCTCAAACGTGGCCTTTGCCTGAGTGAGGTTATCCTGCTCGGCGAACGAGTCTCCAAGAGTGATGAACGCTTTCGCGAGCCAGTAACTCTGGTCACCGGCCTTCTGGGCGAACGCATAGACTTTCTTCTCGACCGTGTCATACTTGCCCTGGTCGCAGGCATCCTGGATGATCATATAGGTTGCCTCGGCACCCTCTGCGGTGGAAGGAGCAGAACTGAGGCTTGTGAATATCTCAAACGCGGCTTCGCGCTCGTTCATCGAAAGAAGCGACTTTGCCTTGATATAATCCGCCTCACGAATCTCTGCGGCCGCGCTCTTTCCGTCAGCCTTCACCTTGTCGGCGCAGGACTGCGCCGAAGCCCAGTCTCCGGCCTTGTATGCCGAACGCATCATGCCGATCCTGGCCGTGTGCCTGTTGTTATCAATCTTGGCGTCCTCAAGCAGAGATGAATAGCCGCCGAACGCGTCCTTGTAACGCTGCAAGTCGTAAGACAGTCTTGAGAAGTTCAGGATTGCCGTCTCGGCGAACGCTGAGCCTTCGCCTTTCTCTATAGACTTCCTATACCAGTCGCAAGCCTGCTCTTTCTTTCCCGTGTTCCTGTAACATTCCGCAATATAGAATTCAGCCTCAGGAACTTTATGTCCTGACGGATAGCGCTCAAGGTAAGTCTGGAACGAGGCCAAAGCCTTACCGTAGTTCTCCGTGAGGAAAACCTGCTCGGCCGCGTTGAAGTACATTGTCTCCTTTTCGCTGTCGGACTTGTCCTTGATCACACCGGCCTTGTCGGCGAAATCAATGTACTCGTCCGTACGTCCCTGTGACTGGTAGATCGACTCAATGGCCAGAAGAGCGTCCTGGGCATATTCGGTGCCGGGCATCTCAGCTATCACCTGCTTGTAGTAGCCAAGGGACTGGTCGTACTCGGACATATTCCTTGAAATCATTCCAAGTTCGATCAGGGAGCGCGCCACGATGGTCTTGTCACCGGTGGAGGAACGGAGCTTAGTGAAAGCCGACACAGCGTCATCGTTCCTGCCCGCGGCGACGTATGCCCTGCCGAGCTCGAACATGGCGTCAGAGTAATATTCCACAGACGGCTTGGCGTTCAGTGCCTTTGACAACGCACCAATCTTGCTGTCCATATCCCCGAGAAGCCCGTAGGCGATTCCGGCGCGGTAGTTCGGGTAAAGGTTATCCTTGTACGGGAAACGTTTGAGAGCGTTCTCATATTCAGTGACTGCAGCCTTGTAGTCCTTGCGGACGAAATCGCAGTCTGCGCGACGCACAGCGGCGTCCTCGCCCTCGGTCAGGTTGCGGCCTTGGAGATATTCATCAAACCACTTGGCGGCGCTGGCATAGTCTCCAAGACGGAAGTAACAGTAAGCCAGATCGTAAGGAATCAGCCGGCCTTCCGTCTTTCCCTCCAGGGCTGAGTTGTTGTACAAATCCTTGAAAGTCTCCAGAGCCTTGTCGAACTGGTCGCTGCGGTAGTACGACTCGCCGAGCCAGTACCTTGAAAGCTGGGAGAACGGAGAACGCCTGTCAGAATAAAACGACGAAGCCCTCAGGAAAGGAACCGCATCCCTCCAGGAACCAGTCTCCACGAGCTGTTCAGCACGTAGATAGTTGGCTTTCATATAGTTGGCCTTCTGGTCACTATCCAGCATGTCTATGTTGGAATATGCCTCCACAGCCCCGGCGTAGTCGTGGCTGTAAAGCGAGGCCAACGCCATGTAACTGTAGATTCTCTCCCCTTTCTTCTTGTCTGAATATTTGGAAAGATAGTCGTTGAAGACCGACGGATTGTGGTTCAGGTCAAACGACAGCTTCGCATAGTTGAAATGCGCGTCCTCCTGGATATCAGGGTTGAACGACCGTCCTGACGCATCTTTGAAAGCGTCGAGCGCGGCGACCTTGTTGCCAGTCTGGATGTAGCTGTAGGCCATATTGTAGTTCGCTATCTGTCCGATGGAATCAGTCCTGTTCCGCATCAGAGAGTAGTTCTCGATGGCTCCCTTATAGTCCTCTGTGGCATAAAGAAGCGAACCGGCGTAGAAATAATCGTTGCGGTCCATATCGTTATCCCCACTCCTGGCCACATCGTAATATTCCTTGGCCTTGGCGGTGTTGCCTTTTGCCAGATACGATTCCGAGATGATCCTCGCAAGGTGCCTCTGGCGCTCCTTCGGGGCGTTTTCATAGACCTTCACTCCATTCTTCAGCACGTAGGAATAGTCCTTCCGCATGAAACGGCATTCCACCATGTAGGAATTGGACATCTCGGTGAAACGAGGATCCCTCGCCGCCTTCTCGAACCAATCGAAAGCCTCGTCGAAATTCTTCTCAGAATAGTTGATGTAGCCCAATGAATATCTCGACGGTGCGGTGTAATCCGACTGAACCCTCTTCTCCGACTTCTCGAACAAAGACTTGGCCTTTGCCGGATCCCCTTGCTCGAAGTATGAATATGCCTGCTTGAATGCATATTCAGCGACCAGTTCAGACGGCAGCCTTTTCTCTATCACCTTGTCGAACTCGGAGGCGGCCGCCTTGTAGCTCTGTTTGTCAAACAGGTTCAATGCCTTGTAGAAATGAATCTGCGGCACAAGGATGGAATATGGGTGCGCGGCCACATATTCATCTGCCAAGGTCTCGTTCCCGACCTCCTGCAGCCTCACGGAGCAAAGGGCCTCGTAGCCGCCGGCGGTCACATCCCCGGTTCCGGCATAGATTTCTCCGAATATGCTTCCCGCCCTCTCGAACATTCCGTGTCCATAGAGTTCAGTGGCGAGACGATACTGATCACGACCGGCCTCCTGGGCCGACACGACCGTACCCGCACCAAGTGAGAGCGCCGCCAGAAGCGCCGCCGCAAGTTTGCTTGTCATATAGTTTCCAATCATTTTCATCAACGAAAAATATTCTACAAATTTACTTAAGGAAAATGAAAAATAACATACATATTTCCTAAATATACCCGAAAAATAAAGTATATTTGCGTTACTATGGAAGTAAACGCGCTATCAGCATCAAAAAGCGAGCCGCTGGTCTCATTCCGGGATGCGGACATCGTTAACGGGGAAAGCACCGTGATCTACGGGCTTGACATGGACATATTCCCGGGAGATTTCATATACATCGTCGGCAAGGTCGGGACCGGCAAGACCTCGATCATCCGCACGATGATCGGCGAGAATCCCTTGGAGAAGGGATCCGGCGAGGTCTGCGGCTTCAAGCTGAACGGGCTGAAGGACAAGGATATTCCTTACCTCAGGCGCAAGATAGGAGTGGTGTTTCAGGATTTCCAGCTGCTGATGGACAGGTCCGTCGAGAGCAATCTGGAGTTTGTCCTCAAGGCCACTGGCTGGAAGGACCGCAACGAGATAGACAAGAGAATCATCGAGGTCCTGGCCGATGTCGGAATGGAGAACAAGGCGCACAAGATGCCTCACCAGCTCTCGGGAGGCGAGCAGCAGCGCATCGCAATCGCCCGTTCCCTTCTGAACAGGCCAAGGCTCATCATCGCTGACGAGCCGACCGGCAATCTGGACAACGAGACGGCAGACGGGATCCTGCGGTTGTTGACCGGGATCAACAAGGAGGACGGCACGGCCATCGTGATGGTCACTCACAACAGAGGCATCTTCGAGAAGTATCCCGGCAGGGTGTTCGTCTGCAAGGACGAGAAGTGCAAGGAGAACCTTAACGACGAAGTGATAGACCTCGCCTTGACCATATAGACTCTTATGCTGAAAAAAGACAGGTATCATCACATACTCTCCTGGTTTCAGGCCAACCAGCCGGAAGTCAGGACAGAACTGCACTACGAATCCCCTTTCCAATTGCTTGTGGCGGTGATTCTGAGTGCACAATGCACTGACAGAAGGGTGAATATGGTCGCTCCGGAGCTTTTCAAGAAGTTTCCGAAGCCGGAGGATCTGGCCTCCGCATCGTTCGAGGAAGTGCTGGCGGTGATCAAAAGCATTTCCTACCCCAACAGCAAAGCCACGCACCTCATCGGAATGGCTCAAAAATTGTTGCGCGAATATGCCGGTGAAGTTCCGTCGGACATAGACCAGCTGATGACTCTTCCCGGGGTCGGACGCAAGACGGCCAACGTTCTCGCCTCCGTGATCTATGACAAACCGGTGATCGCTGTTGACACGCACGTTTTCCGTGTATCCCACAGGATGGGATTGTCAGACGGAAAGACCGTGGAGGCGGTAGAAAAGGAGCTTGAGTCATACATTCCGGCAGAACTGAGGGCAAGGGCACACCATTGGCTCATTCTCCACGGACGGTACACCTGCACGGCCAGAACCCCGAAATGCGAAGGGTGTCCGCTGAGGGACTGGTGCCGTGACTACGAACAGAAACACAGAATGATATTATGATACAGTTTTCCCCTGAGAACATACTCCTCATCGGATCCATCCTGATATTCACGGCGATACTCATCAGCCGGGCCGGATTCAAGTTCGGGATCCCGGTCCTGCTCCTGTTCATCGTCGTCGGGATGGCGTTCGGAGTCGACGGACTCGGACTGGCGTTCGACAATTTCCACATAGCACAGTTCATCGGCACCATCGCCCTCTGCGTCATCCTGTACTGCGGAGGCCTTGAGACGAAATTCGACACGATAAAACCTGTTCTGAAAGAAGGAATCGTGCTGTCCACGGTCGGGGTTTTCCTGACGGCCTTGTTCACGGGCGGATTCATCTATTTGCTGACAAGGGTCGGGCATCTTTCCGAGGGAATGTCGATTGTGATGTGCTTCCTGCTCGCTGCCGTGATGTCGTCAACAGACTCTGCGTCAGTGTTCAACATCCTGAGGAACGCCAAGATGAAACTGAAGGAGAACCTTCAGCCTGTCCTTGAGTTGGAATCCGGATCCAACGATCCGATGGCCTACGTCATCACCATCGTGCTCATCCAGTGCGCCCAGCAGCTTTTCGAGCCGGCCTCCGGAATCAACATCGACTACGCAAGGATGGTCGGCAACGCACTTCTGACATTCACGATGCAGCTTGGAATCGGCGCGATCATGGGTGTCGGACTCGGCCGCGCGTTCTCCTGGGCTCTCGGGAAACTGAGCCTGAACGGAGCGTCCCTCTACGCCATCCTCGTGCTGAGCATCGGCTTTTTCATCTACTCGATCACAGGACTTGTGAACGGCAACGGATTCCTCGCCATCTACCTCGCAGGTGTGATCATCGGCAACAAGCCGATGGCCCACAAAAGGGAGGTTTTCCGGTTCAGTGACACGGTCACATGGCTGATGCAGATGGGGATGTTCCTCACGCTCGGGCTGCTCGTCAACCCTAAGGAAATGCTTTCCGTGGCTCCGGTCGCCCTGCTCATCGGAGTGTTCCTGACCTTTGTCGGCCGTCCGCTTGCCGTGTTCATCTCCCTGCTGCCATTCAGAAGGCTTTCGTTCAAGGCAAGAGTGTTCATCTCATGGGTTGGTCTCAAAGGAGCGACACCTATCATTTTCGCGATATTCACGGTTGTGGCCGACATACCGGGATCCGACCAGATCTTCAACATCGTCTTTTTCATCACAATGGTCTCAATGCTGATCCAAGGCATGAGCATTCCGGCTGTGGCCCGGAAACTGAATCTTGCGCTGCCTCAGGAGAAGGCGCCGGAGACTTTCGGAATCGAGATTCCGGAAGAGGCCGGCAAGCTTATGGATCACCGCCTTACAGAATCCGATCTGGCGGCTGGAGACACACTGAAAGAAGTTGTCCTTCCGGAGGGCACACGTGTCGTGATGATAAAGAGGGACGGCGAGTTGATCGTCCCTGACGGTTCGGTCAAGCTCAAGGTCGGGGACAAGCTGCTCATGATTATGGGCAACCAATTTGACGAATCGGAATAATGATGTAAATTTGCAGCCCGGTGCTCCGGTCGCTGAGTCTGCCGAAGCGACTGTATAATATGAATTAAACCAAATTATTAGAAATATGAAAAGAATTGTACTTATCCGTCACGGCGAAAGCCAGTGGAACAAGGAGAACAGGTTCACAGGCTGGACCAACGTAGACCTCAGCGAGAAGGGCGTTCAGGAAGCCCTCGACGCCGGCAAAGCCCTCAAAGAGGCCGGAATCACCTTCGAGGTCGCCTACACCTCTTATCTTAAAAGAGCAATCAAGACCCTCAACAACGTCCTCGATGCCATGGATCTCGACTGGATTCCTGTAAAGAAGACTTGGAGGCTCAACGAGAAGCACTACGGAATGCTTCAGGGTCTGAACAAGGCCGAGACCGCCCAGAAGTACGGCGACGAGCAGGTGCTCATCTGGCGCCGCAGCTTCGACGTGGCTCCTCACAACCTTCCTGAAGACGATCCTAACAGCGCGACCAAGGATCCTCGCTACGCCCTCGTTCCTGATCAGTACATCCCTCGCACAGAGGCTCTGAAGGACTGCATCGAGCGTGTGATGCCTTACTGGGAGTGCGAGATCTTCCCTGCCCTCAAGCAGCACGACAACATCGTGGTCGTGGCTCACGGCAACAGTCTTCGTGGTGTTGTGAAGCATCTCAAGGGAATCTCTGACGCTGACATCGTCGGTCTCAACATCCCGACCGCCACTCCTTACGTCTTCGAGTTCGATGACGACCTCAATCTCGTAAAGGATTACTATCTCGCTGATCCTGAGGAGCTCAAGCGCAAGCAGGAGGCTGTGGCCAAACAAGGTAAGTCGAAATAATTGAAAATTATTTCGACTTACGGACCTTCTACCCCCAGTCACTTCGTGACAGCCCCGGTGGGGCACTGGGGAGCGGTCTCCCCAGACCCCTTGCGTCGCTTCGCTCCGAGGTCCATAATTTGAGGGCTTACCTTAAAGAGACATTCCTTTGCCGGACGATTGTAACCGAAATGTAACACGGTTGCAACCGTCCGGTAACATTTTATGGTGAATTTTGCGCTCGAATTATAGAAAGAATTATGAGTGAGATTTACCTTGTGATTGTGGTGTTCCTGTTCGTGCTGGCCGTGTTCGACCTGATGGTCGGAGTCAGCAACGACGCTGTCAACTTCCTGAACTCAGCGATAGGCGCCAAAGTGGCCAAGTTCAGGACAATAATCATCGTGGCCGCCGTCGGAGTGTTCCTCGGAGCCACGATGAGCAACGGAATGATGGAAGTCGCGCGGCACGGGATCTTCCATCCGGCGATGTTCTCCATGAAGGAGTTGATGTTCATATTCCTCGCCGTGATGGTCTCCGACGTGATACTGCTTGACATATTCAACAACCTCGGACTGCCGACCTCGACAACGGTTTCCCTTGTGTTTGAGCTGCTTGGAGGTACCACGGCGTTTGTGCTGCTAAAACTAGCCAACGACACAACCGGACTCACGGTAGGCGACCTGATGAACACGGAGAAGGCTCTCGGCATGATCATGGCCATCTTCGTCTCCGTCGCCATAGCGTTCTTCTTCGGAATAGTCCTGCAGTACATCTCCCGACTGGTCTTCACTTTCACCTACAAGAAGAACCTCAAATGGAAGATAGGAATATTCGGAGGCATCGCCACGACAGCCATATTCTACTTCATGCTGTTCAAAGGCATCAAGAGCATGTCTTTCGTCACTCCGGAAATTCAGGATTATATCCAAAGCAACACACTCACATTCCTTGGAATATGCTTCCTTGCGTCAACTGCCGTGATGCAGATCCTGTATTTTCTGAAAGTCAACGTGTTCAAGATCCTGGTGCTGATGGGCACTTTCGCCCTTGCGATGGCTTTCGCCGGCAACGACCTTGTCAACTTCATCGGAGTGCCTCTGGCGGGATATTCATCCTACACAGACTATGTCTCCAGCGGCGCCACCGACCCATCGACATTCATGATGTCATCCTTGGACGGGCCGGCCAAGAGTCCGCTCATATTCCTTGTGGCCGCTGGTGCCATCATGGTGTTCTCGCTTGCGACATCGAAAAAGGCCCGCAACGTGATCAAGACCTCGGTCGACCTTTCCCGCCAAAGCGAAGGTGACGAGATGTTCGGCTCCTCGAAGATTGCCAGAGTTCTGGTGAGATTCTCGAACAACACCGCCAATTTCTTCAAGGATGTCGTTCCGGACGGAGTCAAAGCATGGTGCGACAAACGCTTCAACTCTGATGAGGCAAAACTTCCAGAAGGAGCGGCCTTCGATGAGGTCAGAGCCACTGTCAATCTAGTTGTAGCTGGATTGCTGATCGCCCTTGGAACATCGCTCAAACTTCCTCTATCAACCACTTATGTCACATTCATGGTTGCTATGGGTTCATCACTGGCTGACCGTGCATGGGGACGCGAGAGTGCTGTCTACAGGGTGACCGGAGTCGTCTCCGTCATCGGAGGATGGTTCATCACCGCCGGAGCCGCATTCATCCTTTGCTTCCTCGTGGCGATGCTGATGCACCTCGGAGGCTTCGTGGCCGCCTGCATAATGATGGTTCTCGCAATCTTCCTGCTGATCCGCAGCAACATCCGCTACAAGAAAAAGGCAGAGGAAGAGAACGGCGATGTCACATTCAACCAAATGATGCTCAGCACCGACAAGGGCGAGATCCTTACCCTTCTGAGCAAGCACATCTCCGACAGCCAGGCCGATTTCCTTGAATATGTCAACACAACTTTCCGTCAGATAACCGATGGGTTCATCAAGGAGGATCTCGGAATGCTGCACAAGGCGGAAGACACAATGAGACGAAAGAGAGAGGAGTTAAAGAACAGCCGCCGCAAGGAGATGATCGGTTTCCGCAGGATTGACCCGGAGGTAGCCATGGAGAAGAACACCTGGTTCCATCTCGGAAGGAACTCCTGCGAGGAGATTCTTTACTGCCTGAGGCGTATCGCCGACCCTTGCGAGGAGCACGTGGACAACAACTTCGTGCCGCTGAGCCAGGAGCAGGTCAAGGAATATATTCCTCTTCGCGACACCGTCCTGTTCCTTCTGAGGCGCACAGAGAAGATTCTCCAAACCGGTTCCTACAACGAGGTCGATGAGGTCCGCCGCGAGGCCGAGGAACTAAAGGATTGCCTTGAGAAGGCCCGTGAGGCCCAGATGCAGAGGATGCAGTCCACCAAGGAGAACATCACCGTGGCCTACCTCTACCTGAATCTCCTTCAGGAGACCCGTGAGCTCACCAGTTCCCTCCGCCACCTTCTCCGCGCCTCGAAAGGCTTCCGGGAATAGGCACAGGGGTATGGTTGCACTGCAAACCCTCCGCGCTTCGCGCTCCGTCCCTCCCAGCCTGACGGCTGGGTCCCTCCCGCTTATAGCCGCGGGTGGCTAATGTTTGCAGCACCACCATACCCCTGCTTCAATGTAGAAGCCATCTTAACATTAACAAGACATCCTCCCACCCTCTTCGGGTAGGAGGATGTCCTTTTATTACGCTGATTATTAATTATTTACTTACCACGGATACAACAAGGATTGTCGTGCGGCGTGCGGTATCGGAGGCATCCTTGCCGGAATCGCCGAGAGGCTGGCGGAGGGCACGGCTGCAATCAACACCTTGCTTACGAAGATAGTCAAGAACTGTCTCGATGCGAAGTTCGCTGAGCCGCAGGTTGTGTCCGCTGGTTCCTGTAGCCGAAGCCTCTCCGACAACAACAAGTTCCGTTTCCTTCATGCCCTTTAGGCTCTCAGCAAATGAGTCAAGGCTGGCCTTGGCTTCAGGAAGAAGTTTGAAACTGTCATTGGAGAAATGTACGGTAAGTTTTTGGAGAACCTCATTGGCATGGCGTGCCTTCAACCCGGCGTTCTCTTTTTCAAGGGAATCCACCTGGGATCTCAATGATGCGTTCTCGCTACGGGCCGATGCCAGAGCCTCATCCTTGGCCTTGCCGGAAGCCTCGCAGTCCGCCTTGGCGGTCGCGCCGGCCACAGTCATCGCAGCCAATGCGAGCTCTGACTCACGCAGCTTGCGCCCGGCGCTCTTGTAGCCGGACTTTGACCCAAGAATATTCAGTCTCAAGACAACAGAAGCCGTGCCGATCCCCTTTGGGGCGTTGTCGCTACCAAGAAGCCGTTTGCAGTTGCCTTGCAGACCTATGGTCACGACCGGACTCACGTCAAATTCAGCGGACAGCAGCATCGGAACATAACCGACGTTGTAATTATGCCTGGTGTTCACAGCATCCAGCCAGGTGTTTATCGTTTCCTTGTAAGGTTCGCTCCAACGCTCGTGCCCCATCGAGATGTCGTAGGTGTTCCCTTTGGCGAAGATCCAGCCGAAACCGGCTCCCGCATAAAGGTTGAAACGTCTGTCCTGACGGTTTCTCCACAGTTCCATTATGTTGAACTCCAATGTCAGATCAGCAGCGTGATAGTGGGTCCACATCTTTGAATATGCAAGGCCACCGTACCGCTCGGAAAGCGTCCCTTCTCCGACAGGGGCCTCCAAAGGTTGGAACTCAGAGAACCGCTGCTCACGGGCATATTTAGAGAAATCGTAGTTCAGACCCAGACGGATCCACGGACGGATGTTGAACGAGACTCCGGCGCCGATCTCCGGGAAGATATTCATGCCAGGAGCAGCGTCCACGCTTGACATTCCCAGCCCGTGCACCATCGTGGCGCCGCCCTCCGCATAGAAGTTCCATGTGGAGGTGCGGTAGGCCACACTCCCCCGCTCCTGCGCCCCGATGTCGGCGAAGATGCCTGATGACAACGCCAATACTATGATTGTCAGATATCTTTTCATAAGGCGTGAATGGCATTAATTATCCTCGACTATTATAAACTCCACGGAATTATCCTTGGAACCGTACGGAATATACTTCAATCCAATGAATCCCAAAAAACCTTTTGTAGATTTCTCCGCTTGAGAAACATGCAAATACTCAAGAAAAACTCCATCCAAGTATGATTTGATTTCGTAAGTGTCGTCCTTAGGCTTATTCTCCACTTTAAGTTTCTTGCCGTCAGCCCAGCCGCCAACTTTTATGCGGAAACGATAAGTGCAATTTTCATGGACCTTCTTAAGATAGTAACCAGGATGGACATTAACGGGATCAGGTACAGGATCTTTTGACATACTAAGATTAGCCGCAAGAATCTCACCCGATGCCGTTATAATTTGAGATATTATTCCTCCTTCAGGCCAAAGAGGGCCAAAATAACTAGTGGGTTCAGAGCCTGATAATGGGTACTTGCCTGAAGGTTGTTGGAAGCAGAACTTATATCTATGAGGCAAAGATAGCGGAATCAATTTCTTAAGTTCTCTCACGACTTCATAGTTATCATGATTTGCATCCCAGAAATCAACTCCAACATACAAATAATCCTCTCCAACCTCAAGAAGTTCATCATCAGTGAAATGGTATGTCGATGCACTGTTGATGGCAGCCAGAATCAAATCCTGCTTCTCCGTCACATCAATCAGCCCCTGAGCCAAAGCCTCTTCTATAGCCTCCAGCTTCACGTTAAGCCCCGAAGTAGGCGAGTCAATCGCATTCTTGATAGCCTCCAGTTTCTCGTTGGCCGTCCCGGCTGTCGAGTTCAAGGCATCAGTCGCCTTCTTCACAAGGCCGAGCGTGCTATCCTCTCCGACAAGGCCGCTTTGGATCGCCCCCTCAATCGCCGCCAGTTTTTCAGACAATGTATTGGTCTGGCTGATTATCGTCTCGTTGATCGCGTCAAGTTTCTCTTTCATGGTTCCTTCAAGAGACTCCACCGCCTGCTTCACCAAGTCAATCGCATCGGCGTTCTTTACAAAACCGTTTTTTACCGCAGCCCTGATCAGGTTCATCTTCTGCCCCAGTTCCTTTGTCTGCTTGTTGATCGCCTTTCTGATTACGTCCAGCTTTGTCTCCATCGTTCCCTCAAGGGAGTTGATTGCTTCCTCGACAAGACCTATCGCATCCACATTGTCTGCGAATCCCGCCTTGATTGTCGCATCGATGAGGTCAAGTTTGCCGGCAAGGGACACCGTCTGTCTGCGGATCGCCTTCCTGACCGCCTCCAGTTTCTCTTCAACCGTACCCTCAAGGGAGCTGACAGCCTCCTTCACCAGATCGATGGCCGCCGCATTGTCGGCTAATCCAGCCTCAATCGCACCCTCGATGAGGTCGAGTTTGCCGGCGAGGGACACAGTCTGTCTGCGGATCGCCTTCCTTACCGCCTTCAGTTTCTCCTCCAACGTTCCTTCAAGGGAGTTGACGGCCTCCTTCACCAGATCGATGGCCGCCGCATTGTCGGCTAATCCAGCCTCGATGACTCCTTTGATAAGAACCATCTTTGCACTCAATTCCGTTGTCTGACTCTTAATGACGGCCTCTATGGCAGCCAGTTTTTCCTCCACAGAGCCTTTCAGAGACTCGATGGCTGTCTCCACCAAGCCAATCGCCTCTGCATTACCGGCAAATCCTGCGCTGATCGCACCTTCTATAAGAGCAAGTTTTGAACTCAGATCTGTCGCCTGGTTCTTGACCGCTGCCTCCACCGCTGCAAGTTTCTCTTCCACGGATCCTGTCAGTGACTCAATGGCAGACTTCACAAGTTCCGTGGCCTTGACGTTGTCAGCAAGACCGGCGCGTACCGCCTCCTCAATCAGAGTCAGACGTGATCCCAAATCAGCAGTCTGGTTCTTGACCGCAGCCTCCACCGCCGCAAGTTTCTCCTCCATGGAGCCACTCAGTGATTCTATGGCCGACTTCACCAGTTCAATGGCCTTGGTGCTGTCGGTAAAGCCTGCCGTGACGGCTCCTTCTATGAGCACAAGTTTGGAACTTAACTCCATTGTCTGCCCCTTAATGGCCGCCTCCACCGCGGCGAATTTCTCTTCCATGGATCCGGTCAGTGACTCAATGGCCGATTTCACCAATTCCATAGCCTTGGCATTGTCTGCCAATCCAGCCTTGACGGTGCCATCCACCAGCGCCAGTTTTGTCTCCAATGCCGTGGCCTGGTTCTTGATGGCAGTCTCGACCGCGGCGAGTTTCTCCTCGACTGATCCTTTCAAGGATTCTATAGCGGATTTGACCAGTTCCAAAGCCTTGGCATTGCCATCAAATCCCTGCTCTGAAGCCTCCTTTATCAGCCCCAACGCCTTCTCGATGAGCGCAAGTTTGGCGTTCAGGTCAATCGTCTGAACTTTCAACGCACTTTCTATCGCCGCAAGTTTCTCAGCGGCTGTGGCTCCCAGCGAACCGATGGCCTCGATGGTTTTTTGAGCCATCTCCTCATATTTCAGCACACCATTCTCATAAGCCTTGTTCAGCAAGTCCATCTTTTGAGAGAGCGTGAGAGTCTGATTCTTAAGAGCCTCCTCAAGGAGTTCCAACTTCTTGGAAATCGTCAACGTCTGATCTTGCAGAGCTTTCACAAGATCGCTGTAGTCATTCGTCACGGTGGTAGTCTGCTGGAATCTGATGTCCGGAGAGTCATACTCACACGAAACAACCGCTGCCATCATCACGCTGGCGGCAAGAGCAACAAGAAATCTTTTCATAAAACCGGGTTTTAGCGGCATTCGCCTGTTAATAAAAACCAAACTCTAACTTATAGGTTTGAAAACTTTTGTAAGGTAAGCATTATTTGGCATATTCACAAATCGCATCTCTGAATTTCCGAAAAATCATTCTTATTCACATTCCGGCTAAACATAATCAGAGGGCTTTGGGAAGGGTGAATATGAACTCCAACCCACCAGCGGCGCCAAGGCGTACAGAGATGACACCGCGGTGGAGCAGGACAGAATTCTTGACTATGGCCAGACCAAGACCGGTACCTCCCATCTTGCGGGAGCGCCCTTTGTCTATCCGATAGAATCTTTCAAAAAGATGAGGAATATGCTCGGGAGCGACTCCCGGGCCATTGTCCGAAAAACTGAACTTATAAAAATCCGAATCCTCAGAAAGGATCTGCACCGTGATGGTCACACCTTCCCCTCCATAGGCGATGGAATTGTCTGTCAGGTTTCTGAATATTGAATACAGAAGTGACGGATTGCCGTTCACAACAACTTCAGGCTCAACCAAAGCCCTGAAAGTCACATGGTTCGCTTCCATCTGCATGGAAACGTCCCTCTGGATGGATTGAAGCAGATCGAGAATATTCACATTCTCAAACTCATAACCTTGAGGAGCGTCATCCAGTTTGTTGAGGGTCGAAATGTCCGCAAGAAGGCTGGACAGACGGCGGCTCTGAGCATAGCATCGCTGGATAAACCGATCCTTTGTCTCAGAATCAATGTCCGGGCTTGAAACAATTGTCTCCAGATAGCCCTGAATGCTGCTGACCGGAGTCTTCAATTCATGAGCCACATTCTGTGTCAACTGTCTCTTCAAGCGATTCTTGTCCTCCTCACTGTCGCGAAGTTTGTCGTACATGCCCATCTTTCCCTCCTCGATGGATTCCTTTAGATGGACATACCGCCCTCTCATTGTTACCAATGCAAGGACGAGAAGGACAATGACTATGGATAAAAGAAGCATCATCTCTCTTCGTAAAGATAACCGAATCCATGCCGCGAGACAATCCTGTCACCATATTCCCCAATTTTTTTGCGCAGACGGGTGATGTTGACATCAACTGTCCTGTCTGTGACAATCACATCATCAGGCCAAACTTTTGAAAGAATATCCTCGCGCGGAAACACCTTGCCTTTATTTGTGAACAAGAGCTTGAATATCTCATATTCAATTCTCGTCAACGCAACCACAGCGCCGTCCACCGTCACGACCTTCTTCTCATCATCAATGAATATGCCTGAGCACGGGGTCTGGCCCGCAGAGGTTCGTCTCAACACAGCCTTCACACGAGAGATGACTTCTCTTATTGAGAACGGTTTGGAAATATAGTCGTCAGCCCCCAGATCGAGTCCTTCGACAGCATCATCCTCAGTGTCGCGAGCGGTTATGAATATCACGGGAATCCCCGCTGTCTTAGGGTCTGATTTCAATTTGCCGGTCAATTCAAAACCTGACATCCCGCCCATCATCACATCAAGAAGAAGCAGGTTAAATGAAGCTATGTCCAACGTCAGGGCTTCCTCTGCAGAATTGGCGGTCACAACCTCATACCCCTCCTTCGAAAGGTTGAATTTGAGAATCGCACAGATGTCCTCTTCGTCATCGACTACCAGAATATGGGCATTCATATTAAAAAAGTTTGGTTTGTTCTGCTAATATAACCACTTTTTTCCTAAATTTGGACAAACTACATATATTAATATGCCGAAGATTTCCATACGCGGGGAAAAGATTCCCGCATCACCGATCAGAAAACTGACCCCGTTTTCTGACGCCGCCAAAGCCAACGGGGTAAAGGTCTATCATCTCAATATAGGTCAGCCGGATCTACCTACGCCGGAAAAAGCGTTGGACTCATTGAAGAGCATAACCAGAACGACTCTGGAATACAGCCCAAGTCAAGGGCTCAAATCACTGAGAGACAAGTTAGTAAACTACTACAGCAAATTCAGTATCCATGTAAACTCCAATGAAATCATCGTAACGACCGGTGGATCTGAAGCTCTTCTATTGACATTTTTAGCGTGCCTGAACCCTGGCGACGAAATCATAATGACTGAGCCGGGATATGCAAATTACCTTTCGTTCGCGGTGACAGCCGGAATCACAGTCAAGACAGTCACATCAAGAATCGAGAATGGGTTCGCACTTCCTTCTGTCGAGGACTTTGAGAAAGCGATAACCGACAAGACCAAAGCCATCCTTATCTGCAATCCCAACAATCCGACTGGCTACCTCTATTCCGAAGAGGAACTCTACAGACTCCGTGACATAGTTCTTAGCCACGACTTGTATCTTTTCTCCGACGAGGTTTACCGCGAGTTCCGCTACACCGACGCACCATATCTCTCAGCACTTAATCTGGAAGGCTTGGAGCAGAATGTCGTGGTGATTGATTCAGTCTCCAAACGTTACTCGGAATGTGGCACAAGAATCGGGATGATAGTCAGCCATAACAAAGAAGCGATGGCTGCCATCATCAAATTCTGCCAGGCTAGACTAAGTCCACCGCTTCTCGGCCAGATAGTCGCCGAAGCCTCAATCAAAGGCACAGAAGAATATTCAAAACTATGCTATGACGAGTATCTTGCAAGGCGTGATTATTTCATAGCAGGTCTAAACAAGATTCCAGGGATTTACTCACCAATGCCTAACGGAGCGTTCTACACCATAGCGTCATTGCCAGTAGACAACGCCGAGGATTTCTGCGCATGGTGCCTTACTGACTTCTGCTACAAAGATGACGGAACACCGGAAGGCTTCACAGGCGAGACCATTATGATGGCTCCAGCCGCAGGATTCTACAGCACACCGGGTTTAGGGAAGAATCAAGTAAGGATGGCGTACGTTCTCAAAACAGCAGATCTCGGACGTTCCCTCTTAATTCTAGAAAAAGCTCTGGAAGCATACAAGGAAAAGTAAAAGCCTGATGAGATAAAATACTCCGGAAAGATTGACTTTTTTCCGGAGTATTATCATGTTTGTCAATGTCAGAAGGGATAGAACAAACACAGGGCAACGATAGTTACATCAGCTATGTCTGAGCACACAAGGGCAGTGGACAGCGCACAAAAAAAGGAGTCCGACTGTCAGACGACAATCGGACTCCCCGAAGGACGGCGGCGACCTACTCT
>CAKUVR010000005.1:0-145264 GCA_934698975.1 uncultured Bacteroidales bacterium
CCAGTTCCGGTCATAGTGATAATAGTCGGATTCGATGTCGTAGAGCGCGAGCCCGGCCATCGGACCGAATTCCACGACATTGTCCGCCATAGCCTCAAGAACGGGGATCTCCACATTCTCTGAATTATAGAACACTCCGTTCTGTGACGCGGACAGAAGGATTCTCTCTTTAGGAACTCCTTGCTCAAGGGCATCGTCCATCACGTTCCGAAGGTCGTACGGATTTTCAATGGTCTCGGTGGCGAGGACGAAGAGGTCAATCTTCGCGATGTCCTCTGAGGCTATGAAAACCGGATCGCCTTCAAAGACAAGAATCTGACTTTCGGATTTAGCCGAGGACAGTCTTCCCACCGCCTCGGAAGCGGTTTCCTTGGATGTAGCTGTGAATGAGTAGCCGTCAAGGGCGTTCTCCTTCACGGTGGCCACCGCCTTGTCGATGGCAGCCGAGGCGTTCTGAGCCGTCGCAAGGTCAACCTGGCAGATTACCTTGATGTCCACGGCCCTCATTCTCGCCATATCCTCGGTGTCATATTCGGAGAAATTCTCTCCGTTGGTCAGGCTCACGATGTCGAGGCTGTCAGGAAGGCTTCTCAGGCTGCCTCTTTCGTTCTGCACCCCCTGTGGGGAATTTGCGAAGCGGACATAGACCAGCTTGTGCTGGCGGCTCTTGTAGGCGCGCACCCTCGCCTGATAGTCGGCCCATTCCTTCGGGCTTGCCTCCCACGGCATTGTCTCTTCTATGCTCACGCTCTCGACCTTGGTCCAGTCGGAGCAGGACGCGAGAAGCAGCGCGGAAGAGGCGATGGCCAGCGTTATTTTCAATATATTCTTCATTTTCTGTTATTTTATCAGGTTGTACGGTTTGCAGTCCCACCAGACGCGGGTCGCGAAAGTGTCCCCGCTTCCGTCGACGGATTCAGAGTCAAGGGCGGAGATCGCCTCGCCGAGATTGGCTCCGTTGCCAGTGTATTCCTCCACCGGGTAGGTCAGCCTTCTGGCGTGACGCTCAAGGTCAACGTTGTCCGGCCCGAGGTTCTGTGGAGCCGGAAGAAGCTTCGGGTAGCCTGTCCTGCGGTACTCCGCCCAGGCCTCGTTGCCGAGCGGGAAGATGGCGATCCATTTCTGGGTGATGATCTGCTCCAGATTTGTCTCCTCGTCTCCCTTCTCGTCCCACGCGATCCTGCACTCGGAGGTCTTGGCTGTGGCGCTGTACTTGCCGAGCGGGTCGATGTACTGCGCCGGGGTGCTGGTGCCGTCAGCGATGTAGGCCTCCGCTCCGGACGCTCCTCTCTCAGCGAACGAGAGCCTTATTCCGTTCTCGTAGTATTCCTTGGCCTTGGCTCTGTCTCCCGCAATGCGGAGGTTGTACTCGGCCAGAAGGAAGCTCACCTCGGCGGCGTTCATCCAGAGGATCGGGCTGTCTGACTCCACGATGAGGTTTGAATATGCCTCTATGGCCTCGCTCTTCTTGGCAACGGCGGAGCCTATGCGGATTCCGACGAACTGCGGGTTTGCCCCGGTGCTTTTCAGGAACATCCGCTCAAGCCTCGGGTCGTTGTAGCCTGTCATATAGCTGAGGATGTCGGCCCCGACGCGATGGTCGTTCCAGCTGTTGTAGATGAGCGTCATCCGGTTCTCGCTCGGATGCATATAGGCGTTGTCCTCATTGGTGAGGATGAGCCCTGAGGTGATCGCCTCCTCAGCCTTTTTCCTCGCGAGTTCCGGAGCCTTGTAGCTGACACGCATCGCCATTCTGAGCTTCAGGGAGTTGGCGTATTTCAGCCACTGGGCGATGTTGCCTGAATACACCCTGTCGTAGGTGCTCCATCCGGATGCCGGGAGGGAGGTGTTGTCGGCGAAGGCCTCGATGGCTCCGTCAAGCTCCTCGAAGAGCTCGTTGTAAACGGTCTCCTGAGGGTCGTATTTCACGGTGATCTTCTCCATGCGGAGGATGTCGCTGTACGGGATCGGGCCGTAGTTGTCGGTAAGCCTCTGCATCACGGCGACCCTGTAGAGAGACGCGAACGCCCTCGCGACCTCGTCCTCCGTTCCGCCTATTATCCCCCTGTACGGGGCATAGAGTTCGGTGATTATGTCCGAAAATGTGGTCTTGCGCCAGTCCACTGACGGATTGAAGGTCTCGAAGCGAGCCTGCCAAGTGTCCACGGTGCTCCCGATGTAGCCACCGAACGGCCCTCCGGAGAGGCTCTCGATGAATTGGTACTGGTGTTCCTCGACCGGGACGACGAGGCTCTGGAGCGCGAGGACCTTTGTCCCAGTGCGGTAGTTCTTCGCCTCCATCTGCCCGGAGGTGACCTGGTTCGGGTTGGTGTTGAGCTTCTCGAAGCGGTCCGTGCATGAGCCTATAGTCAGGGCGAGACACAGGCAGACGGCACTGAATGGTCCCGTTCCGCGAAGCGGGCTCTTTGTTGAATGGAGAAACTTGATATTCATAATGTTGTGTTTCATAAAATATTCCTCCGTCATTTTAGAAGTCAAGTTTGACATTGAGTCCGAGGCTTCGGAGCGACGGCATCATAAAGTAGTCAATGCCCTGGTAGTTGTTGCCGGTGGAGGCGACGGACTCAGGGTCGAACGGTGCCTTGCACCAGATCATCCAGAGGTTGTGCCCCACGAGTGACAGAGTGAGGGCTGCCTTGTCCTTGAACCATTTGCGAGGCAGGGTGTAGCCAAGTGAGAGTTCCTGGAGCCGGAAGTTGGTGGCATCGTAGGTGTAGTACTGCGGAAGACCGCTCTGCGAGCCGATCTTCTGGTACCATTTCTGGGCAGAGACCAGCTGCCTGCCGTTGACGAGGACTCCTCCGGCGTCCCTTGCGTCGGCCGAGGCCTTTGACACTCCATAGAGGTCAAGGTTGGCCTGGGTTGCGGAGTAGCAGACGCCTCCAATGCGTCCGCTGACGAGAATGCCGAGGTGCAGTTCCTCCCACGTGAAGTCGTTGCGCCACGCGAGGTTATATTCAGGGAACACGCTGCCGAGGAACAGTTCCTCTCCGTTGTCAGCGAGGCTTACCTCTCCGTTGTCGTCAAGCTCAATGTAGCCGTAGTTGTTCCTTTTCAGGCTGGAAGTCGTGTAAAGGTCTCCGAGCGTGCCTCCCTTGCGGAGGATGTACTTGGCCTTTCCCAGAGCCTTTATCTCCAGCTTGTCAAGGTCGAGGCTCTCCCCGGTGACAGGGTTGACCGCCCCGTCGGCGAGGTCGCGGATCTCGTTCCTGTTTCTGCTGAAAGTGAAGCCGCTGTCCCAAGTGAAGCCGCCCCAGGTGTGGTTGTAGCCGATGCTTGCCTCGATTCCGGTGTTTCTGACGCTGCCGGTCTGAAGGTAGATGGTCGTGTAGGAAGAGGACGGTGGGAGTGACGGGTCGAAGGTCTGGTTGTAGGTGTCAGCGAGGTACCAGGAGACATTCACACTGAGATCCTGCCAGAGTCTGGCCTCTATTCCGACCTCGTAGGTGAGTGTCCTTTCGGGCTTCAGATCTCCGATTGGGTAGTGCGTCTTGTCCTTCCAGATCCTGTTCGTGGCGTCATATTCATAGGTCGGGATTGTCAGAAACCTTGGAAAAGGCATTCCGACAGAGGCTATTGAGCCACGAAGCTTGAGGTAGCTGAGCGCGCCCGTCTCCCAGACAGACGTAGGGACCCACGAGAGTCCGACTGACGGGTAGAAGAAGGACTTCGTCGAGGATCCCGCGAGCTGTGAAGCCCAGTCGTTGCGCCCGGTGGCGGTGAGGTAGAGCATCTTTTTCCACCCGATCTCAACGCTGCCGAAGACGGACTGCGTCTCATCGTTCCATCCGCTCTTTGAAGCCCGTTTCTTGGTGTCATCGAGGTCGAAGACATTGAACACGTTGGCAAGGCCGTTGTCCTGAATCGGCCCGCCGTAGCGCAGCTCATCAGTGCCGATGTTGTTGTAGGACGCTCCGAGGTTGGCGACGATGCTCCAGTCCTTGCCGAGCGTCTTGTTGACGTTCAGTATGATGTCAGCGTAGGTCTGCTTGTCGTAGGCGCGCGCCTCGGTGTAGTGTCCGTTGACCCCTCCTTCAGTAAGAGTCGCGTTCGATGAAGCGTAGAGCTTCTGGGTGAACAGGTTGTCAGCGTTGTCGATGCGGATGCGCCCCGCCACGTTCAGCCATTCGAGGATGTCGTAGCTCGCGGAGAATGACATCATATAGCGCTTCTTGTCGTTGTTCCGCAGGTTGCGGTAGTTGATCCAGTAAGGGTTCTGCATCC
This sequence comes from uncultured Bacteroidales bacterium, assembly GCA_934698975.1. GTDB lineage: Bacteria > Bacteroidota > Bacteroidia > Bacteroidales > UBA932 > Cryptobacteroides. Next base: position 4,246 of record CAKUVR010000005.1, read on the forward strand.
TGAGGTCGCCTTCAAGGTCCGTGCTCCAGAACTGTTCCATCAGCTTCGTCCCGGCGTTGTACCTCTCGAAGTTGCGGTACACATCGAAGTTGTCGCCCCTCGGAAAGAGGTAAACCGGCACGAGCGGGTTTGAATATACTCCCTGATTGGTCATATTCTGATCCTTCTGGATGATGTAGCTCGCGCTTGCGTCTATCTTCAGCCTGTCCTTGAGGAAATAGCTTGTGTTGCGGAAGGTGAAGTTGTAGCGGTCGTACCTGTTGTTCGGGATGATTCCGTCGGAGTTGACCGCCGCAGCGGAGAAGTAGGTCTGGTTCTTGTCCGTTCCTCCGCTGACCGAGAACGCGTTGGTGTAGGTGCTTCCTGTCTCGAAATAGTCCTCAGGCGAGTAATTGTAGCGGGCTGATTCAGGAATATACGGCCCCCAGCTGTAGGTGCCGCTGTTGCCTGTCTTACCGTTCAGTCCCGTGCCGTAGGAGTTCTGGAACTCAGGAAGACGGAACGGGGAGAGGAACTCGGTGTTGGAAGAGAAACTGGCCTTCACGTTGCCCGACTGCCCTTTCTTCGTGGTGATCATCACGGCGCCGTTGGCGGCCTCCGAGCCGTAAAGCGCCGCTGCGGCAGCGCCGGTCAGGACGGAGATGCTCTCGATGTCCTCCGGGTTGATGTCAGCGATGGACTCGGACTCTCCCTTGGAGTCGAACTCGGTGCCGCCACCGCCCCCGAAATTGTACATCGGGATGCCGTCAATGACATACAAGGCGTTAGACGACTGGCTGATGGATTTATTGCCGCGCAGCACGACCTTGGACGCTCCGCCGACACCGGAGGACGAGGAGTTGATATTGACTCCGGCGACCTTTCCGCTGAGGGAGTTGATGAAGTTGGCGTCCTTGACCGTGTTGATCAGGTCGGACTTGACCTCCTGAACGTTGTAGCTCAAGGCTTTCTGGTCGCGCCTGATGCCGAGCGCGGTGACGACGGTGCCCTCAAGCGAGACGGCCTCTTCGTTCAGGGTGACATTGAACATGCTCCTGTCACCGATCGCGAGCGTGACCGTATGGTAGCCGAGGCTGTTGAACTCCAGCCTGCCGTCCTGCTGCTCCGCCGGGACCGGCAGGGAGAAGCGTCCGTCAATGTCGGTGGTTGTGCCCGTGGTCGTCCCCTGCACGAACACCGAGACCCCGGGGACCGGCTGACCGTTCTGGTCTGTCACCGTCCCTGTGAGCGTCCGAGGCTTTGCCTTCGGCTTGTTGGAGAGGTAGATGTAGTGCCCGTTGATCTTGTAGTCGATTCCGATCGGGCTGAAGACCTGTCTGCACACATTGCCTATCGTCTCGTTCCTCACGGAGACGCTGACCGTCCTGGTCAGATCGACCTGGCTTGTGAAGAACAGGTACGGAGACTGTCCTTTGATCTCGTCCATCACCTTCTGAAGGGTGGCGTCCTTCAACTCAAGGTTGATCCGGATGTCCTCTTCCTGCGGTCTGGCATTCAAACCGACCGATGAGGCGATGATGAGAATCAAAGAACAGGCGATGCCGCAAACCTTTTGCAGAATGCTGTTTTGATACATAAAATAGAATATTTTGATGGGTTAAAATGTTTTAATATTTGCGGTTGAAAATAGTATGGACAGTGCATAGCCATCCGTTCCCTGATTTCTTAATTGTCTGATGATGAATTACCTGATGGTGATGACCCCTGTCTTGTAGTCCTTTGAATATGTGAAGTCAGCGAAGTTCTGAAGGTGCCGTAGGGCGGTGTCGATGCCGTCGCTGACCCTCAGCTCGCCTGTGGTGTAGCGCAGCACAGGGATATTGGCGCACTCCAGCCTGATCCTGACATCATAGACTTTCTCCATTTCCCTCATAAGCTCTTCGAAGTCCATTCCGTTGAGGTTCAGGATGCCTTGTGTCCAGCAAGTCTCCGAGGCCACGTTGGTCTCGCTGAAGGCGAGTGTTCCATCTTTCAGCACAACCGTCTCGCCGGGACGCATCAGCGTTTCCTTGGAGTCCTCCCCGTGGCCGCGCACCTTGACCGATCCCTCAACCAGAGCAACGCTGAACGCCTGCCTTTCCTCGTCGGCCTTGACGTTGAACTTGGTGCCCAGCACGACCACATCGGAGGCGAACGTGCTCACGACAAACGGCTGCATCTCGTCGTGCGCGACGCTGAAATAAGCCTTCCCGGAAAGGCTGACCTTCCTTTCCTTTCCTTTGAATATCACAGGATAACGTAGCTCGGAGCAGGGACTCAGCAACACTTTCGTCCCATCGGACAGTGTGATCTCCATCTTGTTTCCGGCAGGGACTGAGATGATGTTCCCGCTCTCGGCGATAATCCTGTCATCGTGCCTTTTCATAAGGTAGCCGCCGGACAGGAAGAACACGCCGAGCAGCACCGCAGCGGCCACTCCGCCAACAGTGCGCAGGAATATTCTCCTTTTCCTTTCCTGGCGCTCCTTGACGGCTCTTTCCTCGCGGATGCTTTCCGCTGTCTTGCTGTTCAGGGCAAAACGCGAGAGCATGTACACCTTGTAGATCTTGCTCAGGTGGTCATAGTTTTCCTTGTCTTCCGCCCATTTGTTGACAGCGGCGTTCTCCTGCTCGTCCGTCTCCCTTGCGACGAACCTGTAAAGCAATGTGTCATCGATTTTTATCATATTCTTGGCTCAATTTGCGTTATTCCTATGTGGTCTGTACCGGGCCTATTCATTCCGACCTCTGACAATACTACGATCTAGCCGGGCGTTTCCGTAAATATTTTTTGATTATTTTGTCAGTCTTCTTCCGGTCGTGCCTAAATTCTTATGTTGGGGTGATGATAATCGCTGATTTTTGTGTAAGTTTGTGTCCGTATGCAGACCGTGGACAGACAGACGATGACCCTGTTCGAAGACCTTTACAAGAGTAACCAGAAGATCTTCGAGGAGTTCGCCTGTTATTTCCTGAAGGATTCGGAAACAGCGAAAGACATTGTGGCGGACTGTTTTGTCCGCTTGTGGATGTCCCGTGACAGGGTAGCCTTTGACAATGCTGTAGGTTATATGTTCAGGTCGGTGCGGAACGCCTGTCTGGACAGGATGAAGTCTTCAGCGTTCCGGAATGAGTTGAATGACTCCGCCTTCGGCAGGGAGGAGAATCCTGTCTATTACAGGTTGGTCGAAGAGAATGACCTTTCGGATGTGTTCACGGACGAGATCATCGCCATATTCCAGAAATGCCTGGACTGGTTGCCGGAGGAAAAGCGCCGCTCGTTCCTGCTGAGTAATGTGGATGGCCTGAAGTACAAGGAAATAGCGGAACTGCTTAACATTTCCGAAGACAAGGTTGACAACAACATCCGCTCCGTCCGCAAAGCCCTCAAGTCCAGCCTGAAAGACTACCTACCAATGATTCTGCTCACCTTCATTAGCGTCAGATAAATTGATGCCCGCCAGCTGGTGTCTATCTGGTTCTCGAAGCGCATTTTCGGGAGATCTGGCTTTGGGGGGCAAGAAATATGTGAATATTTTGGTTGCGAAAACCAGAGAATGGACGTATATTGAGAAGAGCGTTTGGCTCGGTTTTGTTTAATGATTATTCAATAACTTGCTTATGAGGATTATACACACTAGTGACTGGCATTTGGGACATATTCTGTATGGGTACGACAGGAGTCGGGAGCAGAAGTCAATGCTCAGTCAGATCGAGGAGATTGTCAAGACAGAGAAACCTGATGCGTTGGTGGTCAGCGGGGATGTTTACCACACGGGACAGCCGTCAGCGGCTGTGCAGAAGATGTTCACGGAGGCGGTGATGAGGATGCACGACGCATGCCCGGAGATGGAGATCGTCATCACTGCGGGCAATCACGACAGCGCATCGAAGCATGAGGTCTCACGAATATTATGGGAGACCCAGAAAGTGAATATGATAGGTTCCGTGGATAAGAATGATCTTGATAAACTGATCGTTGAGGTGTCTGGAAAAGGCTTTGTCATCGCCATCCCGTATGTGAACGAGAGGAGTGTCCCGGAAGGGTTCTGCCAGAGTCTGTTGGACAAGGTGGCGGAAAGGAACACGGGCAGCCTTCCGGTCGTCATCTCCGCCCACACAACCGTGGCCGGAAGCAACTTCACCGGACACGAGGATATTCGGGAATTATCTGTCGGAGGAATCGATTATGTCGGGTTGGAGGAGTTCGGTGAAGGGTATGACTACATCGCGCTTGGGCATATTCATAAGCCGCAGACCATCGCTGGCTCTGGCGGAAGAGTCCGCTATTGCGGCACACCGCTGCCGGTAAGTTTCGACGAGACTTACGAGCATAGCGTGTCAGTTGTGGAGATTGCTTCGCGCGGGGCGGCTCCGCAGATTCGGGAAGTGGCAGTGACAAATCCATGTCCGCTGGTGAATATTCCTTCCTCCGGTTATAGGAAATGGGAGGAGGTTGAGGAATTGCTGAAAGATTTTCCTAAGGACAATCCGGCCTACATCAGGCTGAATGTTGAGGTAGAGGACAGCCTTCCTCCTGACGCGGTGGTCGAGGCTAGGAATATTCTGAGTGGTGGCCAGGGACTTTTCTGCACGATAAACGCGCGCCGGTCGGTCTCCGGAAATTCAGACCGGAAAACCCTTTCCGTGTCGGAGTTCCGAGCCATGGAGCCGCTTGAGGTTGCGCGCTTGTACGCTGAGGACACCGGGGTAACGTTCACAGATGACCTTGTTGCCCTGTTCCGCAAGGCTGAGAAAGAAGTTAAGGATGACAGAAATAACTAATTTAGACTGACTTATGAAAATTCGAAAACTTACGATCCATAACATCGCGTCCATCGAGGATGCAGTGATTGATTTTGACAGCAAACCTCTGTCAGACTGTGATGTTTTCCTCATAACCGGCAAGACCGGGGCGGGGAAGAGCACGATTCTGGACGCAATCTGTCTGGCATTGTACGGAGACACACCAAGGTTGGCAGGCACGCAGATGGAAGGCAGCTCCGCTGACCATGGGGATGATGTCAGGGTTGACAGTCCAGCCAGACTTCTTAGGCAAGGAGCCGGAAGCGGTTTTGTCAAACTTAAGTTCGAAGGAACCAATGGGGTTGATTATGAGGCCGAATGGTCGGTGGCCCGCGCCAGAGGGAAAGCTAACGGGAGGATACAAAAGAAGAAGGATGACTGGGTTCTCAAAAATTTGGATTCAGAGGCTCTTTATGTTGGAAGTAAGGAAGTTAGCGCGGAGGTGGCTTCGGCTGTCGGCTTGAGTTTCAACCAGTTCTGCCGCACCACGATGCTGGCTCAGGGAGAGTTTACCAGATTCCTGAACAGCAAGGACAACGAGAAGGCCGATATTCTGGAGAAGATCACCGGTGTGGACATCTACACAAAAATCGGGGCGAAGATCTTTGAGATAACCAGGCGTAAGGAAAAGGCTTACACTGACGCGGAGGAGAAAATCAATGATGTCAAGATTCTTTCCGAGGAAGATAAGGAACTGAAACTTAAAGAGAAAGAATCGAAAAGGATAGAGGCGGAATCCGCTCGCTCAGCGAGGGACGAGTGTGGCAAGAAAAGGGATTGGCTGAACCAGGATGCCAAATTGAAGGCTACGATTGAGTCTGACTCCAAGGCTGTCTCAGAAAGAGAGGCTGTGACAAGGACTGATGAATATCTAGCTGAGGAGAACCTGGCGGTCTCATTCAGGGCAACGGAGGCGGTTCGAGAGAATATGAAAAACCAGAAGATGGAAGAGGAGGCCGCTGGGAAATCCAGAAGAAGCCTGTCTAGGCTGTCTGAGAAATATCGGTCTGTAAAGGGAGGCTTGGCTTTTCTGAGTGATGAGGAGATGAGGTTGAATGAGGAAAAGGACTCTGTTGGCAAAGAGTTGGTAAATGACACACCTTTGCTTCCGGTTTTGGAGAAGGAGCAAACCATTGCTGGACATATAGAAGTCATCGAGAGGGGTCGGGAATATATTCGTGAATCAGAAGGCGTTCTTTCGCGTCTTAAGTCAGATTTGACGGAGATGTTGCTTCCAGTGTTAGAAAAGGCGAAAGTCCTTGAATCTGAAGCCGTGAGGGAACGTGCGTTAGCGGAAAAAACTCAGAAGAAGGCGGAAGTGGCTTTGGCCGAGTCTGATGCCGCTGCTGTCCGCAAGGAGATAGGCGACCTGAAAGATAAGTCAGTGGATGTCAAGCTGGCTCAGGACCGACTTTCGCTCCTTAAACAGCTGATTGCCAGGCGCAAGACAGAAGAGACCGACATCACTGAGAAAGAGAAGGCGCTTGAAGGTAAGATCGCTGAACGAGACTCTCTTGCCAAGGCCGTTGATGCGTCCCGTATTAAATCAGAGTTGGCTGACGAAGTCTATAGAAAGCTAAGCATGACGGTTGAGGACACCGTCAAGGCCATCCGTAACAACCTTCAGGTCGGGGACATCTGTCCTGTCTGCATGAGGGAGATTGAGTCAGCGTTGCCGACAGATTTGGAGCTGCGGAAACGTCTCGCTCCTATGGAGAGAGCGTGTGAGGAGGCTAGGATTATTTACCGTAATGACAAGGAATGTTACGATCGTCTTGTGGCTGAGATTGGGGCGGAGTCGGAGCAGTTGCAGAAACGGAAATCTGCCTTCGAGAATGACCATGAGGTGGACCGGATGACGGAATCCGTGAATATGGCTGCGAATAAATGCGGTCTGACGACTGTTGATGACGGCACCAAGCTGGCGCTTGAGGCGATGAGTCAGGGAATATGTCAGCGTCTATCTGAACTTGTTGAAAAAGAGAAGGTTTGTGTCCGTCTTGAAAAAGAAGCCGCTGAAGCTCGGAAGTCAAGTACTGCTGCAAGAAATGCAGTGGATAAGGCTGTTGCCGCGCGTGTCAAGGCGGATAATGATGTCCAGTCCAAGAAATCCGAGATCGAAAGGGTGGAGGCGTTGGTGTCTGACAGGCGAAAGTCCATTTTGTCGGCTGAGCAAGCTGTCGGAGGCATTCTTGCCGGCTCTCCTTGGGGTGAAAACTGGAGTGAAGACACTCGGATATTCATAAAAAATCTTGAGGAGGCGGTTCGCTCGCACCAGAAGAGGGTGGAGCGTGCGGAGAGCCTGAGCAAGAAGATTGATGAGTTGAGGGCTCGGATTGGCTTCGTGCAGGGAACTGTGGAGGCCATAGAGGAGATGATGCCGTCGTGGAAAGAACTGACGAGGGGTGAGACCGTGAATATTCCGGAACTGTCAAAGGAGGCGGAGTCTGTCAAGAGTGCGTTGATTCTGGAAAGGCACAAACTTGCGCTTGCTGAGGGAAATGCCAAAGCTGAGTCAGCCAAGGTCGAGGCGTTTTTCGAGGAGCACCCTGAATATGACAGGGCGGCGCTGAAGGCTCTTTCTGAATATTCAGAGACAGTTATTGCCGAGATAGAACGTAGGCACAGGAAGGCTGCGGATGAGTTGGCCGCCGCTAAGGTAGCATTGGCCACGGATCAGCGTAATGAGTCTGAGCATCAGTTGAATAAGCCATCGCTTACGGATGAGGACACGATTGAGCGCTTGGATGCCTTGTACAAAATGAATGACAGGGCCATGTCTGACGCGGCCAGTGAGGTGGCTCTTTTGACCGAGACACTAAGGCAGGATGAGGAGAACCGTGGGAAGGTCGGCAGACTGAAAGATATTGCCGACAATCTAAGGAATGAGTTCCTGATGTGGACCCGCCTGAACGATCTGATTGGTGACAGTAACGGCAAGAATTTCAGGAAGATCGCCCAGAGTTACGTCCTTGACAGCCTAGTGAAGGCGGCGAACCGCTACATGAACGACCTGACCGACAGGTATGTCCTGAAAGTCGTGCCGGGAACGTTCGTCATCGAGGTTGAGGATGCCTATCAAGGCTACGTCTCCCGTCCGGCAAGCACGATTTCCGGTGGAGAGAGTTTCCTGGTGTCCCTTTCCCTGGCCTTGGCTTTGTCCGACATAGGTGACGGCCTGGCCGTCGGAACCTTGTTCATTGATGAAGGCTTCGGAACCCTTTCAGGTGAGCCTCTTCAGAATGCCGTGAACACGTTGAAGACCCTCCGCACCAAGTCCGGCAGACAGGTCGGCATAATCAGCCACATCGAGGATCTCCAGGAGAAGATCCCCGTCCGGATAGAAGTCAACCAGAACGAGCGCACCGCCACGAGCACCGTGACGGTGGTTTCCTGATCTGGTTGTGTTTGATAAATATTCTACAGCAGGCAATTGTCTGCTTGCGAAAGTTGTGTTGCTTAATATTTAAGAAATATGCCACTGAACAAAAATGCCATGGCAAGGTACCATCGCCTGGACGCTTGCTTTAAGGATCAAGACAAAAGATATTACATTGAAGACCTGATCCGGGAATGCAGCGATGCGATCCGGACTTCGGATGCCCCTGAAGCGACAGTCAGCAGGAGCCAGCTGTTCGCTGACATAAAGAATATGACGGATGAATATCCCGGATTGATAGTCAAGGTGAGAGATGAGCGGGGGCGTGTCTATTATCGGTATGCGGATCCTGACTTTTCGATAAACAACAGGCCTCTGTCTGTAGATGAAGCCAAGATGATCCGTGACACGATCAAGATGCTCGGGCGTTTCAAAGGTTTGCCGTACTTCGACAAACTGGAAGACGCCGCCAAGCGTTTTGAGGAATTTGGCCTGACATCAGGGAATTATGACTGCGTGGGATTTGAAAGCAACGAGGACCTCGTTGGCTTGGATAATTTTGACGGCCTTTTCAATGCGATAGTTGACAGGCATGTGCTGAAGATAAGATATTCCCCTGCCTTCGATAAGGAGGAGGATAGAATGTTCCATCCATATTATCTGAAGCAATACAACTGCCGTTGGTTCCTGCTCGGATTCGATGTGAAAGTGCAGGCCATAAGGAATTTCGCTTTGGACAGGATAAAGGGATTCTCTGTCATGAACGAAATAGAATATGTCCCTTATGAAGGAGGTGGCTTTGAGGAATATTTCAAGGATGTGGTTGGTGTGACCATTATGGAGAATGAACCGGTTCAGGACATCGAGTTTCTGGTGTACGATGAGAAGACATTCAATTATCTGACAACTAATCCATTTCATCCAAGTTTGAAGATCCTGAAGGGATACTCTCAAGAAGAACCGGCCAGAATGAGAGTCACCGTCCGTCCGAACTTTGAGTTGGAAGCGGTCCTTCTGAGGTACGCCGACAATATCCGAATCATTTCTCCGGAATCCTTCCGTCAACGCTTCGTCGCCCGCGCCAGAAAGATACTTGAGCGGAATGAGTGATTCCGGTTATTGCCTCCGTCAGTCTATTCCTCTTTATTGACAGCCCCTTACTCTTTCTCGATAACGCAATTTCCGGGTGCTTTGATGTTCCGGTCGAGGATGATCTCTCCGACGGAGTCGTAGCGGATGAAACCGGTGCGAGGGTTCTTGATGGAAGGGACGTGACCTTTGACCGTGGCCTGGACGGAGGAATATTCAAACGCAAGGTCTGCGTCAGCGCCCATTGTGCAATCCTCAAGGACGAGGTCATCGCAGTAGCAGAGTGGCTGGGTCTCGGTGATGTGGCAGCGCACGAGACGGAGGTTCTTCGAGTACCAGGCGAGATATTCACCATTGATTACGGAGTCGATGACGGTGACGTTCTCGGCCTCCCAGAATGAATCCTTGGAGTTCAGGACGCAACCACGGATCTCAACGTTCTTGGCGTATTGGAAGCTGTAGTTGCCGTTCAGTTTGACGTTGGTTAGCTTGACGTTTTCGCAGTGCATGAACACATAGTCGGCCCTGTCGATGACAGTGTCCTCGACTTCGATGTTCCGGCAGTCCCAGAAAGTCTCCGTGCCACCCATGATCTGGACATTCCTCAGTTTGATGCCGTCCATCCGGCGGAAAGTCTTAGGGGCGTCGATGATCGTGTCGTAGATCTCGCAATTCTTTGAATACCAGAGTCCTGAGCGCGCTCCCACGGTCAGGAGACTGTCTTTGATGACAAAACCGTCACACTCCCAGAACGGGTACTTGCCCTCAAACTGGCAGTGTACGGCGGTGATGTTGCCGGTCTCCTTCAAAGCGGATTCCCCGGCGTGGATCTTGACGTTCTCAAGATAAAGGTCATGTCTGCAATATAGCGGTCTCTCGCCGCCGAATTCCTGATTGATGATCTTTTCCATATATTCAAGTGATTTTTAGTTTCATCCATTTCTCGCCGCGCAGCCTCCAGTAGAAGAGCAGCCCGCGGAAGTTCAGTTCGATGCACATCGCTATCCAGTAGCCGATGAGCCCCATCCGAGGCGTCAAAATCAGTGCCAAGCCGATGCGGATCACCCACATGCTTCCGAAGTTTATCACACTCGGGACAAGGGTGTCACCACCACCGACGCATGAGCCGTAGCCGGCTATCGAAAATGCGTACAATGTCTCGGCGAACGCCTCGATCCTCAGCACCTTGGCTCCCAATGCGACGACATCAGGGTCAGAACTCAGCAGCATCATAAGGTCGGTCGCGAAGATGAACATCAACGCTCCCAACACGGTCATGATGCCGGCCGCCATCAGCATGGTGATCTGCGAGAACCGCTTGGCGACTTCCTTGCGTTTCGCGCCGAGGCTCTGGCCGACGAGTGTGGTGGCCGCCTCCTCGATTCCGTAACCCGGCATGTAGCAGAAGCTTTCAGCGATGATTGCCAGCGAGTTGGCCGCGATGGAAATCGGCCCGAGCGGTGCCACGATGATGGTGCTCATGATGTGCGATCCCCTCATGATAATGTTCTGGAGCCACATCGGAGCCGTGATGCCCCAAGCGTTGCGCACTGTCTTGCGCTGAGGAACGAATGTGCCTTGTTCTCCCTTGATGTTCAATTCCTTGGAGCGCCTGAGAATATACCAGATCACGAATATCGAGGTGACGACCTGCGCCGCCCCCGTCCCCAGCGCGGCTCCTGCCACTCCCATGTCATAGATGTAAATGAATATGTAGTTGAACACCACGTCCAGGGCGCACATCCCGGTGTACATAAGGCTCGGAATCTTCATGTTCCCACTGGCCTGGAGCATAGAGTTTGCCGCCCAACCTACCGCGCCTATGGGAATGAACGCTGAATATATCCAGAAATATTCCGATGCGTCCTTATTTATCTCCGGAGTCCCGCCAAGCCAGTTTGGGAGCGCTCCGCTGATGCTTACACCAATCACGGCTAGAACCAGTCCGATGATGAATACGGTGGTGAGCCCCTGTCTCATCACAGCCCTGGCACCCTTGAAATCCTGCGCTCCGCAAAGGTGGGCGATCTGGACTGAGAATCCGGCGCTCGCCCCGGACTGGAAGCCGCCCATTATCCAGGTCGTCGTGGCGACCAGTCCTATTGACGCGGACTGGTTCGCTCCGAGGTGACCGACCATTCCGGCATCGATGTACTGCATCAGAATGGATGAGACCTGGGCCGCTATGGCAGGAAGGCTCAGCAGAATCGTAAGTTGAATCTGCTGTCCGAGGGTCATCGCCTGACCCTTTCTGATCATCCCGAGGAGTATGTCTTTCTGTCCTGTGGCCATAAATCCTGACAAAGATATTTACTAAAAGGCAATCGGCAAAATATAACGAGTTCAGTGCGGGATATTCATTTATTTATGTCGATTATTTTGTGTAGGTTTGCAGTATGAAGATTGCTATAGTCGGTGCTGGGGCGGCAGGGTGTTTCTGCGCCATTGAGTTGAAACGGAGGATGCCTTCCGCTTCGGTGGAGGTGTTCGAGGCGGGGTCGAAGGCTTTGGCGAAGGTGGCGATAACTGGAGGAGGACGGTGCAACCTGACAAACTCCTTTGAAGGAATATCTTCGCTTTCGGCCGCTTACCCTCGCGGAGACAAACTGATGAAGCGTCTGTTTCGTACCTTTGACCAACGAAACGTCTGGAATTGGTTTGAGAATGAGGGCGTCAAACTGGTCCTTCAGGAGGACCATTGTGTTTTCCCTGCATCACAGGACGCGATGGAGATCGTTGACACTCTGCTGACCAGAATGCGGAAGACGGGAGTTGTGCTTCATACAAGGCATAAAGTTACGGGAATATTCCCACGCCAGGAAGGAGGCTACACGATCTCTACTGAATTGTCCGGAAGACAGTCGCTTCGACAGGCTCAGCGACCGGTTTGTCTGGCCCCTGAGCCGGTAAATTCGGTCCCTGAGCCTGTCGAAGGGCCGATGTCTCAGAATCCACGACGACAGGATAATCATGAATATTCAGCCGACATCGTGGTGGTGACCACTGGCGGCAGCCCGAAGCTATCCGGTCTCGGAATGCTTGACAGCCTGAGTCTGGAGATTATCCCTCCTGTTCCGTCCCTATTCACTTTCAACCTTCCGGCCGACCCTGTCCGCGAGCTGATGGGTACTGTGGTCGAGAACGCCTCCGTGTCATTGTCTGGCACAAAATTCAAAGCCGATGGCCCGCTTCTCATCACTCATTGGGGAATGAGCGGTCCGGCCATTCTGAAACTCTCCTCCTACGCTGCGCGCTATCTCGCTGAGAATGAATATTCAGCCGCGCTTTCCGTGAATTGGTTCGGAGATTCAGATGAGCAGGATATCCGTGCCGGAATCATGTCTGTCTCAAAAGACAATTCTCATAAACTGATACTCAACACCCATCCGTCAGAATTGCCGTCAAGACTATGGAACTACTTGATTTCCAAGTCCGGAATTCGAGATGATGCCCGCTGGTCTGAACTTGGATCCAAAGGTGTGAACCGCCTTGTGAACACATTGATCAACGATGGGTACCAAATTCGCGGCAAGAGTCGTTTCAAGGAAGAATTTGTCACCTGCGGCGGTGTCGCCTTGTCAAACATCAATCTCAGCACCCTTGAGTGCAAGACACATCCAGGCCTCTATTTCGCGGGCGAAGTCCTTGATGTTGACGCGATAACAGGCGGCTTCAATCTTCAGGCCGCCTGGACAACTGGTTATGTTGTCGCCCAGTCTGTGGAATCATTATTTCAATAAGCACCGAATGTGAAGAAATGCTAGAAGAAGACATTTCCATCGCAACAATTGTAATCGTTCATCCGTCTAGATGAACTTTTTAACGTTATTGACCGTGAAATCTTGATTATTCAATAGTTTGGACAAAATTTGGCTTTTTCAGAAAATGATTATATTTGCGTCATTGGTATATTAACGAACAGACTGATGAGTAAAAAAGTTATGTCCTTGCTGGCAGCCGCAGCTCTGTCAGCTTTGCTGTTTTCCTGTGGGAAGGAGGAAGTCAGCGTGGAGTATGTCCACACTTCTTATGAGAAATCAGACTTTCCGGAGACAATCTCTTTCAATGGAGGCACATTCAAATTCTCGTTTGCGGCCGACACCGTCAAACTGACGAAGTCCGACGCTCCCATATTCCTTGCTTGGAAGTATAGGGTGAATGTCGGAGAGGCGACCGGTGAGCCTGTTGAGATCACTTCCAAGACTGATGAGGTGGAGATTTCTGTTCCGGCGAACTACACCGAGAATACACGTAGGATCTCTGTTGAGGCTGCCTTCACTCCGGCTCCGGAGAATTATGGCGATGAGCCGTCTTCAGACGTTGTCTGGAAAGAGGTCGCTTCGGCAACTCAGGATGTGGCGCTTGTCCTGATCGAGGATTTCTACTGGGCTAAGGGCAATATCACGCTGAAGGACGGCAAGTTCGCGATCGCCGAGAATATGTCCGACGCGGGATTGTTCTTCAAGAAGGGTAGCAGCTACGGAGTCAGCTCCGAGCCTGACTCATATGATGGTGTCGCCTACACGCCGGCACGTGTCAAGATTGATCTGTCCGCCATTCCGGAGAATGACCCGACCGATGACCCTTGCGCCAAGGTCGATCCGGGGCTCAGGCTTCCTACCTACGAGGAGGCGTATTACCTCTATTATCAGGAAGATCTGGACAACGAGCACACTTTGAACGGAGTGAAGGGCATGGGGTACAAGGAGTGTGATTTCTTTATGCCTTACGCAGGAACTTTGGCCAAGGCTGACGGTTCGATTTCCATGAGGAACGAATATGGCGCTTATTGGCTTGACGGTGACAGCTATGACGGCGAGCATGCCATCTACATCGTCAGTGACAACTATTCAATGATCTATTATGATTTGGCCAACACCAATCTTGGATCAGTGCGTTGCGTCAAGAACATCAGGCAACCAAAGCTTGTGTCATATTCCCCGGCAAAGGTTGATGACTACAAGGAATTTGAGCTTGAGGTTGTAACAGATCCAGGTGAGTTCGCTCTCTATGAGGTTGTGCTTCAATCTGATTTCAACGATGTGACCAAGATGAGCTGCACCCAGAAGGTGACCACGGTGAAATTCAAGATGGCGCCTAACGACAGAAAGGAAGACAAGACTTGGAAGATTTTCGTCAACGGCAAGTACACAGGCAAGTCCTTTGTTCAGCCTGCCATTTCCGACTATGCCTTTTATGTAGGCCACACTCCATCCAGTCACGATTACACAGCATTCTCCCTTTCCGTGACTGTGGACACGGACATGAATAAGGTTCCTGTTGAAATCAAGGGCGATGACGGTTACTCAAGCCTTAAGGAGGTTTCAAGGAACAGCCCGACGATATCTTTCCCGATATCAGAGAATACTGCCTCCAAGGAACGTGTGCTTACCATTTATATTAATGGCGAGAGCACCGGCAAGACTGTCGTTCAAGGGGCTGCACCAGAGGCGAGCAAGTTCTCGGTTGTCTGGAGTGAGGGCTACCTGACCGTCAAGGATGGAGCCTACACCTTCGCTGCTCCTAAGGAAAAGGGTATGTATTTCAAGTGGAAGAGCCGCTATGGAATTGATCTTGGCCAGGATGTGAAGTCAACATCAGCCTATCCAGGCAAAGCCTATGGGCCGGAGGAAACAACTATCGCTTATGCTGACATCAAGCCAGATGAAGTGGATCCTTGCTCGCTTGTACTTCCTACCGGGACATGGAGACTTCCGACTGAGGATGATTTCGTGGAACTTACGAAGGGAGGAAGCAAGGAAAGTGTGAAGGATAAATACCATATGTGTACAGATGGAGAGCAGACGGTGTATCTTGCTTCAGCCGGACAGTTCAAGAAAGCTGGCTCAGGGGTTCTGTCTCCGGCGTCTGTATTTGTCTGGACAAGCACTCCGTCTACGAAGAGTGGAAACGCCAAGTATCTGATGTGGACTTTCCTCACGACAAGCGGTAACGGCAGCCCTAAGATCGCTACAGGTACGGACAAGAACCAAGGCCTTCAGGTCCGCTGCGTAAGGGACAAATAACATTCTTGTGAATATGATTGAGCCGGTTTGGATTGTACCAGACCGGCTCAATTTGGTTTCATGAGTCTCAAACGAGAGATGGTGGCGGACATCAGTCCGCCACCATCTCTAAAACCACTTTGCGGAGATTTATTCCGAGTATTCCGCGAAATCGGATTTCGAGGCTCCGCAGACCGGACATTTCCAGTCCTTCGGGATGTCTTTGAACGGGGTTCCTGGCTTTATGCCACCATCAGGATCGCCTTCGGCCGGGTCATAGATCCAACCACAGCGCAGGCATTCGTACTTTTTTGAGTCAGCTGCCATAACAGTTATAGTTTTAGTGCAACGATTATGGTGCGCCACCGCGGCGCACCCGAACCAGAACCCTGCAATAACTATTCCATCAATTTCTTGTACTTGAACCTCTTAGGCTCAGTGTTGCCGAGACGAGCCTTGCGGTTCTCCTCGTACTCGGCGTAATTGCCCTCGAAGAAAACAACATTAGAGTCTCCTTCGTAGGCGAGGATGTGCGTGGCGATTCTGTCCAGGAACCAGCGGTCGTGGCTAATCACCACAGCGCATCCCGCGAAGTTCTCAAGGCCGTCCTCCAGAGCACGGATCGTGTTCACATCCACATCATTAGTTGGCTCGTCCAGAAGCAGGACATTTCCCTCGTCCTTGAGGGTCAGCGCAAGGTGGAGCCTGTTCCTTTCACCACCTGAAAGCACTCCGCAGAGTTTCTCCTGATCAGAGCCGCTGAAATTGAATCTGGACACCCATGCGCGAGCGTTGATGTCCTTGTTGCCCAGACGCACCCACTCGGAGTCGCCGGCTATGGTCTCGAACACGGTCTTGTCCGGATCGATGCTCTTGTGCTGCTGATCCACGTAGGAAATCTTCACGGTCTCGCCGATGTCGATGGAGCCGGTGTCCGGCTTCTCGATGCCCATAATGAGCCTGAACAGTGTCGTCTTTCCGGCTCCGTTAGGACCGATCACACCCACGATTCCGGCAGGCGGAAGGGCGAACGAAAGGTGCTCGAAGAGAACCTTGTCCCCGTAGGCCTTGGACACATCCTTGAACTCGATGACCTTGTTGCCGAGGCGAGGTCCGTTAGGAATGTATATTTCCAGATTAGCCTCTTTCTCCTTAGAATCAGCTGCGGCCAGTTTTTCGTAGGCTCCAAGACGTGCCTTCTGCTTTGCCTGGCGGGCTTTCGGAGCCATACGCACCCACTCCAACTCGTGCTGGAGGGTCTTGCGCCTCTTGCTCTCCTGCTTCTCCTCCATCTCAAGCCTCTTGGTCTTCTGTTCAAGCCAAGAACTGTAGTTGCCCTTCCACGGGATGCCTTCGCCTCTGTCAAGCTCAAGAATCCATCCGGCCACGTTGTCGAGGAAGTAACGGTCGTGGGTCACGGCTATGACTGTGCCTTTGTACTGGCGTAGGTGCGCCTCCAGCCACTGGATGCTCTCGGTGTCCAAATGGTTCGTAGGCTCGTCCAGAAGCAGCACGTCCGGCTCACGGAGCAGCAGACGGCAGAGGGCCACACGGCGGCGCTCACCACCTGAAAGAGTGGAGATCTTGGCATCGGCCGGAGGGCAGTTAAGGGCATCCATGGCCCTCTCGAGCTTCGCGTCGATCTCCCAGCCGCCCAGATGCTCGATTTTTTCGGAGAGTTCGCCCTGACGCTCGATCAGCGCGTTCATCTGATCATCATCCATCGGCTCCATGAACTTCATGGAGATCTCGTTATATTCGTTGAGCACATCCATCACTTCCTGCACTCCTTCCTGCACGACCTCGATGACGGTCTTGTCCGGAGCCATCTGCGGCTCCTGCTCAAGGTAGCCCACCGAATAGCCCGGAGCCCAGACCACCTCGCCCCGGTAGGATTTCTCCACGCCGGCGATGATCTTCATCAGGGTTGATTTACCAGAGCCGTTCAGACCGATGATGCCGATCTTCGCTCCGTAGAAGAATGAAAGGTAGATGTCTTTCAGAATAACCTTGTTGTTGTGCGGGAGGACTTTTCCCACACCGTTCATTGAGAATATTATCTTTTCGTCCGCCATTTTGTTGGTAGATGTTTTAATTGTTGTCTATGAATATGCAAGTGTCACTTCCGGCCGCCAAAACCGCATCCTCGGCATCGGACAGTCGGTTGAATGTCAATAGCTTCCTCCTCCGATGAACCCTCGGATCAGCGATGTCGGCGGTATCTCCTTGTCGGAAACCGGCACGAAATAGTGCAGGAACTTCAGCAGCCTGTGCGCCTCGCTGTACTCAGGGCAGTTCTTCGGCACGGTCGCGAGGATCCTCTCCGCATGGGTGCGCAGCACGGCGAACTCCACGAGATAGGCCGAGTTGAACAGCACGTCCGCATTCTCCTGGAACGGGTATATCCACTTGACTTCGGCTCTTCGTACATTCGGCCAGTTCGCGATCGACTCCCGCGCCGTGAAAGCCCCTTTGAGGTAATCCCTCACGATTCTTCGCAGCAGGCGGTTGTCGCTTGTCGGAATGCAGTTGTGGCAGTCCAGCGAGATGGAGGTTATAGTGTTAATGAATATCCTGAATTTTTCCTTGTCCGGGACCTTCTCCGTGAGACGAGGGTTCAACGCGTGCAGCCCTTCGATCAGCAGAACAGACCTTTCGCCAAGTTTTAGATTCTTTCCGTTAAATTCTCTACGGCCTGTGACGAAGTTATATTCAGGCACTTCTACCTCCTCGCCGTCAAGCAGTTTGACGAGGTCTTTCTGGAGATATTCATGATCCACGGTGTCGAAGTTGTCGAAGTCGTAGCTTCCGTCAGGGAGTTTCGGGGTGTCAACCCGGTTGACGAAATAGTCATCGGTCGAGAACGAGATCGGGTGCAGCCCGCAGGCTTTCAGCTGGACGCTGAGCCTTTTGCAGACCGTGCTCTTTCCGCTGCTGCTCGGCCCCGTGATGAGAACCAGTTTCACAGGATTCTCAGGGTCGTTGTGCCGTCTCTCTATTTCCTCGGCGATCTGGACTATTTTCTTCTCCTGCAATGCCTCGGAAATCTGGATGAGATCGGATGCGTTGCCTTTCAGAATCGACTCGTTGACATCCCCGACATTGGAAAGCCCCATTATCCAGTTCCATTTGTGTGTTTCGGCGAACACCTCGAAAGTCTTAGGCTGCTCGTGAAGCGGGGCCAGGTCCTCCGGGTGATGGCGGTCTGGGACACGAAGCAATATTCCCCCATGGCAGAGCTTCACGCCGAATGTCTTGAGGTAGCCGGTGCTCGGGACGAGCTCATCATAGTAGTAGTCAGTCACATCGCCAAGCGAGTAGCAGGTGATGTAGACCTCGCCGCACGTCTCCAGCAGCTTCACCTTGTCGAGGTCTCCCGATTCCTTGAATATCCTGATGGCCTCCTCGATCTGGAGTTCCTTGCGTCTGAAAGGAATATTCTCGCTCACGAGTTCCCGCATCCTCTCTCCGATCGCCTCCACTTCCTCTTCCGTCAGGAAAGATCCGTCGTTCTTGTAGACCGAGCAGAAATACCCTTTTGAGATCGGCCGGCGGATGGTCATCCTGCTTTCCGGGAACAGATCCCTTGTCGCCTTGTACAGAAGGAAGCAGAGCGAGCGGCTGTAGAAACTGCGTCCGATGTAGGTGCGATAGTCCAAAAATTCCACGTCACGATTGTGGAAAACCCTGAATCTCAGTCCCTCCGCCACATTGTTCACCTTGGCGGCCAGTATGTCGTAAGGTTTGTCGAACTCGAATGCGGGAGCTATGTCCAGCAGGGGAGTCCCTTCAAGGAACTCTTTGTAAGTCCCGGTGTTCTTGCAGAATATTCTAACCATAAACCAGATTTGATGCGCTTACCTACAAAGATACGAAGATTTTTTCACCTCAAAGAACTTTTCAAATAAATCAAAACAGTTCCTTAGATTCCGCCACATTGTGACAGAGGCCGCTGCGGGTTCGTTTCCGCGGCGGCCTCTGTTGTAATCGATGTGTCAAATTTACTTTCTTAACGTAGGAAGCCAGGTCTGGATGTGCTTGCCTTTCCAGCAGTCAACGGAGGAGTAGTCTACCATCTTGATGTCTCCTTCGGTGGTAGGTACAAGGAACTGCATCCTTGTGCCGGGACGCTCGGCGTTGACAATCTTGACCTTGACATCACCATTTGCGTCAGCGACAACCTGAACAGGTTTGCTGTAGTCCGGATCGATGTTCTCGTCACGGGCCAGAACCAGCGGTCCCCACTGCACGGCCTGGAAGTACTTGCCTTCCGGATTGCGGCCGTTCTCGGAAGCCTTGATGAGTTTGGCCTTCATGTCGAAAATGATGTAGATACTGTCTCCGTCCTGCCACTTGCGCTCAAGGTTGAGGTATTTTCCGGCCTCTACATTGCCGACATACTTGCCGTTCACCTCGACATAGGTGTTCTCGCTCCATGAAGGAATATGAAGCTTCACTGTGAATTTCTCCTTGGCGGCAGGATCAACGGAGATACGGACCTCATTCGCGCGAGGATATTCAGTGACGATTCCAAGTTTGACCTCTTTGCCGGCGGCGGTTTTGGCGGTCACGGTTCCGGCGTTGTAGAGGTTGATCACCGGTCCTTCCTTGGATTGCATCGCCGCGATGTAAGGGAGGTATGACAGTCCGCAAGGGCCGCTGAGGTTGCAGCAGGTCACAGGCTGGCCGTCAATGTTGGTGCCCCAACCGCTGTCGGTCACCTTCGCCCCATTCAACAGGTTAACGTAACTGAAGCTCTTTCCGTCCGGCTTCATGGCTCCTAAAAGACCGTTGTAGGCATACTTCTCGATGTAGTCAACCGCTGTCGGATCACCGGTAAGGCGAAGATACTGAGAGCAGTACTTCATCCAGGTCACACCAACGCAGGTCTCCATCATCCTCTTGATGTCCGGGTTGGTCTGCTCCACGGCCGTGTTGCTCCATCCCTCACCGTTGAGTCTTGGCCAATAGATGTCGGACCCGGCATTGCCGATGATGGTTATTTCATTCTCGATCACATCATTGAAGAAGTTGTCAAGGCAGGTCTTCCACCTCGGGTCTCCTGTGGCGCGGTAATATTCAGCCAAGCCCTCCCAGACTGAAGTCATCTCGTATGCCTTAGGGTACGGCTTGCCTACATTGTAGAGATGCTCCCCGTCAAAGACCTGCTGGAAGATGTTGCTGCCTTTGGAGGCTCCTGTTGTGACAATGTATTCAGCGAAGTCAAGATACTCCTTCTTTCCGGTAAGGAAGTAAAGTTTCACCATCGGCTCCAGGATTGACGATGATTCGATCTTTGTCGAGCTCCATCCCAAATCGGTTATACTTTTCTTAGGAGCCGTGCCGACCTGGTCGATCACGCTCTTCGCCTCTTTCTCCAACGCGGCCAGAACACGAGGATCCTGCTCGACATCGGTGTAGTATTGAAGCAGACCGAGCATCACGTACTTTCTCTCCCAGATGTCTCCGTCACGGTTGCCCGGTTGGTCGTCAACCGCGGTGCAGCTGATGCTGCCGTTACTCTTCTCGGTGGCCATAAGCTTGTAAACAAGACTCTTGGTAAGTTCCTTGAGCTTAGGGTCGCCGTTGTAGCGGTAAAGAAGAGAGTTCGTGCGGATGCACTTGCCCGGCATCTCGCCAAGGGCGAACTTAGGGCGGCCTTTGATGAAATAATCGATGACCTTGTCGTAAGGCATCACTCCGTTGACCCAATGGTCGATGGAATTCTGGATGTCATCGGCGAAGTAGCCGTTGAATGTCACACTTCCGGCCGGAAGCGGCTCGATCACGTCATCGACCTTCTTCAGGTTGTTCTGGGCGAAGGCTCCGACGGATAACAGCATGGCTGCTGCGAAAACGATTGCATTTTTCATTATTATACCTATTGAATATTTCCAAAAGTTTACAAATTTAACAATTTCCGCGCAACTTCCGACATTGACTTACAATGAATACTTGAAGTTTTTCACTTAAATCGTGATTATGGCGTATTATTGAAAAAGGAGCGTCGCGAAGACCGCTCCTGTTAAGTAGTTATACCGCATGATTGATCTGACTGGATGTGTGGCGTCGTCTGCCCGTAAGAGTCAATACGTTCTGACGAGACTGTAGTCATCCCGGCCTCCGCGCAGAACCATCACTATCGAATCTATGGCCTTGCTGTCTTTGTAGACAATCATATTCAGTTGGCCTTGGCAGCTGCCCCATGAATATTCGGAATCACCGATCGTGTAGGTGAGAGGCGTTTCCGGAGTGGTGAATTTGCAGGAATAGCCTTTCTGTTCCCGTCTTTCTCCATTGATTGTGACTTTCCAGCTGTGGAAATGATTGTAATCGCCCGGCAGCATCCTTGCCGTGATTGTGTAATCGGTAGGGTAGGAGTCGTCGCCGAGGAACCAATATTCCAGCCCCTTGTTGGAGATTATCCATGTGCTGTCCTCGGCTGCTTTCTCGATCTTGACGCCAGGCATCCTGTAGGATGGGTCAAGCGGTCTTTCTACCGAGGTTTTGCTTTGGATGTCAGGTTTTGTGCCTAAGGTCTTATATTCCAAAATCTTAAGGTTGTCGACTATTAGATTGTCTGCGATGCACATCATGTATGGGCCGATGGAGTAGGTCACTTCTCCGTCGCTTCCTGAAAAATCTCTCTCAGCCTTGCTGCAAGATGATGCCGCGAGAATTGCGGCTGCGATCACTGTCGCTATTGATAAAATTCTTTTCATGATATTCAAGTTTAGAATCTGTAACCTAATCCTCCTCTGATTCCGCCCATTCGGGTTCCTACTACAATCTCGAGGGTCGTGTATATTTTGTGATCCATCCACTGGAAGCCAAGCGGAATGAACTCGACAGCTGGGACAAGTTTGGAATATGATTCCCCGCAGTCTTTTCCTGCCCAGACGGCTGCTCCGGCACCGACACCAGCGTACATTCTGAACAGCTGCCTGTTGATGAACGTGAACTTGGCCTGTCCCAACAGAGAGTAGTCATTCAATGTCTTTTCTCCGACTTTTTTGTTGCCATGCGGGTCGAACACATTCGCCCATGCTTTGGCATAGCCAGCGCTGGCGCCGACTTTCAGCCATTTGGTGAGATATACATTGAAATCCGCTGTGTAGAAGGCGGAAAAGCCTGGGTCTCCGGTGTAGGTCTCGTAGAAATCACTGAGCTCCCTTCCGCTGTACCAGTAGCGAGACGGAAATTCGTCGCTGTCGTAAGCCATCTGCATCACACCGACCATCAGGTTGGCCTCATACTTGTACCCTTTGACATCCCCGGATGATGTCTGTGCTTGCATCGGTAAGGCCATGCCAAGAAGCATAGTTCCCGCCACGCATAGCGCTTTCAAAACAGTTTTCATAATATTGGTTTTTTAATGGTTTCTTTGGTCTTGGCCGCTGAGCTTGTCGACGCAACGTGCCTAACAATCTTTGTTTTAGCATCGCTTCGACAGGCTCAGCGACCGGAGAATGACAGGCTTAGCGACCAGTGAAATTATTTGTAATATTCAGGGTAATGAGTCAAATCCTTGGTGGAGCCGTCACGGAGGCGGATGTAGGAGTCAAGTCTGCGCTCCCCTTCGTGGAGAACGATAACCCTGCTGCCGTTCATCCCGATGTTGTTGTAAACCGTTGCGGCTCCGCTGTAACGCCCGTAGGCCAGCATGATGCCATAGTAGCCTACCGAAAAATCATTGTCGTGGTCGTGCCCGCAGAAGACAGCCATCACATCCCCGCATTCAAGCATCTTGCAGAAAAGCCCTGAGTTGAAATGAGATGAGCAAATTGTCTCGCGATGGGTTCCGTAGGCCTTGAAATTAGAATCCTCCTTGAAAGCGTAGGAATATTCAGGTAAAGGAATATGCATGAACGCGATGGACGGCAACGGCTTTCCGCCGTGTTCTTTGGTGAACATCGTGCTGCCATTTCCGTACCATTCAACTTGGTCGGAATGGACGTAGTCATAGTCGTAATTCTTGGTGACTTTCTTTGAAAGGGGAGACTCGCTTCCGGAATCGAAGCACCAGATCACCGATGCCGTGGTGTCAGCGGAATGAGACTTTATTTCCAAGAAACAGTTGCCTTCTCCGTGCAGCCCTGGGGTGTCGAAGGTCACGCAAAGCCTGTGTGACATCGCCTCTTTCAGCAGGGAAGCGTTAGTCTGATCGAATTCTTTGTCGTGGTTGCCGAAAACAATCCCGTAAGGTACTCCGAATTTATCGAGCGTGTCAAGGAGCGCCTTGTAGTTGTCAAGGGCTGGTTTGGCATAGACTTGATCTCCGGTCAGCATGATAAGATCCGGTTTCTCGCCTGTCACAGCGTTTCTGATGTTCTCCCAGACCAACGGAGTTGTCTCGTTTGAAGGAATAAG
This sequence comes from uncultured Bacteroidales bacterium, assembly GCA_934698975.1. Taxonomy (GTDB): domain Bacteria; phylum Bacteroidota; class Bacteroidia; order Bacteroidales; family UBA932; genus Cryptobacteroides. Next base: position 27,873 of record CAKUVR010000005.1, read on the forward strand.
ATGAGTGTCAGTGAATTGGAGGATCTTAAATTCACCATCATTGCTGAATTTGAGCACAGGTTTGACCGGTTTCCGGGCCGTTGCCGAAAGGCAGACAGTCACTAGTATGATAGCTGAAAGAATCTTCTTGAAACTCATGGCTTTATTTATCTAAAGTTTGTCCTATAATATTGACAGGTCCTAACAGACCGGCTGGGAGCAGTGGCTCATCTGGCTTGAAGAACTCCATCTGGGTGAAAGTTATCTTATCTGTTACCCCCGGCTGGACATCTCCGACGAGGCGGTTGTGCCACATGTTGATGACCTTGACCTCAATGGTGTTTGTTCCGTTCCTCAGAGCCTTGGTGATGTCAACCTTGAACGGAGCGTTCCAAAACACTCCCAGATTCTTGCCGTTCACGGTCACTTCCGCCAAGTCTTTCACTTCCCCTAAATCCAGAATGACGGAATCCTTGCTTCTGATTTCCTTCTTTTTTAGCTTGAATATGTTCGAATATGTCACCGCTCCGGAGAAGTGCTTGATTCCAGGCTCGGAACTCTCGGTCAGAGATGCAAGTCTATCGAATGTGGCGCTTTCCGGCGCCCCGCGTCCCTGCTGGAACTTGACTGACCATGGGGTGCTTATCTCCACGATGGTCTCTTCGCTTGTCTCCGGCAACTCGACTTTCGCCACATCTGTATTTTCAGTGAACATGACGAAGACGGACTGATGCTGTGTCAGACTCATCCTGACGTTGGTTCTTCCGTTTGCGATCTCGTAGCTTACAGGCTCGGTGGAAGCGTCCTCGGCGTGCCAGATGACAGGCTTCTTTCCGGTTGTCCTGAACGATGCCGTGATGTCTCTCGTGTCCTTGGAAAGGTTTGTCACCCAGTAGATTTCGCCGTCGGAAAGGCTTCTGTGTACGAATTTGATATCCTTGTCGTTACCTTTAGCCAAGCTGAAATCTGGCTTGATATTCATTCCTGAGAGAACTCTAGCGGACGGCACTCCTGCTGTCACGTTCTTGCGCCCGGAGTTCCAGATGTCGTTCACAAGCGCCTTGAACTCTTCCTCTGTGCCGGTGTTGCTGGCGAGTTTCTGAGGTTTGGCACCGCAGATCACGATGCCTGCGTCAGCGAACTCCTTGATCTTTCGCAGGATGTCAACCGACATGTGCTTCACATTGGCGTCAAGCATCAGGACACGATATTTCATCCCGCTTGGTACGGTAAGGAGACCGTTTTCCGCCTTTGCAAGATCCCTGATGACTGAAGGGCTGAAATAGTCGTAGTTGTAGCCGTAGGGGAGTGCAGGAACCTTCTTGAGCATGATTCCGGTGGCATTGTTGTCCTCACCGTAGTAGTAGGCGACATCGGCCACGAAACGTCCCTGCTGGAGCAGATAACAGCTGCGTGACAGGTAGTCGGTCCAGCTACGAGCCTGATCCGCCCAAGTCTGATGGCGGTCGAACCACTGCCCGTACTTTCCGAGTCCGAGTCCGGGAACCTTGTCGTCAACCGGCTGGTGAGGCGAAGTGTGGATCACGAACCGGTTGAGTCCGGCGGCCATCGCGGCGTCGGCTGTAGGCTTCAGCACAGCAGGGGAGAAGACCCATGCCCCGTCCCTGTAGCCATCGGAAGTGAACGACTCGGCTGCGGCGATGTTCTGGCCGTAGATGTGCGCCACAGAGGCGGATTCACGCACGTCAGCCTCGAAACGGGGATTGAATATGTTGCCCTTCTTGTAGTCCATCCAGAACGCTGACATCGGGATCTCGGCGTAACGCTTGCAGTCCATCCCGTCGGAAAGATTCGCGCGGTAGTTCTCGTGACTTTCCGTATAGCGCTTCATTCCGTAGGGCTTGAGGATCTCATTCTGGAGGTCGTAGTGATACTCAGTGATCATGTCTCCGATGGCTCTTCTCCAGTCGAAGAGGAACCTTTCTGTCTCTTCGGTGCTGTTAAGAACCATTCCCGTCAGGGCTGGCATCCAGCGGAGAAGGTCGTAGCCTCTTCGGGTCTTGAACTCTGCGAACATATTCCCTGTCCAGGTCTGCGCTCCTGCCTCGTAGCTGTCGGTGAGGAGATATTCAATGCCGCCCTTGCCGAGTTTTCCGCCGGAGGCATCGACGTAGGTCTGGAGGTAGTTGTTGAAATATTCAGTGATGGCTTTCGGGTCAAGTTTGTCCACTTCGAGTCCCGTGGCTTCCGGTGAGGCTGGGTGATTGGTCTTTCCGGTAAGGCTGTAGCCGAAACGGAATATTCTCCAGTTGCCTTCCGGTGCGTTCCAGTTGAGAACATCGTCCTTGACGCAAGGTGTGAGGTCCACGACATCTTCCAGTCTTGCCGCTTCGGTGCTGTGAGGCGTGTCCTCCATCCAGAGAAGGCGGTAGAAACTGTTGCCGGCCTTGTCTCCGGCGAGCTGGATTCTTGTAACAGTCGAGAGGGCGAACTGGGATATTCCGAAAACACAATTCTTCTTTCCTCCGTTGTCTCTGAGGTTGAATCTGAAGTACTTGGCTCTAGTTGCCGGGATGACGTAGGTTCTTTGCGCGGCCGCCTGATAGGAAAGAGGAATGGCCTTGAAGTGGACACCATCATTGCTGTAAAGCAGCTCTTTGGTGTGTGAATATTGTCCTGCGTCCCTCCTGAGTTCCGAGACTACAACGGACTTGATGGTCTGCGGCTCGGAGAACTCGTACTGGATCCAGCATTTGCCGTCCTTGTCCGCCGTGATGTCAAGGTAGTCGCCGACACTGTCGCCCGTTATGTGGTCAAGGATTTCCTCTCCGCTGACCTTGCTGCCGCTTGTTGTGATGGTCGGTTTAAGGTTTTTGAGGTTAATGTCCGCATCGCAGAGTTTCACTCCGACAACTGCGATGTCCTTGTAGAACTTTTTCTTCAGGAACACCTGTGAGATGCCGTCGAACGACTCGCAGAAGTCCTGGAACGGGCCGGTCACCGCAAATCCTTCCGGAAGTTTGATACTGAGAGGCTTGCCGCCCTCGACTTCAACCTGTCTCCAGACGAGTTTCTTCATGGCGTCCTCGTCCTTGACCCATGGTCCTCCTGTCTCGCTCCATCCCGGAGAACTGGCGATTGTCATCTCCATGTCAAGGCTGTCCGCAAGGTTGATCGCGTATCTGAATGCGTCTTTCCATTCCGGAGTCATGTAGATGAGCCTCTTGTCTACAATCTGTGGAGTCTCCAGCCCAGCGTCGAAATTGTGGAATCCCACGATACCGGTCTTCTGCATCCAAAGAAGATCCTTCCTGATGCCGTCCTTGGTGATGTTGCCGTTCATCCAGTGCCACCACACCCTCGGTCTGGCAGACTTCGGCGGGTTCTGGAATTCCTTATAGAGATCCTTACCGGTCGCTGAGCTTGCCGAAGCGCCGGCAACACTCTGGGCCGCTTCGACAGGCTCGGCGACCATATTCCCTTCACTATGCGCAAAAGCCGCGACCGACAATGTCAGCGCGGCTAAAGCAGCAGCGATATTCCGTGATTCTTTGATCATAGATGCTGTTGTAATTACTCTTTATGAATATTTTTCAGAGGAAATCCGCCTTGGCATCGTTGCCCGGACATATTCCTATATGATGATTATTCAAAAATATGGTGACTATTGTGCGAGCAGTTCCTTGACAATGGTCGAGATCAACTTGCCATCAGCCTGTCCAGCCAGTTTCTTCGTGGCCGCACCCATCACCTTGCCCATGTCCTTAGGGCTTGTGGCTCCAACCTCAGCGACAATCTCTTTAAGAATATTCCTGACCTCGTCCTCTGAGAGAGCCTTCGGCAGGTAGGTCTCCATCACCTTCATCTCAGCGAGCTCTTTCTCAGCAAGTTCTGGCCTGTTGCCTTGGGTGTAGAGTTCCGCTGATTCCTTGCGCTGCTTGACTAGTTTCTGAATGATTTTCAGAACGTCAGCATCGGAAAGCTCATGTTCCGCTCCGGATGTCTTGGCGAGAAGAATCTCTGACTTGATGCTTCTTGTAGCGTTGAGACGAGACTCATCGTGAGCCTTCATCGCCTCCATTATGTCCTTCTGGATCTGTTGTTCGAGTGCCATGGTAAATGTGTTTTATATATGTTTTACAAATTTACACATTTAGCCGCTTAATATCATCAGTTATTTTACCTAAATTTGGAAAAAATTGATTTTTATGAGACAGATAAACACAGAAAAAGCCCCTGCGGCGATCGGCCCGTACAGCCAGGCCATCGAGCATAACGGTTTCATCTTCGTTTCCGGCCAGTTGCCGATCGACCCTGAGACCGGCGCGTTCCCTGAAGGGGGAATCGAGGCACAGACCCGCCAGTCCCTGACCAACCTCAAGGTCATTCTTGAGCAGGCCGGTTCCGACCTTAACAAAGTCCTGAAAACCACCGTCTTTCTCGCTGACATGAATGACTTCGCCGCGATGAACGGTATATATTCAGAGTTCTTCAAGGCTCCGTTCCCTGCCCGCTGCGCCTTCGCCGTCAAGACTCTCCCTAAAGGAGCCCTCGTCGAGATCGAGTGCATTGCTGCCGCTGAGTAACAGAATTATAGGTAGTGTCCATTATAATGTATCGGGTGCAGGAACCATCTTCTTGCACCCGATACATTGTTTTTTATGAGTTTCGGGTGCAGAACAGATTCTTTTGCACCCGAAACAAACTGATTAGTCTGGCCTATAACTCCACGGCATTCAACTTGGCGAGTGCCTGATGGTAATCGCGTTCGGCAGAGAGGGTCTGCTCCAGGGCTTCGTAGTACTGGTCGGTCTCGACGAGATACTCAATCATCGAGATCTCGCCTCGGGACTGGGCTGTCAGCAGGTAGTCGCGGCTGTCGGTCTCGCTAAGGGAGGAGCGCATCAGTTCGGAGTTGGCTTTGAGACTTGCGGCGCGGTTGTACTGGGCCAGAAGGTCGAAATAGAACTGCTGTTCTGCGGCTGTCTTGCGGGATTCTGCGGCTGCGATTCGGGCCTTGGACTGCTTGACCTTGTTGGCGTTGCTCCACAGAGGAATATTCACGCCCACGGTCACGCCACGGAACTTGTCGGCTGTCGTGAGCTCGCTCATATAGCCGACGGTCAGTTCCGGCACCCAGGCGGTCTTGTCTATCGACAACTGCTTGTGTCCAACGCTGACCTCTTGGCGGACATATTGCAGGACAGGGTTCTTCTGCGAGGCGGACTCGTACCATGACTCGAAGTCGGCGGGAAGATTGTCCGAAAGATCGTAAACACAATCGTCAAGAATGATGTCCAGTCCTCCGTTCAGACTTTTGAGAACCGCCAGAAGTGTCTGACGCTCAACCTCTACCTGTGAGATTTGTCCACGGACAGCGGTAAGGTGAACCTTGGCCTTGTTTAGGTCGAGCACGTTGGCTCCACCGGCTTTCAGCCTTTTCTCGAATGAGGTGACGAGAGTCTGGGCTTGTTCGAGATGGGTTGAGAGCTCGGCCTTCAGGGCGTTGTAGTAGATGAGGTCTATGCAGACTTGCTTGGCCTCCAGAAGCACGCTCAACCGTTCGGACTTGTACTTCAAAGCTGCAAGCTCGTTCTGGCTGGCAACCTGTCTGGATTTCATCCCGGTCAGAGTCGCCACATCGAAAGCCTGAGTGACACGGAAGTCTCGTCTGTTTCCGATTCCGTCAGCGCCCCACAAGTAGTTGAACTCGAATTCGGGGTTCTCAAGCAATGCTTCGCTGCGGTTCGCCAATTTCTCGGCCTCCACGTCAGCCGCTGCGGCTTTCAGTTGCTGGTTGTTCTCCTCGATTTGTCGGAGGACGACTTTAGTGGATATCTGTGCGGAGACGCTAATGGCAGCTCCTGCGCAGATGAAGATGGTTAATAATAATCTATTAATATTCTGATATTTCATGGTCATTTCCTTTTCGTGTTGATAAGATAGATCACCGGAACGATGAACCCGTTCAGCAGCGTGGAGGAGAAGAGTCCTCCGAGGATCACCTTGGCCATTGGGGACTGGATCTCGTTGCCAGGAAGGTCGCCTCCGAGAGCCAGAGGAAGCAGGGCGAGGGCTGAAGTGATGGCAGTCATAAGAATCGGGTTCAACCTGTCCAGTGAGCCGATCATCACGGACTCCTCACGGGAATGTCCCTGCGAGGTAAGCACGTTGTACCTGTCTATCAGCAGCATGCCGTTGCGTGTGGCGATGCCGAACAGCGAGATGAAGCCGATGATTGCCGGAATGCTGAGGATTCCGTCAGTGAAGAATATGGCGAACACGCCACCGATGAGCGCCAGAGGCAGATTCAGCAGCACCACAAGCGACTGCGAGATGTTCTTGAACTCCCCGTACAGAAGCATAAAGATGATGAATATACTGAATATGCTCACGAGGGCGATGGTTTTGGATGCCCTCTCCTCGCTCTCGAACTGTCCACCGTACTCAATATGGTAGCCTTCAGGCAGTTCGATGTTCTCTGCGATCTTCTCTCTGATCGCTCCGACAGCCTTTGCAAGCTCTCCACCGGTGGCGTTGCATGAGACGACCAGCTTGCGGCTTACGTTCTCCCTGTTGATAGTGTTCGGCCCGGCGGCTGACTTGATGTCAGCCACGTATGAGAGAGGAACCTTCTTTCCGTTCCCCGTGTCGATAGTCAGGTCCGAGAGCCTCTCGATTGACGAGCGGGCATCATCGTTGACCTTCAGCGTCAGATCAAACGAGCGGTTGCCCTCATAGACTGTGGAGACGACCTCGCCTTCCATCATCACCCTCACAAACTCGGAGAACTCCGGAAGGGATATTCCGTAACGTGCGAGCATCTCGCGCTTAGGGGTGATGTTCAGCTCCGGTCTTTCGACTTGCTGCTCCACATTGATGTCGGCTATGCCTTCAACTCCGGAGATTGAAGTCTTGATTTTCTGTCCGATCTCGTACATCTTGTTGAGGTCCGAGCCGAACAACTTGATGGCGATGTTGGCTTTTGTTCCGGAAAGCATCGCATCGATTCTGTGTGAGATAGGACCTCCGATCTCAATGTTCACTCCAGGAAGGACCGCCAACTTCTCGCGGACCTCATCGGTCAGCTGCTTTCTGGTTTTCTTGCCGAGTTCAAACGGACATTCGAACTCGGAGCTGTTCACTCCGAAAGCGTGCTCGTCAAGTTCGGCGCGGCCTGTCTTGCGGCCAACGGTTTTGATCTCAGGAATGCTGAGCAGAAGTTCCTCGGCCGTGCGTCCCATGCGGTCAGACTCCTCCAAGGATATTCCCGGAACAGTGCTGATGGAGATTGTGAAGGATCCTTCGTTGAAAGCCGGGAGGAAACTCCCTCCGAGGGTGAAGAACATCACGACTGCCGTGGCGAGCAACGCTCCGACACCGAAGAGAACGCTCTTCTTGTGCCCTACAGACCAGTGCAGGGCCTTTTCGTAGTACTTCTTGAGCCAACGGACAACTGCTGGTTCCTTACCGGTCTTGTCACTGTTCTTTGATCCGAGAAGAAATGAACTGAGTACCGGAGTGACTGTCAGTGCCACAAGCGTGGACGCCATCAACGAGATGATGAACGTGATACCCAGTGGCTTTAGCATCCTGCCTTCCATTCCGGAGAGGAAGAAAAGAGGCAGGAAGCTGGCGATGATGATCAGCGTGGAGTTTAGCATCGGCATGCGGACTTCCTTCGAGGCCTCGTAGACCACTTTGACGACGCTTTCACGCTCATTCTCGGGTTTTTCACGGTTCTGCCGCAATCGCTTGAACACATTCTCCACGTCCACAATCGAGTCGTCCACAAGCGAACCGATCGCGATGGCGATTCCTCCGAGACTCATCGTGTTGATCGTCAGCCCCATCCAGCGGATTGCAAGCAGCGAGAAGACAATCGAGAGCGGAATCGACACAAGCGAGATTATCGTGGTGCGCCAGTTCATAAGGAATATGAACAGCACGATTATCACGAATAGAGCTCCCTCTATCAAGGACTTCTTCACGTTGTCGATCGAACTGTCGATGAAGCGAGACTGGCGGAATATCTGAGAGTTGACCTTCACGTCGGCAGGGAGGTTGGCCTTTAGCTCATCAAGGGCGTTGTCAAGTCTTCCGGTGAGAGCCAATGTGTTGGTGTTCGGCTGTTTGGTGACGGTCAGAAGCACGGCCGGCTTTCCGTCGTTGGATGCGACACCCAGAACCGGGGTTTTAGGGCCGATTCGCACGTCAGCGATGGCGTCCAGGGTGATCGGCAGCCCGTTCTTCGAGGTCTTCACCACAGCCTTTTTCAGTTCGTCTATGTCGTTGGTGGACAGAAGACCACGGACGATATATTCATTGCCATATTCATAAAGAGTACCACCGGAGGCGTTCTGGTTCATTCCTTTGACAGCGTAGATGACCTCGTCCATCGAGACTCCGTGGCGGCGCATCCTGCCAGGGTCCATCAGGATTTGATATTCCTTGATGTCTCCGCCCATCACAGCGACCTGAGCCACACCGCCGGTCGAGAGAAGTCTTGGCCTGATGGTCCAATCGGCTATCGTGCGGAGATCCTGCATGGAGGTCGTGTCGGCGGTCAGTCCTATGATCATAAGCTCGCCGAGGATGGAAGCCTGAGGACCGAGGGTCGGATTGCCTACATTTTCCGGAAGGTCGGCCCCTACCATCGCGATCTTTTCGGAAACGATCTGACGGGCCTTGTAAATGTCTGTTCCCCAGTCGAATTCGATGTTCACGATGGAAAATCCGGTTGCTGAGGAAGAACGAACCCTGCGTACGTTGGTCGCCCCGTTGACAGCGGTCTCGATAGGGAAGGTCACAAGCCTTTCGACCTCTTCAGGAGCCATTCCCACCGCCTCGGTCATAACCACGACCGTCGGAGCGTTCAGATCCGGGAACACATCGACTTCCGTGTGCATTGTTGAATATACTCCCGCAACCAAGCAGAGCGCAGCGATCACGAGGATCACCATGCGGTTGTTGAGCGAGAACCGTATGATTCCGTTCAACAGTCCGTTTTCGTGTTTGAGCTGTTCCATAGGCCTAATGATTGTGTGAGTGACCTGCCGGAACGGCCGTAACCGATGCGAGTTTCACTTGGACGGCTCCGGTGGCGACAACAACTTCTCCCTCCTTCAATCCGCTCTTGACCAGAACTCTCTGACCGTCAGACTGTCCGAGTTTGACCTCACGCTTGAAGAAGCCGGTCGCATCGTGCTGTACAAAGACGTAGTGGATTCCCTGATCCTCGACAACAGCGCTGATTGGGACGCTGATGGCCTTTGAGGAGTTCGAGGATTTCAGGAATATGTCAACGTAGGATCCTGCGATCAAATCTCCCTTGTTGTCAAACTCAAATGTTACTGGAATATAATAGTCTCCGTCCGAAGCCTTTCCGTAGCCGAGCAACCGTCCATTGAGTCCTTTCAGGCTGTAGGCCTCATCGCTGTAGGATGTGATGAAGTTCGCATCCTTGATGCCGCTGAGGAGTCCATAGTATTTCTCGGACACATCTGCACGGAGTCTCAGCCTTCTGTTCTGGCTGACAACTGCTATCGGAGTCCCTGTCTCGACATAGTCCCCTTGGCTGACGTTCAGTTTCTTGACGAATCCTCCAAGCGGTGAAGTTACATTGACACTGCCGTCCTTTGAAGTACTTGAAGCCAGGACATCATACTCGGCCTTGGCCTGCTCGAAAGCCAGCTTGCTTTGATCCAAGTGGCTTTCGCTGACAATGTTGTCCTTGCTTAGTTGAATATCTCGTTCATATTCCTTTTTGGCGGCCTCATAAACAGCTTTAGCCTTTGCAAGCTGGTCGCCACCACCGAGATCCTTGGAGGAGATTGTCGCGATGAGAGTGCCTTTGCCCACGGCTGATCCTTCTGTCAGTTTCCCGAAACTGATGATTCCCGAGGTCTTGGCGACGACCGTCATCTCGTCTCCCATCGCCGAGAGGATCTGTCCGCTTGTGTGGATAACCTCGGCGAAATCCCCGACGGACACAGTGTCGGTCGTGATTCCGAACGTCTTCTGACGCTCAAGGCTCACCTCGATTTCGTCATTGTGGCTGTGACCCTCATGGCCGTGTTCAGCTTCTTCTGAATGGCCGTGTTCTCCGGCTTTGTGATTGTGCCCTTCATGCCCTTCATGCCCTTCATGGGCATGGTCGTGACCCTCACAAGCCTCGGTGCCGTGGTCATGTTCATGACCTTCATGTGAATGGTTGCCGCATCCCGCAAGAATCGCGCAGAATGCCATCAATAATAGTATTGTTTTTTTCATTTCTGAATGTTATTTATTCTTGTTGCCAGCTTCACACTTGTATTGCACCCATAAGTTTAACGTGTGAAATGCAACCGGTTGATAATGAGCTTAATGTGAAATACTGCCCTCCGTTTTAGCCGGGCAGTGTTTTGTAAATTGCTAATGTTCAGGAAGATACTGTTCGCGTCGCTGCTGACGTACGCCACACGTTTTGTCAATCCTGAAATTTATGCCGAGACAGGAGGGGCGTTTGGAGCCGCTGAAGAGACCAACGGCCGCACGACTACGGGTATGAGATCCCCGGAAGCATATTCAAAGACAATGCTTTCGAGGTTGACGGTCAATAAGTTGGATAGTATTGCGAGGATCGGGAATATGCTGGCATCCTCTATGCCGAAGTCCTGATGGTCAATGTGGAGCCTTTCCGACGGGCAGTAATGCTTGTGCGCCACGCAATGGCTTTCGTCTTGATTGTGGTTAGTGTCTGAGTGGTGTGTGTGTTCATCGTCACAGCATCCGTCCATCTCACAAATCTCCTCCACGATGCAGATCATTGTCTCATGGTGATGGTGCGGCAGCACCGTCGCCAGTGTCACCATCATCATCGCCAAGAAGATTGGCACTATTGACAGTTTTCTCAACATAAAGTCTCTCAGACAATCTTGGCAAAGATAGTAATTTTTTATAAATTATAAATAGATGTGTTTTGGGCGGCCCTTCGACAGGCTCAGGGACCGCTGCCTGGGTGGGTATGTCTCTGAAATCCGCGCTACAGTAAAATATCGGTCACTGAGCTTGTCGAAGTGACCTGAAATCAAAAGAAGTTGGTTCATCAACGGTGAACCAACTTCTTAGAATATCGCGTCAGAAATAATACTGCACTTGGAGCGAAGCGACCGAAGGGGATTCGGGGAAACCTTTCCCCGTGCCCCACTGGGGCTGTCACGAAGTGACTGGGGGTGAAGTATATCTCAGTTACTAGGAACGGAGATATTCGTCAATTGCAGCTGCGGCCTTGCGTCCCGCGCCCATGGCAAGGATGACGGTGGCGGCGCCTGTGACTGCGTCTCCACCGGCGAATATGCCCTCTCTTGTGGTACGTCCTTCGGCATCGGCCTCAAGACCGCCCCGACGTGTGGCTTGAAGTCCTTTGGTCGTGTTGACAATCAGTGGATTAGGAGCTGTGCCAAGAGCCATGATGACGGTCTCGGTCGGGATCTCGAACTCTGAGCCCGGAATCGGGACAGGGGAGCGGCGGCCGCTGGCGTCTGGCTCACCGAGTTCCATTCTTATGCATTTGATGGCCCTTACCCAGCCTTTTTCGTCACCGAGAATCTCGACCGGATTGGTCAGCATCTGGAAATCAATGCCTTCCTCCTTGGCGTGATGAACCTCTTCCTTTCTGGCAGGAAGCTCGTTCTCAGTACGGCGGTAGACGATGGTCGTGTCGGCGCCGAGCCTCAGGGCAGTCCTGGCGGCATCCATGGCCACGTTTCCGCCACCTACAACACAGCATTTCTTGCCGGCGTGAATCGGGGTCAGATAATCCTCTCTGAAAGCCTTCATAAGATTGTTTCTCGTCAGGAACTCGTTGGCAGAGAACACTCCGTTCAGGTTCTCGCCCGGGATGCCCATAAACTTAGGCAGACCTGCTCCTGTGCCGACAAATACAGCTTTGAAGCCTTCCTTGTCCATCAGCTGGTCGATGGTGACTGTCCTTCCAACAATGACATCTGTCTCAATCTTGACTCCAAGAGCCTTCACGGAATCGATTTCACGTTTGAGAACGGTGTCCTTAGGCAGTCTGAACTCCGGGATGCCATATTCAAGCACTCCGCCAGCCTTGTGAAGGGCCTCGAAGATCGTGACATCGTAGCCTTTCTTGGCGAGGTCGGAGGCGCAGGCGAGGCCGGCAGGGCCGGAACCAATGATTGCGACCTTGGCACCGCCGGACACTTTGGCCGGTTCGGTAACCGTTTTTGTGCTCGCAGTGTGGTCGGCCACAAACCTTTCCAACTTGCCGATGGCCACAGGTTCCCCCTTTACTCCAAGAATGCAGCTGCCCTCACACTGGCTCTCCTGCGGGCATACACGTCCACATACAGCAGGAAGCGAGGAGTCCTCAGCGATGATTGAAGCGGCGCCATCAATGTCTCCAACCGCAACTTTCGCGATGAAATCCGGAATCTTCACGCTCACCGGGCATGCCTGAACGCAGCGTGGATTCTTGCAGTGAAGGCATCTGGAAGCCTCTGTCGTGGCCTCCTCAAGGTTGTAGCCGTAGCAGACCTCTTCAAAATTATGCGCGCGTACCTTTGGATCCTGCTCGCGGACCGGTACTCTTGGTATTCTCTGTGCCATTATATCCCCATTTTAGATTTTACCTCGGCCTCCTCGGCCTTGTACTGTCCGAGGCGTCTCATAGCCTCGTCGAAATCAACGTCATAGCCGTTGAACTCCGGGCCGTCCACGCACGCGAACTTCGTCTTTCCGGCAACCGTCACACGGCATGCTCCGCACATTCCGGTACCGTCCACCATCAGCATGTTGAGGCTCACGTCCTCAGGAATGCCGAGCTTCTTGCAGGTGAGAGTGCAGAACTTCATCATGATCATCGGGCCGATGGACACGGCCTGGGTATATTCCTTACCCTCGCTGACCAGTTTCTCAAGCAGTCCTGTCACCATTCCGTGGAATCCTTCCGAGCCGTCGTCGGTGCAAAGATAGAGATTGTCGCATGCTGAGGCCAGTTCCTCTTTGTAGATCAGCAGGTCCTTGGTCTTCGCTCCGATGATGACATCGACTGCGATGCCTCTCTCGTGCAGCCATTTCGCCTGCGGATAAACTGGGGCGGTGCCGACACCGCCGGCAATGAATATGTACCTTTGCCCCTTCAGCTCTTCATCCGTCTTGTCAACGAAAGCGGAAGGGTTTCCCAAAGGTCCTACAACATCGCTGAAGAACTCGCCCTCGGCCTTGGAGATGATCGCGGCGGAAGACGCTCCGATGAGTTGGGTGACGATTGTCACCGTGCCGGTCTCTCTGTTGTAGTCACTGATGGTAAGAGGTATCCGTTCGCCCTTTTCGTCAGAGCGGACAATCAGGAACTGCCCCGGCTTCGCGGCCTCGGCAATTCTCGGAGCCGACACCACCATCTTGCAGATGTTCGGGGTCAGCATCACTCTTTCAAGAATCTTGAACATAAACTTTCAAAATAGCGTTATAAATCAAAATAGAGTTATAATTATGTGGTCGGCAAATGTAGGAATTAAAGTCGATATTCCCAATTATTCCCGAATTTATGGTCTGAATCTATGAATATTTTTACTCTAACATATTTGTTATGCCTTAAAACATTTATGTTGTATTAATTGAATGTTAATATATTAAATAATAATGATTCAATCCAGTAATATAACCTTTCAATAATACTTACAACCAAGAATCACTTTTCTTATGAATATATCCTAAAATATTTAGGAATAATGAAAGTTTTTGCCTACTTTTGTTGCTATGGGATTCGGGACTGATGTTACAATTCTGGTTTGACTAAGTTATATTTATATTCGCCACTTTTATGAAAAAGATTCTTGCCACGCTGCTTTTTGTGATCACGGCTTCCTTAGGGTTTAGGCTTGACGCTCAGATAGCCATCTCTGAAGATATGTTCGGACGCACCTCATTCAAGGTGACCGCACAGGTTCTTGACTCTCTCACCAAAGAACCGGTCGCTTTCGCATCAGCGTACCTCAGGCATCCCAAGGACACAGTCATCACCAGTTTCGCCCTGACCGACACGCTTGGCAAGGCGACATTGAAGGATGTCGCGAAGGGTGAGCATCTTCTTTGCATCGAATATCTTGGCTACAAGCCTGTTTATAAAAGAATATACGTCCGTTCGGGAAATTATGACGCCAAGGTCATCCTTATGCAGCCTGACGACAAGGTGCTGAAGGCGGCGTCTGTCTCCGCGGTCGGCACTCCGATGGAAATGAAAGGGGACACACTCATCTATAACGCTTCTTCTTTCAGGGTGATGTCCAATGACAACCTTGCGGATCTGCTCAAGAAGATGCCTGGTGTGGAGGTCAGCGAGGATGGAACGGTCAAGGTCAACGGCAAAGAGGTAAGCAAAATTACGGTCGGAGGGAGGACATTCTTCCTTGGCGACAACAAGGCCACTCTCGACAACCTTCCGGCCAAGATCGTGGACAAGGTGAAGGTCATTGACAAGGAATCGGAATCCGCAGAGTTCACAGGTATCAAAGGTGAAAAGGAGAAGGTGATGGATGTCGAGTTGAAGGAGGAATATAAGAGCGGATGGTTCGGCAACGCGAAACTGTCCGGAGGAACGACCGCTTCCGGCAAGGATGACAACGGCTTCAAGGAAAGGAAGGATCTGCTGTTCAGCGGCTCGGCCATGGTCTCGGCCTACGGAGAGAAGAATCAGCTCACATCCATCGCGAGCGGGTATAATTTTATGGCTCCGGGATCCGGGATATTTGTTATGTATGATGGCAATGAGAGTGAGACTCCATCGTTGCCGTACAATGGAATGCACAAGAGATGGCAGGTGGGAACGAATCTCAACTCTGATGCCATAAAAGGCTTCACCACAGATGCCTCCGTTGTTTATTCGTCTGAAAATGTCGACAAACATTCGAGGACTGACCGGACATCGTTCAAAGAGGAAGGAGACCTCTTCGACACCTCTGACGAGGTCGAGAACGGCAATCTGGACAAGTTCAGTGTACGTGCCGAGTTCCGAAAGAAAAACAGGAAGAAGACATCACTTTACTTCGAGCCATTCTTCTCTTGGTATGACTATAACAGTACTTTGACAGGCAACACACGGTCGCTGGTGGAAGATGTGGAGAGAAATCATTCCGTGTCAAATTCATTTTCCAGAAAAAGCGGTGTTTCCACTGGAGGAGATTTGAGCGCCGGTATCAAGAAGCTTGGTAAGGACAGGCGGGCGTTGACTCTTGACCTTGAGTTCACTTTAAGCGCTAATGACGGAAACTCGACTGAATATTCAAAAACGACATTCGCTTCTTCAGGTGGCGATGACATCCGTGACCTGACATACGACAAGAACGGCAGTTACAGCGACATCAACGGTTCTGCCAAATACGTCGAGCCATTCGGCAAGAATTGGGCTTTGGCAACTACATTGAGCTCACGTTACAGTGTAAGGAAGTCAACCAGTGACGCTACAAACAACATCGACGGTTCCGCCAACGACTATTATTCATCAGTGTCGGACAACTATTATCTCTCCAACGAGGGGCAGTTTCTGGCACAATATAACAAAGGAAAGACAAACCTGCAGTTCGGAGGCCAGGCAAGGCTCTACAAGAACGAGAACTACGCCCGTTCCTTCGGCCTTGACACTAAGACTGGAGTTGACGAATGGCAGACAACACTTTCTCCTTTCGTGAATTTCAGATATTCCGACAAGAACAACAATGTGTATTTCAGACTTTCCAGCAGGACAGCAAGACCGTCTTCCGCCAGCATTGTGCCGACTTTCAACATTGTCAATCCGACAAGGATCACGGCAGGAAACATCTACCTTAAGCCTGCCACAACCGAATCGGTAAGCACTTCCTACAGAGGCACATGGGGGAAAGCACGGTTCAACGGCTGGCTATTCTGTGATTATTCGTCCAATTCGCAGGTCTCCGCCATCTGGTTTGATGAGAACAGCGTCCGGTATTCGGTTCCGGTGAACACAAAGAAACCTTCCTATAATTGCAGTGCCGACTTTAATTTCTTCACACCTTTGTCAAAGGACGGAAAGCTGCAGCTCACCGTCACTGGAGGGGCTTTGGTCAACAGATCTGTAAGTTACCAAAGCAAAGGCACGCTTGACGGAATCAATCTTGACTCTTTTGACTACACCGAGTTTATGGACGATTTCTGGGGCGACGCTTCCGGAGACCGCTTCTATTCCGGGCAAAGCGGATTCCAGGAGAGTTTGACCCGAAGCGTCAGAACCAGTTTGGGTATGATGTTAACCCTGAATCTTGAACGCTTCTCTATGCAGTTCGGGCCGGGAGTCAATAATTCGAGATCTCGATATTCTCTGGATTCAAAAGCGAATACAAACGTTTGGGAAACAGCTATTGGCTTACGGCCATCCTACACGTCCCCCCACGACTTTGAGTTCCAGTCGGATTTTTCCTATAGAATCCTCAGGGGGTATGGTTCAGGGTATAATGATGACTATATACGCTGGAATCTCAGTGTCGGAAAGAACATAAAGTCTTTCAACATCGCTCTTTCAGCACAGGACTTGCTTGACAGCGCCAGGTCGCTCAGGCGTGTTGTCCAGGACGACTATGTTCAGAATTCCTACACGAACGTGCTTGGCCGTACAATAGTCCTCTCCTTGACCTGGAACTTCGGCAAGATGGATGCCTCCAAGAGCGCAGCCGCTCAGGACGCCATGTGGAATATGGCTTACTAAAGCAGATGCCCGAGGAAGCGTGCCTTGTCGGAATCTGTCATCCCACGTCTTCGGGCATATTCATCAATCGCTTTCTGGCTGACGCGGCGGATTTCCGGGTACGAGGCATCAGGATGAATGAATATGAGTCCGCAGATGCTGGCGTCAGGAATCATCGCGCAACTGTCCAGCAGCGTGATCCCAAGTCTTTCAGATTCAGGCAAAAGCCTGAGAATATCCCGCTTCAGCGTGTGGTCTGGGCAACTTGAATATCCCGCCGCCGGCTTGATTACTTTAGCCTTGTCGAAACCTTCAGGCAAGGCTTTTTGAATATGCCCGCTCAGCCATTCGGAAGCCGCTTCTGCAAGAGTCAGCCGCACAGCCCTTGCCAGCATCGGCCCGTAATCCGTGCTGCACGCCGGACAGTTGCAGTTTTCCGGATGAGATTCAGTGTGCACGCTGAGGGCAAACATCCCCATAGGGGAGTCGAACCCATATTCCTTAGGAGGGACGAAATCGGCCAGAGACCGTCCTCCATCCTGCCGAAACATAGGCAGACGAAAATCCTGCGACACAATGTCATCACCTTCGTTATGGCAAGCATCGAACCTTGCGGAAATCGTTATTGTGCAAGCGTTTTCCCTCTTTAAACTATCAATCTCTTCAAGTGCATCGCCACGCAGTTTTCTAAGTTCCTCGTGGCCGGTTCCGGCCTTGATGCCCCAGATCGCAGCGAAGAGGTTCCAGTCAAAAAAAGGCATCACTTCGTCAATGCCCAACACTTTGGCCACTATATTCTCAAACGGCTCTCCCTTGATGAAACTTGAGGCCGGGAACGGATCGCGATTCGTGTGTCCGGCTTTCTTTTGCGCTGACTGAGCATAGAGTTCTCTAAGATGCTCCTGTTTCTGATGCTCTGCCGCTTCAGTGCCCTCCCTCTCAGCGATTAACTGGTTGGCGAGCACAGCACTCGCGGATGCGTCCTGGGCATAGTACACATGCTCGTAAAGTGGGGCAAGCTTCACAGCTGTGTGGAGTGCCGAGGCCGCAGCTCCGCCCACAAGCAGGGGAGTAGTCAGCCCTCTGGCCGTCATCTCCTTGCAGATCTCTTCCATCTGGTAAAGCGAAGGAGTGATCAGTCCGCTGACCCCGATCAGATCCGCTGAGGTTTCCGCGGCTTTCTCAAGGATGGTCTCCTTAGGCACCATCACTCCGAGGTCAATGACCTCGAACCCGTTGCAGTTCAACACAATGCCGGTGATGTTCTTCCCGATGTCATGCACATCTCCCTTGACGGTAGCGAACACGATTCGTGGCTTTTTCCTCTCTGATTCTCCAGCCCCTCCCTCAATGTACGGTTGCAGCAAAGCCACAGCGTTCTTCATTGTCTTGGCCGACTTCACCACCTGAGGCAGGAACATTTTTCCGGCCCCGAACAGTTCCCCGACCCTCGCCATTCCGCTCATCAGCGGCCCGTCGATGATCTGAACCGGTTTCTCGTACTTGGCCAGACACTCATTGATGTCCCTCTCCAGTCCGGAAGAATCTCCCTTTACCAACGCCCTGACCAGCCTCTCCTCCACCGTCGCTTCGGCAGGCTCAGTGACCGATGGAGAAGGGTCTGCACCCGTCAGGCAGCGCCCCGATGCCGCGAGGCGACCATTCTCCCGGACAGGGCGCGAAGCGCAGGTCGCCTCCGGCCCTTCGGGGCGCTGCCTGACCTCAGCCAAATCCTTTTCCAACAAAATCCGCGAAGCCTTCTCAATCAGCCTCTCCGTAGCCTCAGCGTCCGTGTCCAGTATCACATCCTCCACACACCGAAGCAACTCCGGCTCAATCTCATCATAAACCCTAAGCATCCCCGGATTCACGATCCCCATGTCAAGCCCCGCCGAAATCGCATGATAAAGAAACACCGAATGCATCGCCTCCCTCACCTCATTGTTCCCCCTGAACGAGAACGAAAGATTGGAAACACCTCCCGATGTCCTGCACCCCGGCAGATTGGCCTTTATCCACCTCACAGCCTCGATAAAGTCAATCCCGTACCGAGAATGCTCCGGAATCCCCGTTCCCACAGGCAACACATTAACATCGAATATTATGTCACACGCCCGAACCCCAACCTTTTCAGCCAGCAATGAATATGCCCGCTTACATATCTCCACCTTCCTGTCGTAAGTCGTGGCCTGCCCCTCCTCATCGAAAGCTATCACAATGATTGCGGCACCCAACGCCTTGATCTCGCGAGCCTTCTCAATGAATATTTTCTCTCCTTCTTTAAGTGAGATCGAGTTGACGATGCACTTTCCCTGAGCATTTTTCAGTCCAGTCACCAATGTCTCCCAATGCGAGGAGTCGATCATTATCGCGGCCTTTGCCACAGCCGGATCATTTGACACGTACCTAAGGAACTTCTCCATCTCAAGGAGGGAATCCAGCATGGCGTCATCCATGTTGATGTCGATTATGCTCGCCCCGTTCTCAATCTGCTGAGCCGCGATCTGGAGCCCCGTCTCGTAATCCCCGGCGGCTATCAGTTTGGCGAACTTGCGCGATCCCGCCACATTGGTTCTCTCTCCGACATTCGTGAAATTGTTCCTCCTGTCAACGGACACACTTTCCAATCCGCTGACATAAAGAATATCATCCTGTTCCGGAATTGTTCTTGGGGATATTCCTTCGACCGCTTCCGTCACCGCCTTGATGTGCTCCGGAGTCGTCCCGCAGCATCCTCCCACTATATTCACAGAACCGGCAAACGCCATTTTCCGGACAGACTCGGCCATCTGGGAAGGAGTCTCGTCATATTCACCCATCTCGTTGGGCAGCCCGGCGTTAGGGTAGCAGCTGACAGCGCAGGTGGCAAAGGAGGCGACCTCTGCGATCAGCGGAATCATCTCCTCCGCTCCGAGCGAGCAGTTGAGCCCGAAAGAGAGTGGATTGCAGTGCTGGATGGAGCGAAAGAACGCTTCCATCGTCTGCCCGGTAAGCGTGCGCCCGCTCTTGTCACTCATTGAGGATGAGACCATTATCGGAATATTCTTGGCTTCGGGAATATGTTCGAGCGCGTATAGTGCCGCCTTTGTGTTCAAAGCGTCAAAGCATGTCTCGAACAGCAGCAGATCCACACCGCCACGAACCAACCCTCTGATCTGAGCCTCAAAAGCCTCCGACATCTCATCGAATGAATATGGCCGGAAAACCGGATCGCCTATGTCTTGAGCCAAAGACAGGGATTTGCTTGTCGGCCCGACACTTCCTGCAACCCAAACCTTTCGCGTTGCATCATCGGCGGCCTTGCGTGCAATCCGCGCGGCGGCCTCGGCCATCTGTCCGGCTTTCTCGGAGAGACCATATTCGGATTGCGAAATGCTGTTGGCACTGAATGAGTTGGTTGTGATTATGTCAGCTCCGGCTTTAATATATTCATTGTGAATCTCACCAATGATTTCCGGATCGCTTAGGTTGAATGACTCGCTGTTGCCCTGAAGCCCTTTGCGCTGAAGCATTGTGCCCATCGCTCCATCGAGGATGAGGATTCGTCTGGAAAGTTCGGCCCTGATGTCGTGCATGTTGTCGCTATATTCGTTGATGGTTCAGAAACATTCCCTGAGGATTCCGATGATGTTGGCGGATTTGCCCATCGTGTAGAAGTGAACCCCCGGAACTCCGTGTGCCAGAAGATCTTTGCATTGAGCCGTCGCCCATTCCTGACCGATCTGATAGACGGCTCCTTTGTCATCCTCGTGGGCCGCTATCTCACTTGTCAGCTCGAATGGGATGTCAATCGAGAAAGACTCCGGAAGCAGTTTCACTTGCTTAGGCGTTGAGATCGGCTTCAATCCAGGGATGACGGGAACGGTGATTCCGGCTTTCCGGCATCTGTCCACAAAGTCGTAGAAGACCTTGTTGTCGAAAAACATCTGGGTCGTGATGTAGTCCGCTCCGGCATCGACCTTGCGCTTGAGGTTCGCGATGTCCTCGTTCATGTTGGCGGCCTCGAAATGCTTCTCAGGGTAGCCTCCGACTCCGATTCTGAAGAATCCCTCACAACCGTTCTCTTTCTCGAAACGTCTGATGGACTCCACGAGTTCGTTGGCGTGGTTGTAGCCGCCAGGGACAGGGGAGAACCGCTTCTCTCCCGTGAGACAGTCTCCGCGCAGGGCAAGGACATTTGAAATGCCCATGAACTTGAAGTCCTGAAGTTGGAATTCGATTTGCTCGGCGGTCAATCCTCCGCAAATCAGATGTGGAACGACATCGACCTTGAACTCGGACTGTATGGCCCCGCAGACAGCCGTCTCGCTGACGCGGCGGCGCACGAGGCGCTTCCTGTAGCTTCCGTCCGGCTGCTCGTCGTACATGATTTCGTCCCTGTGGCAGGTCACGTTTATGTACTTTGGAGCGAACTCGATGAACGGCCTGATGTCGTCAAGTAGCTCGTCCTTTGTCATCCCTTTAAGGGGTGGGACTATCTCAAGAGAGGGGTATTGCTTCATTGTCATAGTTCGTTTTGTTTGTCTTTTCTGTTCGGCGACTTTATCTCTACCACTGTCAACACGTCTTCGCTGACCTTGAACCTGACATCCATGTCATTGAATATCATTCCGTACACTTTGTCCGGGTCGTTCTGGTACCGTGGTCTCGGATCTTGTGCCAGCACCTCCCTCAGGGCTTGGACATCGGCTTTGGTCCAGCCTTGGACGGTCACTTCGGCAGGCTCGGTCACTTCGACAAGCTCAGTGACCGGAGATGGTGACGTGCTGCATAATGCATCGGTCACTGAGCCTGTCGAAGTGACCGATAGGGCGAACACAACCTTCAGCGGCTCCCATTCCTTGTCATCCACAAATCCTGATGAGGCATCCGGATGGCTGTCAGCGTAAGTGACATAAGGCTTGATGTCGTAGATAGGCGTTCCGTCCATCAAATCCGCCCCCAGAACATGGATCACCGGCCCGACCGGTTTCCCGTCCGGATCCTTGGTGTCATATTCAATGGACTCAATTCTGACAGAGGACAACCCCAGCCCGTTCGGCCTGAAAGGGGAGCGACTTGCAAATACTCCGATCCGCTCGTTTCCTCCAAGCCTCGGCGGCCTGACCGTCGCCTGAAATGCGCTTTCTGGTCGCTGAGCCTTATTCCCGGAGAACCCCCAGATGAGCCAGATGTAGTCAAACCCTTCCAGTCCGCGTACAGCGTCAAAACTTCGGAACCCAGGCTCGAACACTATCTGACCCTTCAATTCAGGGACCAAACCGGCCTGCCTCGGAATCCCGAACTTGGTCTTGAACGGAGACCTGAACCGGGCAATCGGCTCAATGAACATAGCTGACCTGATCCCATTTGAGAGCGTCCTCGTTCTGCGGCTTGCGCTCATCGGCAGGGTGGCCGACAGCAATCAGGCACAGAACTGAATACTCTTCGGGAATATTCAGAATCTTCCGGACCTTTTGCTCCGCAGTCACTCCGGCATCCTTGCTCTCCCGACCTCTGATGTGGCACCAGCATGAGCCAAGTCCAAGATCCTCGGCCTGGTACTGCATCGAGACAGCGGCAATGCTACCGTCCTCGATCCACATTTCCTGATCCTGTGGCTCACCAAGCACAGCGATAACCACCGGAGCCTCGGCCAAAAACTGAGAACCAGCCGGCCTGATGTCAGAAAGCTCTTTGATTTTCTCCTTGTTGTCTGTCACCACGAACCTCCATTTCCTCAATCCCTTGGCGGTAGGTGACATGAGCGCCGCCCTAATGATCGTCCTGACATATTCATCACTCACAGGCTCGTCAGTGTAGGCTCTGTGGCTTCTGCGCGCCTGCGCAAGTTCCTTGAAAGAATTCATATTCATTTCCTCCTTTGATGCAAATTTACAATTATTATCCGTTACGATGAATATTCAAGGTCTGGACTTTTGGCTATTGTAATATTTTCACCGAAATCGCAATTGAATATATTTTCAAATGTTAAAACGTTTGATTTTTGTTAAAATAATCGTAAAAACCGCCTAATATGTTATAAAGTTTGATGATATTCTTGTTTCTATTGAAAAAATGTAATATATTTAGGGTCGTAATAAAGCCTTATCATCCGATGGATAACAAGACAAATTCATTAGAAACCCCTCAGAAGGGAAACATTCTTATAATCAACACAGGGTCCACAACCACAAAGTTGGGATTTTTTTCCGATGGTGTCCGGGTCTTTGACACCAAACTTGAGCACACCGCCGAGGATGTCGCCAAGTACCCGTCAGTAATGGATCAGGCTGACATGCGCCACCAGGCGATCAAGGATTTCATGGCTTCCAAAGGTATTCCGCTGGAGGATGTGGACATCGTGATGGCCCGCGGTGGTCTCATCGTTCCGGTCATCACGGGAGTCTATAATGTGAACCAGGACATGCGAGATGTCCTGAAGAGTTGCCGCGACGGGAACCACGCCTGCAATCTGAGCGCTATTCTGGCCGATGATGTCGCCAAGGAGATCAACCAGATCAGGGAGGAAAAACATCTTACTCCACGGTTCGGAAAATGTGTGGCTTACATCGCAGACCCTCCGATGGCGGATGAAATGCTGCCGGAGTGCCGGATGGGAGGTATTCCTGAGTTTACCAGAAAGACTCTGTTCCATGCCCTTAATTCAAGGGCCATCGTCAGAAGGTATCTGCGCGAATATGGCCACAAGACCAATGATGTCACAGTGATCGTGGCTCACATGGGTGGAGGCGCGACGATATCCCTGCACCGCAACGGAAAGGTCATCGACACCAACCACGGCCTTGGCGGAGACGGCCCTATCACACCTGAGAGGGCGGGTTGCTGCCCTCCGTTCGAACTTATCGACATGTGTTTCAGCGGTAAGTACACCAAAGAGGAGATTCAGAAGAAGTTGATAGGCCGTGGCGGAGCTGTCGCTTATTTCGGCACCAACAGTATGCTGGACGTCGAGAATATGGCCAAAGACGGCAACGAGCTTGCGCAGACCTTCCTCAAGGCATACGTTTTGAACATCTGCAAGTACATAGCCGCGATGGCCGCCACCGCGGACGGCAAGGTCGATGCTATTCTCCTGACGGGAGGCATAGCCCACAGCAAGATGCTCATGGATGCCATCAAGGCCAAAATCGGATTTATCGCTCCGGTTGAAGTGTTCCCAGGAGAAGACGAGATCAACAGCCTTGCGGAAAATGGCTACATGATCCTTTCCGGCCAGACAAAAATTCACACTTATAATAAGGACAGAATAATTGAAGATTAAATTATATAATGATGAAGAATATAGATTGGAGCAAGCTGTCTTTCAGCTACACCCCGACAAGGGCTTTGGTTTACAGCCGCTGCATTGACGGAAAATGGGAGACACCTACCGTCACCGAGGATTTCAATATCTGCCTCAGCAGCTTTGCGGGAATATTCCATTACGCTCCTTCCTGCTTCGAGGGATTGAAGGCGTTCCGTGGCGTTGACGGCAAGATCAGGCTTTTCCGTCCGGACAAGAATGCCAAGAGAATGGCTGACAGTGCGACTTATCTAGACATGCCGTACCCGTCAGAGGAAATGTTCATTAATATGTGCGTCCAGTGTGTGAAGGAGAACATCGACTATCTTCCTCCGTATGAGGCGAGTGGAGCTTCCCTTTACCTTCGTCCCGCGCTGTTCGGCATCAACCCGCAGCTCGGCATTCATTCCGCGCGTGATGTGATGTTCGCTGTGATGTGTTCGCCTGTGGGGACATATTCAGGAGCAAAGAGCCTCAGCCCCGGCAACGCTGTAATTTCGAGAAACTACGACCGCGCCTCCACTTTTGGTTCAGGTTGCTATAAGCTCGGAGCCAATTACGCCCAGTCGCTCCACGCCTACAACATCGCGCACAACACCGGTTACCGTGAGCTTCTGTTCCTTGACTCGGCCACAAAGACGACCATCGAGGAGTTTGGCTCGTCCAACTTCTTCGCGATTAAGGGCAACACCTATATTACACCTCGTTCCGGAAGTGTCCTTCCGTCAATCACCAACAACAGTCTGCGCAAGGTGGCCGCTGACATGGGACTGAACGTTGAGGTACGTCCGATCAAGGTAGAGGAACTTGCTGATTTTGACGAGGTCAATTCATGCGGTACGGCTGTTGTCATCACCCCGATCTGCTCGATTGACGACAAGCCTCAGCTTGAGTGCGAGGAGGCTTCCCGCCACTACACCTTCGGCTCTCCGGACAAGTGCGGTGCCGTCAGCGAGAAGCTCTACAACCGCATCATCGGTATCCAGAAGGGACTTGAGGAGGACACTCACAACTGGTGTCTGTTCGTTGAATAGGCGATGCTTGAACTTTCGGCAATAGAAAAGATTCTTGTGGAAGGCGGGACTGATGAAGCGATCCGTCTGCTTGATGAATATATCACCTCCGCTCCGGAGCCTTCCGACCGCGCCTACTATCTTCTGGGCAACGCGCACAGAAAGAAAGGTGACTGGCAGAAGGCCATCAACAACTATCTGGAGGCGATGGCGATCAATCCTGAAAGCCCGGCGGCGAACGCTTACGCGATAGCGAACGAGATCCTCGATTTCTACAACAAGGATATGTACAATCAATAAACATTAAGGTATTATGGCTAAAATGAAAGGGGCGACCGTCGTCGACACCGAGAGATGCAAAGGCTGCAATCTCTGTGTCGTTGCCTGTCCGCTCGATGTCCTTGCTCTTACGACCAAGGAAGTGAACCGTAAGGGCTACAATTTTGCCCATGAGGTTCTTGCTGACACCTGCACGGGCTGCGCGTCTTGCGCCACAGTCTGCCCGGACGGGTGCATAACCGTTTACCGTCTTAAAACAGTCTAAGCTATGGCAGATCAGGAAATCACATTGATGAAAGGCAATGAGGCCATTGCCCACGCAGCGATCCGCTGTGGTTGTGACGGCTATTTCGGCTATCCGATTACCCCTCAATCCGAAGTCCTTGAGACCCTTGCAGCTGAGAAGCCGTGGGAGACCACCGGTATGGTTGTCCTTCAGGCTGAGAGCGAGGTTTCGTCGATCAACATGGTCTATGGTGGAGCCTGCACCGGCAAGAGGGTGATGACTTCTTCTTCCAGCCCTGGCGTCAGCCTGATGCAGGAAGGTTTGTCTTACATGGCGGGAGCGGAGCTTCCGGCACTTATAGTAGATGTAATGCGCGGAGGTCCGGGACTTGGAACCATCCAGCCAAGCCAGGCGGACTACTTCCAGGCCTGCAAGGGTGGCGGACACGGTGACTATCACCTGATAGTCCTCGCTCCTGCATCCGTTCAGGAAATGGCTGATTTTGTGGACCTTTCGTTCGAGCTTGCGTTCCGTTACCGCAATCCTGCGATGATCCTCGCCGATGGTGCCATCGGTCAGATGATGGAGAAAGTTGTCCTTCCTCCGTTCAAGCCTCGTCGCACCGAGGAGGAGATCATCAAGGAATGCCCGTGGGCAACCACAGGACGTGTGGGCGGAAGAAAGCCGAACATCATCACATCCCTTGAGCTCCGCTCCGAGGAGATGGAGGTTATCAATCTCCGAATCCAGAAGAAGTACAAGGAGATTGAGGAAAAGGAAGTCCGTTTCGAGGAATATCTTCTTGAGGATGCTGAATATGCTATCGTGGCCTTCGGTTCAGCCGCGCGTATAGCCAAGAAGAGCATCGAGATCGCCCGCTCGCAGGGTATCAAGGTCGGGCTTCTCCGTCCTATTACCCTTTGGCCTTTCCCTACGAAGGAAGTCCAGAAACTTGCAGGAAAGGTGAAGGGAATCCTTTCGCTGGAGATCAATGCTGGACAGATGGTCGAGGACATCCGCCTCGCTGTCGAAGGAAAGGTTCCGGTACAGCATTTCGGGCGTCTCGGTGGCATCATCCCTGATCCGGACGAGGTTGTTGACGCGCTTAAACGTCTTTTCTAAATCTGAAGACCATGACAAGAGAAGAAATAATTGAGAAAGGCCAGGTCGTCTATAAGAAACCGACCTTGCTGAACGACACTCCGATGCATTACTGCCCTGGTTGCAGCCACGGAGTTGTGCACAAGATAGTCTCCGAAGTGATCGAGGAGATGGGAATGACGGACAAGACGATTGCCATCTCTCCGGTGGGCTGCGCTGTGTTCGCCTACAAGTACATTGACGTGGACTGGGAAGAGGCTGCCCACGGAAGGGCTCCGGCACTTGCCAGTGCTACTAAGCGACTATGGCCGGACAGACTGGTGTTCACCTATCAAGGTGACGGCGATCTCGCCTGCATCGGCACCGCCGAGACGATCCACGCTCTGAACAGAGGCGAGAACATCACGATCATATTCATTAACAACGCCATTTATGGAATGACCGGTGGCCAGATGGCTCCAACGACCCTTCTTGGGATGAAGACAGCGACCTGTCCTTACGGCAGGGAAGTGTCGCTTCACGGCTATCCGCTGAAGATCACCGAAATCGCTGCCACCCTTGACGGAACTTGCTACGTGACCCGTCAGGCGGTGCACACAGTCGCTGCCATCAACCGCACGAAGAAGGCGATCAGAAAGGCGTTTGAATATTCAATGCAGGGAAAGGGCTCCAATCTCGTGGAGGTTGTCTCGACCTGTAACTCCGGTTGGAAGATGAGCCCTGAGAAGGCCAACAAGTGGATGGAAGAGAATATGTTCGCTTTCTATCACCTTGGTGATCTCAAGGACAAAGGCGTTGAACTTTAAATCGACAAGGCTATGACAGATGAGATAATTATTGCAGGATTCGGAGGACAGGGTGTCCTCTCGATGGGTAAGATTCTGGCTTATGCCGGTCTGATGGAAGGCAAGGAAGTCACATGGATGCCGGCCTATGGCCCGGAGCAGCGTGGTGGAACGGCCAACGTTACCGTGATCGTCAGCGATGATCCGGTCTCCTCTCCGATTCTTTCCAGCTATGACATCGCCATTGTGCTGAACCAGCCTTCGCTGGAGAAGTTCGAACCAAAGGTAAAGCCTGGCGGAATCATCATCTACGATGGTTACGGAATCAATGAGCCTCCGACAAGGAAGGATGTCAAGGTCTATAGGATAGACGCCATGGACGCCGCCGCGGAGATGAACCTCATCAAGACGTTCAACATGATCGTTCTTGGAGGCCTCTTGAAGATCCGTCCGGTAGTGAAGATTGAAAGTGTGCTTGCCGCCTTGAGGAAAACCCTCCCGGAGCGCCACCATCACCTCATTCCACAGAATGAGGAGGCCATCCGGAAGGGAATGGAAATCATCAAAGAGGTTTAGTCATCAGTGTAAACCCACGACGGGTTAACATCGTATGTTCTTTTGAACTTGATTGAAGCCACGCTTTCCGTGCTTATGCTGACGAGCCCGACTCCACCCTCGACATTGTCCGGGAAGGAGACGGGCTCTGTCAGTGTTGTGTCTCCATCCAGATAGTCGTAGATGCTGAGTGCTTTTAGGTAGTAGTACTCGTCCTTTGTGATGCCGCGGATTGTCACGCTTAAGGTGGTCTCGGATTCCATTCGGTTGAAATTCAGGACTCCGTGCAGTCCGTAGATGATTTCATTGGCGTTAACGCAGAACCCGATGTTGAACGTCCCGTCGGAGAATTGACTATCCGAAAACACTCTGAAAGTGTTCTCGGAAGCGCCTTCCAAGTCGAGATCCTCGGCAGGGGCTCCATCGTTCAGAATCGGGTCGTTGCCTTTGTCAAGGCGGATGAAACTGTAGTCCCTGATCTCTTCCCAAGTCTTAGCCTCCTCCTTCTCACTCGCGTACCTGATCTTTTTGTCGATAACTGAACGCCCGGACAGAATCCGGTAGAAGTTGTCCTCTCCGATGATGTCCTTGCCTTTGACACGGATTCTGTAAACGTGATCTCCATATTGATTCTTTTGACTCAGAGTGTCGGTTATGCTGAATTCCGGTGCCTTTGGAACAACCACTTCTGAGTAAGCCTTGAAGGTCTCTCCATCGGCTTCAGCCTCGGCCTCGATTCTGACGACATCCCCAGGCTTGAAATCGGCCTTGAAAGAGTATCTGGTCTGCTTGTTTTTGCTCGCCCCGTTTGGTCCTGGGGAATATACATCTTTACGATGCTCATCTTTGTAAACGTAGCCGTAAAGATGTAGATCCTCCTTGATGAACAGTTTGTCATCACGGTTGTCCAATTGCCCGTCAGCCACAAAATTCCCGTTGACATAGCACTTTACCGAACCAGAATTGATCTTCTCAACGCGGTCAGTCTTGCTTACCGCCAGATAGACGACGTGCAAGGTGTCTCCAACCGTCATCTGTGAGTTTACTATCAGCTGTGGCTTGAGGTCTGTCAGATTGAAATCTATGTCCTTTGTGCAGGCTCCGAGTAATGCGGAGACGGCTGCTATGAATATTAGTCTTCTCATCTCTTTAGAAATTATAAGTGTAGCTGAATGACGGGATTATAGGCAGGATCGTGACAGATTTGAGTCTCGCTTTTCTTGTGTAAAGACTCGAATTTGAATCACCTTTCGTGTTTGCTTGATAATAGACAAAATTCGGATTCAGCCTATTGTAGGCGTTATAGACTCCGAAGTTCCAGACACTTTCGCCACGTCTCTTTTTCTTGTGGTAGTTGACTCCGATGTTCAGCCTGTGGCTTGGCGGCAGCCTGTAGTTGTTTCTGTGCGGGGCATAGTCGATTTGGGTGACTGTCCCGTCAGGAAGCATCACGATGCTCTCCCTTTCCGGGATCGTTGTGGTGCCTCCTGTCGCGAAAGTCCACACCGCACTCAGGTCCCATTTCTTACCGAGCTGCTGGTTGACAACGAGTGAGATGTTGTGCCTTCTGTCATAGCGGTAAGGGTAGCGTTCCCCGTTGTTGATCAGACCGTTGGAGAAGATCCTGTCACTCTTGGCCAGGGTGTAGCCCAGCCATCCGGTCGTCTTGCCCATAGTCTTCTGGATGAAGAATTCGATTCCGTAGGCCCGGCCATCTCCCATCACGACATTGTCCTCCCAAGACTGCGAACTTGCCATGAATGAGACACCGTCTTTATATTCAAGGACATTGTGGATGTCTTTCCAATAGCCTTCGACCGAAAATTCCCAACCCGGAAGGCCGTTGTAATAGAGGCCCAATGAATATTGATCCGCGGTCACCGGCTTGATGTTCTTGGTGATAGGCACCCAGAGGTCGATCGGAAGTGTGATCTTCGATGAGGACAGCAGATGGACGTACTGCGCCATCCTTGAATATGCCGCCTTGGCGCTGATTCCTTTTCCGAAATCGAACTTGGCTGACATTCTCGGTTCCGGAGACCAATATGTCTTGCCATTTGTACGGAACATAGCGATGTGGATTCCAGGGTTGAGCGTCAACCGTTCGCCAATGGTGAGATCATCCTCGATGTAGGCTGACAATTCATGGCCGACACGGTTTTTCTCCTTGTTGTTTGAATATGTCGTGTCTGTCAGCACCTGACCGTAGTGGTTCTCCTTCTCAACCGTGGTATAGGTTTCCGGGATGTAGATGTGATTGACATATTCACCGCCGAATTTGATGATGTGTTTCGGAGAAGGGGTGTAGTCGAAGTCGATTTTGGCTGTAAGATCCTTGATTCCAGAGCCGTAGTCGAACTTGTAGATGTTTTTGGTGTCCTTGTTTTTCTCTGTTGAGTTGTAGCCCATCCTCATCCGATAGTCAGTGAATGCAACTGTGGTGTTGGAGAATAGTCTTCCGTTGAAGACGTGATTCCATCTTGCCGAGGTGAGCAGGTTGCCCCACCTGATGTAGGTTTTGTCATCGACCTCGGTATTGTCCTCAATTCCGTCTATGATGACATCGCCTTCATTGTCTCTATAGTAGAAGATGTCCCGCCCGTAATAGGCGTTGAGGAACAGCCTGTCCTTGTCGCTGAATTTATGTGTTACCTTGCCGTTGAAGTCGAAGAAATAATAGTTCGCCGGGACGTTCGCGGCCCTGAATATACCGTCGAACAAGAATGTGTGCATTCCTCTGGCACTGATTGAATATGCAGTCTTACCTTTGAAGATAGGCCCTTCAAGATGGAATTTGTCGCTAAGGACTCCGACACCGATCGTGCCGTGGGTCTCCTGAAGGTTTCCGTCATTCGTCCTCACATCTATGATGCTGGAGGTTCTGCCTCCGTAACGGGCCGGAAACGAGCCTTTGTAAAGCGTGACTTTCTTCACGGCCTCCGGCTGAAAGATGGAGAACAGACCAAGCATGTGCTCAGCGTTGTAGAGCGAGATGCCGTCAAGAAGAAGCAGGTTCTCGTCCGGTCCGCCTCCACGCACGTATATTCCCGAAAAGCCTTCGGCTCCGCTCTGCACTCCCGGCATCAGCTGGATGGTCTTAAGTACATCGGCCTCGCCGAAGAGGACCGGAGTGTTCTTGATCATATTCATAGGGATCTCGATGGCGCTCATCTTCGTGGCCATTATTCCGGATTCCCTTTGCGCCGAGACGACAGCCTCCTTGAGTTCGGTGTTGGCTTTCAATGCGACATTGATTGTGGTGTCGCGCATAAGGTCGATGGTGATCGTGGTGTCATCGTAGCCTACGTAGGAATATTTCAGAGTCACCTGTCTGCCCTGCGGAAGGGTCAAAGTGTAGAATCCGTAGTTGTTAGTGGCTGCGCCGGTTCCTTCGCTGAGCACTCCGGCTCCGATCAGGGTTTCCCCTGAGGCCTTGTCCGTGATGTGACCGCTCACGGTGACTCTTGTCCGTTGGGGCTGGGCATGAAGGCTTCCTGTGATCGTTGACGCCAACAAAAGAGAAATCGTGGCTGTGATCAATCGGTTAAGATATCTCATGTTCATATAAAGTTTAGTTAATTCAATCTTATCGTTTTACAAAATTCCCAAAAGTCAAATTATTGCAATCAGTCGGCCAATTTTTTTTTGAATGCAAAATTGGCCAATTTTTTTCGATTAACTTCTTGTTTCGCAGGGGTTTTTCTTAAATTTGCATTTATGCAAAGAAAAAATCTTTATATTCTTTTTGTTTTTTTAGCTTTTGCCCTCGTTCTGGCCTCATCCGGATGCAAGAGAAAGGTGCAGGACAATGAGACGAAAATAATTGAGGAAGTGAAAGATACGCTGCCTCCCATGGGCTTTTGGCCGGATTCTCTTGACCTTGCAGAGGAAGTCGTCAGAAATGGCGAGTCATTCACCGTACTGATGAACCGGTTGGGGCTTTCGATGAACGATGCCATGAGGGTGGCGCAGGCCTGCGACACAGTCTTCGATGTGAGGAAGATGCGCGCGGGCAACAAGGTTCAGGCTTACTACCAATTCGACACAACCGGAACCGGAAGTACTGACGGCCCGGCTTTGAAGTATGTCGTTTACGAGCGCAACAAGATCGACAGGGTAATATTCAGGACTTCCGAACCGTTCAAGGTCTGGAGCTGGACGAAGCCTGTCGAGAGCACACGGGAGTACGCTGATGTGACTATTAAATCATCTCTTTGGAATGACATGCTTGCGGCAGGAATCTCTCCACAGCTGATTGTGCCGCTTTCTGAGATCTACGCATGGTCAGTTGACTTTTTCGGCCTGCAACCGGGAGACCGTTTCAGGGTACTCTACGAGCAGAGAGAATGTGAAGGTGAGATAATAGCCGTTGACACAATCTATTATGCGGAGTTTGTCAGGGACGGGAAGATGATTCCCGCGATCATGTTTGACCAGGGCGACAACGGTAACCTTTATTGGAACGAGAAAGGGGAGAGCCTCCGTAAAGCGTTCCTCAAGGCTCCTCTTAAATTCACGAGAATCAGTTCCGGGTTTTCCTATCACCGGAAGCATCCTGTCACCGGAAAGGTGCGGGCGCACACCGCTGTGGATTATGCGGCCCCTACCGGTACTCCTGTGATGACTATCGGTGATGGAACCGTAGTTAGTGCCGGTTGGACCAACGGAGGAGGCAACACGGTGAAAATCAGGCATAATTCGGTCTATACCACCAGTTACATGCACCTTTCTCGCTACGGTGCCGGAATCAAGGCCGGGGTACGGGTACGTCAAGGAGATGTCATCGGATATGTCGGTTCCACAGGGATGTCCACCGGGCCTCACCTGGATTTCCGTGTCTGGAAAAACGGTTCCCCGATCAACCCTCTGAAGATGGATTCTCCACCGTCCGAACCAATCAAGCCTGAGAATATGCCGGCTCTTGACTCGACTTTCAGATACTACAGGCAGATGATCGACACTTTGAAAGTGAGAGTCACCCAATAATCTTTGTTACAACTGTGATAATTTTGACGCTAGTTAAAGTAATATTCAGTACAATGAAAAAGAATATTTATCTATTATCCCTTGCCGCCGCGCTTTTGTTTGCTCACGGCTGCGGGCAACGTGATGCATCTTCCGTTTCTCCTGCCGTCACACGTGATGCGGAGATAGAGGCAAAAGTCGAAAAAGTCTTGAAAGGCATGGATCTGACGGAGAAAGTCGGACAGATGATCCAACTTACGTCATCGACTGTCACAGTTCAGGGCAAGCCGGAAATCGATCCGGAAAAACTCCAGAAAGTCATAGGAGAGATGAAAGTCGGCTCGATTCTGAACACTTTTGCGGATGTCGCGCAGTCCAGGGAACTTACCGCACAGCTCGTCAGTGAAATTCAGAAAAAGTCAATGGAGGAGATGGGAATTCCTTGCATCTATGGCCTTGACATGATCCATGGCGCGAGCTACCTGACTGACGGGACCCTTTTCCCGCAGGAGATAAATCTTGCAGCGACTTTCAATCGTGAATATGCTCGTGCGATGGGCGATGCGATGGCTTACGAGACAAGGGCCGCGATGGTTCCTTGGGTGTTCTCACCAGTCATGGATCTTGGCAGGAATCCGGTCTGGCCAAGGCATTGGGAGAGTTACGGAGAGGATCCGTATCTTAATGCCGAGATGGCAGTGGCGGAAACCAAGGCTCTTCAGGGTGACGATCCGAACCATATTGACGACAAGCATGTCGCTGTCAGCGTAAAGCATTATATGGCTTACGGAGTTCCGGTTTCAGGAAAGGACAGGACTCCTGCTCTTGTCCCTGAAAATGAATTGAGAGAGAAGTACTTCCGTCCGTTCAAGGATTGCCTTGAGGCAGGAGCCTTAACTCTGATGGTCAACTCTGCTTCAATCAACGGAATCCCTACTCATGCCAACAAGGAACTTCTGACCGGTTGGGTCAAGGACGACCTGAACTGGGATGGCTTGATTGTGACTGACTGGGCTGACATCAACAATCTCTTTGAGAGGGATCACGTGGCCAAGGACAGAAAGGAAGCTTTGGCCATGGGAATCAACGCCGGAATCGACATGATCATGGAGCCATACGATCCTTCCTGCTGCACTGAACTTAAGGAAGTTGTGGAGGCTGGAATGATTCCGATGTCCAGAATAGACGACGCTGTCCGCAGAGTGCTTCGCCTGAAGTTCCGCCTTGGGCTGTTCGACAACCCGACTTGGGATGTCAGCGGTTTGGACAAGTTTGCCAGCAAGGAGTTCCAGGACGCTTCCTACGCCGCTGCCGTCGAGTCCGAGGTTCTTCTTAAAAATGAAGGGAATATCCTTCCTCTTGAATATGGTAAAAGAATCCTCGTGACTGGGCCTAACGCCAATTCAATGAGGTCTTTGAACGGTGGCTGGTCCTACACTTGGCAGGGCGATGCGGACCGTTTCGCCGGAGATTACAACACAATCTACGAGGCTTTGGCCCAGAAATTCGGTGAGCGAAATGTGGTCTATGAACCTGGCGTGACCTACGATGAGACTGATCGTTGGTCAACCGGTGCATGGCAGAAGGAGAACGCTCCTCAGAGCGCTAAGGCTGTGGCTGCTGCCTCAAGGGTGGATGTAATAGTCGCTTGCATAGGCGAGAACAGCTATTGCGAGACCCCAGGTAACATTGATGATCTGAATCTTTCCGGTAACCAGAAGGAACTTGTCAAGGCTTTGGCTAAGACCGGAAAACCAATTATTCTTGTGATTAACGAGGGACGTCCGAGGGTATTGCGTGAGATTGAGCCGCTTGCCAAGGCTGTCATCGATGTGATGCTTCCTGGCAATTATGGCGGAGATGCCCTTGCCGCCCTCATGTCAGGTGAGGAGAATTTCAGTGGTAAGCTGCCGTTTACCTATCCTAAGTACGTCAACTCGCTTCACACTTATGACTATAAGGTCACCGAGAGCCGTGAGACGATGGCCGGGGCATATAACTACGATGCCATCATGGATGTCCAGTGGCCTTTCGGCTTCGGTCTCAGCTACACCACTTTTGAATATTCAGACTTCAAGTGCCTGAATGGCACTGAGTTTTCCTCAGGTGACGAACTCAAGTTTGAGGTGACTGTCAAGAACACCGGCTCGCACAACGGCAAGGAGGCTGTCCTGCTATATTCAAGTGACATAGTTGCAAGTTTGATCCCTGACGTGAAGCGTCTGCGTGAGTTCACCAAGGTTGAGCTTGCACCGGGTGAAAGCAAGGTGGTTTCGTTCACGATCCCTGCCTCTGAACTGGCCTTTGTCGGCTCCGATGGAAAGTGGCGTCTGGAGGCCGGTGACTTCCGGATGAGCTGTGGTGGACAATCCCTTATGATTTCCTGCTCTGAGACCAAGGTCTGGGACACACCGAACATCTAATGCCGCTTCGACAGGCTCAGCGACCGACTTGAGGCTGATTGAACCTCCAGTTCAGCGACCGACGATTGTTGCCGAGCCTGATCGAACCTCCAGCTCAGCGACCGAAACGTTCTGGTCACAGAGCACTGCACCTTCGGCCACTGAGCCTGTCGAAGTGCCGAAGATTCTAAGGTACTCAATAACCTCTGTGGTGTTTACTAATGAGGAAATGTCATAGTTGAAGACATACTAAATGTCACCGATCGGGAGTGAGATTCCTAAGGAATTCGCTCCCGGTTGCTATTAAGTGGTGCGTACTTCGATGGTGTAGGCTTGGTTGCATACTTAATTGAGGAAAATAACTATGTGATGTAGCAAAAAAAACACTATATTTGCCTATGGATGGGTTCATCCTCATCCATACATATCAGCGAAAGTGTTTTTCGCGTGTCCTGGTTGGAAATCTCGACAATTTCACAGACAAGGGACTCGTCGTTTACACTCAGCTCGTCTTTTGATTATGCTGTAGATGGGGTTCTCCCATTGTACTCCATATCGGACGGGTGTGGAGTACGGCCGTATATTCCTTGTCAAGAGCAGTCGAGAGCTTCCAATCAGAATATATGGAAACGACTCCACACTTTTGTTTAGTTATTTTGGCGGATCTGGAGTCTCTGCATACTAGGGATGTAAATTGAATTGCGGCGTAAAGTTACGAGTCATATTATCAGAAAACTGTCAAGATTTTGCAGTTTCATCGACTAATATTACACAGATTATTAACACACTAATTAATTAAGTACGTTATGAACTACAATCACAAGAGAACCGCGGCAGGACAAGTTATGCCACTGCTTATGGGATGCACGAAGCCTGAACCAATCGAGGCCGATTTGTTGGAAGAAAAAATCATTTATGATCCTGTGACACAGAAGGTCGTGATGGATATGAGAGTGATTGGAACGAAATGTTTGAAATCTCATACGACGAGAAAAGACAGTCATAGTGGAACAACGTCAGACAAGAAAAACGAAATTGACGATTCTAAGGTTGTCAAATGATATTCATTTTTACCAACAAGGAAGATGCGCACCCCAACCCTGTCATTGACATATTGGTGGAACGGGGTGCGCCGTTCTTTCGCCTGAACACGGATGCCCTGCTAACGGATTATTCGTTTGTTTGGTGGAAAGACAGAGTAGGTGTTGATTTTGAAGTCACGGATCTAACAAACGGCAAAAAATGCAGAGGATCCCGGATAAAATCCATTTGGGATCGCCGCCCTGAAGCCCCGTCATCGCTTCCGTTGACGAACACGAAAGAGATAGACAGACATAACCTCATGGAGGCTCACGGCTTTCTATCCTTTTTACGGTATTATGTGAAAGACCTCCCATCTATCGGTAGCATAGTCGGAGACAGGGTGGCAGCATCTAAGATGCTCCAATGCCTTGTATCTCAGAAAATTGGACTTACTGTGCCAGATACGGTATATTCCAACCGAAAAGATGACTTTCTGCGTCTGTGCGGGAGATTTCCCCGAATATGCCTTAAGAGCATAGTCTCATCTGATGTTTGGGATGAGTATTATGGTGTGGATTATGTATTCTATACGCAAGTACTTGACAGTGAAACTGTAAAGGATATTCCAGAAGAAGCTTTCATTCAGACGGTCAGCTTCGCTCAGGAGTATGTCCCTAAAGCGTTCGAGTTGAGAGTGACTGTTGTCGGAGTAGGGGAAGATAGCCATGTGTTCGCCACCAGAATTGACTCGCAGAAACTCGCTCCGGATGAGGGGGGCATAGACTGGCGTCAGGGATATGACCACGGAATGGAACTTTCGACATTTGATCTGCCGATGGATATTGCTGAAAAATGCACAAGCCTTGTACACGCACTTGACCTCAATTTCGGCTGCATTGACCTCATAGTGCGCCCTGACGGGGAATATGTGTTCCTCGAATGCAACCCAAACGGTCAGTGGCTTTGGATAGAACTTGCCACAGGTCAGAGAATATCTGCCGCCATCGCCGAATTCCTTATGGATGAGCACAGGAGAAACAAATAGACAGATCTTATGATAGGGAATACGGCTAAATATTGGATACTTGCCAACACTAATTATCTCTTGATGGGCATCTATCTTATTTTGTTAGAGGTGACGTTCATTGTCGATCGGTTTCGTCCGGATGGTATGGATTTATCATTGATGCTTTCAGCCTTTCTGGCCTTTGCTGGATTCAGCTTCAAGGATAAAAGCGTGTTGGTTAACATCCCGATAGCTTTATTCGGATGTGTATGTGTTATCAGTCTTGGATATCAAGCCCTTAATATGGCCTTGCTTCTTTCTTTTGTGTCAGGAGCAGTGCTTTCCATACCGATTGCACAATTTGCCAATAAGAATTTTGATGAGATAGTCAGCAGGAAGATGAGGTGGCGCAGCAGCAATGTTGTATTGTTCGAGGAACGATGGAAATACATTATCAACCGTTATATCGTGTGCACTTTCGGGATATGTTCCATTATTTTTTACATATTGTCTGTACCTTTCTCTATGTCACATCCCGAATTAATTCACCAGTTGTCGGACAAAGTGGAGCAGTTAGATAGCAAATAGCCGCAATTGCAAATTTCTAAAACAAATGACGTTAAAAACTAAAATTTAATAGATATGGCAGATGAGTTTTTATCCGAAGACGAAAAAAGAGAGATTGTCATCTACTTGTTTGTGGGATGCATCCTGTTGGCTGCTTGCATTTGGGTAGGACAGATCGTGGTCAGTGCCGCAAAGGCCACCGCAAATTTCGTGACGATGAACATTGACCGGATAGTATTTGGAATATTGTTGTTCATATTCCTGCTAGAATTATTCAAATACTTAAAATACCGGTATATAGGGAAGGCTAAAGGGAAAGGAGTCGACCCTTTGTTGACAATAGTGGCCAAAAAAGTCGTGAAAGATAAAGAAACGATAAGGGATAAAACGAAAATCATACAGAACCTTTCAAGAAAATTCCGCATAGACGAGGACAGAGCTGAGCTTCTGTTTTTACAGCTTGAATATTCTGGTGTCTTGAAGGAATGCGACGATTCGTCTTACGAGGTCCCGTTGAATAGTGTTTGGGAACTGCATGATATATTTGCCGAAATCAATGCTGAAAGCAATTATTTCAAGAGTAAGATAGAAGCTCGGATTGCGAGTATCGAGGAGTCTCTCAGCCAACAAATCGACAGGGAGACCGGAGAATGGCAGAAGCGGTTGCTTTTGGCACTTAAAAGCAACATTTCAGCAGAAGTGGCGTTACCCTACTTTAACCTGCTTCTCAAGAGCGGAACATCCGCGGATGTGGAAAAAATGGCCAAGGAGGAAATCTCATTGTATGAATCAAAGAAAAAACAAATATCAGTTACATACAATTCCAACGTTATTCAAAGTTTGCTTGAGCTGTATGATGATCTTTCCGGAAACAAAATATGGAATATGGGCAAGAGGTTTAACATTCAGTATTGTCGCTATGAACAATTGGACATAGGTTTGAAGCCTTTCAAGGAGATTTTTGTAAACGGTAAGAAATACGATTCTCCACATTTCAAGCTTAATAAAGAGGACTTGTATCTGTTCCCATATTTTGGAATATTGTACAAGGCCGATTTCAATGCGCAATCCATCAAGATTATAGATTATAAGGATGTGTCAGCGGAGATTCAATCTCGAGAAGTTTCAGAGAACTCATCATTATATGTAAGCGAAGCCGAGTATTCCCACACTGTGTGGGAGCATCAACGGGTTGATGGCGGTCCTGACAGGCGATACTCGGACAACGCCTCCGAAGACTTCTATAAATTTTACGCTGTAGTCGTTCCCGAGCTGAACCTGAATTTGTTGTGTTCCAAATGGAGTACGGCAGAGAAAATATGGATGGACTTTATGAATGTTTTCAAATCTGCTGGCTCTTAGAATTAAGAGAACAATTCCATGTAGAGCATCGTCCAAATCCTTTTCCTCGGATATGGTTGCTTTTATCCGATATTCTAATTGAATCAATATGAAAACACAAACATTTCCGTTGTATAAAATTGCCATGTGTGATCTTTATGACGAAAACTCGGACTCTGAACTCAAGATTCCCAACATTCAGAGAGGTCTTGTCTGGAAAGCGCAGCAGATGGAATTGCTATGGGACTCAATTCTCCGAGAGTTTCCCATCGGGTCGATGCTGGCACTGAAGAATGAAGACCATTATGATATACTGGATGGCCAGCAGCGCGCCAACGGCATCATCACCGGGTTTAATGTTACCAATATTCTGAATACGGAAAAGTGCCCGACTTCAATATTGTGGATTGACCTGTCATTCAATCAGATTGGATCTGATGCTGAATTCCGGAAATATGGAATCAGACTGACTAACAGTGCTCATCCATGGGGATTTGAAGAAAACGGTGGGAAATTGTCAGCAAGCAAGAGAAGGGCAGCGTTAAGAGCGGCATACGGGGATGATTATCCGACTTCCAAGAGAGACTGGGACATTCGAAGGTTCGTGCCGTTCGCATTCTCCGAGAATGAATCGTTTCTTCCTGTTCCTCTGGCATTTTTCGTAAGCGCAGCAAGGAACAAACGAATAGATAAAACTGATGATATTGAAAACTTCTGGTCTGAATTTGCCAAGAGTTTGGATGATTTCTCGAAATTCTCGGCCCAATGGGAGAAAAGATATCACTCAAAAGTGTCTGATTACATTACCCAGAACAGAAACAACAAAGACTTCATAGAGCCGTTCTTCAAGTTGAATGAGTATGAAATCATTTTCAATTATGTGGACTGTGTCGATGAAATTGAGGTGCTGTTTAACCGAATAAACAAACAGGGAACGGTCATCTCTAATTCCGAATTGGCATATTCAGCAATAAAGCATTATGGGGCTGATATATGCGATAATCCGGAGATTGGTAAAGTCATTAAAAGAGAGTCTGACGGATTGATGATTGAGCATAATCTGGCTCAGATACTTTTCCGTTATTGTTTCTCGCTTCAGAATATTAAGGGAGAAATTGATGCCAAGATTGTACGCAGGTTCAAGACATTGACTGATCATCATGATGAGGCCACGGAGGATGAATGTCGTATAATTACTGAGTTGAGGGCTTGTTTTGGCCAATACGGCTATCTGCACGGCCTTATTGATGAGTCAAAAAAGATTCTGCTGTCTTCTGCTGACGGTTGCCCTTTACCTTCGTTTCTTTATGCGGAAATCGCAGATAAGAATCCTGAGCTGATACTACTTCTGTTGAGACTGACCCAAAAACATAGAGTGGAGTTGGAGGACGATTCCCCAGGTTTCATTCAAGCCTTGATCTTCTATTTATATTGCTTTTCAAATGACAAATCACCTATCTATTCTATTTTTAAAGCCTCAAACACTTTGAACTTTGATAAAAGAACGGTTACAAATATCCTGCGTGATGCGATAACCGAGGAAAGGTGTGTTCCTATAGTTTCGTCCTTCAAGGGTTTTCCTGCATTGGATGATAATGAATTTTACAATTATTGGTCTGAAGAGAGATATTCTGACAGTCGTGGTTACCTTGCGTTCAGACGACTTTTCGATTACGGGACAACTCAGGGGCTCTTCATGTTGAAGTTTGCGCAACGGCATTATTACCAACGATATTTCGGTGATTACAACCCGTCTGTCAAGGAGTTGTGGGACGAAATCAACCGACCTTGGGATCATGACCATATAATCCCACAGAACTGGACGGCGGAAGGAGACTGGAAGGATGTGTGCTTGGCTTGGATAAACAGCATAGGAAACATCGCTGACATCCCGTTTGAGCAGAACAGAGGAAAGAGTGATGATGCCGATTGGCATTATTATCTGGAGGTCACGAAAGACCTTCAAGAGGACAACCTGTTATACTTTGACAGACGGACTCTGGAATTGGAAGAAAAAGCGTTGCAAATGGGTATCGAATCCGAAGTGAAAAAGTTCCTTAACTTAACGAAAGAACGTTTCCTGAAAATTACCGATGACTTCTTGTCCATCTTTGACATTCTTGAACTTGATAGGGAACTGTCGCCTATGCAGCAGGAACGCAAGAACTTCTTCCTTGCAATAACAGCGAATAAGTTCAATGCGTATCAGCCGTACTATTTGGAACAGTCAGGCAAGGAGTATCTCATTGAGAATATCGATGACAATTATTATTGGCAGCGGCCTTGGGTGTCGGCTATGTCAGAGGCAGATGATGACCCGTTATGGCGAAAAGCGATCACAATTTTCATTTATGGTGAGAACTCCTCATTTCTTGTCGAAAGAGGATTAAGGAAGCAAGCTTCGCTTGACCTGCACGCATCCAATAACCTTTGGTGGAAAGCGGGAACTTACAGGTCTTTGGAAATGAAGTCTATAGTAAATAATGGTAGGCTCACTGACTGTGCCAACTGGTTTGTGTTTGGGGCGGACATATTCAATGCTAACGGACCGGCTGGATTCATTGTCGACTCTTCAGGATTCCTTGCCTATGAGGAGGTAATTGACGGCATCCGACTTCATGCCCGCATCTTTGAGTACCGTAAAAATTACTTCTATTGCTCTATAAAGACCATTGACGGGACTCAATTGCCATCTTCGGTCTTAGAACTCTTCAGCGATGAAAAACATTGGAACAGAATTGGAGGCAACTCCGAAATCGAGTGTAAACTGTGGAGAATTGATGAAATATGTAATAACTGTTACAAGTTTCATGACTTAATGATGGAACTTCATTCAATCAAGGGCTGTCCGTCCGGCTTCCAATCTCTTGACAGGATTATCGGAGGATTCAGACCATCACAGCTTACGGTCATCGCTTCGAATCATGAAGTCGGCAAGACAACATTTGCTCTGAATATTGCCAGACATGCGGCGGTGGAGTATAATATACCGACGGCAATTTTCTCACTTCAATCATCATCTCATTCTGTTGTTATGCGGCTGATGGCTGCGACCTGCAATATAGACTTTGATACCATTGCGGAAGAATTGAAGCAGGAGAATGAGGACAGTTCTTTTCGTCAAAAACTGGATGAACTGCAAAAGGCTCCGCTTTGGATAGATGACACGCCCTCTTTGACAGTAATGGCATTTAGGACAAGGGCAGAGAGATTAGTAAAGGAGAAAAAAGTCAAACTGATAATTGTTGATTTCCTGCAGTTGATGTTGGAATCTGAAGATACAACTCAAGAGCAGGATGTCAATGAAATAGTCAAATACCTAAAAGAAACAGCGCAAGAATTGAATGTCTCCATAATAATCTTGTCGTTGCTTAGAAGGATACATCATGACGATTCGGGATTAAGTGTTTATGACCTGCCTTATGCGGATATTGAAGAGAAATCGGACGTTATTATGCTTATCGACTATCAAGGGGATAATGTTTATGATTCCGAAATCCGTACCGTTTCAGTAGTCAAGAATGACAATGGACAGACAGGAGAGGCTCAGTTCCGTTTTCTTTTTGATATCTTCAAATTCATTGAGGTTGATGCCAAGTTTGAAACAAATGTCTGAATGAAATCTAGAATTCGCAAAATCTCGTAAATATGGAACAAGAACAGATTGGTAACGCAAATCATGAGATCGGTGATGGAATAGTCGAAAACATAAGCGGTAAGATTCGTGCGATTTTTGCCGAACACATGGTAAAAATTACAGACATCAAGGCCGTAGTAGGTCCGACTGTAACCACTTACAAGGTTTATCCTGCCTCGGGCGTGAGATTTACGAAAATTTCACGAATTCAGGATGACATCGCCATTTCGCTTATGACTTGGAGTGTTAGGGTGGTGATGCTACCAGACTGTGTCTGCATTGAGGTTGCCAACGATCACACTTCCATCGTATCGCTCAAGTCCCTGCTTGACAGCGAAGAGTTCAGGGACAGTAAGGCTGAACTTCCAGTCGCCATTGGGAGCGACGCTGAAGGCAATCCAATAATCATAGACCTCGCGCATGCCCCACATATTTTGATGGTAGGCTTGACAAAGCATGGCAAGACCACTGAAATACATTCGCTCATCTTGTCGCTTCTTAGCTTCAGGATTCCAAACGATGTGAAGTTCGTATTCGTTGACCCCAAGGGCTACGAGTTGTCTGCGTACAAGTCTCTGAGTGATAGGTATATGTTCTCGGCTTGTACTGCTGAAGAAAAGGTCGTGACTACTATGTTGGGAACTGAAACAGTCTTGTGCGCGCTTAGTCGTGAACTTGAGTCTCGG
The DNA here is from genome assembly GCA_934698975.1 of uncultured Bacteroidales bacterium. Classification (GTDB taxonomy): domain Bacteria; phylum Bacteroidota; class Bacteroidia; order Bacteroidales; family UBA932; genus Cryptobacteroides. Next base: position 71,389 of record CAKUVR010000005.1, read on the forward strand.
TACGCCACTATCGCATCAGCAGAGGCGGACAATATATATCAGTATAACGCATTCTGTACAACTGTTGAGAAGATGCCATACATAGTCTTGGTGATTGACGAATTCGCAGATCTTATGGATCCTGACTGTATGGACAAGAAGTCCGATAAAATTTCCAACGAGATACTGAAACTTATTGTCAGCCTGGCTCAGAAAGGCCATACGGTGGGGATTCACTTAGTCATAACGACACAGAAGCCATCATCTAAGGTAATATCAAATATCATCAAGAGTAACTTCCCGATAAGGATGGCTTTCAGAGTATCTTCCAGAAGCGAATCCAAGACTATTATTGGCACTGTTGGTGCCGAACGTCTCGTGGGCAAAGGCGACATGATTTTCTCCAATGGTTGTGACTGCACTCGCATTCAGGGCGCTTATGTTACCAGAAAAGAATTAGAAGAAGCAGTCAAGGGATTGGAATTCAAAAGAGGTTGCCTCAAAACTGAAAAATTTAAAAATGCGTATATACGCATTTTTTAGCTTGCAGTGCAAAGATAATCAAGCAAAAAACGAAAAAGCAAAAGTCTTAGATGGTGTATTATTCGATTTAGCATATCTTCGTGCGAAATATTTTGCCGCTTGCTAATGATATATTTATTATTTTTGTGCTTAGACAACTGAATACAAAAATGAGAATAGTCAAGAGGTTTTTTTTGACAGTGGCCGGACTGTTGATTGTGTCGGCTCCGTCTTGGGGCGTGTTTAACGAGAAGGATCTGGCGCAGACGCTTCAGGTGCTGCGATTTGAGCTGCGGAAGGCGTACATCGAGATGGAAAAGAGCCAAGTGTCGTACGAGTCACAGGATGATAGGCAGCACGAGGAACTGGTGCATCTTATCCAGAGCTGCAACGAGCTGTCGCTGATGCTTTACTCGCAGAAGCAGGACTTCACGTTCGACCTTACCTACGCCCTCCAGCAGGTTACCGACCAGTACCATAACTTCACTCAAAGCCGGATGCCCTACGACAACATCATCTCTTACCTTGATGTGGAGATCGACAGGTACGACCGGCTGGTGATGGCCCTGAAAGTGCTTCCTCCTGAATTGATCGAGTTGCCGGACAGCCTTGGAGGATCGTCTTTGCTGGACTCTCTGGCGTCCACGCTCCAAACGCATCTTCTCCCGAACGACTCCTACACGGATGCCCATTCGGATGACCCGGAGCATGCCGGACACAACCATTTTGCCGGACTTGAGGAGGAGCACGAGCATGGTTCATTCCATCTGGACAGCCTGTCGCAGGTGGCTCGGGACAGCTGCCTTTTCTATTCCACAAGGCTGCTGAAGATGTTCACGGACATCCGTGACCACATGATAGAGGACAATGAATATTACGACACAACCGACAAGCGCCTTAAAGAGGCCTACGACTATGCTCAGGACCGTTACAAGATGGTCCAGAAGAAGATATTCATCGAAGGACAGGACAATTTCTGGACAATTCTTACTCATGTTAAGTCTTATGCCTCGAGAGCCGCTAAGGATTTCAACGACAAGTACGGTAGGGCTTATTTCACTGATGTAAAGAGTGAATGGCGTGGTCCGATGGTCATCGGCTTCTCGTTCATGGTTCTGATCTACCTTGCGATCGCAACGCTTCTGAGCATGCTTATTGTCAAGATGTTGATGAGGAGGGTCAAGTTCTTCAGGACGGAATGGTTCCGCAAGAGGGAAGCGGCCATATTCATGCTTGGAGCTGCGATTCTGTTTGTGGTAGTCATCGTGGTTGCCAGAAACGCTTCCTCGACATCGCATTTCTTCACCATGGCCGCCGGGCTGCTGATCGAATTCGCGCTGCTGCTTATCGCTGTGCTGACCTCGCTCCTGATCCGCCACGACAGCAAGCAGATTAACTATGGAATGCGGATTTACACTCCGATCATGCTGATGGGACTGCTGGTCATCACGTTCAGAATCATATTCATACCTAACAGTCTGATCGCTTTGATTTTCCCACCGCTGCTGGTGGTGTTCGGCTTCTGGCAGTGGGCTTCCATCCATCGCAACGGTCCGAAGGTGCCGAAGAGTGACAATTCATACGCCATCGCATCGTTTGTCGTGACGGCCATAACTTTCGTTATTTCCATCGTTGGCTATAGTCTGTTGGGCTTGCAGGTTTACATCTGGTGGATCTTTCAATTGACGGTGCTTCAACTAATTGTCGCTTGTGATGACCTGCTGAAGAAGTATCGTCACAAAAGGGTGGACATCCTTGTGAGGGCTTATAGGCTCAAGCATCAGAACGATGTCGGAAAGGACAAAGGCTCGTTCATCCTGGTGACTTGGCTTTACGATCTTGTGGAGATGGTCTGCATTCCGGTGCTTTACCTGCTTTCGATTCCGTTCTGCCTTTACATGGCCTCGGAAGTGTTCGACCTGACGGAAATATGCATGGACATGTTCTTCTACCCGTTCTTCAACTACGAGTACCTGCATCTGTCTGTGTCCAAGATGGTTCTGGCTGTCGGCCTGTTCTATGTGTTCAAGTACATCTGTTATGTTGCGAGGGCCCTTTACAGGATTTACAAACTGCGTAAGACCCTCAGGCAGACAGGCGCTTCCATGATCCGGGAGAATGAGCTTAACCTGACGCTTGCCAATAATGTGATCGGAATTCTGGCTTGGGGCACTTATTTCATAGTGACAATCTCGCTTTTGAATATTCCGACAAAGTCCTTGTCGGTGATCACGGCAGGTCTTGCGGCAGGTCTTGGCTTCGCGATGAAGGACATCCTGAACAACTTCTTCTATGGAGTGCAACTCATGTCGGGCCGTCTTCGTGTGGGCGACTACATAGAGTGTGACGGCATCCGGGGAAAGGTTGACAACATCACTTACCAGAGTACCCAGATCGAGGCGACTGACGGTAGCATCATGGCTTTCCCGAATAGTTCATTGTTCGCCAAAAACTTTAAGAATCTGACCCGCAACAATTCCTATGAGTTCCTCGGTCTGCCGGTCGGTGTGGCCTACGGGACTGATGTGGAAAGTGCGAGACAAGTGATTCTCAAGGCTTTGACTCCTTTGAGAAAACCTGATAAGTTTGGCCGTCAAGTGGTTGAGGAAAAGTATGGCATTCAGGTGGTTTTGAGTGGTTTCGGAGACAGCAGCGTAGATCTGGTCGTGAAGCAATATGTGCTGGTAGATCAACGCACCGGCTACATCGCGGCGGCCAACGAGCGGATCTACAATGCCTTGAACGAGGCGGAAATAGAGATTCCGTTCCCTCAGCGTGATCTCAACATCCGTCAGATGCCTTCATCTGACGGCAAATAATTGTCAATGAATATGATAAAGTTAGCGGTTTTCGCCTCTGGGGGCGGTTCCAACTGCGAGAACATAATCAAGTATTTCAAAGGCTCTGACAAGGTGGGCGTGGCTTTGGTTGTCGCTAACAAGGCCGGTATCCCGGCATTGGAGAAGGCTGAAAGACTTGGCGTGCCGACACGGGTGCTTCCAAAGGCGGAGTTGAACCGGGAGGACGTCGTCGTGCCGCTGATGCGGGAATATTCAATAGACTTCATCGTGCTGGCCGGCTTCCTGCTAGTCATCCCGGATTTCCTGATTCATGAATATGACCGTAGGATTATCAACCTCCATCCGGCTCTGCTTCCGAAGTTCGGTGGGATGGGCATGTACGGCCATCATGTCCATGAGGCGGTCAAGGCGGCAGGTGAGACCGAGACCGGCATGACGGTCCATTGGGTCAGCGGCAAGGTTGACGGTGGGGATATCATAGCTCAGTTCCGAACCCCTGTAAGCCCCGATGACACCCCGGAAGACATCGCCGCCAAGGAGCATGTCCTAGAAATTGAGCACTTTCCTCAGGTCATCGAGGAGGTTCTTCGCAAGACATTTTGCCCCCCCCAGTGCGATAACGCGCTTTGACGTAACATGAGTTGTATGCCTTGAATATTATGAAGAGTGTGCTTTTTGTTTGCCACGGGAACATTTGTCGAAGCCCGATGGCGGAGTATATAATGAAAGAAACAGTGAGGAAGTCGGGGCTTGGAATGCCTCGAATAGATTCTGCGGCGGTATCTTATGAGGAGGAGGGGAACGACATCTACCCGCCGGCGAAACGGGTGCTGAATGCTCACGGAATCCCGTTCGGGAGACACAGCGCCCACAGGGTTACGGATTCGGAAGCTTCTGAATATGACCTTATTGTCATCATGGATTCTTCGAATAGGCGGCTCCTCTCACGGATTATCAGCCCGATGAATATGTCAAAGGTCCACATGATGATGGAATATGCCGGCAAGGACTCGGATGTCTCCGATCCTTGGTACACCGGTGATTTCGAAAAGACCTGCCGGGACATCACCGAAGGATGCAAGGGATTGTTGGCTTCGCTGATGAATGACGAAAGCGGCAGTAATCTATGAATATGTTGAATCAAGAACTTGTGCGGTATATTGAAGACGAGGTCATTCCGCGCTACGCCTCTTTTGACAAAGCCCACAGGGAGGATCATGTCCGCAAGGTGATCGAGGAGTCGATGAATATGTCCGACTACTATGACGTGGACAAGAATGTCCTCTATGCCGCCGCTGCTTTCCACGACACCGGTCTCGTTGACGGCCGGGAAGTTCATCACCTGTCTTCAGGCCGAATCATCCGTGAGGAGCCGAACTTGAGGAAATGGTTCACTCCCGAACAGATAGAGACGATAGCCCAGGCCGCCGAGGATCACCGTGCCTCAAACGGTAGCGACCCCAGAAGCATCTACGGTAAAATTGTCGCCGAGGCTGACCGGGACATCGAACCGATAAGAATCCTCCGACGCACCGTTCAGTTCGGTATGGAACATTACCCGGAATTGGACAAGGAAGGCCACTGGCAAAGGCTGCTTGACCATCTGGCCGAGAAATATGACTACGGCGGTTACCTTAAACTTTATATTCCCGAATCCAGAAACGCCGCCGGCCTGCAGACGCTCCGTGACATAATCCATGATCCCAAGCGCCTCAGGAATATATTCGAGTCTCTCATCAATGAGGAGAGACCGGATATTCATAGAATATGATGGAGGTCTGGTATATTCGTGAAAGTGATGTAGTTGAAATGATATGATATGATACGCACATTGTTTTTCATAGGAGGAGGAAGTTTCCTTGGGGGCATCGCAAGATATTTGGTGAAAGTCGGCTGTTGCAAATTGTTCCCTGCGGCGACACTACCGCTTGGCACATTGGTGGCCAATGTTGCCGGCTGCTTGCTGATCGGCTTGTTCTACGGTCTCGCATCGCGCCACACCACGATGTCTCAGGATATGCTGATGTTCCTGACCGTCGGCTTCTGCGGAGGATTCACCACATTCTCGACATTCATGAACGAGAATATGTCCATGCTTCAGGGAGGAGAACTATTCAATTCCTTGCTCTATGCCATCTTGAGTCTTGTTCTCGGCTTGATATTCCTTTATCTCGGCAGCCTCGCCTCGCGTGTTCTCTAAAGTATCGCGGCACTTCATGTTTCGATGCTTCGACAGGCTCATCAACCCAAGCTCTGTGACCGTAATGGACAAAGGAATATCCCCTTCCCGCAATTTTTGTAACGTGAAAAATTCGGGAAGGGGATATTCCTTTCTCTTTCATAACTAGTATTAATCATAAAAGGCCGGCCAGAAATCTGGCCAGCCATATTCATGTATGACGGTTGTCGATTAGAGCTGAGGACCAGCCTTTACGAGAGCCTTGCCGGCCCTGTTGGACTCGTACTTCTTGAAGTTCTTGATGAACCTTGCGGCGAGATCCTTTGCCTTCTCCTCCCACTGTGCAGGATCAGCGTAGGTGTCGCGAGGATCGAGGATGTGGGTGTCAACGCCCTCAAGCTTTGTAGGAACCACGAAGTTGAAGTAAGGGATCGTCTTGGTAGGAGCCGCGTCGATGCTGTGATCGAGGATGGCGTCGATGATTCCACGGGTGTCACGGATGGAGATTCTCTTGCCGGTTCCGTTCCAGCCGGTGTTGACGAGGTAAGCCTTGGCTCCGCTCTTCTTCATCTTCTTCACGAGTTCCTCGGCGTACTTTGTAGGGTGAAGCTCAAGGAATGCCTGTCCGAAGCAAGCTGAGAAGGTTGGGGTAGGCTCGGTGATTCCGCGCTCTGTTCCGGCCAGTTTTGCGGTGAAGCCTGAGAGGAAGTAGTACTTTGTCTGCTCAGGATCAAGGATTGAAACTGGAGGAAGAACACCGAAGGCATCGGCTGAGAGGAAGATCACCTGCTTTGCGGCAGGACCCTGGGACTCAGGACGTACGATGTTGTTGATGTGATAGATAGGGTAGGAAACGCGGGTGTTCTCGGTAACGCTCTTGTCGTTGAAGTCGATCTTGCCGTTGGCGTCGACGGTAACGTTCTCAAGAAGGGCGTCGCGACGGATTGCGTTGTAGATGTCCGGTTCAGACTCCTTGTCGAGTTTGATGACCTTGGCGTAGCAACCGCCTTCGAAGTTGAACACGCCCTTGTTGTCCCAGCCGTGCTCGTCGTCACCGATGAGCTTACGCTTAGGGTCGGTTGAAAGGGTGGTCTTGCCGGTTCCGGAGAGACCGAAGAAGATGGCTGTGTTCTCACCGTTCATGTCAGTGTTGGCTGAGCAGTGCATTGCGGCGATGCCCTTGAGAGGGAGGTAGTAGTTCATCATTGAGAACATACCCTTCTTCATCTCACCGCCGTACCAAGTGTTGAGGATAACCTGCTCCTTGCTTGTCACGTTGAAAGCGATGCAGGTGTCGCTGCGGAGTCCGAGCTCCTCGTAGTTGGCTACCTTGGCCTTTGATGCGCAGTAAACCACGAAATCAGGCTCCTGGTCGAATTCTTCCTGGTTCTTCGGACGGATGAACATGTTGGTCACGAAGTGAGCCTGCCATGCAACCTCCATGATGAAGCGGACCTTCATGCGGGTGTCCTTGTGGGTTCCGCAGAAACCATCGACAACGAAAAGCCTCTTTCCGGAAAGCTCCTGCTGAGCTGTCTTCCTCACAACCTTCCAAACCTTCTCTGACATCGGGTGGTTGTCGTTAGGATACTCAGGAGTGTTCCACCATACGGTGTCCTTGGAGTTCTTGTCCATAACGATGTACTTGTCCTTAGGAGAACGTCCGGTGTAGATACCTGTCATGACGTTGATAGCGCCAAGCTCGGTAACCTGACCTTTCTCGTAGCCCTCAAGCTCAGGCTTTGTCTCCTCGTTGTAGAGAACTTCGTAAGTCGGATTGTAAAGGACTTCCTTCACATTCTTGATTCCGTACTTGCTTAAATCCATCTTAGGCATAGTAAAATGTGTTTTATAAAGTTAAACTTATTCTCTCAAAAGCGCCGCAAATTTAAGGAATTTTTATCCATTACTCAAATGAGTAAGCGATTAATTTCGTACATTTGCTTTCGCCGGCGTGCTTCACTGCAAATAGTTTGCCAGTGGAATACGCAAATTGTTGTGATAAAACGGTTTAACAATAGTCATGAATATGTCACCGTCAGAAGTGTTGAAAGAATATTGGGGCTACTATGGCTTCCGCCCGATGCAGGAGGAGATCATCACGGCCGCATTGGAGGGAAAGGATGTGCTGGCCATCATGCCGACGGGCGGTGGCAAGTCGATTTGTTTTCAGGTACCTGGCCTGATAAAAGACGGGATCACTCTGGTCGTGACTCCGCTTATCGCCTTGATGAAGGACCAGGTGCAGAACCTGAACGACAGGGGAGTGCGGGCTCTTGCCATCCATGCCGGGATGAGCCGCCACGAGGTGGACCTGGCTTTGAACAACGCGGCCTACGGAGATTACAAATTCCTGTACCTGTCTCCTGAAAGGCTCGGGACGCAATTATTCCAGTCATACATCGATGTCCTTGATGTCAGCTTCATCGTGATTGACGAGGCTCACTGCATCTCTCAATGGGGCTACGATTTCCGGCCTGACTACCTGAAGATAGGCCAGCTGAGGGAACGGATCGACGCCCCTGTCATCGCTCTTACCGCCACAGCCACTCCGACTGTGGCGCAGGACATCATGGAGCGTCTCGGCTTCAAGGAGAAACTGTTGCTCAAAAGCGGTTTCGAGAGACCAAACCTTAGTTATATTGTCCGTAAGGTTGAGGACAAATATTCCCAGATACTGAACATCTGCAACGGGGTGCCTGGGACAGGGATTGTCTACGCCCGCAATCGGCGCAAATGCGAGGAACTTTCGTCCTTCCTTCAGGCTCAGGGAGTCTCCGCGTCGTTCTACCACGCCGGTCTTGGCGGGCAGACCAGGGCGGAGCGTCAGGCGGCATGGAAGAGCGGGGCGATCCGGGTGATGGTCTGCACCAACGCCTTCGGCATGGGCATCGACAAGCCTGACGTGCGTTTCGTGGTGCATTATGACCTTCCGGAGAGCCCGGAGGCGTATTTTCAGGAGGCTGGACGTGCGGGGCGTGACGGGAAGCGCTCGTTCGCCGTTCAGCTTTGGAACGGAGTCGATGTGCGGAGAGCGAAGCAGATAGAAGATGTCTCATTCCCTTCACTTGAATATATTGAGGACATCTACCAGAAACTTCACATGTTCTTTGAGATTCCGTACGACACCGGAATAGGGAGGCAATTGAAGTTCAAGATCGAGGATTTCTGCAAGCGGTTCGGCCTTCAGCGTGCTTCGGTGTTCTATGCCCTCAAATACCTTGAGCGGACGGAGCATCTGACATATTCAGAGGAGGTTGACATTCCGACAAAGGTGCGGATCAATGTGGACCGGAAGGCTTTGTATGACATTGAGTTGGCGGATCAGGGGCAGGCTGCGGCGCTGGAGGCTCTGATGCGGAGCTACACGGGCATATTCTCTTTCCTTCAGCAGATTGACGAGGAATATGTCGCCCGCCGCGCCGGCCAGACCGTCCCCCAACTCCGGCAGTCACTCTATGGTTTGTCTTTGGCTCACGTCATCAGCTATGTGCCGACTGACCACTCGGATGTGGTTGTCCTTCACCATGATAGGCTTCGTCCCGGCAATGTCAACCTGATGCCGTCCCGCTATGCGATGCTGAAAGAGACTTCGCACGACCGCAGCGCCGCGATGCTTGAATATGTCAGCGAGACCACCGAGTGCCGTTCCCGCTATCTACTCCGCTATTTCGGCCAGACCGAGACCACCGACTGCGGCACCTGCGACGTCTGCCGCGCCCGGCGTGCCACCATGCCAGTCCGCACCATTCAACAGATGACCCGGCAAAAATTGATTGAATATATTGATGGAAAAGATGGAGAATATTCCCTCGAAGAGATCGTCTCCGAGTTCGACAACCCCTCAAAAACCTATTCCCCCGACTACCTTGACATCCTCCGCCAGCTCATCGACAACGGAGATGTCCCGATGTATAAGTGATTATTCTATGACCAGGCCATCGTAGGCGGGACGGACGATTGAATGGATGCCACGGTCGCGGCAAAGGGCTTCGAGGTCTTTGCTGAACTGGTTGTGACGGGGGAATGTGTGGGAGAGGTGGGTGAGCCAGGTGTGCTCCGCACCGATGCGGTCGGCCAACTCAAGGGCTTCGTCAAGACTGAAGTGCGAGTGATGTTTCTTGTAGCCTACCGTGTTGAGGGTCACATGCTTGAGACCATGTAGTTTCTCGAATTCGCATTCGGGAATGAAACTCATGTCCGTGATGTAGGCGATGTCACCGAAACGGAATCCTAAGACTGGCAGTTTGTCGTGCAGCCCTCGAATCGGTATGATTTCCACTCCTCCGGTCGAGGCGGCCATTGATGCCGGGTCCGCCTTATCGATGATGTCCTCCAACTTGCGGCCGGTCGGAATCAGCCTACCGTCCGGCATTTTGTAATGGTAGCCGACATCATGAACCCAGACCAGTTCCATGTCCTTGGCGTTAGGGTAGACCAAGAACGGATTCTCGTCAATAATGTGTAGGTGCCATTCCGGGGCGCCTGGGTATTTCGGAAAAGCAAAGACGTAAGGATATTCCTTTATTAGGTCATTGAGGACGTTTCGCTCGCAGTAGATCTCGGCTGCCCGTTTGTCGATGTAGTTGAGCGAGCGCACATCGTCAAGGCCTCCGGTGTGATCCTTGTGGTTGTGAGTCAGCAAGATGGCGTCCAGATGGCACAGGTCGTGGGCGAGCATCTGCATCCTGAAATCCGGCCCGGCGTCCACAAGGATGTTCAGCCCGCCATATTCAACGAACACGGAGGAGCGGAACCGTTTGTCCTTAGCGTCCGGGGATTTGCACACATCGCATTTGCAGCCGATGATCGGAACCCCTTGCGAGGTCCCTGTGCCCAAGAATGTCAGCCTTGCCTTGTCCATGATATTCGTAAATTATAATTTTTGTAAATGTTTGAAATTTAGGTTGTCTGTAAGTTTTGAGCCCTGCCTGACGCCACGGACCGAATGTCAGATCGTGATGTCCTCCACCATATTCACAAGCCCCGGCTCATAAGGCCTCTCGACGCGGATGTAGTTGCCGGTGTACCCGCCCATCAGCCCGTCCTTGACATCCGATTCCCACAGCACTTGCGAGCGCCTGCCACGGTTCTTCGCCACAAATTCTGAATGAAGCTCGCTGCAAAGGGACTCCAGCCTCGCCACCCGCTCCGTCTTCAAGGAGTCCTTGACCTGATCCTTCCAACCGGCAGCCACAGTGACAGGGCGGCGGGAATATGGAAACACATGGATGAACGCCGGCCTGATGCGGTTCTTAAGGAATGAATATGTCTCCTCGAAGAGTTCGTCCGTCTCTCCGGGAAGCCCTGCGATGACATCGATGCCGAAAAACACGAACGGTTTAGTGGAGTCTTCTGGCCGTGGATCCATCACGGAGCGAATGTAGTCTATCCTGTCAGCGAAGAACTCCGTCGTGTAGCGGCGGCCGACCCTTTTCAGGATTGTGTCCGACCCAGACTGTAAAGGAATATGAAAGTGTGGCTGGAACTTTGTGCCGGAGGCTATCCAGTCGATGATGTCTTCGGTGATGAGGTTCGGCTCGATTGAGGAGATCCGGTAACGTTCGATTCCTTCGACATCGTTCAGGCGCTTGAGCAGGTCGAGGAATCTCTCACCTGTGGTCCTGCCGAAGTCACCTGTGTTGACCCCCGTGATGACAATCTCCTTGATTCCGGACTCTGCTATCTTCCGGGCCTGCTCCAGTACCTCCGAAATCGGTATATTCCTGGAATTTCCCCTCGCGTAAGGCACTGTGCAGTAGGCGCAGAAGTTGTTGCATCCGTCCTGCACCTTGAGGAACGACCTCGTCCTTTCCTCTGACGAGAACGCCGCCATAGTCTCCTTCGAGATTTCCTTGTACTCCGCCGCGCTCATCGGTTGCCGATCTTTCGGTCCCTGAGCCTGTCGAAGGGCCGAAATGTTTTCAATCGGTTCCTGAGCTTGTCGAAGGACCGAAGCAGTCGCTTCGACAGGCTCAGCGACCGAAAGTGATGGCTCAGCGGCTGAATATGATGGTTCATTGGCCGAGGCCTGTGAGCCATCACTGGCGGCGTCCTTCCCACTAAGAAGCTCCATTGTCTCGGGAACGACACGTGACTTCTCCTTGGCTCCGAACACAAGTGCAACTCCCTCAATGGCTTGAAGATCGTCCCTGCGAAGCTCAGCGTAACAGCCTGTCACGATGATCTTTGCCTCAGGCGAAGTGCGGTGCATCTTCCGGATCACATTCCGGCACTTCTTTTCAGCCCTCTCTGTTACCGAACAAGTGTTGATAAGGTAGACGTCAGCCTTGTCTTCCCACGGAACGACCGTGAGGCCGTTCGCAGCGAACCCTCTCTCGTAAGTCGAAGTCTCGGCGTAGTTCAGCTTGCAGCCGAGTGTCAGAAACGCAATAGTCATCCTAAAACTTCCAGATTGGTTCACCATACATCACTGTGACACGGGACCAAGCACATGCCCCGTTCACAGGCGGGTTCTTCTTGGAAACTCTGACTTTCAGAAAGAGAATATCATCGAATTCCCTGCGGATGGCGTCCAGTATTCTCCCGGCCACGTTTTCCAGCAGGTTGGAAGGAATGGCCATCTGTTCCGCAATGATATCGTAGATTCTGCCGTAGTCAATGGTGTTGCCAAGGTCATCTGTCTTTACCGCCTTTTTCAGTTCGGTCTCGGCATGAAAATCCACAATGAAAGTATTACCTTCCCTGCGTTCTTTCTCCAGACACCCGTGGTAGGCGTGGAACTCCATGCCCTCAAGCTCTATAATCCCGTCGTAGTTCATGTTCAAAACATATTCTTGTGCGAAGTTAGACAAAAATCCTTGAAATATGGCAGTTTGGACACAATTCCCCTGCTGCTATATTCAAAATGAATTCGTAACTTTGTCTTCTATGGCAAAAGGCAAACTTTATCTGATTCCGTCTCCTCTTGGGGAATATGATCCCTCGGAGGTAATCCCGGCACCGGTGCTTGAGCGTTTGAAAGGCATTCGTAAATATGTGGTCGAAGAGGCGCGCACCGTGCGTCGTTATTTGTCCGCCGCAGGGCTTAAAGGGCACATCAGCGAACTGGAACTCAAGGAATTGAACGAACACACCAAACCGGCAGAGGTCGAGGCGTTGCTGTCGATGTTCTCGGATCCGGATGGATCTCCTACCGATGTCGGGTTGATCTCAGAGGCTGGATTGCCGGCGGTAGCCGACCCGGGGGCTCAGCTTGTCGCGCTCTGTCATATTCATGGAATTCAGGTTGTGCCGATGGTCGGCCCGTCGTCGCTGATGCTCGCGCTGATGGGATCTGGCCTGAACGGCCAGAGTTTCGCGTTCTGCGGCTACCTGCCGGCCAAGACTGACGAGCGCCGCAAGGCTATCCGCGAGATTGAGAGAAGATCATCGCAATTCAACCAGACGGAGATATTCATAGAGACACCGTATCGCAATGACTCAATGATGGCTGACTTGTTTGCGGCTCTTCAGCCAAAGACGCGTCTTTGCATAGCCGCCGACATCACGCTTCCCGGCGAGACAATCCTGACGAAGACAGTGAGGGAATGGCAGAGGACGGGCTTCCAGATCGGAAAGCGTCCGTGTGTGTTTCTGATACTTGCATGATTAATTGACATAATAATAACTAAAATGAGAAAAACAATCGCTTTCGTTTTGTTCGTGGCTTTGTTTGCCGCTCCGTCGGAGGCCAAGGTCAAGGCTCCCAAGGATGAGAAAGTCAAGAACATCATCCTGATCATCGGTGATGGAATGGGACTCGGCGCCACAGCATCGTGGATGATTGACCGGAACTATGGCCCGACTTGTTTCGACAGAGCCCAGTACGCCGCTGTTGTGAAGACATATTCAGCCAACAGCAGGACTACGGATTCAGCGGCGGCGGCCACAGCCATCGCCACCGGCCACAAGACCAACAACAGCATGCTGGGAATGCTTCCGGACGGCACGAAACCGGCAAGTATCGCTGAACTGGCTCAGGATAAGGGACTCTCGACTGGAATTGTGGTGACATCATACGTTCTTGACGCCACACCGGGCGGATTTTATGCCCATGTGGACAATCGTGGAAAAAAGAAGGAGATAGCTGAAGATCTGATTGAATTCAAACCTGATGTGATTGTCGGAGGAGGCCGGAAGTATTTCACAGGAAAGAAATATACAGATGTGAATCTTGTGGATAAGGCTGTGAATGCCGGGTTCACATACGTGGAGACTCCGGAGAAGTTCTATTCCACATGGACCACTCCGATTCTAGGCCTTTTGGATGAGGGCAAGCAGTTGGATGAGGCTGAGATCAATTCTGATCTTCTGACGGATTTGACCGGGCACACGCTTGAGATTCTGGAAAAGAACAAGAAAGGTTTCTTTGCCATGATTGAGGGCTCGCACATCGACCATGCCGCACACGCCAACAACTCAGACGAGGTGCTTTGGTGGATGGAAGAGTTCGACAAACTGGTCAACTCGGCGTTTGACTACGCTGACACCCACAAAGGAACCCTTGTCATAGTGACAGCCGACCATGAGACCGGTGGCATTGCCCTTGTTCCAGGCAGCAAGGACTTCACGAAAGGTGAGAGCGGACTTGAGATAAAATATTCGGCTACAAGCCATACGGCATCTCCTGTCATTCTTTATGCGTACGGAGCTTCTTCCTGGATGTTCAGCGGGGTGATGGAGAACACCGATATATTCAAAAGGATGAAGAGTGTGCTTATCGACAAATAGTTGCATTTTGCAAACTTATGAAAAGGACTTTTGTGACACTTGCGACGCTGATGGCAATTGTGCCGTCGGCGTTAGCCGCATCCGGACCAAAGGACATCATCCCGACTCCTGTCAAGTACGAAACTATCAAAGAGGAATATTCCCCAAAGGCGGATGGAAGTGACGTGCGCATACATCTTGGGGACAAGCGGTTCCGCAAGGAAATCAATGCGTTGGACTTGCCGGACTTTGCTCGTGACGAGGCTTATAAACTGATTGTCGGCAGGAAGGGGATAGACATATATGCCCTTTCTGAGACTGGTGTGTACCGTGCCAAGACAAGCCTCAGGATGATGCTGGATTCGGATTCCACGCTGGCAGTCTGCGGCATTCTGGATTACCCTCGATTCCGTCACAGAGGGCTGATGCTGGACATCTCCAGAAACTTCCGTGACAAGGATTTTATACTGAAACAGTTGGATGCCATGGCGGCTGTAAAGATGAGCACCCTGCACCTGCATCTTACCGATGACGCCGGGTGGAGGATTCAGATAGACTCGTATCCTGAATTGACCCGCAAGGCTGCGTGGAGAGTCGGAAGAAACTTCGAGGAATGGAGAGAACTCGGCCGCCAATATTCAGAAGAGGGCTCTCCTCTGGCCTCTGGAGGCTACCTGACCAAGGCAGATGTCAAGGAGATAGTTGAATATGCGGCCGCAAGACACATCAATATTATCCCGGAAATCGAGCTGCCTGGCCATTCCGGCGAGGTTCTGGCCGCCTATCCTGAATTGGCCTGCCTTGCTTCTGATGGCAACGGGCGTCAGATTTCCGGAGACCTTTGCCCCGGCAAGGACAAGACTTTCGAGATGTTCGAAGCCATTCTTGGCGAAGTGATCGAGATGTTCCCTTATGAATATGTCCACATCGGCGGCGACGAGGCTTCCAAGCGCAGTTGGAAAGAGTGCCCGGACTGCCGTCACAGGATGGAGACCGAACATCTTAAGAATGTCGATGAACTGCAAAGCTATTTGGTGAACAGGATTACAAGGTTCTTGGAGTCCAAGGGCAGACACGCCATCGGTTGGGATGAGATTCTTGACGGCGGTCTGGCCGATGGTGCTGCCGTGATGTCATGGAGAGGCACACAAGGCGGCATCACTGCGGCAAGTATGGGGCACGATGTGATCATGTCTCCAGGTGACAACTGCTATTTCGATTCCAGTCAGGACGCTCCGTTCTCGCAGCCGAAATCTTTCAGCGGCTACCGCCCGTTGGACCAGGTCTATTCTTTCGAACCGACCGAAGGCATCGCTGATGAATATGTCCGTCATCTTCTCGGTCTGCAGGCCAATCTCTGGTCTGAATTTGTGCCGACAGGGGAGTACATGGAGTATCTGCTTTATCCGCGCGCGTTCGCCATCGCCGAGATTGGCTGGAGTCCGGCCGACAGCAAGGACTACTCTCGTTTCAGGGAGAATGCCGTTCGATTGGCAGAGAACCTTCGCTCAAAGGGTTACAACACTTTTGATTTGACAAACGAAATCGGTCCGAGACCTGAGTCGCTCAAACCTCTGGATCACCTTGCCGCCGGAGCGAAAATCACCTATGACGGTCAGAAATATTCAGGTGGCTATCCCGCAGGTGGAGACAGCGCCCTTGTTGACGGAAAACTCGGCGGTTGGTTCTATAAGGATAATCGTTGGCAGGGTTTCCTATGCGATGTGGATGTCACAATAGACCTCGGTACCGTCAAGGACATTCATTATGTCGGCGCGACATTCCTTTCGCACACCTCCGCCGAGGTTGGCTTCCCGATAAGGACCGAGGCGAGCTTCTCCGAGGATGGTCTGACATATTCAGATTCGGTTGTCTGCATCCTTCAGGTTCCTGACAACGATTCCTGCGCACTGCTGAACACTGTGGGCACTGTGGTCAACGCAAAGGCCCGTTACATCAAGTACAAGGCCATAAGGGATGACATCACAAAGAACCGCAACCACGCCTTCATATTCATCGACGAGATAGTCGTCAATTAAAGTTTTTGAATATTTCAATGCAAGATTCCAGAGCGGCGGGATTATGTTATACGTAGCCCCGCTGCTTTATTTAGACTTAAACTACTCTTTGCAGAGCATTATCTGCTGGATGAGGTGATCCGTTGACTGCATTCCAAGCGAGCCGATACGGCCGAGATTCCTGATGGTTTTCTCGATGTCCCTGTCGATGATCCCGTCGGTCTCCTTGATGCAGGTACCCCTTAGAGCCAGGACACATGACTGGACGGCGCAGGCCACTCCGGAGGCCACTTTCATCGCGCACCCGACCTTGGCCCCATCGCAGACCATTCCGGTGATGTTGCCGATCATATTCTTGATAGCGGAACAGACTTGCTCGTAGCTTCCTCCACGGAGGAACACGATTCCGCAGGCAGAACCGGTCGAGGCAATCACGCAGCCGCAAAGGGCTGACAGCTTTCCAAGATAACCTTTGATATGGATTGCTGTCAAATTACTGAGAATCAAGGCTCTGGCCAGCCGCTCGTCATCGACATCGTATTTCAGCGCATAGGCTATGACAGGCATGCTCACGGTGATACCCTGGTTCCCGCTGCCGGAGTTGCTCATCGCCGGGAGTTTGCATCCGGCCATCCTTGCATCCGAGGCTGCTGCCGTCATTCCCATCGCGAAGCTGATGAAATCGTCTCCGAAGACCTCCTGCTGATTTTCACGGATGGCCTTGCCGACATTGAGACCGTAGTCACCGTTCAAGCCTTCACGGGCGAGAGCGAGATTCAGGTCCCTGTCCGCCAGAATGAACTTGATGTCCTCGAATGCGGCGCTTTGGGCGAACGAATATATTTCCTTGACAGTCAGGTTGTAATCCAACGTACACTTTACCGGTGTAGTTTCCCCGTCACTGCCTTTCCTGAAGTCCGAGACGGTGGAATCTAATCCTGTCTCCACAATCCTGTCGTGATCATCCTCGATGATCGCCCAAGCCTTGTGCCCGGCAGAAGTCACCGCGACTTTTACATAAAGAATCTTCGGACTGTCAGCGACCTTGATTCGCACCTTACCATTGTCAACAAGTCTTTTGGCAGTGTCCACATCCTTGTCTGTCAAGTCTTTAAGAACCTCGAGACCATACTCGCTCCTTCCGCACACCGCTCCGAGCGCCGAGGCTATGTAGAGGCCGACCATTCCGGTTCCAGGGATTCCGACCCCCATACCGTTCTTGAGAATATTCCCGCTGACATCCACGTCAAGTTCATATTCAGAGAGTGCGGGGACTTCTGTTTTCAGGATTTCCGTGGCTTTGGCGGCGGCAAGCGCGACGGCAATCGGTTCTGTGCAGCCTAACGCCGGCTTGACTTCCTTATGCAGGAGTTCGATGAGTTCGGCTTCTCTTGGATTCATAATTGGCTATTTGTCAAGAAATTTCATTATGTTCTTAATCAGTGATTCTGTGCATGGCTCACCTTTGATGACCTCGATCGGGAAACCTATGCAGACAGTTCTGTAGCCTTCTCCTTCGAAACAGGTTCCGGCTGATATTTCAGTGTCGCTGTAGCGCAGGAAAGACAGGGCCTTGTTCGATGCCGGCACGATTCCATCCGGAGTCTCTACGCAGTAAATGAACGGGTTGCGATCTTTATGAAACTGGATTTCCGGTGTGCCTATGGTGATGGCTCCGTTATTCTTCGCTTTCACAGTGGCATTGCGGCTGGCGTAGTTGGTCATCCACCTGTAGCCGAGGGTTTTCTCCACAAATTCCTTAGTCAAAGCAGTGTAGACGCTGTCCTTGTGTACAGGGTAGATTCCGTCCCAGACATCGGTGCCGATGTTTGCTCCTGAGACGAGCACGTTCCCTCCATCAGCGGTGTAGCGCTTGATAGCCTGCTGCAGGTCGGCAGGGAACACCTGGAATCTGTCCGCTACCTTGCCGGTGCCGACAACTGTGGTTATCTGCTTCCCGCAGATGAGATCCAGGGCCACATCGCTTTGCGCCAAGGTCCTGTCTGTCGAGAATGCCGCCACACTTGACGAGTGGAACGCATATCCGGCCGCCATCAGAGCCTTGCCGTGAATCCCGCAATAGTCGAACGTGTTGCCGGCGAAGACTTTTCCGGCCTCATCGGTCCATGCGGCTCCGAATCCCGGGTTGTCGTCATCCAGCCAAGGCAGCTCGCGGCGGAACTGGTACTGAGGACCTATGAAATTGATTTCCCTTACGTATGGTACACCAGCGTCAAGGTCTGCGTTGAATCCGGCATATTCCGGAGAATCGAACCAAGCCGGAGCTGAGACTCTGGTGAAGTTGTTGACAACCAAGACACTCTTGCCATTGCCTGATTCAGGGATACCGACGCTGAGGGTTTCGGAAGGAAAACTCTTGCCGCCATCGTTGAATGCTGTTATGCGGTAGCTGTAGATGTGCCCCGGAGTGATGGAGACTTCAGTCGTGATTTCGTTTCCGGAGATTTTGACGCCATCCAGAACACGGCCGCTGTCAAACGCTCCATCATCTATTCTTGTCTGAAGAATATATCCGGTAGGGGTTGCCGTAGCCTCAAGAGAATCAACAGTGGCTTTCCAACTCAGTCTCACAGAACCGGAATCCGTGAATGAAGATGCGAAGGAATTGACCGGAAGCGGCTGGACGACATATTCGCACCCGTAGCGTGCGCTAAGGTATTTTAGCATGCCCTTGTAGACAGCGCGGCTGACCGTGAAACGGAACGAAGGATCAAGCCCGAATTTCATGTCGGCGAAGTTCTGGTGGGAAAGAAGCTCAAGCAGCATCGCCGGAACAGTGGCCGTGCGCGATTCGCTGTAAGAACGGTCCCACAGGCCTCTTCTGCTCCATTCCGGATTGAACTTCCTGCGTATGTCGTTCACGATTTCTGTCTGCACGAAGTCTGCATACATTCTCTGCTGAAGCCTGTCCTCGCCGTTGGCGAACTTGTCGCTGCCATCGCACATCAATGTGTAGATGGAAAGAGTGCCGATGATTGAGTCGTCAGGCGTGGTTCCTGCGTCAGTGTGGAACGCGAACGAAAGGTCTACAGGAATATTCAGACCTTCCGCTTTGGGATTGGTTCTTGACCCGCCGGACATCCAACCTACCCATGCACCCCGGTCGCCATAGTCGGATGTGTAGTCGTTGTCGTATTTGCTCAGGATTGTGGAATCAACTCCGGCCCATTGCATCCAGTAGAGCGCCCCTTCCGTGAAAGACGGCATTCCTGAGGTGGAATATTCATTGATTGGTTGACCTTTAAGACCTCTTGCGATCTTGCCCATTCCACCGCCGAAACGCACCGCATCGGCCGTGATGACGGCATTCCTTGCCACATTGTAGCCTTGTGGAACGCTGTTGTCAAGAATCACGCATCCATCAGAACCTTTGTCGAACTCGAATGTGCCGAGGTATATCCAAGTGCCTCCTCCCATTTTTTGGTTGACTATGAACTCACTCTCACCCCCCAGATGCCTGACAGTGTAATGGGCGCACGGAGTGCTGTGCGGCAGGCTTTTGTAGGAAATGTAGACTGAATATTCCCCACGCTCCGGAATCTCCGGAGTCCAGCGCGCCTCGGCCGCCTTGTCTTTCCTATGCTCCGCACACTCGGCCTGGCGTGCGGTTCCCATCAGGAACGGATTCTCCAGTGACGAATATGCTGCCCTCGCATCCGCGAATCCCACTCCTGCATCAGACCAAGTGCCAGTCTCTGAATATCTTCCCTCGATTCTTACACCTTCTCCCCGTCCTTCCTCGAATGCCGGGTCATTGTCCGCTATGACCTCATTGGTCTGCGGATCCCTCTCGCGCGGAGTCATCACATAGGCTCCCGCGTTCTCCAACATCGGAATAAGGAACGGGAGCACATAACTCTGTGTGTACATGTCCTCGACGGTCTGGAACATCGGAGCCCGCTGCCATTCCCAGCGGTCGGTCTTTTCCTCGAAGTAACGTCCGTGGCTCTGCCAGAGAGCGATATTGCGCCCGGCCAGTCCTTTTGTGAAGTCAGGTTCACCGACCGGGGTCACAAACGGGTGGACATTGCGGAAGTCTTTTGTCCTGAATTTGTTATCGACAGACGATCCGTCGTTGTTCACCTGCGGCATGACATAGGATTCCAGCCTGTTCTTCCCTATGAACAGATTCCCGATACCATACTTTGAACAGGATTCCGGCATCAGATCGGCAAGCGTTTTCCTTAGCCACTCCACGTCCTTTGCCCGCCAAGGAAAATCACCCATGGCCGGAGTGAAATAAAAGTCCAGTGAATAGCCTTTCCTCACCACTTTGTTGGCCTTCACGACAGCCGAGACTCCTGTCCTTTCCACAATCAACGTCTGAAGAGAATCTACAGCATCCTTGAAGTCCTTGGCAGTTTGAGCTTTGAGACCGGCGGTTGACGACAGGATGACGGCAAATATGGTTATCAGTCTTTTGATCATATCTGTGAGTTTATTTCTTGAACATCAGCAATTCCGCCAGCAATGTGATCAGCGATGCGCTGGCAAGGGCGGTGAAATCAGCCATAAAATCCATCGGATCCCCGCTCCTGTAGGTGGTGAATGACTGTCCGATTTCCGTTCCGGCCGCCACGGCGCATCCTATGACAAGAATAATGGCCACGGCAAGGAGAATCCTCCAAACTTTCTTGCTTTGCGGGCGGAACGCCGCATAGCAGAGGATCGGGAAGGGGAAGAACATTATAAAATGGACGACCTTGTCCATCGGGATTCCCCACAGGTTGTCCTGCCCTATCTGTGGCAGATCGTTGAAATGCCCGAAGCAGCAGTATGCCACTGCGCAAAGGTACAGGATGAACAGCAGTATGGCCAGAAGTTGTTTCTTGTTCATATTCATCGGTTTATCTCAGAATCAATTCTCCGAAGAATTCGGGTCTGTGAAAATCCGGTTTAGGAGTCTTGATCGGGTTCCAACTCAGGAAATGCGGGTGTGCCGTAAGGTCTCCGCATTTGTAGAAATTGCCGCGAAGGCTGACCGGCAGGTTATCTCTGTCGATTCCTATCAACTCGAACGGAATCAGCATCGCGACAGTCCAGCTGAAGATCCTTCCATTGATGTTTACGGCCTTGCGCTCCAATGAACTGTGCCTGATGACGCTTGCCAGAAGTTCCGGGCGAATGAGGGTCTTGTTGATCCGGCTTGTCCTTTTTGAAGCCAGCAGGGATCCGATGCAGGTCAATTCGAAATTGTAATACGTCCCGTCGTACGGATCCGTGACGAAGAACTCACAGCAGCTGTCTTCCCAGCTGTTTCCGTTGTCTTCCAGAGCCGTGGCCCGGAGATCAAGTCCGCGCACATGAAACATCACCGCAAGATGGGTTCTGGTACGTGCTATAGATCCGTTGCAGTCAGGAGTGTACGGAGCGTCCTTGAGCCAGTTGCATTCGCAGACGGCGAACTTTGACGCACCCTTTTCCATCGCAAGATCAAGTTCTTGCATATTCATCATCTCCAGCCCTTCCAACAGAGGAACCCTGATTTGTCTGACAACGTTTTTCATTTCCTTCCGTGAATATATTCATTCAGGCTAGAGCGCCTGCATGTCGTTGAGTTTCTTGTAATAGCCGTTCAGCGCCAACAGCTCGTCGTGCTTTCCGCGCTCCACGATGTGACCCTCGTCCATGACGATGATTTCGTCAGCGTTGCGGATCGTTGAAAGCCTGTGTGCTATCGCGATCGTGGTCCTGGCGGACATCAGACGGTCCAGGGCCTCCTGCACGATCTTCTCGGATTCGGTGTCAAGAGAAGCTGTGGCCTCGTCCAGAATCAGGATCGGAGGGTTCTTCAGGATTGCTCTTGCTATGCTGATCCTCTGGCGTTGTCCACCGGAGAGCTTCACGCCTCTGTCTCCGATGTTGAAATCGTAGCCGCCTTCCTTCTCCATGATGAAGTCATGGGCGTTGGCAATCTTCGCCGCCTCGATTACGCTTTCCATCGTGGCGTTCTCCACTCCGAAGGCTATGTTGTTGAATATCGAGTCGTTGAACAGGATGGATTCCTGATTCACATTTCCGATGAGACTTCTCAGATCGGCTATCCTGACATCTTTGATGTTGATGCCGTCAATCGTGATGGCTCCGCCGGTCGGATCATAGAATCTTGGAATAAGATCCACGAGGGTGGATTTTCCGGCTCCCGAAGCACCCACGATGGCAATTGTCTTGCCCTTTGGAATGTCCAGACTCACATCGTCAAGGATCATCCTGTGCCCGTCCGGATAGCGGAAATTCACATGGTCGAACGAGAGCTTGTCCTTGAACCCGTTCAAGACTTTTGGATCCTTAGGTTCCACGATGTCATTCTCAGCGTCCAGAATCTTGTTGATTCTCTCCATGGAGGCCATACCTTTAGGAATGGCGTACCCTGCTTTGGCGAAATCCTTGATAGGGTTGATGATGCTGTACAGTATCACCATATAATAAATGAATATCGGAGCGTCGATGGTCGATTTCCCTCCAAGTATCAGTGTACCTCCGAACCAGAGCACGATCATAATCAGCACGGTGCCGAGGAACTCGCTCATCGGGTGGGCGAGGGACTGGCGGATTGTCACCTTGTTGTTCTTTCTTCTCATGGCCTCGGTGACGTTGTCGAATCTGTCCGACATCTTCCTCTCGGCGATGAAGGCTTTTATGATGCGGAGCCCTCCGAGAGTTTCCTCCACCTGAGCCATCACATCGCTCCAAAGCTGCTGGACTTCAAGCGATTTCCTTTTCAGGTTCTTTCCCACGACTCCCATCACCCACATCATCACAGGGGCGAACAGGATTGTGAACGCAGTCATCTGCCAGCTGATGACCAGCAGGGCGGCGAAATAGAAGAAGATAAGGATAGGGTTCTTTATGAGCATCTCGATGGATCCGGTGATGGAGTTCTCGACTTCCTGTACGTCTCCGCTCATCCTGGCGATGATGTCACCTTTCTTCTCCTCGGAGAAAAATCCGAGTGGGAGGGCGAGAATCTTGTTGTAGATGTCCATTCTGATGTTCTTCACGACACCTGTCCTGATCGGCACCATCACTGCCGACGAGCCAAAATAGCAGGCCGTCTTGAGGGCTGTCATGACCACCAGGAAAATGCACAGGAACAACAGCACCATGGAAGCGCCCACAGAGGAAATCTGCTGCTCAAGCATCCAATAGATGTTTGCCATGAATGCGTCCCCGAGGTCTTTGAACGGCATCTGCCAAACCTCGTCCCACGGGGTGAATGAATATACCGTCTCGTTGATCTTGAACAGGATGCGAAGGATAGGCACGATGATGGCGAACGAAAAGATGTTGAACACCGCCGACAGGATATTCAGAATTATCGAGCCGACGAGGTATTTCTTGAACGGAGCGACATAGCGCTTGATCATTGACCAGAATTCTTTCATTGTCAGAGTATTTTTTCCAACCAGTGGAAGATTAGGAATATTCTTTTACGTAGTATTTCGTAGTTCAAGGTATCCGCAGTGTCTGTGACCTTGTTGGTCAGCATCGTGATGCCGGACGTGAAGACAATGCACGTCAAACCGTTCTGAGCGTAGACTTTCTGGTCGCCGTACCTGCTATGGAACATCTCTGAGAAACTTTTGCTGCCATAGTAGTTGGTGGCGATGTCCAGCCCGAGTCCCTTGCCTTCGTTGGCTCTGGTCAGATCAAAGGTGTACTGACCTCCGCTCAGCATGATAAGATAGTCCTCCCTGTCCTTGTGCAAAGGTGCAAGCGTGCTGCCCAGAATATCCAGCACGACAGTGGAGTGGATTTTGTCCATTGTGATTGCCTCGCCGCTGACTGGATCCTTGAGTCTCCCGTTCCTGATGTCATCGACCAAGGCTTCCGCACCTGCTGAATTCTTTTCCTTGGCATCGGTAGCGGCAAAGATAAGATTTTTTCCGTATGAGCGCCCCAATCGCTTCATTCTGTTGAACATATCCGCCAGACCCACCATCGCCGCGACTCCGGAAGCGTTGCTGTCTGCTCCCGGGTAAAGATTCCCGTCTATGATTCCGTGGCTGTCATAGTGCGCGCTGACAATGACGTACATTTGCTTGGATCCGCTTCTCTTTCCCGGAAGGAATCCGAGAAGGTTGTGCCCGACGTTTTCTCCGACCTTGAAGGAACGGCTCCAGGCTCCGTCGAACGGGACCAGACCGGCGTCCGTGTAATGTCTTGCCAGCCAAAACGCAGCTTCTGCCGCTCCTCTTGAGCCGGTCGCCCTGCCCTTGAATGTCGTGTCGGTCAGGAATTCCACCTGCATCCGCAGATTCTCGGATGAGACCACCTTCTCCGCATTGGCTCCGGACGGAACCATTTTCACGGAGGACTGCTGGGCTCGAACCTCGCCGGCGGCCAGCGAGAGGAGGATGAATATGAAAATTTTACTTAAAATCGTCTTCAAGGCACGATAAATGTTTATCTTTGCAAACGACAAAATTAGGAATTTTAGGAATGGTAAAAAAATAATTTGTCTCAGAACCGGCAATTTATTTTTTGAATATTCCCGTTATAAAGCAAATTATGTTTGTATGAAAAGGTCAGTGTTGTCTCTGTTTATCCTATTGTGCTTCGCTTTGGTGTCCAACGCGCAGTACGACAAGGACGTGTTCAACTTCAGAGGCCGCGCCGCCCTTTCTGAAGGAAAATATTCGGAGGCCATAGGCAATTTCAATGTCCTTGCCCGCCTGGATTCGACAGATTGCTGGACCTTCTTTTACAGGGGAATCGCCAAGTACAACCTTGGAGACCTCCGTGGCGCGCAGGCCGATTTCAACACATCCGTGCGCCTCAATCCCGTCTTTACCAACGGCTACCATTTCAGGGCCATAACCCTCAGCCGTTTTGGAAAGTACGATGAGGCTTTGAAGGATCTTGACCGTGCGATGGAGCTGCGCCCTGGACTCAACGGATTGTATTTCAGCAGGGGAGTGACATATTTCCTTGCCCAGCAGTTCGACAATGCCGTGTCGGATTTCGACCGCTACATCAGGAAGGAGCCAAAGGATCCGTCCGCTTATCTGAACAGAGGCGCTTCCTACCTGTTTCTTGGTGACACGACCAAGGCCTTGGAGGACTACAACAGAGCTATAAGACTGGACCGTTTCGATCCCGAAGGGTACATCAGGCGCGGGCGTGTCTATGCGTTGAGAAAGGATTATAAGGATGCCATCGCGGATATGGACAAGGCCATCGGTCTGGACACGACCAATACTTTCGCCTATTTCAACAGGGCGCTGATGTACTATGACCAGAACAACTACAACGCCGCGATGGGCGACCTGAACAGGGTGCTGAGGGACGAGCCTGGCAACGCGCTGACCCTTTACAACCGAAGCCTTATCAACGCACAGGTCGGGAATATGGACGATGCGCTTGCGGATATGGATCACGTCATCAACATCAATCCGGAGAACGTGCTTGCGTATTACAACAGAGCCTCTTTCTTTGTTCAGATGGGACGTTGGCTTGACGCTTTGGACGACTATGACAAAGCCATCGAACTGTACCCTGATTTTGCCAAGGCCTACCTGAACCGCTCCTATGTCAAGAATATGCTCGGCCGGACAAAGTCCTCGAAACAGGACTATGACATTGCCCAGAAGAAGGTTCAGGAGTACCGTGCGAAGAACGCCGCGGAAGAGGGATCGTTCGCGGACACAACCAAGAAATACAGTTCCCTGATCGCTCTTGACGCAGATTTCGCCAAGAAGGATTTCGACAACGAACTTCTGCAGAACAGGGACATCAACATCCGTCTGAAGCCGCTCTACAAGTTCAGTCTGGCGACTCAGCGCGACAACCAGAACTATGCCCTCAAACATCGCTACGAGAATCCTTTGATCGACAAGTTCATCTCAGATTCTCCGATAGTTATGACCGTGTCCAATTCCGATTCCCTTGCAAAGCCTGAGTTCGCGCATGGAATCGACGCATCGCTTTACGGTGATTCATATCTGGCCGCAGGTGATCCTAAATCTCTGACTGACGCAGACAGGGCTTTCATCAAAGGACTTTACGACGTGCAGTCAAAGCAGTTCACATCGGCCTTGAACCAGTTCGACGCGGCGGTGAACGCTGACAGCAAGGGACAATATTCAGAGTATTACAAAGCGTTCTACCATTTGAACAGAGGTGTACTCCGTGCCGAGATGATCGACTTCATCTCATCCATCGAGAACAACGTCCAGACGTTGACAATGGATGACAAGGGAACCACAAGGGCCCGCGTGCGTGACCAGGTGAGCAGGACTTACGACTATTCCGAGGCAATTGAGGACATGCTTGCCGCTGACAGGATCCTGCCAGGAGTTCCTTATGTCTATTTCAATCTTGGCAATCTCTACTGCCTGTCCTCCAAGTTCGTTGAGTCAGTGGACAGCTACACGAAGGCGATCAACATCTATCCTTACATGGGTGACGCCTACTACAACAGAGGCCTTGTCCTGATTTACTTGAAAGACAAGGAGAAAGGCTGCATTGACCTTTCGCGCGCTGGTGAGCTTGGCGTTGGGGACGCCTACAGCGTGATCTCGAAATATTGCGAGGAGGAAAAGAAGTGATGTTGAAGTTCCTGAGCCTTTCCAGCGGCAGCTGCGGCAACTGCTATTTCCTTTCTGACGGGAAGTCCGGACTTCTCATCGATGCCGGAGTGAGTGTGCGTCGTCTGAAGAAGACCTTGATGGAACACGGGCTTGGTACAGACTCATTTCAGGCTGTCCTTGTGACCCATGATCATCTTGACCACATCCGCCATCTGGGCTCCTACTGCAAGCATCTGAAAAAACCTGTCTATGCCACCTCCACGCTTCATGAGGCTCTGGCACATCACACGTTTACAAGAGATTACATCACAGATTTCCGTCAAATCCTCCCGGATGGCGAGCCTTTAAGAATATGTCTGCGCGGGGAAACTCCCGAATCCGAGCTTCCGCTCGTCAGTCATTTCATAGTTCCTCACGATGCCACCCAGACGGTAGGCTATTTCATTGAGTGGTCGGGGGTAAGATTCTTCCTGATGACCGATGCCGGCAGGGTGACTGATGAAGCCATTGAATATGCCCGTAAGGCCGACGCGGTGGTCTTCGAGTCAAACTACGATTCCGGAATGCTCATCGGCGGCCCTTACACCCATGAGCTTAAGATGCGAATATGCCAGGGCAACGGTCACCTGAGCAACGATGAGTGCGCTTCCGCCATCCGTCGTTTCTGGCATCCCGGCCTCAGAAACCTGTTCCTCTGCCACCTCAGTGAGAACAACAACACTCCGTCCCTAGCCTTCGACTCCGCCGCCGAAGCCCTCCGCTCCATCCGCGTTGACGCTTCCCTCACCGCCAAAGACATCACCAATCTCCAGACCCTCCCGCGCACCCACGCCTCCCAGATGTTTCTGCTTGGGCGGTGATTGAAGCCGGCCTTGTGGCGCACGGAGGTCACTTGCTTAACTGCTCGTGAGTGAATATGTCCGTTTGGCGCACGGTATAAAGCAAGTTACTTGATCGCTTTGTAATATATTGGAGTGTAGCCTCCGTCTTCATTGAATATCCCGACGAGGTCACGGAGGAGAAGATTTGGGCGGACCACGCCGCTTTCCCAGAAGTCGTTGCCACCTTTGGCGTTGAGGCGCTTGTTGTCGTTCCAGACAATGTGGACTGCGTCTGTGCGGTCTTTGTCTGAGCTACTTCTGGCGGAGGCGTTCCCTTGAATATTCCGAAGGAAATCCTCGAACAGCGGGTTGACGGAAAGAAGTTGTTCCAACGTTCGGCACCAGCCGACATTCATCCAAAGATCCGCTTCCTTTGACAATGAATATGCCGCCTCGACTGAGATCTGGCCAGAGATTGAACTCCCAGCCTTGGCTCCGAGAATCTCTCCTCCAGCATCCTTGAACAGAGTAGTGAGATAACTTTCCTGACCTGGAACGAACCACTGGTCTTTGTACGGTATGTTGACCAGAATCTTTCTCGGCTTTTGAGTCTTCATTCCTGTTTCACCGGATTCCTGTTCGTCCTCGCTTGCATTCAATCCACTTTTGTCAGACGCTTCCTTTGCCCTCAATCTGCCTTGGACTGAATCGCGCAGGGAAATGTAATTCCGCGAAACGACATCCAACACCGAGTCAGCAGCGGCCATATTCCCCGTCAATGCTCCGAAAAGTCGTATGTAGGCCGCTCTGGCGAGAGGATGCCGCTCCAAATGCTCGTTGACGATGAAAGTCTTGATTCCCAGCGATTCAAGTTTTGAGAGAAACTGCGACTTGACTGGGGAGACTGAATATGTCAGGAGCAGGTCTGGCTTCAATGCCATGATCTTCTCGTAGTCAGGGTTAGCGTCGTAGCCAATGTCTGCCACGGCCCCGTTGTTCAGGCCGGCCGTCACGGTAGAGTCGCAGACATATTCCCCTCCCGAGACCCCTACGATCACCGAATCCGCCCCGATCGCATCCAAGAACCCGATGTAGGAAGTGCTCATCACGATCAGGCGGTTCAGCGGTTTGCTGATTTCCAACGTGTCCCGGCTTCCGTCAAACGGTGAGACGGAGATCAATGAATATCCGCCCTCCGGAAGCTCTTTTATATTCATGAACAATGGATCGCACTCGTTCGATGCTGCCATTTCGCCACTGTTCCGCACGCAGCCGCAGACACTTGCCGCAAGCACTGCCGCCAAGAAAATATATTCAAAGATTTTCATACTTCGCAAATTTAATGGATTTTTGCTATCTTCGAAGACCAATTTGATTTTATATGGGGAAATATAATTTTGACGAGATGACGGTAAGGCGCGGCACGAACTGCGTCAAATGGGACGCCGAGAGCCCTGTAGGGCCGATTTCAGAGGATGTGATTCCGCTTTGGGTGGCGGACATGGATTTCAAGGTGGCTCCGGAGATCGTGGACGTGCTGAAAAAGCGTGTCGATCAGGAGATTTTCGGGTACACCCACGTGCCCGATTCCTACTACGATGCCGCCATCAACTGGTGGGAGCGCCGCAGAGGGTGGCACACCGAAAAGGACTGGTACCTCTACATTCCGGGAGTTGTGCCGGCGATGTCTGTGGTTGTCAAGGCTTTGACGCAGTACGAGATCGTTGACGGTGAAGTGGTCGAGAAGCCGAACCGTGGCCGTGGACCTCACGGAGAGTTGCCGAAGATGATCATCCAGAGTCCTGCTTACAACTGTTTCTTCTCCACCGCGAAGAACAACCTGTGCGAGCTGTCGGTCAACAAGCTGATCTACGACACGGAAGGTGATCAGGCCACGTGGTACATTGATTTCGAGGACCTTGAAAGACGGGCCGCTGACCCGATGGCCAAGGTTCTTCTGTTCTGCAATCCTCATAACCCATGTGGACGTGTATGGCCTCGCGAGGATCTGGAAAAGGTGGCTGACATCTGCCGCAGGAACGGGGTGATCGTCATCAGCGACGAGATCCATTGTGAGTTAGAAATGCCTGGCTATCACTTCACTCCGATGGCATCGCTCTCGCAGGCCTCCCAGGACAACACCGTCACGATGAACTCTCCAAGCAAGTCTTTCAACATCGCTGGCCTCGGAATCTCTAACATCATCACGAACAATCCGGACTGGAAGAAGATCATTGACAGGGTCATCAACATCAACGAACTTTGTGACGTGAATCCTTTCGGAGTCCTTGCTCTTCAGGCGGCCTACAACGAGGGTGAGCCGTGGCTCAAGGAACTCAATGAATATCTTTACGGCAATTATCGCGCTTTACTTTCGTTCTTCGAAGAATACCTTCCGGAGTTCCCTGTCAGCAAACTTGAGGGAACGTACCTCGTCTGGGTCGATGTCAGCGCTTTGAACATGTCTGCGAACGACATCGAGAACAGCCTGCTGACAAATGAGAAAGTCTGGATCAACTCCGGAGTCATGTACGGTCTCGACGGCTTCATGCGCATCAACATCGCCTGTCCTTGCGCCCGTCTCCAGCAAGGGCTTGAACGCATAGGCAAAGGCTTCCGCCGTCTGCTGGAAAAGTAGAGTATGTCTGTCACTGCTCGACAGACAGGCTCTCTATCTTGATCTGGAACTTTCCTGAAGGTGCTAGAACATCCACAACATCGCCGACTTTCTTTCCCATCAGGGCCGCGCCTATCGGAGACTTGCAGGAGATTTTCCCTTTTTCAAGATTCATCTCGTGAGGACTCACGATTGTGTATGTCATTCTGGCGTTTGAAGACAGATTCGTGAACTCCACTTTGCTGAGCAGCGAAACCTGGTCTTTGGGCAGAGCCGCCGTATCGAGAACCCTTGAATATTGCAGGACTTTCTGCAGGAAACGTATCCTGCCGATGGTCTTGGCTTGTGCCCTTCTTGCCGCTCGGTATTCAAAGTTCTCGCTCAGATCCCCTTGGGCTCTGGCCTCGGAGAGGTCTTCCTTGATCCGGGGATATTCCACGTTTATAAGATTATTAAGCTCCGCGACAATCTGGTCGTATCGTTCCTTGGACAGATATTCCATAATGCAACATTTGTTATGCTTGGCAAATGTACGAAATTTTGTCCGGTATCTGTCTCAGTTTCTCCTCACAATGCCCGAGCTGTTTGAAGCAGCACGCTGAGAATCACCAGTGATATTCCGACAAAGAACGAGGCATTGAGTTCACGCGCTTCACCGAAAGCTATGAAGGCGATAAGTATGGTGTAGCAGGGTTCAAGGTTGTACGTGAGGTTGACAGTGAAGGCAGACAGTTTCCTTAATACGAGTATCTGCAGCAGATAGAGACCGGCCGTGCAGAATAGAGCCAGACACAGCAGCCACCAAAGATCGGAACCGGTGGGAATCACCATAACCGGCTGAGTTGGAGGATAAACCAATAGGTAGAGCGGAATCAGCACGGAAACACCGAGCAACCCTCCTGCCATCTGGTAAAGCAGCATCGTCCGAGCCTTCACACCATCGCCCGCTTTCTTGTTTGTTATGGAATATAAGGAGCAGACGGCTGCCGAGATGATTCCGAGAATGATTCCCAGCCGGTAACGGGAGTCGAATGAGAAGATGCACACCAGACCGGCCACTGTGATGAGCGCCAGAAGCATCTCGGCCACAGAGAACCGCTTGTGGAAAACAAGAGGCTCGAATATGGATGTGAAGAACCCCACGCTGGCGAAGCACACAACCCCGATGGACACGTTGCTCGCCTTTATGGAGGCGTAGAACAGAATCCAGTGAAGACCCAACAGCGTGCCGCAACCGGCTATCTGCAGGAATTTTTTCCAGCTTACTTTCGGAAAACCTGAGAATAACAAGAGTATGGCTGTCGTGAAGAAGAGCCTGTACCACGTCAGCGTGGCCTCGTTGAGAGTGATGAGTTTGCCGAACAAACCTGTGAACCCGGCCAGCAGAACGCTGACGTGCAACTGGATGAAGGCTGTTCTGAGATTCGATTCCGCCATCGTATTCTTTTCTTTTCAATCAGTCTGCGAAGTTACTCATTTTCCGAAATATCGGGAAATGGCTGGAAGTTTGCTGAGGATGGGGCTTTGGAATATGCCGGAAGGTTGTTGAATATGTTGGAACTGCGTGTCTCAAAGCGGCTGTGATAAAAAATCTTCATTAAACGCTTAGATGGTGATGCGTCACTTGCAAAGAATCGCTATCTTTGTGTTCCGCAAAGAGATTGCGGCACAAAGACTTCATATTGGTAAATGATTGAAAATATTATAGATATGAAACAGAATATCAAATTCTTATATTCCACACTGCTGGCTTTGGCCTTGCTGGCCTCAGGATGTTCAAAGGATAATTTGGATCCGACGCCCGAACTACCGGAACCTGACAAGGAGGAGCAATTGGCTGAAAACCCTAATCTGAAGTCAGCGGTGCAGTCAATGATGTCGGAAGCCACCAAGATGACGGACGCTACGCTTAACGGTGTCGCGGTCTGGCAGGAGGGATACGCACCGTCAGGGGCATGGACCAAAGGTTCGGACAATGCCACTCGCCGGCAGATGTGGTCTGTAACAAAGACGTTTACGTCTATGGCGATCGGTATCGCGGTAGGCGAGGGGAAACTGAGCCTGGCGGAAAAGGTCGCTCCGATGTTCCCGGAGGAAGTCGCAGAGGCGGAAAAGAACATGACGGATGCCCAGAAAGCCAACCTTGAAGCCTTGACTGTCAGGCATCTGCTGATCATGGCGAACGGTCACAAAAAGGATCCGACCATGGAATATGCCCAGAAATATTTCAAAAAGGACCCGTTGGGCTCGCTCAAGTATATTCATAATGAATGGGTGGATGTCTCAGGGCTGCTGAAAAAGTATGGGTCCACACTGCCCGGGCTGTTCTTTGAATATCCTTTCGATGCGGCTCCGGGAGAGAAATTCTGCTATGACAGCTTCTCTTCTTGCATGCTTTCGGAAATCATCACCAAGAAGACGGGAGAGACCATGGCCGATTATCTCTATACAAGGATGTTCAAGCCGTTGGGATTGGACAGGCCGGAGTGGGAGGACATCCAAGGCGTGACCGCCGGTGGTTGGGGACTGCATCTGAGCACGGACGAGATGCTGACGTTCGGTCGTCTTCTGCTGAACGACGGAAAATGGAATGGGAAGCAGATCATACCGGAGGATTATCTCAAGGATGCCGTCAAGGATCAGATCAAGGCTTCCATGAATTACGGACATGGCTATGCCACTTCGGGTTACGGCTACCAGATCAGAACCAGGACTGACGGTTCGTTTTACATGGCCGTGGGGCTTTTCGGACAGTATATTGTCCTGATCCCGGAGAAAAATGCCGTGATTGCGTTGACTTCGGCCATGCCGTTTGACGCGGACAACATCCTTAAGGATCTGTCAAAGGTCATGGAGCTGTTGGGCGAGGGTGTGGACGGCAAGGCACCGTTGGAATTGGCTTGGAAGCACATTGTACCGAAACTATAGAGAGGACATATTCATAAATGGCAGCGGAAGAGGATAAGAAAGGGACTTTCGCCCCGATGATGGAAAGTGGCGTGCACGCCGGTTTTCCGTCGCCGGCGCAGGACTACATCAATTCGTTCATCGACCTCAACAAGGAGTTGGTGCGCCATCCTGCGGCGACATTTTTCGCTCGTGTGGTGGGGGATTCCATGGTGGACGCCGATGTGAATGAGGGGGACGTGCTGGTAGTGGACAAATCGATCGAGCCGAGGGAAGGGGATATGGCCGTCTGTTTCATTGACGGAGAGTTCGCCTTGAAGTACATCTCTTTTAGGGATCCTTCTGGAGTGCAGAGCGTCAAAGCCTCCAAGCCTGGCGTGTCCTATGATATTCTTAAGCGTCAAAGAATATGGCTGCTGCCGGCGAATGAGAAATATCCTCCCATCGAAGTGACTGAGTCCAACGATTTTACGGTCTGGGGAGTGGTGACATACGTCATAAAGAAAGTGTGTACGCGCTAGTTGACTGCAACAATTTTTTCGTCTCGTGCGAGAGGGCTTTCCAGCCGGAGTTGGAAGGCCGTCCGGTTGTGGTGCTGTCCAACAATGATGGCTGTGTGGTAGCCCGCAGCAACGAGAGCAAGGCGATGGGCATCAAGATGGGGACTCCGTTCTTCAAGATCCGCTATCTCGTGGAGCAGGGGAGTCTTGTGGTGCGCTCGTCAAACTACACCCTCTACGGTGACCTTTCCGCGCGGGTGATGTCTATTCTGGCGGAGGTCGCTCCGAGATTGGAGGTGTATTCGATTGATGAGGCATATATGGACATGGACGGTGTCGCGTCCGAATGTCTTCCTGGAATATGCTCGGCTCTCGTGACGAAGATCCGCCGCTGGACTGGCATTCCGGTCAGTATCGGGATAGCCGGCACCAAGACCCTCGCCAAGGTCGCCAACCATTTCGCCAAAAAATACAAAGGGTATCGCGGTGTCTGCGTCATAGATTCCGAAGAGAAAATCCGTAAGGCCTTGGCTTTGACTCCGATAAAGGAAGTATGGGGAATAGGTTGGCGCGGGGCTCCG
Source organism: uncultured Bacteroidales bacterium (assembly GCA_934698975.1). Lineage (GTDB taxonomy): Bacteria > Bacteroidota > Bacteroidia > Bacteroidales > UBA932 > Cryptobacteroides. The sequence continues at coordinate 105,579 of CAKUVR010000005.1, forward strand.
AAACTGGAGTCTGTCGGGGTCAAGACCGCTTTGGACTTCATTCAGAGACCGTCCGAATGGGTTCGAGGGATGATGGGAATAGGCGGTGTCAGGACATGGGCAGAACTTCAGGGCCATCGTATGATAGAGGACGAGCGTAACGAGAAGCGAAAGAGCATCTGTACCTCACGGTCATTTGACAAGATGGTCACGGATCTTGATGAGATGACACTCAGGGTCTCAGACTTTGCTGGGAAATGCGCCGAAAAGTTGCGTAAGGACGGCACGGCGGCATATTCAGTGGGTGTGTTCATCCAGACCAACCGCTTCCGGGACGACCTGCCGCAGTACTTCCCGAACGCCAGCGTACGGCTTGAGGTCCCCGCCAGCAGCACCCAGGAGGTTGTCGCCGCCTCGTTGAGGGCGTTGAGGATGGTCTTCCGCGATGGCTTTGAATATAAAAGGGCCGGCGTGACCGTCTACGACATCGTGGAGTCCGACGCGATTCAGACTACCCTGTTTGATTTTGATCAGGAAACACGTGACCGTGACGACCGAATCTCCAAGGTCATGGACTTGGTCAACACCTCCGGCAAAAATGTCCTGAGGCTGGCAACCCAGCGCCCCGGCCACTATTCCGACGGCATCCGTCGCGAATTCTGCTCCCGCCTCTACTCCACCTCCTGGTCGGATCTTCTGGAAATCAAGTGATTATTTGATTTTCTTGAAAATATTATTAAATTTACCCATTACATGATAACTCTCATGGTCACTGAACCAGCCGAAGTGATCAAAAGATTTAATATTACAAGCCATTGTTCTCTATGAGAAAAGTATCCATATTTTTGATCCCCCTTCTGATGGTCGTAAATTCCTGTAATCACCGGCTCTCAAAAGAGTTCTCTGAAATTGAAGCTATCCTTCTTGAACATCCCGACAGTGCGCTCGTGATGATTGATTCGATAGACACATTATCATTGAAAAACGTAAGGACAAAGGCCGAATATACCCTGCTGAAATCCAAGTGCCTTGACAAAAATTATATTGACGATGCCTCCCTGTTGAAAGAGATGGTGGCTTATGAACATTATATCCAACGTCATGGCTCAGTGAAAGACAAGATGTTGTATGGTTATTATCTTGCGGATCAATTCTATGACTCCGGGCAATTTGAGGAGGCTTCGGTTCGCCTTCTCAAGGTATTGGAATATGCGGAAAAGAATAATGACTGTTTTTATAGCGGACAATCCTGTTGGCTGCTTGCGCTGATTTATCTTAAGACTTATAATTATGTTGAGGAACTCAAGTATATTAAGCGAGCGTATGACTATCTACGGGAAGGTGGTTTTGATTATCATGCCGATTATGCTGAGATTCAATTAGCAGAAGCTTTACTGAAGAACGGGAATCGGGATAAATCCTTTGAATATTATGATGACGTGCTTGATAGAGCTAGAGAAGCGAATGATTCATCGTTGTTAGGCTATGCACTGACCAGCTCTGCATTAAGTCTTTTGACAGGAAGTAATCCAGAACCGGAAAAAGTTGTCTTGAGGATGGGTGAGGCTGAAAGATTGGGATATGAATTTGACTCCGAAAATTTCGGGGATCTGGCGATGGCATACCATCTTTGGGGAAAAGATGAGGATGCTTTTCGTTATCTTGAGAAAGCGTTTGAGATGTCATCTGATGACCTTAAAGCGAAACTTTATGTGTCTTCATTCGCATATAAAATCTATAAGGACAGAAAAATGTATGACAAGGCTTTCCCTCTTGTGGAAGCAATTCTGCACTATAACGACTCAACCACAATCAGGGTTCTTGGCCAGTCCGTTGTAAAGGCTCAAATGCTTTATTTTCAGGAAAAAGAGAGTGCGGCATCTGCCAAACTATCGCAGTCAAGAGTGGTTTTAGTGGTAAGTGTGCTTCTCTTTTGTTCTTTGATTTGCATTTTTGTGTTGTCTTCAAAAATCAAACGTAAGAAACTTGAGTTGGAGTATAACAAGAAAATCCAACAGTACACGATGTCCGTCAATGAATTGAAATCTACGCTAGACTCTTTGGTTCGGAATGCTGACGGAGGTGGGAATGAACACAACGCTTTGAAATTCACATTTGCGGCTTTTGACAATATTTTTGACGAATACTATCATTCTCCTGGCAATGAAGATGCAGCACTTATAGGAGCGTTTGAAGTTATGCTGAAGAAATTCAGGGATGACAAAGCTTTTATTGCATCTTTTGAATCGATGGTTGATGCCACTCATAATGGAATAATCACAATCGCCTATAAAGAATGTCAATTGAAGGAGTCAGATTTGTATCTATATGCCTTTATGGTCGCCGAGATTTCGTATTCAACTATCTGTGTGATTTTTGATGTGAATTTACCAGCTATTTACAATCGTGTGAAAAGACTGAAAACGAGGATTCTTGAATCGGACCCTGAACATAAAGATGAGATAATGAGCCACATGACGAATCGACCGACAAATAAGATGCGAAGAACGTACTAACGTTACTCTCAAGAGATAGTACCCTAGCAACACTTAATGACGCATGATAGGTGTGTTGTCCTATCGTACGTTGATTATTAGTGTATTACGTTGTATGATGATAGTATGAAATAGTGTGAAAGCCCAAGTTCTTTTCATACTTTTGCAGAAAAACAAGTGACTTATGAAACAAATAATTAAAAAAAAGGCTATGGTCTTGGCCTTGCTGTTCTCCTTGGTTTCTGTGTTGTCTGCGCAGGAAAGATTTGCAGATAAACTCTATTACAGCTTCAATGTGATTGGCTCAAGGATCGGAAAGGACATCGGGTCGTTGGATGTCGAGCAGAGATTGGGGTTCAAGGTCTGTGATGATTTCGGTGTCTATGTTCCGGTGACGGTTTCGGAAAGTCTCTACAATGCGTCATCCACCAAGAATTACGATTTTCAGGCAAAACTCGGACTAGGCATGGCTTACCGTCATTTCTTCAATGGGACGGATGGCCTTGAGGTAAGCCTTACCGGTCTGGCTACAGTAGGAAACTACGATTTCAATTATTGGCAGGGACGTCTGATGTGCGCTTATGCGATCCGCAACAGTCGTGAAAGGACTTCTTTCCTTGGCCTTGGCCTGCAATATTCCTCGCCGTATGACAATGAGTTCAATGGAAAGACAATTCTGCCATGTGCGATGTTCGCTTGGTCGTTCTGACGAGTTCATGAGTTTTTTCATGTCACTTCGACAGGCTCATGGCCAAAACAGGCCGGTCACTGAGCCTGTCGAAGTGACCTAAGTTCATGAATATTCATAAAGTCCTCTGACTATTTCACCTTCTCCCTCTTGCCGAGCATCTTGCGGACGAGGAGCGGCTCGTTGGTCGTGATGCAATCAACGCCGAGGTCGATCATATTCTGGATGTCCTTCTCCTTGTTGACGGTCCAACAGTTGATGCTCATCTTGTTGTCACGGGCCTGCTTGAACCAGGTCGGGTTTTTCGCGAAGACCTTGTACTGGTAATCCACTCCGTTGATTCCGATCTTGGCGAGTTCCTCTGGACTCTTGTCTTTCTCAAGGTACTGGACGGTGAAGCCTGGGCAAAGGGCAGCGAGCCTCTCGCACATATTCAGACTGAATGAGATGAAGATCACTCTCTTAGGGTCGTACAAACCGTGCTCCTTGAGGGCCTTGACGCTCTGGTCAACCATGTAGTCCTCGTGGGCCTTGTCGATCTGTTTCTTGAGCTCGAACACCAGCACGGTCTTCTTGCTCTTCTCGCCCTGGGTGAGATATTCGTCCAGCGTAGGGATTTTCTCTCCGTTCTTCAGGCGGCAGTCCTTGAAGTCTGCGTAGTTGTGATCCCAGATCCGCATCCCGTCGATGTCCGGATCGTGGTGCACGAGCATGACGAGGTCGGAAGTGATGTGCACGTCGAACTCGCTGCCCCACAGCCCGTTCTGCTGTGCCAGCTCAAGCGATTTGATGGAGTTCTCGGCATATCCTGCCTCCTCGCAGTTCCAGAATCCTCTGTGTGCCGTCACCGCTATCTTCTGCGGAGCGCACGAAGCGGTCAGCGCAACCATGGCAGCCACCGCCGCAACCTTAGCAATCTTTTTCATATTCTTTGAATATTACAGTTTTTAATATTTCCATTTTTTGTCCTATCTACTCAGTTCTCCACAATCATCCTCAATGATTATAATAACAAAAGTAGTAAAATAATGCCGATAAGACAACTTGGTGTGTGCCTTAAATCTTGATTACGCTCAATATATACATAAGTTTTATGTACTTTTGTCCCAAATTATAAATGATTACGATGAAAAGAGCATTGTTGGCATTGGTATTATTCGCAAACACGCTCAACGGGCTTGCACAGGTTCCGGAGTATCTGCCGGAATGGAAAGAAGGGTACCTTGACATCCACACGATCGCCACGGGGAGAGGTGACGCGGCGTTGATTGTGATGCCGGACGGTACCACGATGATGATCGATGCGGGAGACAATGCGAAGGCGAAAGACACACAACATCCCGACAACACTAAGAGACCGGGTGAGTGGCAGGCCATCTACATGAAGCATTTCATGGCACAACTTCCTGACAAGGAACACCTTGACTATGCATTGGTCACTCACCTTCACAACGATCACATAGGCACGGTGAAAGACGCGCTCCCCGGCACGCACGGCTATGCGCTTTCGGGAATCACCCTTGTGGGCGAGCATATTCATTTCAACAAGTTGGTTGACAGGGCTTATCCAGACTATGACTTTCCGTCCAGAGAGAATGTCTTGAACGCCAACAAGGGGTTCATCGAGCATTACATGAGCTTCATTGACTATTCTGTAGGGCAGGGCATGTCAGCGGAGAAATTCGCCATCGGAAGCAAGAGACAGTTCGCGATGGTCCACAATCCGAAGAAATACGCCAAGGAGTTCGAAATCAGGAATCTGGCGGCTAACGGTGAGGTGTGGAAAGGTCACGGCAGGAAATCCGTGAAGATGTACAGCGGGGACCCGACCTTGTTTGACGAGAATATGAACTCGTGCGCCATCCGTCTGCGTTACGGCAAATTCTCCTACTACAACGGAGGTGACCTTTCCGGAGGCAACTGGCCGTCCATATTCAAGTGTATGGAGAGGGACTTCGAGACTCCGGTCGCCAAGGTGTGCGGCAAGGTGACGGTGATGAAGGCTAACCATCATGGCTACTACGACACCTGCAACGCGTTCTTCATGCAGATGTTGTCGCCTCAGGTCATCATAATCGATGCCAGAAGCCAAAATCATCCAGTGCCTTCCACTATGGCAAGAATCTCCGACCCGCAGGTCTGGAGAGGAGAACGGAACTATTATATCACTGTGGATCAGGCCCGCAAGAAACTCGGTGAGGAGCTCTGGAGCAAGTTCAAGCCATGGGGACACATTGTCGTCAGGGTGTTCCCCGGAGGAAACAGCTATCAGGTCTTTGTCCTTGACGCCGACTCTACAGACTATCACATTAAGTACAAATCCGAAGTCGTCAACCTGTAAACGACGACCGTCTGCAGACACCTCTGCCATGCGTTGAAGTGTCCTTTTGGCGCATAAGGGTATTGAGAATCTGATTCCGTGCGTTGAAGTGCCCTTCTGGCGCACCGAGTGCATAGCCGCACCACCTTGACACTGAGCTTCTTCCGACAAGACAGGATGTGCCATATTCATCAAACATCTCCAAGATGAGATTCCTCTCTTCTCCCAAGATTTCAGGCTCTTCGTGACGGCTCTTTTTCACGAGATATGGGATGGTCCTGACACCGGTCGCGAGTGGTGGGAATGCTGGTCTTGTTCAGCCTGGTTATTCTCATTTATGACTGACTTGATGAACTCAATCAGCGTCGTGTTGTACTCCTCGTCATTCTCGGGTATCCCAAACGAGCCGGTGATGAAGTGCTCATCACCATCTACCACGTAGGTGCGCAGGCCGGAGGTTGCTGTCTTAGCTCTTTCAGTCAATTTCTCGAAGCATTGGTATGGAACCTGTGTGTCCTTGCGGCTTTGCATCATTAGGGCCGGACGGCCATTCAATCGGCCAATTGCTTCCAATGGCGTGTCCTTGAACCCGTTGCAGTCGAATTTGATCCCGGCGTAGATAGCGGTTGACAGTCTGGCCGGACACGCCAGCACCGGTGTGATGAATCTTCCGAGATGCCAGCCTATGAAATCCTGAAGCGATGAAAATGCCGACAAAGAGACGAGCGCGTCGATGTCCTCATTCTCACCGATGGATCTGATCGCGATCGCCCCGCCCATCGAGAGCCCCATTACAATGACGGGGATGTCATTATAGGTCTTTTTGATATATTCAGTGGCGGCCTTGACATCCGCTGTCTCGTGGTAGGCCAGGCAGATTTTGTCACCATCGCTGTCGCCGTGGCCGCGCACATCCGGCATCAACGTGACAAGTCCAAGGTCACGAAATTCTCTGGCGTGGCCATAGAATGCAGTGACGGATGGATTCTCTATCCCGGAAAGACAAATGACGGCTCCTTTGGGCGCTCTTTCAGGCCTGACCTCAAGCGTGTGGATCCTGAATCCGTCCTCAGACCTGAGCCAAAGCGTGTCAGGATCCGGAAGTCCCGCTTCCTCAGCCGTGTACACTTTCCTGTAAGTGACATGTTTGTCACACAACAAATTCAGCAGCACCACCGGTCCGGCCAGCACAATCAATGAATATACAGCCGCGATGACAATCAATGTCCACTTCAAAACTTTCTTCATAGCACAATCTTTTTTTGAATATGACAGACTTCCTTTCGTTGTCCAGAGGCTCTGTCTATGGACAGCTGCCCCTTGGCACATGGAATCGTCTTGCAAAATTATGCATAAACGGTGATTCGCCCAATGCTTGGGTGTGGACAATCTCTCTTTGTAATTGTTTGACAGACAGGCATGTCTGAATCCTTTTGTGGACATCTTTATGGGGTGCAAAAACTAGAGCTATGCCCCCGATATGTTCTTCAATCTTCTCTTCGGGTGTGAATAGGCTATTATTGCCCCCGGTGTGATGAGTAATCAACCGCATGGCAGAGTCAATTGCCGGGTAACTGATCGGATACGAGCGTAGGCTGGTTCGCGGTGAAATAATAAGGCTGGCCCATTGACGGAGCCAGCCTTTTTGTTCTCCCGGATCTTATAACCTCTGAGATATTCATTGTCTGTTACTGCTTGACAAAGAGGGATGCGAAGCCGAACATTTCAGAGCTGAAAGCGCTGTCATCCCACCAGTTCTCTCCGAATGGTGGTTTGTCGTAGTCGCGGAACTCAGTGACAAGCTTGCCGTCGAGTATCGTGAACACGATGACGGACTCACCGATAACTTCTTTGTCCTTGCTGAACGCCCGGTTGGCCGCAGAGAGTTTGTAGTACATGTTTGTATGTGTACCATAACTGTCATCCTCATCAGCCTCCATGAACATATTGCTTTCCGTGGCTGTGTTCTTTCCGATTATTGTACCTTTCGCTATCAGGTTCTTTGGCTCGGTCGGGGTTACTGTCGCCTCTCTGAAATAGTTGGCGAAATCACCTTTGTCGTTGGGCGTTACGGTCACCACACCCGAATCATCCTTGGAAAAGGTCAGGGTGAATCCTTCGTTCTTCAGAGGAAGAAGTTCCGGAGCGTCTTCCATTTCTTCGAAGAAATAGTCCACCTCATCCTTGGCGAACACTTTGCTGAATATCCATGTGCCCAGAATCGCATCCGGGACTTTTACGGAATAGAGCGTGTACTCCGCGCTCTCGTTGTCGCCAGGAATGAACCTTACGGCCTCGTCTGTGTCAACGGTCACGCCGATCTTGTCTCCGTCCTTGAAGCCATCTTTGAGTGAGAACTTGAATGTGGCCGTGGACTTGCCGGCCTTGAGGACGGCGTGAGGGCCAGGAGTTTTGCCAACGGCTTTTGTCTCAGAATCAAAGACAACGTATTGGGCGGCGTCACCGGTAATCTTAAGAGGAATGATCACATCATCGCCAAGAGAGAGCTTGTCTCCTGAAGTGACACCGGTCACCTTGATGTTGGCGACGTAGGAACCGAGGACATCGGCCTTTGTCGTCAGGAATGAATATACAAGCGTCTCCTCAGGATCAGGGGTCACAATCGTCACGAATTTGGTCCCGAGGCTGTAGCCGGACGGGCACTCGATGCCAAGGTTGAGCGGACTGGCATCGGTAAGGTTCAGGTTCTTCACGCTGAACGTTCCGGTGGTCTCTCCGGCCTTGATTGTCACAGGATTGCCGGTTATCTCGAAATCGGTTCCCGCCGTCGCTCCGGCTGTTGTGATCTGAACGGTGACATTCTCTGTCGCAGGTTCGCTGATGACAACATTGACATCCACGCTTCGCTTGGCGTAGACAGTGTAGAGACTCTTCTCGAACTCAACCGTCGGTTTGTCATCCTTCTCGCAGGATGAAATCGTCACGGCCGCCGCTGCCGCCGCCACAAATGTCAGAAATCTTCTAAACATACAGCAAATAATTAATGAAAATACTATAATACTCTACTACTTTTGTCGCATTTTGAGCTGATTTGCTTTCAAATGTTTATTTCACTTGTCGCCGCCCGCCTTGATGGCTGCCTCATACTCTGCTTTGATTGCCTTCACTTCCTCTCTCTCTGCCGCTGTAGGAATCTCTCCTTTAGGTTTGATATAGCTTTTTGAAGCATCGGAAGTCTTTGGCGGAAGTTCGTTGTAGGAGCATCCACAAAGGGTTGTGCCGACAAAAACGGTGACTAATATAGCAATTATATTCCTTTTTGTTCTCATTTTACTTAAAAAATGTAAGTTTGACTAATAAACATACCCAGGATTCTGCTCCAAACTTGGGTTCAGATCCACGTCTGATTTCGAGATCGGTGAGGTGTAGAGGTACTCTTTTGTGGTGTATTTCAGTCCGTTGCTGATCACCCACCATTCCGGGCAACCGTTGCGCTTGAGTTCATACCACCGGTCCCCCTCCATGTAGAGTTCCTTGCGCCTTTCATCGAAAATGGCCTGAAGCAGGGGAGTGACGGCCTTGCCTTGGCAATCCACGACGATTCTTTCTCCGTCCCGTACTTCGGGAAGAGTGGCCATTGTCAGGTCGGTGACGTTCTTGATTCTGTTCCTGCGCAGCCCGTTCAGCCATTTGATGGCGGAAGCGTTGTCACCTTTGTGGTAATATGCCTCGGAGAGCATCAGCACGATCTCGGATAGGCGCACCTTGCATTCCGGAGTCTTGACGTTCATCCTTTTGCTGTTGAAACTGGCCGCATAGCGGACATCATCCTCGGGCTTCCCGCCGAACAACCTGATGAGCCTGGCGCTTGCGGGTCTGGAGGCGAGATAGCTTTTCGTGTAGCTGAAGTACCAGTCAAGTTCGCTGGAATTGTTGATGTGCGAGCGGACAAGCACCTCCCCCTTCGCGTCATATTGTGCGTTGATCATGTCGGCATATTCAGAAATCGGGGTCAGGGATATTCCGCTGCGGGTGATGATGTCCTCACAGAGCGAAATGACACTGTCCCAGTTCTGGCACCAGAACTCAAGCTTCGCCTCGTAGGCCTTGATGATCCATTCCGTGAATATGTACTTGGGGTCTGCCGGGTTCAAGGCGAGCGCGGCTTCAAACTGGGCCTTCGTGTAGTCGTAGGTTTGGCGGATTGTCCCGCGCGTAGGCTTGTCGTTGATGTTGAACCTGTCCACGATCGGTATGCCCGGCAGTTCTCCGGCCTTGGAGTCCGACCATGGCTGGCAGAACTCCCGCAGCAGGTTGTAATAGACAATTCCTTTCATTGAATATGCCGCCGAAAGGGCACCGCGCGCGATGTCTGATGCCCGGTCTTTCATGTTTTCAATCACGATGTTGCAGTCTCGGACAACTTTCCAACTCTCCTCATAGACTCTCTGGCGACTGTCAATCTCCTCTCCGGCGAAGAATGTCAGATTGGCGCTCGTGCGGATGTTCGCGTCAAGGTTGTCGGCGCAGCCCTCAAGGAATTTCAGAGCGTCCATATTCCCGATGACATATTCATCGCCTCCTCCTTCTATGTCGCGCAGGTGGTTGTGTATGATGGCGGTGAACTCTTCGTCCGTCTCCGGGATGACCTCCCCCTGCGGCTGGACGCTTAGATAGCCTTTGCAGCCGGCGGCACTCATCGCAAGCGCGAGAGCGGCGGCACACTTGAATATATTCTTGAATATTTCCATATTGCTCATTTCAAATCATTTAGAATTCGATATTGATGCCTCCGGACACGCTTCTGGTGGTCGGGTAGGTCGCTCCCGGGATTTCAGGATCCAATCCGTCGTACCCTGTGAACGTGAAGAAGTTGTTCATCGAGACATTGAAACTCAAGCCTCTCATCCTCAGCTTTTTCACGGCCTCGGAAGGCAGCGAGTAGGTAAGGATTACCGATTTGATGCGGACGTAGGAGTTGTTCTTCAGATAAACTGCGTCAATGATGCTGGCATCCATCGGATTGTAGGACGAGAAGTTGTACTTGGCGTCGTAGTAGTCGTAGATGCGGGGGTATTTCACACCGGTCGTGTGATTTGGAGTCCATCTGTTCGTCCTGTCCTTCTCCACGTTGAGGTGGTTGCCGTAGAGGTCGCTGAATTGTGACTGTACGGTCTCGGTGCTGACTCCGCTGTGGGATGTGTTGCTGTAGCTGGCCGGGTAGCGCATCTTCTCGTATGTCTTGGATCCGAGCGAGAACATTCCGCTGACGCTCAGCTTCAATTGCTTCCAAGAGGCGGAGAGGTTGAATCCGCCGGTGTAGGGGGCGATCGTCGTGCCGAGGTAGTAACGGTAGTTGTCCGGCTTGTTGAGGTCGGTGGCTGTCGCTATCTGCGCGTCCGGACGCAGCTTGAACTGGTAGAGACCGGTGTCAGACGCTATCCCTGAATATTTTCCGCTGAATATCGCTCCGGTAGGGTAGCCTTCCACATAACGGTCCTTGGACGTGATGCCGCTTGTGGAGACCGGGTTGTATTTCAGAACCTTGTTGTAGTTGTAGGCGAAGTTGACGGCGGCGCTGACAGTCCAGTCCTTCTTCTGGAGAAGTTTGCTGTTCACAGTGACCTCCACTCCGTTGTTCATTATGTCGGCCGCGTTGAAATAGACGTAGGTGAATCCGGTCGTGCTCTGGACAGGGGAGGACGTGACCACATCGGTGCTGAGGCGGTAGTAATATTCAGTGTTTACCGTCAGCCTGTCTTTCCAGAGGCCGAAGTCCAGCCCCACTTTAGCGTCACGTGTCTTCTCCCATCCGAGATCAGGATTCGGCGCCGACGGGATGGTTCCGAGGTTGAAGGTCTCGTCTCCGAAGTAGCGGTACTGCTGCTGAAGGTACTGCATCACAAGGAGGTGCGAGGTGCTGGTGTTCACATCGCCCGTGAAACCGTAGGCGGTGCGCAGTGTGGCGTGGGAGACCACAGGAATATTCTTCATCCAGTTCTCCTCGCCAAGATGCCATGCAGCGCCGGCGCTCCAGGTAGGGTTGAACTGCCGGTTGCTTCCGAAGTTGGAGCTGCCATCTGTCCTGAACGATGCGTTGAGCACGATCGTCTTTCCGAGGTAGTAGTCCGCCGAGGCGTAGAACGAAGCGTAGCGGGTCTTGCTGAAATATTCCCCGTTCAGCTTCTCGACTTCCCTCAGCCATTCGTCCTGTGGACCGCTGATGCTTGGAAGTGAGGTGGTTCCAGTCTTAGGATCGTAGTTGTAGCGCTTTGTGAATATGGTGTTGGCGTCCGATCCTCTCAATTCCGCTCCGGCCAATATGTTGACCGTGTGCCGCTCCAAGAAGGTTTTGTTGAATGCGAAATGTCCACGTACAACATAGCTGTTTCTGTTGGTCCTGTTCTGGGATATGCTTCCATAGAGGTTGGTCTGCGAGCGGTCGTCGCTTCCGAGCCTGTCACGGAAGGCGGTGTAGGTGTCCTTGTCCACGATCTTGTCGGTGGAGTTGTTCGCGAATGAATATGAGGCCAGCCCCACGAAATGCAGCGGCTCCGCGATCTTGAAATCGGCCTGCGTCCGGAACGTGCCGTTGGTGTTCTTGGTAGAGCTGTAGTTGGAGTCCAGCTCGCGGAGGAGGCTGAACCCGTTTTTAGGCATCACCTGCTCGACTCCACGGCCGTTGTAGTAGCCGAGGGTGAACCAAGTGTTGTCAGCCGCGTAGGAACCGTCCTCGTTGTACGCCTTCTCGTACGGATTGGAGAAGTAGGCGTAGCGGAACGGATCGACACTTGAATAGGGCATCCTGGATTCCTGTCTGGCGGCCTCCATGCCTATGTCTATCCTGACCCACTCCACAGGCTTTAGGGTCATCTTGGAGTTGACGTTGTACCTTCTGTAGCTGTTGTGGATCAGCATTCCGTCCTCGTCATTTACTCCGAGGGCGACATAGTAAGTGTTTTTCTCCGAACCTCCGCTGAGGGACAGGTGGTGCCCTTGAGAGAATGCGTTCCTGAACAGAAGATTGTACCAGTTGGTGTCATTCTCTCTTAGTGAGGCGATGTATGCGTCCTGTGCCGCAGTGTCGCCCTTGTATCTGGCGAAGTCCCCGAGTCCGGCCCTGATCTGTCCGACTATTCCGACCACCGGATAGACTATCGTGTTGTCGGTCAGCGATTCCTCGTACTTGCCGGCGGAGAACTCGTTCCAAAGTTCATCCTCCCAGGCCAGTTTCTCGGCGGAGTTCATCAGGTTCAACGTCCTCTGCGGCTTTATCGACATCGTGAACGTGTTGTTGTAGTTGATCCTCATCTTTCCGGCCTCTCCCTTCTTCGTGGTCACGACGATGACACCGTTCGCAGCTCTGGATCCGTAGATTGCCGCCGCGGCGGCATCCTTCAGGATGGTGATGCTCTCGATGTCGTTAGGATTGATGTTGCCGATGCCGTTCACGAATATGTCATCGAAGCCTCCGGTGGCGAGCTGCTCGGAGCTGAGGCTTGGGGAGTCGCTCTGCATCGGCACGCCGTCCACCACCCAGAGCGGCTGGCTGGTTCCGGAAAGGTTGTTGGCTCCTCTGATCCGGATTCTGGACTGGGTTCCAGGCTGGCCCGAAGTAGCGGAGACCGCCACGCCGGCTACCTCGCCCTGCATCAGCGCATCGACAGACGAAATCGCCTTGGCCTCGAACTTGTCCGAGCCTATGACAGCCACGGAACCGGTTATCCTCTTGACCGTTGTCTGGGCGTATCCGGTCACGACAACCTGGTCCAGCTGCGTGCTTTCCCACTCCATCACGATTGTGATGTTCTCGGTCTTGCCTGGAACTATCTTATAGACAACGTCTTTCATCCCGACCGATGAGAACAGCACGGATTCTGTCCCGGCTGGAACCTTGAAACTGAACTTGCCGTCCAGATCGCTGGTCGTTCCGGAGGCTTTTTTCTGCATCGAAATGATTCCGGCTCCGATCACCGGCGCGCCGTCCGTGTCCGTCACCTTTCCGGTAAGCAGGGTCCCTTGTGCGGCGGCCGTCATCTGCGTCAGCAGAAACACAGCGGTCAAGGCTATTCCGCATTTCCGGAACTTGGATAGTAACTCGTTCATATCTTGTACATTTTGCATTTCATACCAAGCCACCAGTCTATCACTGTCTATGGCATAGAATCACAAATGTACAAAAATGAAAATGAATTTTTACCGATGTCACTGACAAAGTTGTACTTCTCACACGGAGATCTTGTCAAGCTCGGAAATCCAGAGTTGGACTTGAGCGTCTGAAGGCATACGCCAATCACCGCGAGGGGAGAAGCTGACGAGACTGATCTTCGGGCCGTCAGGCATGCACGAACGCTTGAACTGTTGGCTGAAGAAGCGCCAGTAGAATTTCTTCAACCATTTAAGGATCGTAGCCTTGTCGAAGGTCACATCCGGATGATTCTCTTCGCTCTTCCCACAGTGGACCTCCGCTCCGTTCTCGGCCTCTCCAAAAGCTCTGCATGCCAGATGGAAAATCTTCACCGGGGAGTAACCGTACCTGATGAAGTTGTAGATGAAGAAATCGTGCAGCTCGTACGGGCCGATCAGATCCTCTGTCTTCTGCTTGATCTGTCCCTTTGAGTCAGCAGGCGTAAGCTCTGGACTGATAGGAGTGTCGGCGATGTCAATCAGGATCTCGGAGGCGGATCTTCCGCCATCAGTCGCTGAATCCGTGAACACATTCCTGGCCGCCCAGCGCACCAGATACTTGATCAAAGTCTTCGGCACAGAGGCGTTGACGGCGTACATTGACATATGGTCACCATTGTAGGTGCACCATCCGAGGGCCAGTTCCGACAGGTCTCCGGTACCAATCACAATGCCGTTCTCCTGGTTGGCGATGTCCATAAGAATCTGAGTCCTTTCGCGGGCCTGAGCGTTCTCATAGGTGGAATCCATCACTTTAGGGTCATGGCCGATATCTCTGAAATGCTGCTCCACCGCGGCAACAACGGAAATCTCACGCGTCGTCACGCCAAGAACCTCCATCAGATCCACAGCATTGGACTTTGTCCGGTGCGTTGTCCCGAGTCCCGGCATCGTTATTCCGATGATATTCTCCCTTGGAATGCCCAGTTTGTCGAACGCCATCACAGTTACCAAAAGTGCCAGTGTGCTGTCAAGGCCGCCGGATATTCCCAAAACCGCCTTCTTGCAACCTATATGCTCCAGGCGCGCGATGAGCCCGGTCGTCTGGATCTGAAGAATCTCCTTGGAACGCTCGGCAATCTCGGCCGGATCACCCTCCGGGAGGAACGGATGCGGCTCCACATAGCGGTAGAACTTCTTGTCAAAATCCGTCGGCGCGGCCGGACCAAGGTCGTAACATGAATATAATCCTGAATATTCACAGGCGGAGGTTCCGTCAGGAGTCATTCCCCGGAAGGAATTCTTCTTCTGCCTCAGGACGTTGAGTTTCTCGATGTCAAGATCCGCGAATATCATCGTGTCGTGCAGTTGGAATCTTTCATTCTCTGCCAGCACGTGTCCGTTCTCGCAGATGATGGATGATCCGCCATATACCGTGTCCATCGAAGATTCTCCATAACCGGCCGAACAGTAGATGTAGCCTGATACCGTTCGTCCGGACTGATTGGAAATGAGTTCCTTACGTTGCTGGTGCTTGGTCATCACCTCGTTGGAAGCCGAGATGTTCACAATTACTTGCGCTCCGGAAGGGGCGAGGAACGAAGAAGGTGGAATAGGAGTCCAGAAATCCTCACAGATCTCGATTCCGAACGTGGCGTTCCCGACCGTGAACAGCAGGTTGGGGGAGATGTTGCATCTGTGCCCGCAGTACTTGATGATAGAGTCGAATCCGTCACGGTAATAGTCCTTGCCATCGTCAACGAAACGTCCGGTGGCCGAATTGTCTGATCCGAGGAAGTCCGACCCTGAGGCGAACCAGCGTCCCTCGTCGAATTCTGCGTAGGTCGGAAGGTAGATTTTTGGCACAATGCCTTTGATACCCCCGTTTCTCAGCACTATCGCACAGTTGTACAGCCGGCCTCTGAATCGGACAGGTGCTCCTACAACCACGGTTATGTGCTTGCCTCTCGTGAAGTTCATTATCTTACCGACAGCCTCTTCAGACTTTGTCAGCAGGAGGTTCTGACCAAACAGGTCCAGACATGTGTAACCGGTTATGGAAAGCTCCGGGAAGACGACAAGCGAAGCGCCCTCTTCCTCGGCCTTGCCGGTCAAGTTGCAGATTGACCCGGCGTTATATTCAACATCGGCCACCTTCACCCTTGGCACTGCGGCGGCCACTCTGAACAGTCCTAAATCCATATTATCATTATTGTCGTTTGAAACTTTAGTCGCTTTGACGGACTCAGCGACCACTTGGTTACGGTCGCTGAGCCCGTCGAAGCGACCTATGAATGTGTCCAAGTCAAGTGTTCGCAGGGTCATTTCCGTTGTCGATCTCCTCACGCTCACGACGGCGTTTCTGGTTGACACACGTCGCGATGCCGCGATACAGGAAATATACTCCGATCAGCAGAATGCAGGCCATCTTCCAAGAAAACGGGACTCCATTTATCAAAAGCGCTGATCCGAATCCGATAATGAAAACCGCGAATACAAAATAAAGAATGTAGACGTATCTCATTTCCAATGAATATTACAGCGATTCTATCATCTTGGTGAACAGCGCGCACATCCTGTCCGCAGCGGCGTCCGCAGCCTTCACGACATCGTCACCATCGTTCACATAGTCAGGGGCGTAGTCATCGTGTGCCTCGTTGGTGATCACTGAGACTCCGAACACGGGAATATTCGAGTGTCTGGCGACGATGACCTCCGGAATCGTTGACATCCCCGTGGCGTCTCCACCTATCGTGCGGATATACTTGTACTCGGCCGGTGTTTCGTATGTAGGACCGGTTCCGCCATAATAGACTCCCTTGTGTAGTTTTATGCCCAAATCTCCTGCGATCCTCTCAGCCTTGGCTATCAATCCAAGGTCGTAAGGCCTTGTCATGTCCGGGAACCGTGGCCCGAAATCGTCAAGGTTTGGACCGATCAGCGGGTTAGGCAGCTGGTTGATGTGGTCTGAGATGATCATCAGGTCGCCGACCTTGAAGTCGTAATTGACACCGCCCGCCGCGTTCGACACGAACAGGTATTTGATTCCGATGACCTTCATCACACGTATAGGAAGCGTGACAAGTTCCATCGGGTAGCCCTCGTAGTAGTGGATGCGACCCTGCATTGCTATGACGGTCTTGCCGCCAAGCTTTCCGACGATGAAATTGCCTTTGTGGCCGATGGCCGTGGAGACCGGAAATCCAGGTATAGTCTTGTAAGGTATTGTCAGCGGATCGCTTATGCTGTCCGCCAGTTTTCCAAGACCGCTGCCAAGCACGATGCCGACCTCTGGCTTGAGGCCGCCAAACTGCTGTTTGAGATATTCAGCGGCTCCGTAGATTCTTTCTGCTCTTGGATCCATATTTTATATTCATTGATTATTGCATCGGGCGGAGATTCCGCACATGCTGTTATTGTTTGTATTCGATTTCGTTCAGGACAGTACGAGCCCCCTTGAGAATCATCTTCTCTCCGAACACATTTCTGTCGCGCATCACGAACTTTCCGCCGGCGATGAGCGAGGAAATGCAGTCGCTGTGTGCCGAGTAGATGAAGTTCGCCAGAAACGGGCCGGGGGATAGGAAGAATGTGTTGTCCGTGTCAACAATCTGGATGTCAGCTTCATATCCTTCCTCGATTTTGCCTGTCTTAAGTCCGAACGCCTTGGCTCCGTTTATGGTTGCCATGTCCATAAGTGTCTGTAACGGCAAAGCTGAAGGATCTTTCCTCCACGCTTTCTGGAACAAGGCCGTGGTCTTCATCGCTTCCAGAATATCCAGATTGTTGGACGATGCGCATCCGTCAGTACCGAGGCAGACGTTCGCCCCTGCGTCAGTAAGTTCCTTCCACTTGAATTTGTAGCCGGAGGCCAGTTTTGTGTTGGAGTTGATGTTGTGCACACAGTTCACATGATATTTGCCCAACAGCTCTATGTCGTGGTCTGAAAGCCAGAGCGTGTGCGCGGCTATGACATCCGGCCCAAGCACTCCGAGAGCCTCAAGATACTCGACAGGGGAAAGCCCTCCGTGTGCGGACTTGCAGTCCAGATCCTCGCGTTCTGACTCGGCCAGATGGATGTGGATCTTCAGATTATGCCTGCGGGCATATTCAGTGGCCCAAAGGATAAGTTCCTCGCTGACCGAGTAGATGGAATGGATGCCGATTGTGAAGATCGACCGTGAGTTCCAGCCAGGCACAGTCTCGTGCATTTCAATGCATTGTTCCTTTTCCCTTTCGGCCTCGGCAGGGTCGTTGTGATTGAGGAAAAGGTAGGAGACAGCGGCTCTGATGTCCATCTCCGCAGCTGCGATCCTTGCTGTAGGTGAGAACCAGTAATGATCATTGAATGTGGTGGTTCCCGTTTTGATCATCTCAAGCGCAGCAGCCTTTGTCCCCCAGTAGATGAACGGTGCGTCAAGCTTAGACTCTATGGCCCAGATATGCCCAAGCCAATCCTGAAGAACCATGTCCTCGCCGACACCCCTCATCAGGGACATGGCGGCGTGTGTGTGCATATTGATGAATCCAGGAACAGCCACCTTGCCTGTGCAATCGACTGTCTCGACCCCCGAGGCGGCTTCCCTGTACTCATCAGAGTGCGGAGCGATTCTTGTTATCAATCCGTCCGCGATTGTGATGTCCACCTGCCGACCCTCCGAAGTGATATTTCTAAGCAGAATCTTGTCCATAATTGAATATGTCTAAGAAACCATTAATTACAATTAACAATTAGCCTAAATTTGTCAAATATAGTAAAAATATGGTATATTTTCTTTGATTCTCCAGAATACTTGCAATACTTTCTGGTCGTGGTAAAAAAAAAGAGTGACTGAAAACTATCAGTCACTCTCGAAAATACGAACGTTCAAAAGGAGTTATTCCGCATAACTGGCTTTTACGAAGTCAGAATTAAGAAGGTAGTCTGCGCACATCTTCATGCTTTCCTTCCAATCTCCTTTGGTAAACGCTTCAAGTTCAACCACAAAATCCTTCATGCCCGCTACATCGGCATTCTTGAATATGGCATCGAAGCCTACCATTCCGCTCTCGCCTAGCTCTCTGTGGTCCTTGATGTGGAGAAGCGTGAAGCGGCCGGGATATTTTTTGAAAAGTTCAACAGGATATGCCTTGCCCATCACAGTCCAGTACACGTCCATCTCGAAAAAGACGTTCTCTGGATCTGTGTTCTCAAGCATATATTCATAGATGACGGTATCGTCAATCTTTTTGAACTCATGTGAGTGGTTGTGGTAGCCGAAAAGCATTCCGTTTTCCTTGCATCTGGCCCCGATGGCGTTGAAGTAGTCGCAGTAGGTCTTGAGGCCTTCCAGAGTCTCGGGAACCTTGAAGCTCGGGCAGACAATGTACTTGCATCCGGCTGCCTTGTGTGCGGCTATAGCCTGATCCCACCACTTCATTGATTCGGTGAAGTCTCCGGAGGAGAGTTCCTCATCGCTAAGGTTGTGACCTATGTGGGTGGAGAGGGACTTCAGCCCGGCGGCCTCCAGGTCAGCCTTGTACTGCTCCGGATCGACTCCATAGAGTTTGCCGTCAGAATAGCATGCGGCTTCCACTGAAGTATAACCCATCTCAGCGAGAGCCTTGAAAGCCTCTTCGTGGTTCTGGGCGTACTTCTCAGGATTGCCGATGACGCTTCTGATGCTGTAGAGCTGTACGCTGATTTCCTTCTTTACAGGGCTCTCGGTCTTCTTTTCGGTACAAGACGAGGTGCCGAGAAGAAGCGCCGAGGCCATAAGGATTAGACTAGCCTTTCTCATTAGTCGAGAACCTTTACGCGGATGTTGCGATACCAGACGTCGTCACCGTGATCCTGAAGACCGATGTAGCCTTCGTGGTTGTCGCCACCGCAGTTGTTGAGAAGCTCGAACGCAAGAGGCCACTTCTCCTGAGAGAACTTGGAGGCCTGAAGCATATCGGTCCACTGTGGGGTCCACAGATGGTACTCAACCACGTTCACGCCGTTTTGTCCGTGTACGACTGTTCCTTTGTAAACCATGATTTTGGCAGTGTTCCACTCACCGAATGGATTCTGGTTCTGTGGCTTGGCTGGAATCATGTCATAGAGGGAAGCCGACTGGCGGTTGCCGTCGATTCCGAGCATGGCATCCGGATGATTCGCATTGTCAAGAACCTGATATTCAGGAGATGAAATGTAGATAGGCGACCACTTTGTGGTGCTGTCGGCATTGTACTGCTTGATTTCCTGAGCAAGGTAAAGGATACCGGAGTTTCCGCCTTTGGAAATCTTCCATTCGAGCTCAAGCTGGAAGTTCTTGAACTTGTGGGCGAAGATCAGGTCTCCTCCCTCGCCGGTCTGGCCCTCGCCGGTGCCGGTGCCGGAGAACTTGATGCAGCCATCCTCTACTGTCCAGCGTGAAGGAACATTGTCCTTTCCGTAGCCGCGCCATCCGTTGAGGGTCTCACCGTCAAAAATCACATAGTAGCCATCCTTGTCCTGAGGGACAGAGGCAAGGTCAACCTGTGGCTTTTCCACACTGATGTAGGCAGGAGCGCCCTCTTTTGCCACCTTTGTCTCAACAGTCTCGGTACCTGTCCACTGGAGTTCGGCAGGAGCGGCGGCCTTCTTGTTGCCGTTGCCGCAGGAAACCGCGCTGAGGATCATAGCCACAGCCGCGGCCGCATAAACAATCTTTTTCATATTCTTGAATATTTTTGATGTTATAAATATTATTCTGGCATTTCAGGAAGCTCGTAACCATTGTGGTACTGACGCTTGATCAGGCTGGCGGCGAACTCGCGCGCGTTCATCGGATCAGTGTACTTGTTCTTGAATGTAGGGTGGCCGTCCTTGATGGAGAATCCGTCCTTCTCAAGAATCTTGATTGTCGCGTCGGCAGGGATGTTCGTGAACTCCATCTTCTCGCCGTCCCATTCGAGAACCTGATTGAGAGCCTGGAGTCTTACAGCCGCAACGCCGAGGTCAACCATCTCGACGAACGGACCGGCCTCGCTGAAGTCAGAGGCGCTTGGGATTCTTGAATCAGGATCTTCCTTGCAGGCGCGGATCCAGTCCTGCTGGTGCGATACTGTGATTTCACGAAGTACGTGAGGCGCCTCAGGCTTTCTTCCGGAAACGAGGATAGGATCCTTCCCGTAGGTTCCTGCGATCATAATGTCCTTCGTTCCGTAGAAAATGCTGCAACCGCCACTGACGTTCAGGTTGAATCCTGCAGGAAGTCCCTCAGGTCTCTCCGGCTTGAATCCGCCATCGTACCAGCGGATGTCAACCTCCGGCATAGCGAGCTTGGACATATTCTCCCTTGCAGGGAATGTAAGGTGGATCATCTCGGCGCTTGGGCAGGAGTCCGTGAGCACATTGGTGGAGCTGGCTTCTACCTTGGTAGGGTATCCGAGTTTCAGACCCTTGAACGGAACGTGCATAATATGGCAGGCCATATCACCCATCGCGCCAGTTCCAAAGTCCCACCAGCCACGGAAGTTCCAAGGGGTGTAGATCGAATTGTAAGGACGCATAGGGGCAGGTCCGATGAATGATTCCCAGTTGAGTGTGGAAGGAATTTCCTCCACCTTTGTTGGCCTTTCGAGACCCTGTGGCCATATAGGACGGTCCGTGAAGCAGTCAACTCTCTTGACCTCGCCGATTTCTCCGTTCCAGAGCCATTCGATGGCCTTCCTAGTGCCTGCGTTGGACGCTCCCTGGTTACCCATCTGTGTGGCGACACGGTATTTGGCGGCGAGTTTTGTCAGAAGTCTTGCCTCATAGACAGTCAGTGTGAGAGGTTTCTCGACGTAAACGTGCTTCCCGGCGGCCATAGCCTGCGCCGCGATGATCGCGTGCGTGTGGTCGGCCGTGGCGATCATAACCGCGTCAGCCTTGTCGAGCAGTTCATCGTACATCACACGGTAGTCGTTGTACTTTTTGGCCTGAGGGTACTTCTTGAACACATGATCGGCATATTTCCAATCGACATCGCAGAGGCCGATGATGTTCTCTGTCTCCATTTCTTTAAGGTCAGCGGCTCCGCGTCCTCCGATGCCGACACCGAGGATGTTCAGCTTATCGCTGGGCGCTACTTTCTTTTTCTCATCCTGCGCAGGCTTCTTCTCGCCGGCGATGATGATGTTCGGAGCGACCGCAAGTCCGGCGGCCACGGCTGTTCCTGTCTTCAGGAAAGAGCGTCTTGACATTTCTTTGCTCATTTCAGTGTTGTGTTTTTATGTGTTAAACTGATAAGTCCGTGTCGTTTTGCAAACAACCCTCTAATTTAGGCATTAATCGAATAATAAACAAAAAAAAGTCCTTCCCGAATCGGAAAGGACACTTTATCCATAAATGTCAAAAAGTATAGGAAAACCCTAAAGTTCTTCAAAGTTGACGTCGCTGAACGAATTGCCGGACGATTCTCCGCCCTTGTCCTCGCGAGGCTGTTCGCAGTTGTGCTCCGGCACATCCGGCAGAAGGTTTTCCTTCATGTATGCCACAACCTCGGAGAGTCCTTCCTGGAATTTGTCAAAGTCCTCTTTGTAGAGGAATATCTTGTGCTTGTCAAATGAGAAACTGCCGTCGGCTTCCTGTCTGCGCTTGCTTTCAGTGATCGTCAGGTAGTAGTCATTGTTGCCTTTCGTGGTCTTCACATCGAAGAAATAAGTCCTCTTTCCGGCTCTTACCGGCTTGGAGTAAACGTCTTCTGAGTTGCGGTCAGCGTAATTCGGCCGCTCGTAGTCATCTTTGTACATCTTGCGCTGAATGTTTTGTTATCCGCACAAATTTAAGAAAAATCTGAAATTGTGTGTTATCTTTGCATAAAATTTTGAATGGAATTATGCTAAACAGACGAATCTTGCGAATAAAGGCTTTCAAGGTGCTCTACAGCTACGCCGAGAATCCGTCCATGACTCTCCCCGAGGCTGAGGCGCTGCTGGAAGCGTCATGCGAAGCCACCAGGTCTCTGTATCTCTTTATGCTTGACATCATTCCGTACCTCACAGCCGAGGCGCGGACAAGGATAGACAACGCCAGAAAGAAGTTCAACCCGACGGAGGAGGAGAGAAATCCGAATCTGAAGTTTGTGCGGAACTCTGTTCCCCCGCTTTTGGAGCAGGATCCTGATTTCCAGAAGATCATCTCGCGCCGCAAGCTTTCTTGGGAACCATACGACGCGTTGGTAAGAAATGTCTATGACTCCATCCTTACCAAAGATTATTTCAAGGAATATATGGCTTCGCCTGAGACTTCGGTGGAGGAGGACACCAAACTGTTCATAAGGATATTCGAGGAAGAGTTCGTGGACAATGACGAACTTGACAAGATTCTTGAGGATCTGTCTATCCTTTGGTGTGATGACCTTGCATATTCACTGACGGTGTGCTGTGACACGCTCAAGTCTCTTGCAAAGGGGTACCGGTGGTCGTTGCCGCCGCTCTACCGCAGTGAGATGATGCAGGACAAAGGCGCCGCTGTCGAGAGCGACAAGGCTTTCGTGTACAAACTTCTCCGCACCGCTTTCTCCTGTTACGGCAAGTATGCCCCCCTCGTGGCTGACAGCACGTCCCAGTGGGAGAAGGACAGGCTTTTCACCACAGACACGGTGCTCATTGTTCTGGGGCTCGCCGAGGCAAAGGCATTCCCTTCCCTGCCGGTGCGTGTGACCATAAATGAATATGTGGAAATATCCAAATATTACAGCACTCCGAAGAGCCGCTCTTTCGTCAACGGCCTCCTCGACCGCCTCATCAAAAAGCAGATTGAGGAAGGAGATATAGCCAAGACCGAAAAAATTGCTTAAATTTGTGAATATTAACTTTAATTTTTAGAAATGAATATTCTTACATTGGCATCTTTGCTGCAGGCCACTGCCCCTGCAGGCGCCGGACAACAGCCTCAGGCTGGCGGCGGTGGTATGTTTTGGATCATGATCATCGCTATGTTCGTGATTATGTGGCTTTTCATGATCCGTCCGCAGCGCAAGCAGCAGAAGGAACTTGAGAAGTTCCGCAACAGTCTCAAGAGGGGTGACAAGGTTGTCACTGCCGGTGGTATCTATGGCACTGTCGATGAGATCAAGGACAGGTCTGTCCTCATCAAGGTTGACGGAGATGTCAAACTCAGAGTCGACAAGAATTCCCTCGTAAGGGATTTCACACAGGACGCTCCGCAGCAGTAAAAAACTGATTTTCTGGCTGTAGGATGTGGAAGGAACGTCTGCATAAACTGCTGGGAAGACTGCATCTTGACGGGAGAGACATCTCAGTTTTTCTGATGTCTCTCTTGCTTGCGTTCAGCATATGGCTGATCCATAATCTTTCCCTGAACTACTCTGACACGATGAGCGTGCCGGTTGTGGCTCAGTGCAACATTGAGGGGCATTCCAACATTTCATCCAATTCTAGCATGATCGCCGCCCGTTGCAGGACATCGGGTTTTTCCCTGCTCAGGATCCGCCATCAGGCGAAACGCAAGGCCTTGACAATCCGTTTTGACAGCAAGGACCTTCATCATAAGGAGGGGGAGTTGTTCTACATCACCGCCGCCGAGCTCAGCAACTATGTCACAGAGATTTTCGGAGATGGTGTGCGTCTCGAGTCCTTCCTTTCCGAGACGGTTCAGTTCCGCTTCCCGTTCGAGAACAACAAAAGGGTCCCTGTCCAGGCTGTCCAGGTGCTGAGTTTCAAGCCCCAGTATATGGCGATGGGGCAGATACGCCTTCAGCCGGATTCCGTCACGATCTACGGTGAACCGTTCCACCTTGAACACATCGACAGGGTGTTCACCCGTACTATCGACCTTCTGAACCTCAAATCCAGCGCACATGGCGTGGTGAGGCTAGAGCCGGTTTCCGGAGTGAGGATGTCGGAGACCGAGGTGAACTACTCTCTTGACGTGACCCGCTATGTGGAAATCAGGTCTGAGGTCAGCATAGGTGTCAGGAACCTTCCTGCAGGCAAGAAACTGTCGGTCTATCCATCAACCGCCACTGTCGTGTTCAAGTGTGCTTTCCCTTTGTCGCAGGATCCTACAGATGATGTGCAATTCTATATTGACTATTCTGATTTCAGGAATTCCATCGGAGGAAAGTGCATAGCGCACGCCTCAAGGATTCCGGAAGGGGTTATCGAATGTACGGTTACCCCGGAAGTGTTCGATTGTGTAGAGGAGGGAAGGCTA
Source organism: uncultured Bacteroidales bacterium (assembly GCA_934698975.1). Lineage (GTDB taxonomy): Bacteria > Bacteroidota > Bacteroidia > Bacteroidales > UBA932 > Cryptobacteroides. The sequence goes on from CAKUVR010000005.1 coordinate 130,319, forward strand.
TGAGGACTGTGGTTGTAACGGGGGGCATCGGAAGCGGCAAGTCCGCGGTCTGCGCCATTCTGGCTGAACGTGGGATTCCTGTCTATGATTCGGATTCCGCCGCCAAGAATCTGTATAGGAAAGATGACACTCTGATTGACGCCATCGAGGAGGCTTTCGGATGTGGGCTGAGACTTGCTGACGGATCTTTGGACAAGGCCAGACTGGCCGCCATCGTTTTTCCTGCGCCGGATAAACTCGGAATTTTGGAGTCTATCGTTCATCCCGCCGTCCTGAATGATTACCTGCGATGGAACGCGATGCAGAGCGCAAGGTTTGAGGACGAGCCGCGTCCGGAGATCTTTTTCGGAAAAGAACCCTTTTGTGTCATGGAATCTGCCATAATTCTGGACAAGCCTGATTTTCTGGTTCTTGCGAGCAAGGTCGTGATGGTCGACGCATCTCTGGAACTAAGGCTTGGAAGGGCTTGTGAAAGGGATCATGTCCCTGCGGAAAAGGTCATACAAAGAATTGCGGCGCAGCGCTTTGACCTTTCCAAGGTTGACGCGTTCATCCGTAACAACGGAACCCTGCCCCAGTTGAAAGCCGAGACGGAAAAGGTTTTCAACGGGCTTGAATTTTGATAGTTGAATATTTTTAAGTTATTTTATCTGAATATGAAAACAGATCTTGCAAAAATTCTTTCGATTTCAGGTCAGCATGGCCTGTTCGAGTACGTGGCTCAGGCGCGTAACGGTGTCATCATCGAGGCTCTTTCCGACAAGAAAAGGACTGTCGCCGACGCCAAAAGCCGTATAACCACTTTGGCTGATATATCAATCTATACCACAGAAGGAGAGATGAAACTTCAGGAAGTCTTCCTGAAGATGCGCGAGGTTCTCGGCGACGCGGACGCTCCGTCGTCTAAGGCCGCCCCGGAAGAGTTGAAGGCTCTTTTCGCCAAGGCTGTTCCTGATTATGACACCGACCGTTTCTATGTGTCACACATGAAGAAGGTGGTCGACTGGTACGAAGACATCAAGAAATATGCTTCCTTTGATTTCGTCAATCCGGATGAAGAGTCTTCGGAAGAAGGGAACGCCTCGGAGGAAACAAAGGAAGAAGCTAAGGCGAATGAATAGTGAAATCCCTGCAAATCATAACTTTAGGTTGCTCTAAGAACACCGTCGACACAGAGCATCTTCTCTCACAGGTCAAAGACGCTTGGCGTATTGTTCCTGAGAATGAGGTTTGCCCTGTCGATGTGCTTCTTGTCAACACCTGCGGGTTCATCGGCGACGCTAAGGAGGAGTCCATTCAGGCTATCCTAACCGCCGCCGCACGCAAAAAGGCAGGAGAGGTAGGAAGACTGATGATTTTCGGCTGCCTCTCCCAGAGGTACATGTCCCAGATGCCGGACTTGATTCCAGAAGTGGATTTCTGGTTTGGCGCCAGGGATCTGGCTCCGGTTGTGAAGGCTTTAGGCTGTGTGCCTGCCAAGACCCCGGCAAGACTCAGGACGGATCATCGCGCGTATGCCTATCTGAAGATTTCAGAAGGCTGCGACAGGCGATGCTCCTACTGCGCCATTCCTTTCATAAGAGGCGCACACAGGTCCGTTCCGATGGAGAATCTTGTGGCAGAAGCTGCCGCCTTGGCCAAAGATGGAGTCAAGGAACTTATCTTGATTGCGCAGGACACTACCTACTACGGGCTCGACCTTTACCAACGCCGCGCCTTGGCGGAACTTCTGCATCGGCTTTCAGTAGTAGAAGGAATAGAATGGATCAGGATTCATTACTCTTATCCTGCCGACTTCCCTGAGGATGTGCTTGATGAGATGGCAAACAATCCGAAGGTATGTAAGTATCTGGACATCCCTCTCCAGCACATTGCCGACAAGGTTCTGGACAAGATGCATCGTCACGTGGATGGAGAGTGGACGAGAACTTTGGTGAAGACGCTCCGTGAGCGTGTGCCTGATGTCGCTTTGAGGACGACCTTGATCGTCGGCCATCCCGGAGAGGGAAAGAAAGAGTTCGCCGAACTTCTTGACTTTGTCAGGGAGGCAAGGTTCGAGCGCTTGGGAGCGTTCAAATATTCAGAGGAGGAAGGTACTTTCGGGGCGGAGAACTACAGGGATTCCGTGCCGAGGAAGGAAAAAGAGCGCAGACTTGCCGAATTGATGCAGGTACAGAGCGGTATTTCCTTGGCATTCAATGAATCCAGGGTCGGCAACATAGAGCGTGTCATGGTTGATGACTATGCCGATGGTGTATTGATCTGCAGAAGCCAGTACGAGAGTCCTGAGGTTGACGGAGAGATTGTCGTCAAATACGACGGGAAGGAGTTTGGCGGAATCCCTGCCGAGGATTTGTGCGGCAGGTTCATAGACGTGAGGATCACAGGTGCGGACGAGTATGACCTCATGGCTGCGCCGGTCTAATATTCAAGAATTATGAAAAGAGCTTCATTGATGGTTGTCTCGGCGCTTTTCGCGCTTGTGTCTTGCGCGCCTCAGGCCTTTGTCGTGAGTCCCGAGATGCGCGGCCCTTCCAAGTCCGGTCTGAACCTTGCCGGCAAGTCACTTGCGGTTGTCTATCTTACCGATGGCAATCCGCGGGACGATGCGTTCAACGCATCCGCCGCCGGAGGATTCGCCACACGTCTGGAAGAAGATTATTTCGGGGGTGACCGAGCTGTGGAATTGTTCACGGCGCGAGGCGGTAAGGGAGTTGACTATGCGTCGAAGGATTCTTTGGTCAGCCTGGTTATGGAGACGGGAAATGATGTGGTGTTTGTCATTGACACACCTGAACTAGGTGTCCCTGTGGTCAAGGATCCTGTCAGGGTCACCGGAGCGCGCGTGTCGGCTGACTCATCTTATGTGTCGGTGGTCTCTGTACCGTTCACCACCAAGATTTTTGTCTACGATTCGATGAACAAGGAAGACCGGGTGTTCGGCTTCGCCGGAGGACGCAATTTCAAGGCGGAGATCTACAGTGACGGAAAGAAATCGAAGGAAGACATCCTCAAGGAAGTTTGGAGCAATATCGCACCTGGGGCGGAGAGTGCCGGCTATGCCGCGGCATCCTCATTTCAGGCGACATGGAAGCAGGATGACTTTTATGTCATCTATTACGATGGCGCGGAGAGCGCATGGGACAAGGGGGCTGAATATGCATATTCCTATAAATGGAAGGAGGCTATTTCTCAGTGGACCACGCTATTGAAGTGCAAGAGTGATGAGAAAAAGGCTTGTGCGGCTTACAACATCGCTCTTGGGTGCTTTTTGTGCGGACAGCCGGCTCTTGCGTTGGAATGGCTTGACCGATCAGACAGCTACACGCCTGTCAGCCTGTCTGTGAGTTTAAGGGAAAAGATTAAAAAATATACAGGAACAGAATGAACGAATATGATGTCATCATCGTCGGTGGAGGTATAACCGGAGCCGGAACTGCCAGAGACTGCGCCCTCAGGGGGTTGAGGGTCCTGCTTATCGAACGTTTCGACATAGCCACCGGCGCTACGGGAAGAAATCATGGACTGCTTCACAGCGGCGCCCGCTATGCGGTCACTGACCAGGAGTCAGCCACTGAGTGTATCAAGGAGAATATGATTCTGAAGAAGATCGCCCGCCACTGCGTTGACGACACTTCAGGACTGTTCATAACTCTGCCGGAAGATGATCTTGCCTATCAGGACACTTTCGTGAAGGCTTGCCTTGCCGCCGGGATTAACGCCGAGGTGATTGATCCGGAAGAGGCGCGCCGAATGGAGCCGTCTGTGAATCCGTCACTGACAGGGGCTGTGAAAGTTCCGGACGGATCGGTTGATCCTTTCAGGCTTTGCGCATCAAATGTGTTTGACGCTAAGATTCACGGAGCCAAGGTTCTGGTATATTCAGAAGTCATTGAATTCATAAAGGAGCAGGATACGGTCAAGGGTGTCAAAGTGCTAGACCACCACACAGGCATAGTGACAGACTATTATGCTTCAGTGACAGTTAATGCGGGAGGTATCTGGGGGCATCACATCGCGCAGATGGCCGGAGCTAACATCAGCATGTTCCCGGCGAAGGGCGCTCTGCTGATTTTCGCGCACAGGGTCAACAATGTGGTGATCAACCGCTGCCGCAAGCCCGCCAACGCTGACATCCTTGTGCCTGGCGACACGGTTTGTGTCATCGGAACAACGTCGACAAAAGTTCCTTATGAGGAATGTGATCATCTTCGTGTGACTCCGGATGAGGTTGATCTGCTCTTGACCGAGGGGGCCAAACTTGCCCCTTGCCTTGCAGATACCAGAATCCTCAGAGCATACGCCGGTGTGCGTCCTCTGGTTTCGGCAGACAATGATCCGAGCGGACGAAGCATCAGCCGAGGCATTGTCTGTCTGGATCACGAGACGCGTGACGGTATCAAGGGATTTATCAGCATCACCGGCGGCAAACTCATGACTTACAGGCTTATGGGCGAGATGGCGGCTGATGCGGTCTGCAAGAAGCTTGGCGTGGATGCCCATTGCGTGACAGCCAATACTCCGCTCCCGGGATCTGAGCCTGGTGGCATCGAGGAAATCTCCAAGAAGATCTGGGAAGTTCCGACTATGGTTCAAAAGGCTTCTGTCGGCCGTTTCGGAACGCAGGCAGCGAATCTGGATTTTGACGATGATGTCAAGGGCAGCCTTGTCTGTGAATGTGAGGAGGTTTCTGTCTCAGAAGTCGATTCCGCGATCGAGAATCTTGAGGTCAACAATCTGGTGGATTTGAGAAGGCGCACCCGTTTTGGCATGGGAACGTGTCAAGGCGAGCTTTGCGCATGCAGGGCTGCCAGCAGACTTGCCAAGGCAAGGAAATGTACTGCCAAGGCGCGCGAGGATCTCAAATCATTCATGAATGAGAGATGGAAGGGAATGTATCCGGTAGCGTGGGGGGAGACTCTGCGCGAAAGCGCGTACACCCAGTGGGTATATTCAGAAGTGATGGGACTTGGAGAGGAAATATAGGAGGAAGAGATTATGAAATTTGACGTTGTACTAATAGGTGGCGGTCTTTCCGCATTGGTTTGCGGTGTAAGGCTGCAGAAGGCTGGAAAGAAATGCCTTATGGTGTCTGCCGGACAGAATGCACTCCATTTTTCATCCGGGGCTTTCGGGCTGTTGGGAAAACTGCCTGACGGAACGGATGTCACGGAGCCGCTTTCGGCCATGGAATCCCTTCCATCCGAGCATCCATATTCAAAGATTGGAAAGCAGAGACTTTCTGAATATGTCGCCTCGACTCCGGGATTTTTCTCTGAATGCGGGGTGGCTCTTCATACTGTCTCTCCGGTCGCTGAACTTGTCGAAGCGACCGATGCATCGCCAGTCACTTCGGCAGGCTCGGTGACCGGTTCTCTCCGTAACGGCTACCGCATCACCGCTCTGGGCACATTGAAGCCGGCTTGGCTTGCGATGGATGAGGTGACTCTTCTAGCATCAAAGGATGAAAAGATAGGGGAGAAGGCGTTGATAGTGAACTTCACCGGTTTTTTGGATTTTAATACCCGCTTCATAGCAGAAGGTCTTGAGAAGAGGGGAACCGCATGCCGTGTCGAGTCTGTGAAACTTGACGAGGTCGAGATTCTCCGCAAGAATCCGGCAGAGATGAGGTCTGTCAACATCGCCCGTGTGATGAACCACGAAAGCAGCTGGAAGCAGTTGGGCCGCAAGGTTCAGGAACTTTTGAAGGGTGAGGATGTGGTCATTCTGCCGGAAGTGTTCGGCTTTGAAAATCCGCTCATCTTGCAGTGGCTCAAGGAAATGATTCCGGCCAGGGTGATTTTCATAGGGACGACTCCTCCTTCTGTTCCGGGAATCCGTACGCAAAGGCTTCTGAAGAAGGCATTTGAGGATGCAGGAGGCACATTCCTGATGGGCGATGAGGCCATTGATCCGACTTTTGACGGAGACAAGGTCGCCGCGGTCCGCACAGCCAATCTGGGCAGGATCAATATCGAGGCGGACAATTTTGTGCTTGCCAGCGGCAACCTTTTCGGAAAGGGACTCGTCGCGTCTCCTGACAAGGTGACGGAGCCGGTGTTCGGTCTTGATGTGGACTATCCCGCCGAGAGAAAGGATTGGTATGACGAGAATTTCTTTGCCCGCCAGAATTATACCGGTTTCGGCGTGAAGACCAACGGTGATTTCCAACCGTTGCGTGATGGGAAGGTCGTTCCTAACCTCTACGTGGTTGGCTCAGAGGCAGGTGGCTGCAATTCCCTCGCGGAAGGCAGCGGAGCCGGTGTCGCGATCATGACCGCGTTCAGCGCGGCGGACAGGATTCTTGGTAAGTAAGCCGTTTATATTCATTTGACATTGAAAGAGATATGCAAGAGAAAAATATAAGTTTCAATAATTTCGAACAGTGCATCAAATGTACGATCTGCACCGCTTACTGTCCGGTTGTGGCCGTCAATCCGTTGTACCCCGGACCTAAACAGGCCGGCCCGGACGGGGAGAGGCTCCGTCTTAAGAACAAGTACTTTTTCGACGAGAACCTGAAGTATTGCATGAACTGCAAGCGCTGCGAAGTGGCTTGTCCGTCAGGTGTTAAGATCGCTGACTTGATTCATTCCGCGCGCCGTCGTTTCAGCACAAGCACACCAGGCTTGCGTGACCGTCTTCTTGCAAGCACGGATTTTATGGGCAAGATGGCAAGGCCTTTCGCCCCTGTCGTGAACTTCATGGTGGCTTCCAAGCCGGTCAAGGCTGTGATGGACGCCACGCTTCACATCGACTCTCACAGAACATTCCCTAAGTACAAGGCACATGGTTTCGAGTCTTGGTTCAAAAAAGAGGCACAGGAGGCTCAGAAGGCATATTCAAAGCAAGTCGCTTTCTTCCATGGTTGTTCGACCGAGTTCCAGCAGCCGGAGGTCGGCAAGGCTTTCGTGACGGTGATGAACGCTGTCGGCTACGGAGTTCAGCTGATGGACGAGAAATGCTGTGGTGTGGCGATGATCTCCAACGGAATGTGGAACGGGGCAACCAAGCACGCCAAGCACAATGTGGCAGAGTTTGAGAAGGCAGTGGCGGGCGGACTGCCGATTGTGGCTACCTCTTCTACGTGCGTCTTCACGATGAGGGATGAATATCCTGACGTGCTTTCTGTGGATAATTCCGCCGTCCGTGACAGCATAACCCTTGTCGAGAAATTCCTTTTTGAATTGATTGATTCCGGCAAGGTCAAGCTGGTATTCAAGAATGACTACCGGGCGAGGATTGCCTATCATATTCCTTGTCACGTTGAGAAGCTTGGTTGGAGCATATTCACAAAGTCTTTGATGAATATGATTCCTGGAGTGACGTTCACTGTCTTGGACAGCGGTTGCTGCGGCATCGCCGGCACGTACGGCTTCAAGAAGGAGAATTACAAGTACTCTCAGGAGATCGGCCGTCCTGTCTTCGAGCAGATCAAGGCTGTCGCTCCTGACTTTATCTGCAGCGAGTGCGAGACCTGCAAATGGCAGATCGAGATGTCCACGGAGTACAAGGTTAAGAATCCTATCTTGATTCTTGCAGAGGCCCTTGACCTTGAAGCCACCTCTAAGGTGAACTCACGTTAGAGGACTTATAGTGGAGCGTAAGTGCTTGATTTATAATTAACAAAGCAATGTCCTTCAGTCAATTTTGGCTGAAGGACATTGCTTTAATCGCTTATCGTCAGATAGTTATGCTCCACTAAAAAGGCGGGACCGTAAGCCGGTTTCTGTTTTTGAATCTGCCATTTATCTACGCAACCTACCCCCTGGCATCGGGCGGGCAGCCCTCGTCTGCCAGTATATTTGGTCTTGCAGGCCCTGACATCGTACCCGGATGGCGTCACCGACACCCGTCGTGAGCTCTTGCCTCACGTTTTCACCCTTGCCTGTGGTCAGGCGGTTGTTTTCTGTTACGTCTGTCATAAGATTACTCCCATCTGAGCTTTCCTCAGCAGGGTGCCCTGTCCTGTCCGGACTTTCCTCACCCGGAACCGTAGTCCCGCAGCGCGGCAGATCGTCCCACCTTTTATCTTGCAAAAGTACGAAAAAATCATTTCTGACTGTCAATGAAAAGCATTTAATGAACAAAAATTTTCGGTAATCCCATTTTTTGACATAAATTTGTAGTCCAGTATAGAGCAGAAAAGAATATGAGTACAAAGTATGTTTTCGTTACTGGCGGTGTCGCTTCGTCCCTTGGAAAGGGCATCATTGCCGCATCGTTGGCCAAACTTCTTCAGGCCAGAGGACTTAGGGTCACCATCCAGAAATTCGATCCCTACATCAACATCGATCCGGGCACGCTGAATCCTTACGAGCACGGAGAATGCTACGTGACGGACGACGGTGCGGAGACCGATCTGGATCTCGGTCACTATGAGAGGTTCCTTGGAGTGCATATGTCCAAGGCCAACAATGTAACGACCGGTAAGATCTATTGGACTGTCATCAACAAGGAGAGGGAAGGCGCCTATCTTGGCAAGACCGTGCAGATTGTACCTCATATCACTGACGAAATCAAGCGCAGGATGCTGCTCCTCGGCAAGACCGGCAAGTATGATGTGATCGTCACCGAAGTAGGTGGTACAGTGGGAGATATGGAGTCTCAACCATTTGTGGAGGCCATCCGCCAGCTCCAATGGGAACTGCCTGACGAGGATCTCATCAGCATTCACCTGACTCTGGTCCCTTACCTTCGCGCCGCCAAGGAGCTCAAGACAAAGCCTACGCAGCACTCTGTCCAGATGCTCCAGCAGGCCGGTGTCCATCCGGACATCATCGTATGCCGCACGGAGATGGAGCTGACTCCTGAACTCAGACGCAAGGTCGCTCTTTTCTGCAACGTTAAGCCGGGACACGTCATCCAGTCGATCGACGCCCCTTCAATCTATCAGGTCCCTCTGAACATGGAGGACGAGCACCTAGACGAAATGGTTCTGAATCATTTCGGAATATCCGCTCCGGAGCCTGATTTCACGAATCTGAAATCATTCCTCGACAGACTCTATAACCCTAAGCATCAGGTCGATATCGCCCTTGTAGGAAAATATGTCGAGCTTCAGGACGCTTACAAATCCATTCTTGAATCGTTCGTCCACGCTGGTGCTGCCAACGAATGCAAGGTGAATGTCCACACGGTTCAGAGCGAGCATCTTGACAGCTCCAACCTTGAGGAAAAGATCGGGAATATGGACGGAATCCTTGTCGCTCCTGGATTCGGCGAGAGGGGATTGGAAGGCAAGATTCTTGCAATAAGATACGCCCGCGAGCACAATGTGCCTTTCTTCGGAATATGTCTGGGAATGCAGATGTGCGTGGTTGAGTTCGCCAGAGATGTGCTTGTAATCAAGGACGCGATTTCCGCTGAAGTCAACCCGAACGCAGCCAACCCGGTCATCGACCTGATGGAGGAACAGAAGAGCACCACGATCAAGGGCGGGACAATGAGGCTAGGAGCGTACGACTGCAAACTGGACAAGAACTCGTTGGCTTACAAGATTTATGGCAGCGAGATGATCTCCGAGAGGCACCGTCACCGCTATGAGTTCAACAATGCCTACCTCGAAAGGATGGAGGCCGCCGGACTCAAGGCCACTGGAAAGAATCCGGACACGGGTTTGGTTGAGATAGTCGAGATCCCTACGCATCCGTTCTTCATCGGAGTGCAGTTCCACCCGGAGCTCAAGAGCACACCGGAGAAGCCTCAGCCGATCTTCGTGAATTTCGTGAAGGCGGCGATGGCTAACAGGGAAAAGAAAAAGTAATATGCCAGCGGAGGCTGACTCCGTTGCCTTAATGATAAAATAATGAAGAGATTCGTGAATATATTCATAGAAACCGCATTGGCTGCGCTTGCGCTGCTTTCCGCTTCGTGCGCAGACGCCAAGGTGCGTCAGTACAAGGTTCAGGTTGTGAAGGAATATATTCACGATGAGACTTCGTTCACGCAAGGGCTTTTCTTCCTGAACGGGGAGATGATCGAGACCACCGGGCAATACGGCGAATCGACTCTACGAAAGGTTGATTTGGCGACTGGAAAGGCCCTGAAAAGGTTCGATTTCGATAAGAAATATTTCCTTGAAGGTTCGGTTGAGTTGAATGGCAACATATTCATACTTACTTGGTTGAATAAGGTAGCCTTTGTCTATGACGCGAAGACTCTGGTTTACAAATCGACTTGGAGCTACCCTCGTGGGGGGTGGGGATTGACGACAGACGGGAAGAGCCTGATCGCTTCGGACGGATCGGCCCGGCTGTACTTTATGGACGAGAGGTTCAAGCAGCAGAAGGTTCTTACAGTCAAGATGAACGGTCGGCCTGTGCAGATGCTGAACGAATTGGAATGGATTGACGGAAAGATTTGGGCTAATGTCTATATGACTGACATGATTGTGATCATCAACCCTTCCGACGGGACGGTCGAGGGAACGGTTGATTGCAGCGGACTTTTGCCTAAGTCTTTGCGTGATGCTAACACGGATGTGCTGAACGGAATCGCCTACAACCCTAAAGACGGTAAGATTTACCTTACCGGCAAGTGCTGGAAGCGGCTCTATGAGGTGCGTCTGGTAGAAAAGAAATAATTTAAAATAACAAGCGGGGGTACTGGGCCTGTGGCCCGGTTGAGATCATACCCAATGAACCTGATGCGGGTAATGCCGCCGAAGGGAAGCTATGTCTCAGATTGCCGTAACCGGCAGCCCCTTGCATTAATATTCAAAACATTATGCGAGGTTTTTTATTTACTGCGGCGGCACTTGCCGCGATGACTCCAACGGCTTTGCGAGCGCAGAGCCAGCCGGACACCACAAAGGCCGAGATTCTCAACGAGGCCATTGTCAGAGGTGTCCGCGCGCAGAAGAATGCCCCTTATGCGGTGGCGAACGTTGACCGCAAGGCGCTCCAGAACTTTACAGGAACCGGTAAGGAACTTCCGTTCCTGTTCTCGACAACTCCTGGTGTGCTTTCCTGGAGCGAGAACGGTCTCGGCACAGGTACGACTTACATGCGTATCAGAGGGGCGGGGGATTCCAGAATCAATGTCACGATTGATGGCGTTCCGCTTAACTCTCCTGAAGACCAGTGTGTTTTCTGGGCGAATATGAACAGTTACTCAGCCCTGCTTGACGGTGTGCAGATCCAGCGTGGTGTCGGCTCCTCCACCAATGGCGATGGGGCTTTCGGTGGTTCTGTCGCCCTTCGTACCAAGGCTCCGTCCTACGACCCGTTCGTGGAGTTGAACGCTTCTTATGGAAGCTACAACACCTACAACACCGGCTTTTCGATGTCAACCGGTCTGCTTGGCAAGCACTTTGTCGCTGACGCCGCTTTCCACACCACAGGGACGGACGGGTATATTCATGGAACAGCAGGAAAATCAGGTTCTTGGTATGCCGGCCTCACCTGGCTCGGAAGAGACTTCATCATCAGGTACCGGAACATCGGAAACTACGAGCACACGGGGCAGGCATGGAGCGGAGTGACAGCCGGAACAAATGACCTGTCAATCATGGACGGAACTTACGGCAATAAGACAGGAATCAAGACATACGCCGACATGTACCGTGTCGGTCTCGGCAGGTTCAACTCCCTCTACGAGTCCATGGATCCTAAAACCTACAAGACGACCCGCTACACCCTAAACGACGGCAGTTACTGGCCGAAGACTACGGACAACTTCTGGCAGGACCACAACATACTTTCAGCTGCCTGGGACATTAACGAGAACTTGAAGACCACACTGTCACTTCATTACACCTATGGCTACGGGTACTATGACGAGTTCAGGTTTGACAACAAGGTGTCCAAGTTCGGTTTAGATATGGTGAATGAGAAAGGGAAACCGGTCTTGTCTGATTTTGTCCGCCAGAAAGGTCTCGATCAGAACGCCGCAGGATTTGTCTACAACATCAGCTACAACAACAATGGCTGGGATGTTATCGGAGGCCTTTCCGCCCAGTTGTTCTGGGCCAACCACTTCGGCTATCTGACGTACGTCTCAAATTCAGATGTCGTCGAGCATTATCCTGTTCTTGCCGGTCTGGATGACACTGATTTCGACAACGGCCGCTACACCTATTACGATTCGGATGCCAAAAAGAATGACTACAGCGCTTTCGTCAAGGCTTCCAAACAGTTCGGCGAGCATTTCACCGCTTTCGCAGACCTTCAGTACAGGCGCGTGTACTACACAACCGATGGTATAAATGACAAGTTCGTCAAGCAGAAGGACGGCACATACCAGAACCAACGTCTGGACATCGACGAGACCTACAATTTCTTCAATCCCAAAGTCGGTGTAAGCTATCAGGCCGGAAACCACAGAGCCTATGTGTCTGTGGCCATGAGCAACCGTGAGCCGGAACGCAACAATTTCACGGACAACTATAACTATCCGTTCCCTAAGGCCGAGCACGTGAACGATTACGAGTTGGGTTACCAGTATTCAGGTTCGATTTTCCGCGCTTCCGCCAACTTCTACTTTATGGACTATGTGAACCAGTTCGTCCAGACAGGAATGCAAAGCGACATCGGTGAGAACCTGACCACCAACATCAAGGACTCTTACCGTGCCGGTGTTGAACTGACCGCTGGTGTAGATGTCACCAAGTGGCTGGCACTTGAGGCCAACGCAGCCCTTAGTTCTAACAAAATCAAGGACTTTGATGAGGTTGTGGAGGACTGGGACGCGGAATCAGGCTTTAGTACCATTCACTACGACAACTCAACGCTGGCGTTCTCCCCGTCCGCCATAGTCAACGGGTTCGCCATATTCAAAGTCAAAGGTGTCCAGGCCACTTGGCACACCGCATTCGTGAGCCGCCAGTACCTTGACAACACTCAGAACAAGAACCGCTCTCTCCCGGCATATTCATTCTCGGGCGTCAGCCTCAGCTACCCGATCAAGCTTCGTGGCTTCCTGAGGGAAATCACCATCGGACTTGATGTCAACAACATATTCAATGCCCACGCTGCCACATCCGGTTGGGTATATTCCGCAATCTATGCTTCCGGAGGTCATCCTGACGACAACCGCTACTACCAGCTCGGCTTCGTCCCGATGGCTGGCACAACTGCCCTCGGACGCCTGACTCTCAAGTTCTAGCCTCCCATGGCTGAACCAATGGCCAATCGGCGAATTGTATGATCAAAGTCCGGTTGAGCCGCTAGAACAACGAACGAACATAACAAATTCCCGCACCGGAAGCGACGGTTGCTGAGCCTGCCGAAGCACCGAAGCCGCCCGAACAACAAACGAACAATAACAAATTCCCGCACCCGAGATGCTGCCGCAAAGCGTTTCGGGTGTTTTTTTGAATGTCTTAACTTTTCTGATGTGAGAACATGGACGCCAAATTACTGAATGATTTTGCGCCAAATTACTGAACAAACTTGCGCCAAATTACTGAATTTTGATATTATTGTGTTATATTTGCCTTAGAAAGAGCATTATACGTTATGGAAGGATATAGGCATAGGATATTGGATTCTCTTCTTGAAAGGAAGCTTCAGGCAAAGGGTGCCGTTTTAATAGAGGGTCCTAAGTGGTGCGGCAAGACGACTACTGCTGAAGAAATAGCCGCAAGCAAGGTGCTTTTGGCCAGAAAAGATGTTAAAGAGCAATTCAAAAGTCTTTTGGAAATAGACATGGATGAGGCTCTTAGAGGAGAAACCCCGATGCTTATCGATGAGTGGCAGACGGTGCCAAAACTTTGGGATGCGGTACGTTACACTGTGGATGAACGTCGTAAGATGGGACAATTCATTCTAACTGGTTCAGCGGTTCCGGACAAAGAGGCGGAAGAGGAGAGGGAGCATTCGGGAACAGGTCGGTTCGCTTGGCTCACGATGCGCCCTATGACCATATTCGAATCTGGGGAGTCAAATGGTTGTGTAAAACTGTCAGACTTGTTCACATCTCCGGCTAAGATTTTCGCAAAGAACGATCTGAATCTTGATGACATCGCTTTTTTGATATGCAGAGGAGGATGGCCGATGGCAGTCGGGCTTCCTGACGAGATAGCTCTTGAGCAGGCTTTTGATTACTATGATGCAGTAACAAAAGAGGATGTCTCAAAAGTCGATGGGGTAAAACGTGCCTCAGAAAAGGTCCGTCGCCTTATGCGCTCTTATGCGCGTCATCAAGGCACCCAAGCCTCCATTGCCACATTGCGTGAGGACTTGAAGAACAATGATGCCTCAAGTCTGGATGAGAACACCATAAACTCCTATCTAGATGCACTTCGAAAAATATTTGTGATTGAGGATATGCCGGCTTGGAATCCGAACCTTCGTTCCAAGACAGCCATACGCACCTCTGATACCAGATATTTTGTTGATCCGTCTATTGCGACAGCGGCACTTGAGATAGGACCAATGGACTTGATAAATGATCTTAACACTATGGGACTTTTCTTTGAAACCTTATGCGTAAGGGATTTGAGAGTGTTTGCGGAATCCATGTACGGGAAAATTTACCATTATCGTGATAAAAGCGGTCTGGAATGCGATGCGGTGATACATTTGCGTGGTGGAAACTACGGACTTATTGAGATCAAATTGGGAGGACAGTCATTAATCAACGATGGGGCGACCACATTGACTGCTTTGTCCAATCAGATTGATACATCAAAAATGAGAGAGCCTGCGTTCAAAATGATACTTACCGCCACTGGAGACTATGCATATCGTCGTCCGGAGGATGGCATTTATGTGGTTCCCATCGGCTGTTTGCAACCGTAATCGAGCGTATTATCGGGTGCATTAAACACATCTTTGCCCCCGACACCTCCGATATTCTTTGGCACGGTTGTGAAGGCTCTTGATTTGCATCCACCACACAATCATTTTTTGTTGGATCATTTTTTTTACTACTGATGCGATAAAATTTTGTTTAAAATTTTAATTCCAGTTCATTGACATCTTGATTTTGAGTGAGCGGCTC
>CAKUVR010000006.1:0-108222 GCA_934698975.1 uncultured Bacteroidales bacterium
TTCGGGAGTTTCTTTGCGGCCGCGTCGAACGTGGTCGTCAGCATCAGGACGCCAGCGGCGATCAGGAATAAATTTTTGATTTTCATAATACTTTAGTTATTAATTATTTGTTGTTCGTAAAGATTCACTTGCCAAGGAAATGCCTCCCCACAGGATCTGGTTCACGGCCTGGGACTCGTGCGAAAGAGTTGCGAAGATCATCCCGAACTGCACCGGAATGCCGTAGACGTAGGAGATGGCGGAGGAGACTATGAAATGGAAGGCTCCGAATCCTCCAGGTACCGGAACGACAGAAGACAGGCTCCCGGCGATCATCAGGAACATCGCGTCTGTCATGTTCAAGTTCTGCAAAGCCACGACAGCCGTAGCGAGCTCCGGGCTGACGGAGTCCGGGGATATTCCTTGAAGAGACCAGAGAATAGTTGCGCTCATCATCCAGTAACAGCCCCATATTCCCAACGTCAAGAGGAGGAACTTCCAGGCCCCTTTCATCTTGAGGCAGCTGAGGAAGCCGGCCCAAATGCCTTTGCAGAAATCACGGACCTTGGCAAGAGGCTTCCATCTGTCTGCGAAAAGGATTGCGCACGAGATGGCAGCTACCGCTGCGAGAACTCCGGTGACAAGTACCATGATCTTGCCGCCGTTTAGGCTCCCGGAAGCCGCTCCGAAGATCTTCTCAGAGAAGAACCCGCCAAAGCGTTTCCATGTGAAAAGCAGGAAAACGGCAAGCACGGCGACCATCGCAAGCATATCCACAGAACGCTCCAATGCTGCGGTTCCGAGAACCTTGTCGTAAGAAGCCAGATGACGGTCTTCCTTGTCTTTTTGAGAATGAGCCGTGATGTAGCCGCAACGCACAAACTCTCCCACCCGTGGCAGGGCAAGATTCACCAGATAGCTGATGTTTATGGCGTTGAAACATGTGAGACGGGATGTTGTCCGGTCTATCGGCAGAAGGAGTTCCCGCCAGCGGAGAGCTCTCAAGTAAAAGGCCAGCACGCCAAAAAGCATGGAAAGGATGACGAATTGCCAGCGGCAGGCCCTCAGTCCCTCCAGAAAATCACCCCAGCTCACCCCGCGGAAAGAAAAATACAGTAGCACCGCCGCAAGTGCGATGGAGACTCCATATTTAAGAATATTCCCGGCCTTCTTGTTCATGGTTACAAATTTAATCAAATATTCCTTAACTTTGTGATTTGGCACGCTATGAATATCAAAATATAAAGATATGAAATCAGTTTTAGGAATAGGAAACGCGCTCACGGACATTCTCGCGGTGTTCCCTGACGAAACAATGCTCCGCGAGTACCACCTTCCTCCGGGAAGCATGCAGCACGTGGATCTGGAAACCGGCGACCGTATCTGGTCGAAACTGAAGGAATTCGGCGTGAAGTACGTTCCGGGCGGTTCGGCGGCCAACACGATCACCTGCACGTCCATATTCGGAATGCCTTCCGGATTCATCGGAAAGATCGGCAACGACGAGTTAGGGCATCTGTACAAGAGCACGCTGGAGCAGTACGGGGTGAAGACCACCCTTCTTACCGGCACGAAAGGCTCCGGCCGCGCGATGTGCTTCATCACGGGGGCTAACTCGGAAAGGACATTCGCCGACTACATGGGAGCGGCGCTGGAACTCGTGCCCGAGGATCTGAAGCCTGAATATTTCCAAGGCTACGACTATTTCCATATCGAAGGTTATCTCGTGCAGAATCAGGATCTTATCCGCAAGGCAGTGCAGATGGCAAAAGAGGCCGGCTGCAAAATCTCCATCGACATGGCCTCCTACAATGTCGTAGAATCCAACGAGGCGTTCTTCCACAATCTGGTAGACCGCTATGTGGACATCGTCTTCGCCAACGAGACCGAGGCCAGGGCATTCACAAAGCAGGAACCGCGCGAGGCTCTCGACACACTTGCCAGCCAGTGCGAGATCGCCGTCGTGAAGGTGGGCAAGGACGGCTCGATGGTCAAGCAAGGCGATGAATATCACTACATAGAGGCCTGGCCGGCGGCTACGATCGACGCCACCGGAGCGGGCGACACCTATGCCGCCGGATTTCTGTACGCCCATTCTCTCGGAATGCCTCTGAAAGTCTGCGGCGAGGTAGGCTCGATAATTGCTGCGAAGGTCGTCGAAGTTATCGGCACCAAGATCGATGTCCCGAGATGGAAGGACGCGAAGCGTGAGATTCGAGAGCTGATAGCCTCTGTAAACCAGTAGATTATGTTTGATTTTATAAAGAACTTTTTCAGGAAGAGAAGCCTTCGGAAGCATTCCAGCACTGTCCCGACCGAAATCCTGCCGTTATGGAAAATACGTTCCTACGTTGCGATAATCGACGTGGAGGAGTCTTCGTTCGATGCCTGCAAGACAGCGATAATGAATTTCTTCAGATCCCATAACATAAAAGGATGCGTGTTCTTTCAGGATTTCAGGAAGATCGGCAGTGAGGACCGCCTTATCACCAGCATCCAGACCACCATAACAAAAAAAGATCTCGACTGGATAGGAAGGCCTTCCCGCTATAAGATGAACGTGCTTGAGGAGCAGGCTCCAGACCTTTTCATCTCGCTGGTCAAGAATCCTGATTTCGCCATAGAATATATGGCCCGCACCTCCAATGCCCGTTTCAAGATCGGACGCCGCCAGATGGACGGCAGCCTGTTCGACCTTGTCATCAGCGACCCGGACGGCAAGGAGGTCAGCCAACTGGACAGTTTCACGGCCATCAAAGGCTATCTCACGAAGATTCAATAGTTTAATATGTCAAATATCATCAAAAACGCTGCTGTCGCCCTGAAAGGATTCGCGATGGGTGCGGCCAATGTCATCCCCGGAGTGTCCGGAGGCACCATCGCACTTCTCACGGGAATATTCAATGAACTCATAGAAGCTCTGAACGCCATCCTTTCCATCGCGTCCTGGAAACTGCTGCTGAAAGTAAAGTTCAAGGAGTTCTGGGAATATATTCATGGAACATTCCTGCTTTGGCTTGGGATCGGTGTGGTCGTGAGCATCTTCTCTCTTGCCAAATTGATGGAATACGTGCTTGCGTATCATCCTGTTCAGACCTGGGCGTTCTTCTTCGGGCTGATAGTGGTCTCAGGCATCTACATGCTTTTTGACATCAAGAAATGGAAAATCACGGACGGAGTCTGGCTGCTGTTCGGAATCTTTCTCGGGGCGGTGATATGCATGCTTTCCCCAACCCAGACAACAGATGCCTCTTGGTTCATTTTGGTCTGCGGCGCGATCGCCATCTGCACGATGATTCTCCCCGGCATCTCAGGCAGTTTCATTCTGGTGCTTCTTGGTAAGTATGAATATATCATGTCCGCGATCAGCGAACTTAACTGGCCGGTACTCATCATGTTCGGAATCGGTTGTGTTCTGGGAATCGCGGCCTTCTCAAAGTTCCTGCACTGGCTGATAGCGAATTACGAAAGGCCGACGCTGATCACTCTGATCGGATTCACACTTGGATCATTGGTCAAAGTCTGGCCTTGGAGCGACAAGGTCAGCGTGATGACGGCACAGCTCATGCGCGAGGGACAGACTGCCGATCAGGCTCAGGCCGGAGTCCAGGCTCTTGTTGACACCGGACTGAATCTTTCCGCCGTCATCAATCCACAGATTGTCTCCGCGATTGTCTGGATGGCTGTCGGCGCCATCCTTGTCGTCGCCCTTGAATGGTTCGGGCACAAGAACGCCAAGGCATAACGAAAAGGTGCCGTGCGTTTCAGGTTTGCGCCTGATAGCCGACACCTTTCTGTCTCGCCTAGCCTGGACTTGCACGCTATAGCAGTGCATAAGCCCTTAAAATAAGAGACTGTTTCCGACCGGTATGGATTACTTTTCCGGAAGCGGGCGGATGTCCAGATTGAGCTCGTCCAGCTGAGACTGGTCGATCTGTGACGGAGAGTCTATCATCACATCGCGACCCTGATTGTTCTTAGGGAAAGCGATGAAGTCACGGATGGACTCCTTGCCGGCAAACAGGGTGCAGACACGGTCGAAGCCGAATGCCAGACCTCCGTGAGGCGGAGCGCCGTACTGGAAGGCATGGATGATGAAGCCGAATTTGTACTCAGCCTCCTCCGGGCCGATGCCAAGCACCTCGAACATCCTTTTCTGAACCTCGGCGTCGTGGATTCGGATGGATCCGCCACCAAGCTCGGTGCCGTTCAGAACGAAGTCGTAGGCGTTGGCGCAAACCCTTTCGAGATCCTCTTTCTTGTTGCTGTAGAACAGGTTCATGTGTTCCGGCTTAGGCGCTGTGAACGGATGGTGCATCGCATAGAAACGGCCATCCTCCTCGCTCCATTCAAGGAGAGGGAAGTCCACGATCCAAAGCGGCGCGAAGACCTTAGGGTCGCGAAGGCCGAGTCTGTTTCCCATCTCGATTCGCAGAACGCCAAGCATTGTCTGGACCTTGCGCTTGTTGTCCCCGGACATCACGAACACGATGTCCCCGGTCTTGGCCTCTACTGCTTCGGCGATGACCTTAAGGTCCTCAGGAGTGTAGAACTTGTCTATCGAAGACTTGACTGAGCCGTCGGAGTTGAGTTTGATGTAGATCAGACCTTTGGCGCCGACCTGCGGCCTCTTGACCCACTCGGTGATCTCGTCGATTTGCTTGCGGGTATATTCAGAGCCTCCCGGAACCGCGATCGCTCCGACGTAGGCGGCATCCTCCAGGACAGAGAATCCTTTGCCTTTAACCTTGTCAGTGATCTCGTGGATGGTCATGCCGAAACGGACATCCGGCTTGTCCGAACCATACTTGTCCATCGCGTCGTACCAGCTCATCCGCGGCATCGGGTTCGGGATGTCAACTCCGAGGACGTTCTTGAACATCGCCCTCATCATACCCTCGAACATATTCAGGACATCCTCCTGCTCGACGAAGGACATCTCGCAGTCGATTTGGGTGAATTCCG
Source organism: uncultured Bacteroidales bacterium (assembly GCA_934698975.1). Lineage (GTDB taxonomy): Bacteria > Bacteroidota > Bacteroidia > Bacteroidales > UBA932 > Cryptobacteroides. The sequence goes on from CAKUVR010000006.1 coordinate 4,945, forward strand.
GCTGACGGTCCGCGCGCAGGTCTTCGTCGCGGAAGCAGCGCACTATCTGGAAGTAGCGGTCGTAGCCTGCCACCATCAGCAGCTGCTTGAAGGTCTGAGGGGACTGGGGGAGGGCATAGAACTGGCCAGGGTTCATTCTGGAAGGAACGACGAAATCACGAGCCCCTTCAGGAGTGGATTTGATGAGATACGGAGTCTCTATCTCCATAAACCCGTGGGCATCGAGATAGTTGCGGACCTCATGCGCAAGCTTGTGTCTGAGAGCCAACGCTTTCTGAAGCGGATTTCTTCTCAGGTCCAGATAACGGAATTTCGCGCGGAGATTCTCGCCTCCGTCGCTTTCGTCCTCAATTGTAAACGGAGGGGTTACGGACTTGTTGAGCACATTGATGGTCTCAAGCCTGATCTCTATGTCTCCTGTTTCCATCTTTGGGTTCTTGCTCTGACGCTCGACAACCTCTCCGATGGCCTGGATGACATATTCACGCCCCAAAGAGGTGGCTGTCTCCACCAGAGCGGCGTCAGCGTCAGCCTCAACGACAAGTTGGGTGATGCCGTAGCGGTCACGCAAGTCAATGAATGTCATCCCGCCGAGCTTCCTTGACCTCTGCACCCAACCGGCGAGAGTCACCTTCTGCCCGACATTCTCAATGCGGAGTTCCCCGCACGTGTGTGTTCTGTACATATTTGATGTATTTTGAATATTCTTCTTTCAGCGGCCCGCATAGTCTCCTCGGACCAACAACCTGCAAAGTTAGCAATTTATCCCCAAGAATAATTGAATATAAAGGAAATTAATAGGTGTGCAGGCTGAAGCCTTGGGCGGATGGGAGGTAGTTGACGCCCCACCAGCACATCTGGAGGAGGAGGAAGGAGAAAATCAGGAGGAAAAGAGCGCGGCGAAGGGATTTGCGGGAGTTTTGTCCTTGACGCAGATGAAGGTACAGCAGGTAGCTGAGCCAGGTGGCGGCGGCCCAGGTTTCCTTGGGGTCCCAGGTCCAGTAGTCGCCCCAGGCTTGCTTGGCCCAGAGGGCTCCCATGACTATGCCCATTGTGAGGAAACCCCAGCCTATGCGGACCAGGGTGTCGCAGAGGTGGAGGTCGGTCACTGAGCTTGTCGAAGTGACCGGTTTCCGAGTAAGCAAAAGAATGCGGACGGCAAGGATGGTGGCGATGCCCATCACGGCGTAGGCGAACATGTAGACGATGACGTGCGGGACGAACCACGGGCTGCGGAGGGCTGGCATAAGCTCCTCAGAGTGAATCTCTGGCTTAAAGATGTTGATGCACACGAAGACAACCGACATCAGGCACGAGAACGGAAGCACCCAACGGTAGCGCCAGCGAAGATAGACCACACTGCCGATCAGCGAAATGAAAAGGCTGAACCAGAGGCGGGTCTCACCCATCGTGCGGAGCGGCGGACGACCGAGCGTGATCCAGACCCCAAAGATGAAAGTAATGAATATTTTGACGCCTATCCCTGTCAGCAGCAGCGGTACGACTGCCCTTTTGGCCTTCAAGGAAACCGCAGCGCCGGAAATCCAGAACGCCGAAGCCGCCAATGCGAACCAAATGAATGAGTCCCAACTCATAACCGTCCCTCCTTCTCTTTGAACTTTCCAACGGAAGAATCCCGAGTATACAAATCACTCTGCTCCAACGATTTCTTTTCAGAGGATCTCTCCTTCCCGAAGCGAGGTTTGAAGCCGGAGAAGAACACCATCGCCGCGGCGGAGACAAGCAGCAGCCACAAAGCGATGCGGAAAACCTCCGACAATGGTGAATAGACACACTTGAATATGCTTGCGAACTCTCCTCGTTCCGTGTCCGATAGGTAGTCCGACTGATAAATCCGCCAAGAACCGACCTTGGCCGGGTGGTTCACGGCGATTTTGATCTCGGAGGAGCGGCCGTCAGGAAGGGTCAGAGTGACTTCGGAAGAATATTCATTGACAGAGAAATCCTTGAGCGTCAGCTCAAAAGGAAGTTTGACATATTCATCGGTGGATTCGTTCCACGCCTCACGGTTCGGCTCATTCGGCATTGCGATCATCCTTGCCTGAACGTTCCCTCCGGTGCCGAAAAGTCCGGTGACCAGAATTACCGACAGCCCCAGATGGGCGCAGGTCACCCCAAGCCGATGCTTTGTGAATCTATGAATATCCTCAATCGTGTTCAGCGTGACGGTGGTCGCCAAAAGGAACAAAGCTAGGATGAAGAGCAGCGACCGGTTCATATTCCTGAAACCGAGAACACCTAAAAAGCCGTCCTTGCTCCCATCCTGCGGTGTAAGTCCGAAGATGAGAAGCAGGAACAGTACAATTGAAATCGAGATTATGCAGGCCTTTCGTCCGGACAAGAGTCTGTGAAGCGGCCAGCGGTCACGCAAAGCGTAAACGCCAACCAGAAGGCAGACATAGACCAAAGCCGCGATAAGCCCGAACGAATGCCCGAATGCTGACATTACGCCTCAGCCCACTGCTTGCGCAGAAGATCAACGGCAGCGGTGACGGTCGTGGCCCGGTCGCCCTTTGTGCCGCACTCGAAGCTGACATACTTGTCGTACCCTATCTCCTTTAGGGCTCTGAATCCGTCAACGTAGTTGTCCTTTTCACCATCTTCGCCCGGCATGATGCGGCGGCCACGGCTGGCGATGTGGACATGCTGAAGGTACTCCTTGCCGGCTGACATCAAGGCACCGTAGTCCGAAGTCTCCTCGGACATGTGCCAGAAATCCCCCATGGCCTTGACTCCCTTGCTGTCCGAGTCACGGGCTATCGCCGCGGCATCAGCGACAAGACGCATGTAGAACGCTTCGTTCCTGTTCAGCGGCTCAAGAATCACGGTCGTTCCGTGCTCAAGGGCGAACTCTCCGAGGTCGTGGAGCTGCTCGCAAAGGTAGTTGCGGGTGTCCATCGTGTGAGGCTTGCACGGAGCCTGGTGATTGAAGGCCGGAACCATGATGACTCCGGTAGAGCCAAGCTCTCCGGCCGCCGCCACGATCTCACGCATCGTCTTGTCAAACAATTCCTTGACCGCAGGATCCTCGGCGAGGATGAAGCCGTCGAAACCAGCGCAGATAGCCGACACTTTGATGTTTCGACCATTCAATGCCTCCTGAATCTCCTTCACACGTGAGGCCAGTCCACGTCCTCCCGGCTCGAAACCGACAACCCCAAGGTTCTCCATGAAGTCCAACTTCTCAGCCAGACTCTCTCCCGGAGCCGTCTTTTCCTGAAACGAAATCTTCAGTTCAAGGTCATTCGCGGCCTTTTTCTTATCGTCCGTCGCCGCGACGCATCCCGGCAGCACCGAAGCCGCGGCCAATGCCGCCGACCCCACCGCCGCAGTCGCAAGAAAATCTCTTCTGTTCATATTCATTGATTTAAAAATCAGTTACAATTACCATTCTTCATTTGATCCAGATATTAGTACACGCACCTCTTCAACAATACCATTAAAGTGCTTTTCAAGTTGTTCCTTTGAATATTTATCAAGAAGTTTTCCTGATTTACTAAAAATGCCATCCTTTATAACGGAAGGACGAATCAAATATAACTGTTGTTCTATTTGGCCATCTGCATCCATACTATTAATAATAGGTGCATTAAAACGAACCTTGTTATCTTTAAACAATATCTGAAAAGAATAATTTACATCAACGGGAACCTTAATAGCCCGCTTGGGCATTTTTGTTAATCCCTCAACCCAGGCATTTATGGTTATTTGTGCGGCATTGAGGGATGGACTCACAACATCCTTAGGAGATACATATCTCCCACCAGCCCAAATTTCAACGGCATCATATAATTCTTGCTGGCTTTTACCCTCAAAATTCAACACATAAAAGTTCTTCCCATCATCTGTGGTAAAGCCATTAGGTGTAAGGACAAACTGAGCTTCAGCAGAGAATGCCATAAATAGGAATACAATAAAAACGGATAACTGCTTCATAAAAACAACAATTTATATACACACACTAATAATTTCACGGATATAGTAGACTTCACTGCGTTTAGCCTCCAACTCTTCCCTTTGGTCAGTCAAGATCACCTCCAGGACTCGCTTGTCCAAGGCCACTTCTTTCTTTTTCTTTGCCATAATCCGATCTTTGTCTTGTGACACAAAGATAGTTCTTTTCTGGCAAGATACGATATTTTACATAAATTCACCCGCTTAGAATACGATATTTTGCAGACTATGGCTATTTATAATACGATATTGCACATGGCAAAAAAGGATGACCAAAATCAACTTCTGGTCATCCTCTTAATCATATTCAATTTTCAGTCACTTCGACAGGCTCAGTGACCGGCAGTATAGTCACTTCGGTAAGCTCTGTGACCGATTACTTTTCGGCACCAGGAACAGGGGCGGTGTACTTGCTCATGTCCATCTTGCCGAGCTCAAGCTTCTCCGGGAGGTAATCCAGGTCGGAGGCGCTGATCTCGTCCCAGGTGATGGTCTTGCCGGTGTAAGCTGCCTCACGGCCCATCACACCGCAGAGAGAGGAGATGCCGCACTCGCCGGCCTCAACGTGGGCCTCGCCCTTGCGGATGTGGTTCACCCAATCCACGTGCTCAAGCACATACGGGTTGGTCTGCTGGTACTGAGCCTTCTCGGCCTCACCGTCGAACTGCCAAAGGATGTTTCCCTGAAGGTCACGGATGGCGAAATCCGAAGAACTCCAGTAGCCCTTTGTGCCGCGGACATATTCACTGACATTGTTGGAGCAGCCGTCAATCTGGCGGGACATGCTGTGCAGATGGACTCCGTTCTCGTATTCAAAGTCAATGCTGAAGTTGTCGTACTGGTCGCCGGTGATGCGACGCTGGCGGCTGCCGAAGCCTGTCGCCTTAATAGGATGTTTGCCGATCATCCAGTTGAACACATCAATGTTGTGCACGTGCTGCTCGACGATGTGGTCGCCGGAGAGCCATTTCCAGTTGACCCAGTCGCGGATCATCCATTCCATGTCGCTCCATCCCTGCTGACGCTCCTTGTACCAGAGCATGCCCTGGTTCCAATAGACGTTGCCACCTGTGATCTCGCCGATTATGCCTTCCTGGATCTTCTTGAACGACTCGACATAAGGCCTCTGGTGGTGGCGCTGGGTTCCGGTCACAACGCTAAGCCCCTTGGCTTCAGCCTGCTTAGCGGTCGCCATTATCTGGCGATAACCCTTCGCATCGACAGCGATAGGCTTCTCAAGGAACGAGTGGACACCCTTCTCGGTGGCGTACTGGAAGTGAGCCGGACGGAAGACAGGAGGGGTGGCCACGATGACCATATCAACACCAGAATCAATTACCTGCTTGTAGGCATCGAAACCTGTGAAACAGTGATCCTCAGGAACTTCCTGATTCCGATTATTTTTGAGGTTCTCACGAAGGCTGTTCAGACGGTCAGCGAAAACATCACCAAGAGCGGTCACTTTGATGCCATCGGCAGCGTTCAGCAAATCCTCAACAGCACCGCTTCCACGGCCACCGCAACCGATCACGCCCACCTTAAGTTCCTTTCCGTCAATAGCCTTGTCCGGAAGTTCAGGAATATAGTACTCGCCCGGCTGCCTGAGGGGAGTCATCTTGCCGGATTTGTCACCACCTGCGCAAGCTGACAGCAGAACGCTGCCGCCTACCAGACCTACACCGATCTTGGCGCTCTTGCCAAGAAAGGATCTTCTGTCCATTTTGTTGCTCATTTTATTAATAGTCTTTATGTTATTAAATATTCCTCCTAGCTATAAAATTCCTTCAGGCACATCGCACACCACCCTGAAACCGATTCCCTTGATGTCGGAATACCACCAGATGCTCTTCGGATTCTGAGGGTCGGTACGGAGCCAATCATCATTTTTGGTGTGAGCCCTCGCAGCGCAGCGGACCAGCGAGGCATCATCTGAATATGCCCCACCGCGTACCACGAACTCATCACCGCTCTGCGGCCCCTTAGGATCCAAAGCGCCGTCGGTGATCTTTGAATATGCGTCCGCGGCGTACCGGTCAGAGCAATACTCCATCACATTGCCGAGCATATTCTTGAGCCCGAACGGGTTGGCCTTCACCTCAGAAGGCTCCTGCGTCTTGCCGAAACTGTCTTCTGAATATACCACATAACTTGCGATCGAGGTGGTGTCCGCCCCGAAAAGCTTGTTCCAGAATGTTTCCTTTGAATATTTCTTCGGACTTCCCTCGAAGAAGTACGGGGTCTGGGTGCCGCCGCGGGCTGCATATTCCCACTCCGCCTCGGTCGGAAGACGGTAGTTGCGCCCCGTTTTCAGGGAAAGCCACTGGCAGAAGGTCTCCGCCGCATAGTGCGTCATCGTGATGGCCGGCCTCTCGCCCATTCCCCAACCCTGATCCGGGAATCCGAACGGAGGTGTAGGACCACTGACCGCATCGACATCCGGACGGTTGTTGTTGGCGTAGATCTTCTCCGGCGGGGTCCTGCCCTCGGACATCGTCTCGTTGTAGAAAGCCCAGAACTGATGCCATGTCACCTCGACCTCGCCCATGAAGAACGGGGAGATCCGTACCTTTTTCTGTGGCCCCTCATCCACCGAGCGGAACGGCTCGTTGTCAGGGCTGCCGATCATGAACTCACCTCCCGGAACAGCAATCATGCTGATCGCCGCAGTTGTGCCGGGAACTGTTTCCGTGAAGTTCGCGAAAGAAGTCACCACTGCCGCACTGTCGTATCTCGCACCACTTCCAGTGTCCATCACCTTGCCTTCCAACCTCTTGTGCTCGTAGCCAGGCATGTCATGACCTGTGTTCAAGTGACAACTTATGCACTGGAGTCCCAGTTTCTTGGAGTTCTCGTCATAGTAAAGATGGGCGGTTATACCGTCATCGGAGATCCCGGCCGGATAAAGATTGACATGGCACTTCTCACAGGACTCGTTGTAAACTATCTTGGCCCCGTGCTCAAGGGTTCTCCTTGAACTCCAGTCGATCTCGTCCTTGTCCTTAGTCATTTTGGCCCACAAGTCCTTGGCTCCCATCCTGGCCTTGACCATGTAGTAACGGAGATACCCGTTCTCCTTTGGAGGAAGGTGGCAGGCGGCACAGTCGGTCACCACTCCGCTCTCGCTGTTGTGATGCTCGGATTTCTTCCAATCAGCGTCCGCTTGCTCGTGGTAGTGACAGCTCATGCAATACTCGTTGGTGGAAGTGCGGGTCATCGCACCGCCAAGAACCAACATGGCACAAACACCAATAGCCAGCCCTCCCAAGCCGGCGAATATGATCACTTTTTTTCCGCCTCCCATAGTCGTTCTGAATCTTGCTAAAACAAATCTCGTAAATTTACGCAAAACCTTTCAGACTGCAAATTTTTTAACGATTACTGATTGTTACTGATTGTTTGGCAGAGTCGGCAGAGATCACAACATAAAAACGATGAGGACGGCAAACTGTCAAACCGTCCTCGCAAGGTGAGAATAAAAGGTAAATGGTTAGTATGGTTCTACTTAATTGCCTAGTCTTCGTCATCCACGCCGTATGTGGCGAACGATGATTTGAAGACACGGCCGCTTTCCGTGGTGATGTTCATGGTGTAGCATGAGTTCGACATGGTCGGCATCATCATCGTCCCGGCGGCGCTGCTGCCGGAATAGTCATAAGTTTCGCCCGTTGTCAGATTGTCCAACGTGACGTACACGGTTCCGAGATCTTGCTTGAAGGACAGCTCGACCATGCTTGTCAATTTGTGGTAGTAACCATCCACAGGGCATAACGCCGGAGCCCGGTTTGTGGAGGAAGAAGGCTTTGTGCTCTCGAGGACTATCAGCACAATCAGATCTTCATAAGATTTGCTCTTGCTTTGAAGGTAAACTTGACTCAAGAGAGTCAGCGCGGTCAGCGCCAGTAAAACTTTTTTCATCATTGGTTTATTACTTTGGTTTCCGCAAAGTTCGCAAGAAAGAATCTTTCTTCAATGGAAAATAGTATTAACGACTGGCTACTTTATTTTGTTGATATACAGCGTGATAGCGCTCATGGCGAATCCGGAGTCTAAACGATGGTGGGCAATTTGCTGAATTTCAGGATTTTAAGAACAGCGGTCTTGTTAATGAGCGGCGAATTTGTTGAATGCCAATCTTTTATGTTTGTCATCCTATGAAGTCAAGGTAAAAATTCTTGTTTTCAGAGGCCAATGAGGATATCTTCGCCCTTAGCCTCACACGTTTCGTGTACACGCTCTGCACGGTGTAATTCATGACACGCGCGATGGTTTTAGCGTCAAAACCAAGAATATTCAGGGCTATGAAACGGAAATCATTGTCCGTCGCGTCCGGCAGATCGGCGCGCAGACCACTCATGATTCCGCCGAGGTTCTCGTCTATCATCCGCTCCAGTCTCTTCTGGTTGCAGCCGTCTATCACGCTGACGATTTTCTTGACTTTCTCATAGATGCGTTCCTGTTCCTTGCCACTTCCGGCTGTCGCCCAATATTCGGCACACAGGTCATTCAGCTGGCTGTACTGTCGCTTGTAGGTCAAGACGTACTTCCTTCTCAGGTTCTGAAGAGCCTGTTCCTTGTCGGACAAAGCATTCTGCTCCTTTGAAAGCCTGACATTCACCTCCTCGTTTATCATGGACATCTCCGCCATCCGTCTGGCCCATTTTCGTTTGTTGTGCAAATAAAACGTAAATGCGATGAACAAGCCGAGGATTCCAGCCAAAAACACAATCCATCTGGCAAGAACCAGCATCCTCCGGTCCTTCTCGGCCAGTTTCGCCTTGGTCTTGAAATAGTCGGACTGAGCCTGGGCCACAGACTGATTCAGCGCTGCGGTTATCGAGGCCTCTTGTAAAGCCACAGACCTCTCGAACATATCCAAGGCTTCCTTGAAGTCTCTTCTATTTTTGAACGCGCGGTATTTCCAGACCATCAGCGGCAGGGTTTCATTCCCCGATGCGTCCAATTGCGAGAATATGCTGTCAGCGGCAGAGGTGTCTCCGAGCAGGCCAAGCGCATAAGCATAAGCGGCGTAGTCTGTCACGGAAGGTTTGCCGCCATATTCGAAAATCGCTTTCTTGAAAAGCTCCATGCTTTGAAGAGGATCTGGATTCGGCTTGAGCAGGGAATATCTGGATGCGTTGAAAAGATGCTCGGCCAAGACGGTTGTGTCATAAGGACTATGGGAAAAGAACTCCGAATAGAGACTGTCTGACTTCTCCCAATTCTTGCAATCGGCATAGTACGAGGCCAGCCGGCCTGTGGTTATCCAAACTCTGAGCGAGTCGTGCGCCTCGGTGAAACAATTGACAGCTTCCTCTGAATATCTGACCTTTTCCTGAAAGTTGTCATTCCGCGCGTACACATCCGAAATGGCGGATGATATCAAGCCGCGAAATACGAAATCCTTTGAATCATAGGAATATTCTTTCGCCTGCATATAACATTTGATGGCTGAAAGAAAGTCCCCTCCGTTATAGTGCAGCCTTCCAAGATAATAATACACTCTCATCCGGTCAGCGTCGGAGCCGTGGTGGTTATAGAATCTTACTGCGGGGAGGATTATACCGGTGTCGGAGGTGTCGATGCAGTTTCGGTCCAGCGCCATCGAGTAAAGCAAAGAGTACCTCGCATGACGTGATTCCGACCTCAAATCCAAGGTGTCAATCGACTTCAGCGCAGACAGTGAACTGTCGGGACGAGTCCAGATAACATTTTCCGCAACGTCCAACGCATGATCAACCTCCCTGCCGGAGCAAGAAGAAAAAGCAACCACGACTGAAGCTGATATAGAGAAAATGAATATTCCTGATAGCTTCATAGTGCGAAAATATGAAAATATTCAGGCGGTGAATTACAACGGATGGTTGCAGGTTGACAGTTTAGGTTTCATTAAATAAAGAAATCCGGTCACCGAGTTTGCCGAAGTGACCGGATTGAGTTCTATAGACTTGATAAATCAGAAGGCGAAACCTACACCGATGTAAAAGGTGTTCCTGTGGACTTTGAGGTCATTTGCCCAGCTTTCGTGCTTGGTGTTGTCCTTCACGCACTTGGTCAGACCAAAATCGTAGCCGGCTCGGAGCATGACAGCGTCGACGATTGTGGCTGAGACTCCCAGACCCCACTGAACATCAAGGTTTTTAAGGCCTGGAAATGTCACGCCTTTGCTGAACATGTTTCCCATTCCAAAAAAATTCAGACGAGGACCTGTGAAGGCGGAGACTCTGATGTTGGCGTCAAACGGAATTGTGTACTTCAGGTTGACTGGAATATGGAAGTAATTGGCGCGGTAAACCTTCGACTCGGTGGTGAAAGGCATTGTGCGATCCTTGCCGTAGTGCATGAAATAGAACCCTGGCTCAACCGTAAGGCCTTCAAGAGATGAAAAGGCATAGTCGTAGCTGACTCCAAAATAGAAGCCAGGCATGCTTCCGTCCATCACTTTGTCGGCATCTGGGCCTGAAAGGCTGAATGTGGTGAATCCGCCGGCGGCCGTCCATGTCTGAGCATGGGTGTTAGATCCGATAAGCAGCATCGAGGCTGCAAGCACGATTGTAAAAAACTTTTTCATATCCGTAATGCTTTTACTGTTTCAAATCCAAAGTCAAATATAAGGTATTTTATTCATTTATGAAAAACCGGATCAGGTTCACAGTGTCATTTCGGCAGGCTCAGTAACCACAAACTCAGCGACCGAATGAGTTACACGTCGGTCGCTGAGCCTGTCGAAGCGCTCTTTTCGGAAATCTCTTACTTGATCTCCGGGAGGCCAAGATCCTTGAAGGTGCGCGGAGCCGGGGTCTTCGGAAGCGGCTTGCGGTCCTTGATCTGCTGGAGAGCGGTCTCGATGGCCTTGTCAAGCTGCTGATCCTCACCGGCATATTCCTTAATAGGATCATTATCCAGCAGGATGTCAGGATCGACTCCGTGGTTCTCGACAATCCACTGTCCAGTCGCCGCATCGTAGTTCGTGAAGAACGGCACGCGCACATCGGTTCCGTCCATGTAAGGCAGCGAGCCGCTGATGCCCACGATTCCTCCCCATGTCCTGGTCCCGATCACGGTTCCGAGGTTGTTGGCCTTGAAGCTCCACGGGAAGAGGTCTCCATCCGAGGCGGAATATTTGTTGATCAGCAGCACCTTAGGTCCAGTGTGCGTCCCCTCCGGGATGGTTCCGTTCTGGTTGGAGTTCCTGTACATCGTCATCCTGTAGACCTTGCGAAGCAGTCTCTCGATGACCATCGGGGAGATGTTTCCGCCACCGTTGGCGCGGTCGTCGATGATGAGGGCCTCCTTGTCCAGCTGAGGATAGTACCAGCGGGCGAATTCGTTCAGACCCTCAGGTCCCATGTCAGGAATATAGATGTAGCCGACCTTGCCACCGGATTTTTCTTCGACCGTACGAATATTCCTCATCACCCACTCGTAGTGTTCGAGAGGATATTCATCGGCTATAGGTTTGACAACGACCTTGCGGCCTCCCTCGGCGGCTGATCTGTTCACCGTCAACTCAACGAGTTTGCCAGCCTTGCCGACAAGGAGTCTGTAGATGTTGTCAACGTCTTTAAGCGACTGACCGTCAATGGCTGTGATGAAGTCACCCTCGGAGATATTCATTCCCGGCTCGGTCAATGGAGAACGGAGTTCGCTTCTATAGATGGCTCCGGAATAGATGTGGTCGATCTTGAAATAGCCGCTCTTGTCCTTGCTCATCCTGGCTCCGAGAAGTCCCATCTGGATGCGTTCCGGCTTAGGGTAGTCGCCCGGATTGACGTAGGCGTGGCCGCTGGCGACCTCGCCGATCATCCCGCCGATCACATAGTTGAGGTCAAGGCGGGTCTTGACGTAAGGCAGAAGGGCGGCGTACTTTTCCTTTACCGCCTTCCAGTCACGTCCGTGCATATTCTCAAGATAGTAGCCGTCGCGGAACGCTCTCCAGACCTCGTCGAAGATCTGAGGCCATTCATAGGCGTAGTCAACGGTCGTGTACATGTTGTCGAGGTCGATGGCCTCACCTCCGCTGACTTTCGCTGAAGGGAAGTTGACGGCTGTCCATTTGCCTTTGGCTGTAGAGAGCGCCTTCTTGTCGCCCGGACGGTAGATGACCATTCCATCGGAGCACTGCTCGGACTTGCCGGTCTCGAAATCAAACACTTGAGTGCCACGGCCATCCCTGTACCAGAGTTTTTTGCCGTCGCTGAAGTACGAGCGTGAGCCACTAATCGGAAGCTTGATGGTCCTGTCAAGAAGGCCGTCCACGTCGATCTTCACGTCCACGGAGCTCTTGCCGGAAGCCTTCGCGTCCTTCTGGTCTTTGGCAGCCTTGCCACCTTTAGCCGGCTTCTTGTCGGCCTCGGCAGGGGTGGCATCTTCCTCTGATTCATGAATATTCAAGGATTCGCTGTCAGTCGGGAGCAGCGGAGAAGGCGTTCCGGAAGCGAGCATCGTCATGTAGACTCCGCTCCTGTCGGTGTAGGCGAAGTTCCACTCGATCCAGCTGTAGATCGGACGGAAGTCGCGGTCGGATGTGAATATCAAGTACTTGCCATCGGAAGAGAAGGTCGGAGAGCTGGAGTCATACCATTTCTCTGTGACAGGATATTCCTTGCCGGAGGAAAGATTATAGACATAGACTACGCTCATCTTGTTCGGTGCAGGGCGGCTGTAGGTAAGCCACTTGCTGTCAGGGGAATATTCAACATCCCTGATTTCCTGCTCAGGGCATTGAAGCACAGTCCTGACTGTCTTGGCAAACGGATCGACCTCGACGATGCGGTTCTTGCGGTCTGTGTAGAGGATGTGCCTGCTGTCCGGACTCCACTGGAGGTCGCGGATGTAGGTATCGTTGTTCTTGGTGATCTGGACAGGCTCGCCGGCGGCGGCGACATCGTAGAGATAAACCTCGGTCTCTCCTGTCCCGTCACCGATGAAGGCGATGTACTTGCCGTCCGGGCTCCAGTCGGCGCTGCGCTCATTGGAACCTGGAGTTTTGGTGATGTTGCGGGTAATGCCCTTTCCGACAGGCACGTCGAAGACTTCACCACGAGCCGTCACGGCCATTCTCTTTCCGTCAGGGGAAAGGCTGAACGACGAGCGGCCCTTCTTGCCGACATTCATTCTCTCCGCCCTTGCGTAGACAAGGTCTGAACCGAGGGTGATGTGGATCTGTTCGGTAGTCTTAGTTGCTGGATCAAGCTTGTAGAGATAGCCACCTTTCTCGAACACGACGAGTTTTCCGTTGGTGCTCGGGAACTTCACGTCATAGTCATCGAAAGATGTCACCTTGGTCGTGGCCTTGGTCTTCGTGTTATAGACGAACAGATTCATCGTCATGTCGCGGTCGGAAGCGAAGTAGATCTCGTCGCCGACCCACATAGGGAATATGTCCTGAGCCGGGTTGTCGGTGATCTTCTCTACTTTCTTGCCGTCATATACCCAGACCTCATCGGCCATTCCGCCACGGTAATATTTCCACGTCCTGAACTCCCTCATCACCCGGTTGTAGGCAAGTTTCTTTCCGTCAGGAGAATAGGAGCAGAAACCTCCTTCCGGAAGCGGAATCTCCTTCGGCATGCCCCCATTGATTGAAACCGTCCAAAGCTTGCCGGAGAATCCGTCACCTGTGCGGTTTCTGAATATGATGTTCTTTCCGTCAGGTGTCCATCCCATTACGATGTTGTTAGGACCCATCCTGTCACCAAGGTCATCTCGCCCGTTGGTGGCCGTGTAGGTCAAACGTACAGGTTCACCGCCCCTGGCCGGGATGATGTAAACCTCTCGGTTGCCGTCATATTCCCCGGTGAAAGCGATGGTCTTGCCGTCCGGAGAGTAGTGAGCGAACATCTCGTAGCCGATGTGTGATGTCAGGCGACGCGCCTCGCCTCCGGTCAGCGGGGCCGTGAACAAATCTCCAGCGTAGGAGAACACCACATCCGTCCCGTTCGTCGCCGGGAACCTGAGCAGTCTCGCCTCATCGGTAGCCGAACCCGTTGTCGAAGCGACCGATGAAAGCGCGATCCCTCCCAAAAGGAATGTCAAAAATAATCTCTTCATAACTATCATATGTTGTCGAATATTGTTTTGAACACTTATATTATTTTCTTGCAATCATGTCATCAAAATATGCAAAAAACATAATTATCCCAAAAGGTAACGCAAAAATAAATCCTATCACATCAGTAATGGTGTCTCTAAACACAGGAATAAAGATAAGTGAAAAGATAAACACAATTATGGCAACAGACAAAGTAATCAACAAGGCTAATCTCCATCCTCGTAACCATTTTGAATGTTTCATCCTTTTTAATAAAGAATTATGCTTTTCTATGGTCTCCATTGAAATTATTGTATTTCACGTGTAAGCCAAAGTTTCAGCAGCGGATCCGAAATCGTGTATTCTCTGCCGACTTTGGTTATAAGATCCATTTCCAAAAGCTGTTTTGTCGCTGATTGAACCGAACTCGCAGACTTCAATCTATGCTTCTTCACAAATGCGGACGTAGTCAGTCCTTTGGCTACTCCCTCCGAATGAATGGCATATAAAAGTTCCTTCTGCTGCTCTGTAATGAACGAAAGTTGTTCGCGGATGCGTCTGGAACTCTCTTCAACAAACCTGTCAGCCATACTGTTCACGAGATCGATGTCCGCTGTACCTCCGGTAGATGTCTCCGCGAACGCATCGTGCATTATCCTTTGCACATAAGCGGTAATTCCCTCGAACATATCGTATGCCCTGAGAACTCCCTTTTCCGTGACTGTCTTTCCATACCTTGAGAACAACTCTTGTGCAAACCCGACATAAACACTTCTGTCAATAGGTGCCATACTCAAATTGGTCGCACTCTGATAGAACGGTCTCTTCGCATCCAGAAAAATCTGGTCCATAATGCGCCTCTCGCTACCGGAAAATATGAAATTGGAATTGGACGAGCGCTGAATATTCGCCCTCAGAAGTGCCTCCACACCCTTCTCGCGATACTTCACGACCTGCTGAAACTCATCAATGACGACAATGCAGCGCCTGTCAGCCTTTTCAAGATATTCGAATATTTCCTCAATGGTATATTCCGGGGCCGTGATGTCTCCCAGACGGACGTTGAATGTCGGCATTCCGTTCACCGGATCGAACCCGAAACTTCCTTGAAGCGACCTTAGAGTTGAGGCGAAAGACTTCATCAACTTGTCACTATGTCTGGCGACCTTCTTGAACACCCCTGAGCCAAGCTCCATTATCAATTCCCGCAGGCTGGATGTGTGCAGGATGTCAACGAATATCACGAAAAACTCATCTTTCAGCCTCTCGTCATCAAAGCAATGATAAATCAGTTCCGTCTTCCCGACCCTTCTCGGAGAAGTCAGGACAACGTTCTCATGATTTAATATGCACCCTGTCAACCGTTTGGTCTCCACATCCCTATCGCAAAAACATTCCGGAGGAATCCTTCCCGCTATAAAGAACGGATTATAGTATTTGTCCATATTAGCTTCCATCAATGGCAAATATAGCAAAAATATTTCATCAAAATTATTTTTATAGAATAATTTTAATAAAATAAATATATCTACTTAAGACAGGAAACGCCCCCCTATCTAACTAATTTAATATAATTTTATTTCATATAAATTTATATAAAACACATTGCAACACGCTTTAGGGCAGAAAAATCAAATGGCAGATTTTGGTAACGTGCAAAATTTGCCATTTGCTTTTTTTTCTGCCCTTCTATCAGCGATTAATCAGAATTTTGGCGATTTCGGTCACTTCGACAAGCTCAGCGACCGATGAAATTAATCAGTCAGTCCACGGGCACGAAGAAGTGCACCGGGATCAGGCTGGGCGCCACGGAAGGAGAGATAGAGGGTCATAGGCTCCTCACTGCCACCCTTCTCAAGGAAAGTCTGACGGAACTTCAACGCGACTTCAGGATTGTATATTCCCTGCTGTTGGAAATACTCGAATGCATCCTTGTCCAGAACCTCGGCCCAGAGGTAGCTGTAGTAGCCGGCGCTGTAGCCGCTGTTGAAGATGTGGTTGAAATAGGTGGTGCGGTAGCGAGGGATGATCTCGTCGATGAGACCCATCTCCTTGCAGACCTTCTTCTCGAAATCTGCCACATTCGCTGCCTGATCACCCTCTGAAAGCTTCGCGAGATCCTCCTCAGTGAGCTCGTGCCACTTCATGTCAAGAATGGAGGCGGCGCAAAGCTCGGAAGTCATAAAGCCCTGGTTGAACTTTCTTGCGTTGTTGATCTTCGTAACGAGAGAATCCGGAATCACCTCGCCGGTCTCGTAATGCTTGGCATATTCAGCGAGAATCTCCGGCTGGAAAGCCCAGTTCTCGTTGAACTGAGAGAATGTCTCGACAAAGTCACGGGCGACATTGGTGCCGCTGACGGACGGATAGTGGCACTTGGTGAGAAGTCCGTGGAGAGCGTGGCCGAACTCGTGGAACACAGTCTCGACCTCATCAATGGTGAAGAGGGCCGGGAGAGAGTCGGTCGGAGCGGTCATATTCCCGACATTGATGATGATCGGGCGAACGTCATTACCTTCAGCGTCAACATATTGCTCACGGAAATTCGTCATCCACGCACCGCCTCTCTTCGAAGCGCGAGGGAAGTAGTCAGTCGAGAATATTCCAAGAAGGCTGCCGTCGGCATCGGTGACCTTAAAGGCTTCGACCGCAGGGTTGTAAAGAGGAACATCCTTCAGCGGCTCCACATTGATGCCGTAGAGCTTGTGGGCGGCGAAGAAGATGCCGTCGCGGACATTCTCCATCCGGAAATATGGCTTAGTCAGATTCTCGTCCAATGAATATTTACGCGCGCGGACCTTCTCGGCATAGTAGAACCAGTCCCAAGACTCGATTTTCGAGCCGGCCGCAACCTTGCCGGCCTGGATGTCCTCATTCATAACCTTCTGCATAACAGCGATCTCCACCTTCGCCTTGCTGACAGCCGGGCCGATGATCTTGTCAAGGAAAGCGTCCACGGTCTGTGGGTCGTGAGCCATCTTGTTGTCAAGCTGGTAGGCGGCGAAGTTGCCGAAGCCAAGCAGTCTGGCCTTCTCGGCGCGGAGTTTCAGTATTTCAAGGCAGAGAGCCTTGTTGTCATATTCATTGCCATTGTTGCCTCTTGAAGAGTAGGCTTTGAACATCGCCTCGCGGCGGCTTCTGTCCTCGCAGGAGGTCATTTCGGAGGTGTAGGATGAAACCGGGATTCCGAATTTCTCCTTGAAGGCATTGTTCTCGGCAAGCAGGTTCGTGCCGAATTTCTGCTGGGCGGCGGCGATCTTCTGGTTGATCTCCTTGAGCCTTGCCTGGGCGGCCTCGTCAAGGTCCACGCCGTTGCGGGTGAAGCTCTGGTAAAGTTTCTTGAGGACCATCTGCTGTTCCCTCGTAAGTCCGCTCTGATCTGCGTCATAGACCGCCTTCACGCGCTCAAAGAACGCCTTGTTCATCGAGATGTTGTCCTCGTGCTCGGTCATCAGCGCGGTGGCCTCCTCGACGACCTTGTTCATCTCGTCGCTGCCCTCGGTCTCCTGAAGGTTGAAAAGCACGGCGGTGGTCTTGGTCAAAGTCTTGCCGGACAGCTCGTAAGCAGCCACGGTGTTCTCGAATGTCGGAGCCTCCTGATTGTTAAGGATAGCCTCAAGTTCCTTGTTCTGCTCCTCAATCCCGGCCTTGATGGCAGGAATATAGTCGGTAAGCTGAATCTTCTCGAACGGCGGAATGCCGTACGGTGTGTTCCATTCCTCAAGGAACGGATTGCTCTTTGTCTGTGTGCAGGCTGCCATCATAGCGATCGCTCCAATTGCTAAGACTGTTTTTTTCATCTTAGTGTCAATGCTTTAAATTAATAGACTTATTAATATTCAATATATTCCATAATAAGGCGGATTATGCCACAATCCATTTTTCAACGGTGCGGGTCCGGGAGGAAATGTTGACACCGACCTTGACAAGGTCCTTGCCTTCCTCCAGCTTGTAAGGGAGCATATAGCCTTTTTCATCGATCTGTTTCAATGCTTCCTCAGCAGAGCCGTCAACCTTAAACTCAAATACATAGATGCAGTTGTCTGTGTAGCAGACAGCATCGGCACGTCCGATGGCGGATTTGACTTCGGTGCGGATGTAGAATCCCAACAATGAGAAAATCAGATAGATGATTGTCTGATAATGCTTCTCGGTCTTGTTCTCCAGATCGTTCGGGATGCCGGCGAGATAGGCCTGAAGTTTCTCCATCGCAAGGTCGATGTCCTGTGAATCCATTGCGGCATAGAAATGCGCCACAAATCCGGAGGCGGTCCCGACATTGCTTGGATATTCGCCGAGAAGTCCGCGGGTGAAGCCGATCTTGACTTCCCTGTTCGGGTAACCGAGGGTGTAAAGTTGCATCCTCTCATCATAGGACTTAATGGTCAGGTAGCCTGTCTGGTAGAGCATCGGCAGGGAGTTGTCGGAAAGTTCTGGAGACACGTCGAAATCTGATTGAGGGACGAGCGGAATGTTGTCCAAAGCGGTCTCGTCAATAGGATTTCGCCTCAGTCTCTCGACAAGATAGGTCGTGGTGCCGGAGTCGAACCAATAGCTGCCAAAACGTTTCTCATTCAATGACTTGATAAGACTGAACGGATTATAGATGTCTTCTGACTCATCACAGAAATGATAGCCGTCATAGTTAGCCTTCAGCAATGCGAGAGCCTTATCATAAGTGACCTTCTGTTTATCAGCGAGCTCTTGAATCGCATCTGGCATACATCTTTCCAGTTCGCTCTGAGATATTCCACATATAGTGGAATATTCCGGCATCATCGAGATGTTCTGGAGGTTGTTCAGTTCACTGAATATGCTGAGTTGGGCGAACTTGTTGATTCCGGTGATGAAGACGAACCGCAGATAAGGGTCAAGGCTCTTTATCGGGCTGTAGAAGTTCCTCATTATCTGCCTCAATGATGGAAGCCGTACCTTGTCGTTCATCACGTCAAGCAGTGGGGCATCATATTCATCAATGATCAGAACAGCCTGCTCCCCGGTCTGAGCGAACGCCTCTTTTACCAGGAACTCCAACCTTGCATTGACATCAATCTTGTCTATGCTTTGGTTTTTGCCATAGACGGTCTCATATTCAGACAGCTTATAGTCAAGTTGGCGTAGCAGCTGCTCCTCATTCACGTGTTTGGCGGTGGACATGTCGAAATGGAAGACAGGGTGTCGCTTCCATTCCTTTTTCAATTCTCCCGCCTTGAGCCCCTCGAAAAGTTCTTTTCTCCCTTCAAAGTAGCAATGGAATGTCGATGACAACAAGGACTTGCCGAACCGGCGCGGGCGGCTCAAAAACACGTACTTGTAAGTCTCCGCCAAATCATGCGCAAAGCCTGTTTTGTCGATGTAGAGATATCCTCCCTCGACAATCTCCCCAAAGGTTTGTATCCCGATAGGATACTTTATTCTCTTCTCCTCCATAGCCCTTAACATTAATGTCCAATCCCAAAGATAATGCTTTTTCCACAAGGAACAAAGCCTTAACCCTCACTGACATTTGATATTCATACTCCATTATAAAAAATACCTCCGCGCAGTCTTTTTCCCGCACGGAGGTTATTTATGACCGGAACAATATTACTGCACCTTTTCTACCCCGTCAAGGTCGATGAGGGTGAACTGGGCTGCACCATTATAGATGGTGAGGATGCCTTTGACATTGATTGGTGTACCGGCGAGGATGGCCGGATCGATCTGGGTGTCGGCAAAGCGGGAGTAGCCGCTGGTGCGGATCTGAACATCCTTGCCGCCCATCTTGAAGTACTGGCTCACTGAATATGCCGAGGCGTTCTTCAGCAAAGTGGCCTTGAGGTCAGGATCCGAGACCTTTCTGGCATAGTCAGCCGAATAGGCCTCGTCGAACTTGCCGGAATTGATGTAATCGATGAACCCCTGCTTTGACATCGCCCAAGTGGTGATTCCCCAAGTCGGGTCAGCCACCGGAGTGTAGTTTTTACCCGTGCTTGAAAGGAATATCCTGTTGGAGGACGATTTCTTGTCCTTGTAGGAGTCAATGTAAATCAGGCAGAAGATCTCGCCTCCGTAGGTCAGGCCGTCAAGTTCGACATAGCAGCCAAGATTCTCATCCTTCAGAAGATCCGCGGCGGAGACTCTCTTCGGCTGAAGCGGAGTGTCAATCTTTCCTTTGAATATGTGAGTGTCAATCAGGTACTGAACCTCGATGTAGGAGGTCTCATATTCACCGGTGGGATCAGCGTAGCCAAGTTGGATCATTCCGTTGTAGGCTCCGACTGTGAGGCCGCTGCACTTGACATAGACCCACTGACCGAGTTTGTAGTCATTATAAAGGGCGTTCTTGCCGATCTTTACCTCGATTCCGCCTGTGGCGTCTTGAATGTAAAGACTCTTGTAAACATTGCCGCTGCGATCTTCGGAAACGACCTGCCCACCGATAAGGATGTCCTTTTCGATTTTTACTGGAGCGTTCTTGTACAAGGCCTTGAGCTGGGCGATGGTCGTATTCGGTGTCATCGTCACAGGCTCATAGACATCAGCCTTGCCGTAATCCGTGGTGAAGACCTGATCCCACTCCTCGCAGGAAGCGAGAGCGAAAATGGCGGCGATCAGCGCGAAATATATTCTTTTCATACCTTAGAATCTGAAATAAATGTTCAACATGTAGTTGATTCCGCTCATGTAGAAGTACTTGGAATCGAACCTGTAGAATCTCTCCTTGCTGACGGTGTTGTCCACAAGGCGGGTCTGCTCGTAGCCTCCGGTGCGCACGTCCTTGTTGTTCAGGAGGTTCTTGACCTGAAGCGAGAAGCCGAGCTGGTACTTTCTCTGAATATACCAGGACTTGCCCACGCTGGCGTTGACAAGCATAAAGTTTTTGAACTTTTCTTGGGCGGCCATATATTCAATCTCCTGTGCTGTAACGGTGTTGTCCGGGCCTGCGGTAGCCATATCCGTTCTGTAAAGAGGGTTCATATCCAGATAGGAATTGCCGAAGAAATCTACATCCGCATCGATGAACCAGTAGTTCTTGTTCCACGCGAGGCCGAGGCTGGACGCAAGCTGCGGAGTGCTCGGCACATAGTGCTGCACCGTCTTGCCGTCAGCGGTCGGATGGCTCTTCCAGTAAGGGATTGTGACACCGTAGGTTCCGGCGACATATTCAGCGCTGTTGTCGTAGGTCTGGTACATCGTCGGGTTGGAGGTGTAGATGTACTTGCCATAGGAGAGGACTCCCTGAACGGAAAGGTTCGGGACAGGGGTCGGCACCTTGAAGCCGAGTTCGACCCCGATGTGACGCTCGTCTATTCCCGACATGGCGAAGTTGGTGAACGAGTTCTGCGAGTCATCGTAGAAGCTCATCACGTCGGTCTGGTCCTTGATGGAGGTGTAGAATCCGGTGATGCGGAAATCGTAGCCGGAGTTGCGGTAGGCGTAGTTGATGTCCGCTGTCAAGGTCTTGATTGTCTTGAGGTCAGGCATGATGGTGTTCCTCGTCCTCGGTGAGATGAACGCCTGATTGAAGGTAGGAGCCTCGGTGATGTAGGCGGCGTCGGCGTAGATCCTGTGGCCACCGCGGATGAAGTAGCTGAGGTTGATCTTACCAGAGCCGGTAAGGAAGTCCTTCTTGTCGGACTCGCCCTTCGAGGTGATCGGCTTACCATCAATCTGGTCGTACTTCGTGATGACATTTCCCTCGTAGGTGAACGGGTTGCCGTTGTCGTCAAGTCCCGGGAAAAGACCTTTTCTCAAAAGACCTTCCCTCCAGAATTTTGAATATCCCAACCTTCCGGCGACTGTAGCCTCAAGGCCTCCGAATGTGAAACGTCCTGAAGCCCAGGCTTCCGCGCGGCGGACATGGGCGTAGTAGTCGTAACCATACTTGTCGCCTTCCTTAAGAGTCTGGGCGGCTCCGTTCTTGATGAAGTAGTCCAAGTCGTTCTGGATCATCGTCGGATAAGCGGCGAAATCCCTCTCGGCGAACTGGTCGATGTTGACGTAGTAGTCTCCACCAAGAAGATCGTCAAGGACCTTGTAGTACTCGGTTCGGTTCCACTTGTAGGAAAGTCCTCCGTTGATTGTCAGGAACTTGACGGGATTCCACTTGGCGTTGAGGGCGAAGTTGAGGTCGTTCTGGTCAACACGTCTCTCCTCGATCACGTACTTGGAGCGGTTGCCCGCATCCGTGGCGTTAAGGGAGTTGACAGCATAGAGACGATCCCAGTTGAGATGAGTGGTCGATGGGATGTCAGTCTCCCAAGCCTCTTTCGCCCAAGCGTATTTAGCAAAGTTCTGACGGTTGTAGTCAGTGTTCTCCATGTAGAAATAGCTCGGAAGGTTCCTGTAGTAGTCTGGGCGTGGATCCGGGGCGTCGTACCAGTCGAGGGCCGTGTAGCCGTTCTTTCCGAACCTGTAAAGCACTGTGGCCGAGGCAGCGAACTTCTGGGACTCCGGAGTGAAGTCGTACTTGAGTATCGCTATAGGCTCGTGGGTCTTGCGGACACGGGCGTTGCGCACCTTGCCGTTGTAATAGCCCCAGTTGGAGTTGTACATGTTGTCGCCTGTCAGGTCATAGACCTCCTGGGTGGAGCCGTTCTGGGCTCCGCGTTCTCCAGGAGCGGCCATGAATGTGAAACCAAGCTTGTGCTCCTCGTTAAATTTCTTCTCGACAGCTCCGTAGTAGCCGAACGAACGGTAGAAAACGCCTTTGATCCAGTCGTTTCCGCCAAGTCTTGCGGAGGCGCTGAAAGCGTAGGACCAACCGTTGTCAAGCTGGCCGGAAGCGTAGGTGAGCATCAGACGGAGCCTGTACAACGCACTGTTAGTCAGTACGCTTCCCCTCCAACCTGTGCGGATTGAAGAGGCCATCGGCATGATGTTCGTGAGACCGTTGTAGCCACCGAACCCGAAGTCTGAAACCTCCGCTCCGTTCACGGACTCCTTGCTTCTGGTGGCCTCGTTAAGACCGCTCCAGAGGGAGTACGGAGTGTAGCCTGTGATGGCGTCGTTCATCCTTACACCTGCGAGGTAAACATCCTGAGACTCACTGGAATATCCACGGACACGGAATCGTACGGAACTGAAGTTGTAACCGGCCATGTTGTTGAACACGTCGTTCTGGCCGAAAAGGATGGTCGGGCTGTCGGAATAGCCGGAGTCATCCATATCGAATTCGGAGAAACTGGCGTCGTCCACCTCGACGACTTTGGCGACCGGAGTGAGGGACAGCGTGAACATATTCTTGACATAGCCGTCGTTGACGGTCACGTTCACTCTGGACTGGAGGTAGTCCGGGCTTTCGATGACAAGGTCGTACATTCCGTCCTTCAGATTCCCGATCTGGAATGTTCCGTCCTGTCCGGCTTTCACACGGGCGACTTCCTTTCCTTCTGAATATAAGATCAGGTCCGCTCCGTCAATGGTCGCCTTGCTCAATCGGCTGACGACCGTACCCTTTACGCCACCGGTGTAGTTCTGCGCCGACATGGTCAGAGCCAGAAACAAAGCCGAGGCGGCAAGGAATATTCTTTTGTTCATAAATATTGAATATTAATGTTTTCCGGTCGCCGAACTTGTCGAAGCGACCGCAAGATAATTACTTATTGCTGACGACAATATAGGTCGGGTAGTGGTCGCTGTAGCCACCGACATAAGAGCCCGATGAATATGTCCGGAACGGAGTTCCCTTGTACTGCCCGGTCTGCTGGATCATGAACGGCTGGTTGAAGACACGTCCGTAGTATTTCCCTTTCACAATCGGCACGATGCGGAGTGATCCCTTAGGTGCGTTCACCAGCGCCTCGTTCGCCATGATGATGTCGTAGATGTTCCAGTCCCCACGGTAGGCCAAAGACCCATAGCCGGCCTTCAGCATTGATGTGAACGGAGAGAAGAAGTCCATCTTACCGACCTCGGAGACGTTCTCCTTGCCGTGCATATAGACGGTCATGCTCTCGTCCGTAGGGTTGTCGTTCATGTCACCCATCGCCACGATCTTGATTCCGGGATATTCATTCATCAGTTTGACGGAGTTCTCGTAGATGATCTCCGCACCACGGCTTCGCAGGTCGCTGCCTTTGCCTCCGATTCTGGAAGGAAGGTGAGCCACGAAGAACGCGAACATCTCGCCCTTGATCTCGCCTCTGACCATCAGGATGTCACGGGTGCGGAACCGGTCCTGAGACTCCTTGTCCATGTCGAACTTGATGTCCTTGCTGTTGAAATCATACGGAATAGACTTGCTCTCAAGCAACTTGAACTGATCCGGCTTGTAAAGCAGGGCCACGTCCACGCCACGTCTGTCCGGGCCGTCATAGTGCACAATCTGGTAATTGGCATCGGCAATCTCCTTCTGGCTGACAAGGTCCTCAAGCACGTGGCGGTTCTCTATCTCGCTGAGGCCGAGAATCGTGTGGTAGGCCTTGTTCTCTTCCGCCATCGCCTTGATGACGGTCGCGATGTTGTGAAGCTTGCGGTTGTACCTCGCGTCGGTCCAGCGGTTAGCGCCGTCGGGGAGATATTCATAGTCATTCTTGCCCTCGTCGTGGTAGGTGTCGAAGAGGTTCTCGACATTGTAGAAGCCTATCACATAGCCTCTTGCGCCCTTGTCCCCTTTGGCGCACGCCGTGACTGTGACGACAAGTAGCAGGAGTGCAGAATAAAGTAATTTTCTCAAACGCATATCAGTTTTGTATTATTTTCATTTTCAGCGGTTTTTACCACCACCAAGAAACCTTGGCCGGATCCTCGGCCTCGATCTTTGCTGCCAAGTCTTCCCCGACTTTGTCAGGCAGGTTCACGAAGAAATCGATGTTCAGTTTCTTTTCCAGGTCATCCACCGACATTGAATATGAAGAATTTATGTTTTTTGAGCTATAAACCTTGTGATCCAGCCAGACAGCGCAGGCGGAATAGCCTGAGTAGCCGATCGTGGAGTTCTTCATGTAGCGAAGCACGACCTTGTAGTAGGCTGTCGGCACAGTCACTTTCTTGCCGTTGTTGTCAAGGGCGTACTTGACGGTCTCACCGTCCTTGTAGTCAATGACGCAACCTGTCACGACGTAGAGAGTGTCCGAGCTGTTGGCCCAGGAACGCACCTTACCTTCGAGAGTCGCCCAGATGTCTCCGTTGAACCCTTCCTGGATCTGAGGTGTCATATTCGTACCATAGAAGGTCATGGCGTTTGAGGAATATGATGTCAGTCTGTCCGCAGAGGCGATTTGATGACCTCTGGCGAACCATCCTGCATTGCCTTCCTTGAATCCCTTGTAGAGAACTGGTTGCTTGTCCGCCGGCAAAAGGGGATCCAATCCCCACGCATCGGATCTGCTGCCCGAACCTATATTCCATTTGCAAAGCGGGTAGGCCACCCAAGGTGCGACAAGATTATTGTAGTCCCAAATGAAGGAATAGTTGCGTGTCTTGGTCGAGCCGACAGTCATTGAATGGGTGAATGCGTCCGTCCCTTCCGGGATAGCTGGCAACTCGAGCCACCCTGTTTTAGGTGACAGGTTGCCTCCATTGGGTTTCGGGTCGGGTTTTGGTTCTGATTTTTTGGCTTTTTGGCTAATGGTTACGATTGCTGTCCCTCCAGTGGTGGAAACTGTTAAGATAGCAACTCTCTCCTCCTCGGACTCGTTGGCGGCAACTCTTAGCGTAACGCTCTTGTTGCCGTTCCCAACACTTGGCTCTGCGATAATCCAATCCACAATTTCGCCGGACTCTGAGGAAAATGTTATTTTCCACGAAGACGAAGCCTTCACATAGATGTACTGAGAATATCCCTCAGCCTGCACTGAGGTAGTCTTCACTTCAACGGTTGGCGGCATAGGATTGTCCTTATTTGTCGCTCCGCAACCGTGAAGGACAAGTGTAACAACTCCCACACAAAATGCCAAAAATCTCTTGAACATATTCATCTTAACGCATCCCTATTTGGATAATAAAGGGCTGCCCGTGTTCCGGGCACCCCTTTATCGCGCTGTTCGTTAGACTAATTAATCGACTTATACGTAACAGTAAGTTTAACAACTCGCATCTGTTGTTCACTTGCAGTGTATTTAACAGTAGATGTGTTGCCGGAAACGGTAACCGTACCTACTTTCCCGCTTCCAGTGGACTCAGAAGAGGCACCACTGTCAACGCTCACAGGACTTGTGGTATAGAATCCCTGTTTGACACCGCAATCTTTGGTGCAAGTAAACTCAACTTTAGTGATTGTGTACCCGTCAGCCGCTTTTATGGTAAGATTCTGACCTTTGTACACACGAAGTTCTGTAACCGTATTATCACCGTAATCAGTGTCATTCTCATAAGAAATCACATCATCCAGCTTTCCACTCTTGTTCTTGGCTAGATAATCCTTTTCAACAGATGCGACAACCTCCGCTCCACCTTGAGATCCCCCCTTTCCTCTATGAGTAAGAGTCACTGTGTATGATTTGGTAGCCACTTCAGCTGTGGTAGAAACCTTAAGGTTCACGACTTTGCTCGTCTCCTCCGTGTTGGCGGCGAACTTCACGGTGACGGTAGCATTCCCGTTTCCGGAAGCAGGCTCAACCGTGTAAGCGGAATTGTCAGAAGTCACTGTCCAGGCCACATTAGCCTTTACATCAAAGGTGGCGGTTGTCGCGTCAGCCGCAGCGGAAAGGGCTGTGGTGCTGACCGTCAGGTAGTCCGAGCCACCTGGAACAAGTTCCGTGACCATCGTGTTGACGTACTTATTATTGCTGGCAAGTCCCACATAGAAACCTGTCACCTTCACAACCGCACCTTCGAATGACTTCGCGTTGAAACTGTCGTTGATGTAGGCTAAGCTGCCGGTGTGCTTGGTGGCACCGGCCACCTCAACATTAACATAACTACCACTCACCGAGAGAGTTCCCTCGTAGGAGATATATTCAATCTTGCTTGATGAATATGCATCAAAGGCTGCAGCGTCCAGAACCTTCGGTGAAGGCAGTGTCAAGGCGTTGCCGGAAGACACGACCGTCACCTCAGGAGATGCCAGCTGAATAAGTCCACCATATTCAGAAGTTGTGCCTGTCACTTTAACATTGTCTTTCTCCTTTGCAGCACATTTTGATCCATCATAGACAAGAAGGTAGTCAGTACCGTCTGTAATGATGAATCCTCTCTGATAGGTGGCAGCGACTGTCCCGCTGACAATCGCGGCTGTTCCGGCAGGAGCATTGAGGGCCTGCGAAATAGTCATTTCCTTAGCAGGATCACTTGAACCTTCCGAGTATGAGAAAATATGTGCGCTGACGACCTCATCTTTGCCATTGTACTGCTTGTAAAGACCGGCAAGTTCAACGGTGCCGCCATCCTTTATCTTATCTAAAAATGAAGACTTGGACTCATCATCAACACTGTAAACATAGATTGTTCCAGTCTCGTCCGTGAGGTCGAAACTGCAATACTGGGAGTTGAATCTTGAGATTTTACCCTTCAGTTTGTAATAAGTCGAAGTGTTCGCTGCTGCGATAAAATCCTTAACGGTCTTGGACTCGGCTTTATCGTAGTCCGAGCCGGGGGTGTCGCCTCCGCCTTCTCCGAGGTCTATACCTTTGGAGAAGTCAATAACAGTTCCAGCAGCGGAAGCGATTGAAAGACAGAGGTCATCAAGACGGTAAGAACTTGCGACATCGGCCTTGACATAGATTCCAAGTGACGTTGTTCCGGAAGGAACTGTGAAATTGGATGTGGCAAGATCCCAGCGGCCTTCCTTATCACCGTTAGGGAATGAATATTCAAGTTCTACCCACTTCTTGCCATCGTTAGAGATGTAAACGTGGAACTCGTTGTGTTTGAAGAGACTGCCATTATCTTGATTGTACTTCTCTGTTCCGAATGTCAATGAGTAGTTGACACTTGACGGAAGCTTGATCCCAGTCACTGAGAAATAGGCTGATGAACCGAAGAACAGGTTGTTGACTCCAGAGCCCTCATAGTCTGAATAATTGCTGTTGGAAGTGGAATTAGCTCTGGCAGACATCGCTTTGAAAGAATATTTTTCACTTCCAGCTCCGGTTCCAGCAGCATTCTTCCAACCTTCGAACTGATCAAGATAAGGCCAACTTGTTCCAGTTCCGAAAGTCTTGGAAGCTTCTTCCTTGTCGAAGTCGTTCTTGTAAACAATCATATCCTCGGCGGATCCGGTTCCTTTCTGCTTAATGGTCAAGGTCTTGGAATCAAAACCAATATCAAATTTCACAGTTCCTTCACGATCCAAGCCCGTGTTCTCATTAACCTTGATTTCAATGGTGACAGCCTTGGAAGAGGCGTCGCCCTCTCTTGGGTCGATGGCGATCCAGTCCTGTTCAGTCGTTGCTTTCCAGTCTCTCGTGGCAGTCAACGTCACGGTCGTTTCACCTCCGGTCTGATCAAAAGACGCCTCGGATTGTCCAAGCTCCACGGATGGCGCTCCGAGGTCTTCTTTCTCTTCCTCGCACGCTGTCGTGGCGAGCGAGAGGGCCGCGAAGGATGCGATAAAACTCAAAAATCTATTTGCTTTCATATCAATTGTTTTTAATAACAGTTCCACAAAACATAAGCATCGCCCGAAGGCGTTCAGCCGGTCGTTTCGGCAGTCATGGTCACTTCGGCAGACTCAGTGACCGGGAGGTGTCGGCTCAGTGACCGGGCTCTTTCCCCCGCAAAATCTTTGCCTGTCAAGCAGTCCGCTAAGTTACGACTAAATATTCAATTATAAAATATGTCCGGACAGCCACTTGGCGAAGAAGCGGTCGGACACAAGATAGCCTTGCGGTGTTTTAGCGACTAATTGTTTGTCAACAAGGGACTTCAACGCTGATTTTACACTACTGACAGCGGGAAGGTTATAGGTTCTGATAAATTTTTGTCCCAATGGTGAGGAAACCAGACGCTCCTTGGCGATAGCCGTCAGAAGACGCTGTTGGTTTTCGGTGAGCCAAGCGCAATAATTCTGATAGGCAGTGGATTGGTCCTCAATTATCTCACGCACGACATCATTAACCAGATGTCTGTTTATCATATTCTTAGAATGTTCGTAGATGCCATGAAGAATCGCCTGGACATACCAAGTGACTTTATCAGAGACATCGTAAATATATTCAAAAGTATCTTCATCCATTGCCCTTGACTGCCCTTCGAAGAAGCGGTTGGCGAAACCAAGATACTTCTCCTTGTCTATGCTTGAGAGCGTCATCATGGAAGAGCTCTGGAAGAACGGACGGTTAGCGGAAAGAAACATCTCCTCCATCATGTGTTGCTGGCTGCCGGAAAACACAAAATACACGTTAGGCAAGAATTGAATATACGAACGTATAAGAGCCTCGACTCCGGATTCGGGGAAATTCAGTATCTGCTGAAACTCGTCTATGGCGATGTAGCACCTCTTTCCGGACTGTCCAAGATATTCGAATATCTGCTTCAAGGTCTCTCGTCCTTCAGAAGGCCGAATGTCAAGAGAAAAAGTAGGGCGGCCCGTCACTTCATCTATCGTGAGGGTTGGCCTCCACTTGCTGAAAAACTCTTGGACACGACGCATGGCAGCCTGTGAGACAGAATCCAACTTCCCGATGATCTCACTTCCCAACATCCCAACCATCTGATCCAGATTCTTTGCAGGATAGATGTCCAGATAGAAACACCTGACTTCCTTGTCCTGTTTCTCCATCTTGGCGAACACGTGCTTGACGAGTCCGGTCTTCCCCATTCGTCGTGGGGCTACAAGAGTGACATTACGTTCGTTATGGAGGGTGGATATCATTTTTTCCGTCTCATCCTCACGGTCACAAAAATACTCAGGACCTTTGTAACCATAGATGACAAAAGGGTTGTTCAGTGTAGCCATATCTTATTGCGTAATTCTCGTTGCGTAATTCTCGCAGCGCAATTTACGTAATAATATTCAGACTTCCAAAACAGATTTGAATTCGTGAGCGAAAATGACCATGTCACGCACGAAAGACCACAGTAGAACATTTCGAGAGTCCAACGGCTCTATTTACGCACGGCGGTCATCACGCAACGACTCCGTGAGTAAGAACGCAGCATTTACGCACAGTGGCTGCCATGCGGTGACTTTGTGCGTCCAACGGTTCTATTTACGCACAACAGTCACCACGAAACGGCCTCGTGCTTCAGAAAGTACAATTAACGCACGGTGTTAGAGATCGAGGTCGAGCTCGACGGGGCAGTGGTCGGAGCCGAGGATTTCGGAATGGATTTCGGTGGAGGTGATCCGATCCTTAAGGGAATCGGAGACGAGGAAGTAGTCGAGGCGCCATCCAACGTTCTTCTCGCGGGCGTGGAAGCGGTAGGACCACCAGGAATATTTCACCTCGTCCGGGTGCTGGAACCGCCATGAGTCCGTGAAGCCGGAGTCGAGCAGGGTCGAGAACTTGCCGCGCTCCTCGTCGGTGAAGCCGGCGTTGCGACGGTTCGTGTCCGGATTCTTGATGTCTATCTCATTGTGAGCCACGTTCATGTCACCGCAGACCACGACTCCCTTGCGGACTGCGAGGCCGGAAAGATATTCCCGGAAATCATCCTCCCAACGCATCCTGTAGTCCAGTCTCCGGAGCCCGTCCTGCGAGTTCGGGACATAGACGCAGACGAGGTAGAACTGAGGCATCTCCAGAGTGATGACGCGTCCCTCGTGGTCATGTTCCTCGATGCCGATTCCGTACGTCACCGACAGAGGGGTGTGTCTTGAATATATCGCAGTGCCTGAGTAGCCTTTCTTCTCGGCCGAGTTCCAGTATGAGGTGTAGCCAAGGAATTCAAGGTCTAACTGTCCCGGCTGCATCTTGGTCTCCTGAAGACAGAAAAAGTCAGCGTCCAACTTTGCGAACACCTCGTCAAAGCCTTTCCCGGCGCAGGCCCGAAGGCCGTTCACGTTCCAACTTATGAATTTCATATCACTTCAAAATCTAGAATGTCAAACTAATGCCTAGACGGCAGTCTGAAACAGCCCTTGACCGGCTTGCTGGACATCACGAAATGGAGTTTCGCTCCGTCCTTGATTTCCGAATAGCGGATGACAGGAGAATCGAGGCGCTTGCCGTTCAGGCAGGCGGCCTTTACATAGACTGCGTCCTTGCTCCAACCATCGGTTGTCATCTCCAGCGTACCGCCATCAGATAGCTTGACTTTCAGCCCTTTGACGCACGGAGAGCCGATGTAATATTCATCAGACCCTGGGCAGAAAGGATAGAATCCAAGGCAATTGAATATGTACCAGGCGGACATCTGGCCGCAGTCGTCGTTGCCGCTCAGCGAGCCCGGCTCGTTGCCGTAGAAGTTGTCGGCCACGTAACGCACCCATTTCTGGCACTTCCACGGTTGGCCGAACCAGTCGTACAAATAGGTGACGTGGTGGCAAGGCTCGTTGCCGTGCCAGTAGCCTCCGATGCGGCCCCAGATGTCGTGAGCTCCAGGAATATCCTCGGGCAGTTCTATGGTGAAGAGGCTGTCCAGACGGTTCAGCAGCAGATCCCGGCCCGCCCTCTCGACATAGCCTCCGAAATCGTGCGGCACCGTCCACGTGTACTGCATCGTGAATCCTTCAGTGATGTCACCCCAGCCGTGGACAGAGTTCGGCCCCTGATAGGCGATCGGGGCGAACGGTGTGCGCCAGTTTCCCTTGGAATCCTTTCCGCGCATGTAACCAGTCTTAGGATCGATGAGATTCCGGTAGTTCATCGAGCGGTTCAGGAAGAACTCGTAGTCCTCATGATGGCCTAACAACTTGGCCGCCTGGGCTATGCACCAATCGTCGTAGGCATATTCAAGAGTCTTTGAGACAGATTCCTTTTCCTTGTCGAAAGGGACGTAGCCGAGGGTGGTATATTCAGGGATGCAGTCGTAGTGAGGGTTCGTGGCGGTGGTTTTCATCGCTTGGAACGCGCGCTCGTAGTCGAAGCCTTGAACGCCCTTGAGCATCATGTCGGCCAGCACCGAGCAGGCGTGGTAGCCGATCATGCACCAGGTCTCGCCGCCGTAGAACGACCAGATCGGAAGCATCTTCTCAGCGCTTTTGTCGAAATGTGCGAGCATCGAGTTGGCGATGTAGGCCTGAAGCGGCTTGTTGACGAGGTTGAGGAGCGGGTGGAAGGCTCTGTAAGTGTCCCAAAGCGAGAATGTTGTGACGTTTGTGAAGCCATCGGCCTTACCGATTGTCCCGTCGTGCTCGCGGAAGCGTCCATCAGCGTCCTCGAAGAGGAACGGATGCAGGGCGGTACGGTAAACGCTTGTGTAAAAAGTCTCCCTCAGGGCCTTGTCATCGGAGTCCAACTCATACTTGCCGAGTTCCTTTTCCCAAAGATCCTCCGCCTCGGCTCTAACAGCGGCGAAATCCTTGCCATCCAATTCTTTAAGGTTATTCAACGCACCGTCAGTTCCGACAGCTGACACAGCGACATTCACGAATATGCTCTCGTCGGCCCCGGTCTTGAACCTTGCGACAGCCTTCAGCTTCTGTCCCCAAGCCTCAAGCGAGCTGCGGAAACGCTTGGTGTTGTAGATGACCGGCTGCCCGTCCTGGAATATGTTGAACTCTTCAACCGGTCTTGAGAATCTGGCCACAAAATAGACGTAACGTCCCGGATTCCATCCGTTCACGATCTTGCTTCCTATGATCGTGCGCTCGTCTAGAAGGCGGACGGTGGACCAAAGGCAGTCCCATTTGAGGGTGTGGTCGAGGTCGATCATCACGAACGAACTGTCCGATTGCGGGAATGTGAACTTGAATATTCCGCTTCTTTGGGCAGCGGTCATCTCGGCCTTGACTCCGTAGTCTTTAAGTATGACTCCGTAGTAGCCCGGCTTGCCCCATTCCTGAGAGTGGTCGTACTTTGACGGGTCCATCCTTGATCCGGTTCCCGGCAGGAAAAGGAAGTCTCCCATGTCCGGGATTCCCGTCCCGCTTAAGTGCGTGAGGCTGAAGCCCTGAATGAATGGCTTGGAGTACTTGTACCCTGCGGCGCAGTCGTAGTCCTTGTCGTCACAGTCAGGGCTGATCTGGATCCCACCGAAAGGCACCTGCGGTCCAGGATACACGTTCCCGAACCCGTCTGTGCCCACGAAGACGTTCACGTCATCGATCAGCCTATCTCCGGCAGCCACCAATCCCGAAAACCCGCACAGCACCGACATGCTCAGAAATATTCTCCGAATATTCATGATAATGATCATTCCATTTCTCTTGTAAATGTACCGATTATTTCTGTAAATCATAACAATTTGTCATTGAATGTGTTCGAAAATCCTGCCGGTCGTATTTGGAGGGCATGATTTTGCAACTCCTTGATGTTCAAAGTATAACATTATACACCCTGACTGATGAATCTACGGTTGCCGCACTTGTCTGAACGTTGTGTTTTCCGACCACTCATGATTTGGTACTCATTGAGAATGGTTGACATTTCAGAGGTCGTCGGTATCGAAGGAGGTAAGTAGAATCACTTGACTTTCAGCGGCAGGGGAGTGAGGTCAGAGTCTGCGGAGGAGGAACCGAGGAGAATTGTGAAGTCTCCCGGCTCGACGGTCCACTTCTCGGAGGCGCCCCAGCACTGGAGCATCTCAGGGGTGATGTCGAACTCGACCTTTGTGCTTTCGCCATTCTTCAGACTGATGCGGCGGAATGCCTTCAGTTCCTTGACCGGACGGGTCACGGAACCATATTCATCACGGATATAGAGCTGAACCACCTCGTCTCCGTCGTAAGGGCCGTTGTTGGTGATGGTCACGCTGGCTTTCAGAGACTCGGTAGCATCTATCTCTGAGGCTGAGAGCGAAGCGTCTGAATATTCAAACGTGCTGTAGCTCAGTCCATAACCGAATGGCCAGAGGGCACCGGTCTCGTTGGTCGCAAACAGACGGGAGTACTGTGAATGCTTGTAGTTGTAGACGGTCTGGATCTGGCCCACATTGCGTGGTACGGTCACAGGCAGCTTGCCGGAAGGGTTCACCTTGCCGGTCAGCACCTCGGCGATCGCCTGACCGCCCATCTGCCCAGGCTCCCAAACGTTAAGGATTGCGTTGGCATTGTCCTTAGCCCAACCGATGCTGAGTGCCCTGCCGCTCATCAGAACGACGACAGTAGGCTTCCCGGAAGCCACAACGGCCTCCAGAAGCTGTTGTTGCATGCCCGGAAGGCTGAGGTCGTCCCTGTCACAGTTCTCGCCGCAGGTACGGCCGAACGCTGAATATCTCTGCGAGTTCTCTCCGACAACAACGATGTTCACATCGGCGGCGGAGGCCTTGAACCTGGCCATCTGGATTCCCTTGGTATTGACGTTGGAAATCTTGCCCCCGAAGCATAAAGTGTCAATCGAAACGTTCGGCATCACGGCCTTGAGTCCGTCCAGAACGGTGATGACATCCTCGTCTTTCTGCGGAACGGCCCAGTCTCCGAGGATGGTCTGGCTGTCCGCGTTAGGTCCGACAACGAAGACTCTTCGAGGAGTTTTAATCGGAAGGGTTCCGTCATTCTTTAACAGCACAAGTCCCAGACGGGCGGCCTCAAGGGCGGTCTGTCGATGTTCTTTGGCACCTGTCAGAACTTCTGGAATCTCAGGAATCGGTTTCTCGAAAAGTCCAAGGGCGAACTTCACGGCCAGAATCTTCCCGGCTGCCTGATCGATTCTGGATTGCGGAATCCTGCCGGATTTCACGGCAGAGACCACCGCCTCGAAATATTTGTCTCCCTGCATGTGCATGTCGATCCCCGACTCGACGGAGACCACGAACGCCTCAGTCGAATCCGGAACCCAGTGGTGCATCGAATGAAGCCTCTCGATGTCCATCCAGTCGCTGACCACAAACCCGTCGAATCCAAGTTCGTCTCGGAGCAAGTCATTGAGCAGCCATTTGTTGCCGTGACACGGAATCCCGTTGATTTCGTTGTGCGCCGCCATCACCGTGCCGACCTTGGCGTCCTTGATCGCAGCGACAAAAGGAGGCAGATAAAGTTCACGCAACTTGCGCTCGGAGATGTCCATCGGAGCCGCGTTCAATCCTCCGAACGGCTCGCCACCGGCAATCAAGTGCTTCGCGCATGCCACGACATGATTCCCTGAATATTTCCCGTCACGTCCCTGAAATCCCCAGATGGCATATTTCCCCATCTCGGAAGTCAGCAGGGCATCCTCACCGAAA
This sequence comes from uncultured Bacteroidales bacterium, assembly GCA_934698975.1. GTDB lineage: Bacteria > Bacteroidota > Bacteroidia > Bacteroidales > UBA932 > Cryptobacteroides. The sequence continues at coordinate 40,082 of CAKUVR010000006.1, forward strand.
GTCTCGCCCATGCGTCCCCAACGGGCATCGCGAGCAATGTCAAGGTTAGGTCCGAAAGTCCAGAATACCCCTCTCTGGCGCATCTCAAGGGCTGTTTCCTCTCCGATTCTCTCCATAAACTCCGGATTGAAGGTGGAGGCCATGTTGATGTTAGTAGGATAGACCGTGCAGCCTTCAACCAAGGCGTTACCGTGAATAGCGTCGATTCCCAGCAGCAGCGGAATCCCCAGCCGGCTCTCCTGCGCCATCTTCTGAAGCGCCACCGCCTCGTCGGAAGTCATCACGTGCAGAAACGCCCCGACCTCACCCTTGCGGACCTTGTCCGACAGATCCTTGTTTCCCAGATTCTCATCCGTCGCATCGATGTTCTTACGGGAAGATCCCTTTCCCGGTTCAACATAGCACGGTGCCACATACTGACACATCTGCCCAACCTTTTCCTCAAGGGTCATCTCCTTCAGAATTAACAGAGCCCTTTCCTCCGCAGGCAACGAAGCGTCCCGCCAATCCTTTCTGGCGCACGACACCATCGCCGCCGCGAGACCTAATATTATCGCAATTCTTTTCATCTTCAAGTGTTTTTGTCGGTTATTTGATGCTTCGGCGCTTCGATGCTTCGACAAGCTCAGCAACCGCAAGCTCAGCGACCGTAGTAAATATTTCGTAATTATTGTCTTATGGTCACTTCGATGCTTCGACAAGCTCAGCAACCACAAACTCAGCGACCGCAGACGGGTGTCTGACTTTTTGTTTTGTTTTTAGGTCACTTCTGCAAGCTCTGTGACCGATGTATTATGGTCGCTGAGCCTGTCGAAGGGTCAAAGTATAGAAGCGACCAGTTGTGTGTGTTACCTAAAATTATATTTCCCGAAGCGACTCTATCATATTCATTAATAGTTCTCCCCTTTTTGCGGCGAGGCGCTTCCCCCGAGGGACCATTCACCCGGACAGGGCGCGAAGCGCAGGTCCCTCGGAGGCATGCGCCTCGCCGCTAAACCTAACTTTTATCTAACAGTGACAACAACCTTCTCCGCCACGCCAACCTTGCCAGCGGAAAGGCAAACCATACCGTCCTCGTAAGTCCAATCCTCAACCGCAGCTCCATTAATCGAAACCGAGCCCGGACGCGAATCCCTTTGGATGCGTAATGAATATTCCCGCTCAGAAGGCATCCCCTTGAACGACCCCTGAACCGGATTCACAACCACCTCGACACCACCGTCCTTCTCGTGCGACTCGAACCGAGTCGAAGCAATCCCCCCGTTCTCATATTCATAAGTCTCCCCGTCATCGTCGAACATCGTGTACTCGCTGTCCCCGTGAGGATAGACCTTCAGGATGACACGGTCGAACGGACGCGCTCCAAGATATTCAACATCAGGCTGCGTCGGAATGATCGCCCCCTCGCGGATGAAAAGCAGCCCCGCGCGGTCGGAAGGATATTCACGGGTGAAAGTCTCCCCCTTGCTGACAACCTTCTCGCCGCTCCAAGCGTCCGTCCAAGTCCCCTTCGGCAGATAAATCTCGTTTGTGAATATCCCCACGCAGAAATTGTCGCCGAACATGTACTGATAAGTCATGTCATCACAGTTGCGGTCCTCCGGGAAACAAAGCGGCATCGAACGCACGATCGGCATACCGTTCTGCGCCGCCTCAAGAGCCATTGAGTAGATGTACGGGGCCAATGAATATCTAAACTTGACGTAAGAGCGGTAGATGTCCTGCTCTTCTTTCGCGTAGTAGAACGGATGCATCATCGAGAACCAGCTGTTGATCTGCACCCAAGGCAGGAAGAGACCGAAGTGGAGACTCTGCATCTCAAGTTCGCGCGGTACGCTCATCACGTCGCACGATGTGTTGAGGAATCCGCTCATTCCAAGGTTAAGCTGGTCGTACAGAGCGGTCTTGCCGCCACCGTTATCCCCGGAAGTGGAAGCCGTCCAGTGCTGCGTGCCTGACCATCCGCCGCAGTAGTGGTGCCAGGTACGTTTCCCGTTGTATTTGCGGCCAAGCTCACGCATCTGCTTAGGAAGCAGAACCTGGTTGAGGTTGTGCATCTCCTTGTCAGTGCGGCCGTTGTAATATTCCCAAGTCGTGTGGTTGTCGATAGTGCGGGCAGGATCCAGTTTGAATCCCTCCACGCCCTGATCCATAAAAGTAGTCAAGTGGTCCATCCAGTGCTCTTGACCGGAAAGCTTGCCGCCGGTGCGCTCGGCGATGATGTCCTCCTCCTGGATGCTCAGGTCATATTCCTCGCAGAGCCAGAGACCGAGGTGGAAGCCCATCGAGCGGAGCTTGCCGATGAAAAGACGGTTGTGCATCGTCTTAGGGTACTGGTTCTGCATCCAGTAAGGCTCCGGAGAGAAGCGGTCGTAGTTCCATTTCTTCTTGGTCGAGAAGTCGTAACGTTTCTCCATCCACTGAGGCTCAAGCCAGAACACGTCGCAAGGCACGTCGAACTGACGGAAGAGCACCGCGTCGTTCAGGATGTCGAACTGCTCCTCGCGCATGTTCGGCCCGAAACAAAGTCCATAGGCCCATTTCGGCAGGACATAGGTACGGCCAGTGATGAGGGTATATTCATTTAGCACCGCAGGCATGTCCCCTCCCATCATCAGGTAGAAGTCCGCCTCATCGAAGGTGTTGATGATGTTGAACTTGGTCTTCTGACGGTTGCCTATGTCAAAGAAACTCTTGCGGGTCGAGTTGTTGTAAATTCCCCAACCGCGTGAGCTCATCATGAACGGCATCGGGATCTCTGTCTGCTGGTAGGTCGTCCACATCCTGAGGAACTCGCCCCTGTGCTGGATGTGGTCGCGGCTGGTGCTTCCGCCGCCGTAGAACCTCTCCCCGTTTTCCATGCTGAGGCTGAGGATGCTCACCGCATCGGCCGCCGGGATCTCGTGCTTATCGACCTCTCCGAACTTGCCGTTGTCGTCACCGATGATGCCGCCACCGTTGTCGGCGACCTTCAGATCGGCGTATTTCTCGTTGATGAAAGACCTCATCTCGCCGCAAAGTCCCTCTTTCTCAGGCAGGAATTTGATTTCTTTGATCACGTTTCCGCCCTTTGCGTCCTTCACTGTCATCACACCGCTCTTCTTGTTGATGGCCAATGAATATTCCGGAGTCTTCAGCGTCCAGACCCCACCTTTGTCGGAAATACTGGTCTTCACCTCGCTCCAGTCGGTCTTGATGAGTTCGTAGCGTTCCATCAGAGACTCGGTGAACTCTTTCCTCGGGGAGACCTTGATCCTGAATATGCTCTCGGAACAAGCCTCCACGCTGACCGTAAGGCCATCATTGATCTTCACTTTGTGAGCCGGGTTCGCCTGGGCGAGAAGTGTCATCGCACAGCAGGCGACGGCAAGCAGAATTTTCTTCATTCGTCGTTGTGGTTTTAATATATTCAGACAAATATACAAGTTTTTTCGTTGGCCACGGGTTTTATTTTTGGCAGAATTACTTACACGACTACCGCTTTAGTCCTTAAGGCAGCCGATCGGCACGACATAGACTCCGTCCTCGCGTTTGTAAGCGTATGGCCCGACCGCTGTCAGCACCATAAGGAATGACGGCTTTTTCATCCTATTCGTGTCGATTTTCGCTTCCAACGCCTTCAATGTCCTTACTCCGTCACCAATCAAATCATCGCCTCCTATCTTGATTTCCACGAGTCCATAGCTGCCGTTTCTTAAATGTATTACCGCGTCACATTCCAACCCGGTCTTGTCACGGTAATGATAGACTTTGCCATTAAGTGCTTCCGCGAACACTCGAAGATCTCGCACGCATAAGGTCTCGAAGATCAAACCAAATGTGTTGAGGTCATTCATCAAGTCCGCAGGACCGAGTCCAAGTGCCGCTGTGGCGATGGATGGATCTGTGAAATACCGGGTGTCAGATGTGCGGATCGCAGATTTTGATCTCAAATTGGGATTCCACGCCTCAGAGTCTTCTATGACAAAAATCTTCTTTAGAGCAGAAATATAGGATGCTATGGTATCTTCATCGAAATTGTCGGATTCATTTGAAGACAGGTCGGCCTTTATTGTTCCGTATGATGCCTGCGCTCCCTGATGACGCGCATACGAACGTAATATCCTATGTGTACGCACAGCATCCCGATTGATGCCATCGGCCAAGGAAATGTCCCTCTTTTCCACAGCGTCGATGTAATCGAAAGCTTGATCAAGGGCTATCTCGTCTTTCATTTTGACTGCCAAAGGCCAGCCTCCACGGCAGGATAGAAATGCGATCTTTTCCAAATCCTTTGATGTGCAGCCACTGATTGAGTCAGGTGAGGAAAAAAGGTCTTCCAGCGAGACTTCGCCAGTTGAATCTCCGGATTCCCACAATGACATAGGCCTCATTTTCAACCATCCTATTCTTCCGGTGCCGGAATGTATGACCTCGCTCATGTCTGGAGGAACTGATGAACCGGTCAGAATAAAGAGGCCGAGTTCTGAATTGTGGTCAGCCTCGAACCGCACACTGTCCCACAATGTAGGGGCGACTTGCCATTCATCAATCAGGCGTGGCTTGTCTCCTTTCAAAAGAAGAGACGGATTGATTTTCGCCAGCTGCCTGTTTTGTTCGATTTTCCCACTTTCGGACATGTATAGGATACTCTTTGCGATTTGTTCCGCGGTAGTGGTCTTTCCACACCATTTCGCCCCCTCCAAAAGAACCGCCCCCTTACCTGCCAGTTTTCTTTCCAGAAGACGGTCGGCTATTCTGCTTTTATAAATAGTTTCCATCGTTTGATTCATCTTTCTGCAAAGTTATGTCTAAATGTTTGATTTTACAAGAGTAATGGGTTTTGTTCGGTTGTTTGGCCGTATTTTGTTCGGTTGTTTGGCCGTATTTTGTTCGGGCATTTGGCCTAGTCTTGCTGACATAATTTGAGATGGCATCCGAACTTTCGGCAATTCCGAACTATTCGGCGGATTCGTTCCGATCTTTTTGAAAATCACAATCGTTTCTTGTTTTAGCCAAGCAACCGATTGTCAGCAAAAAGAAACACCCTTCTCCCCGCCGTAACATGGGTGAGAAGGGTGCGTCAATATATTCATTCAGATGGAGTTAGCCTCCACGGAAGACCTGTTTTATTTCTTTGCGAAATAGGCGCCTCCCTTTGCACCATCATAGTCCCATTTGTTATTGTAGTTCAATTGGTAGATGGTAGAGTATCCTCCTACTGTGTACCCCTTGGTTACAAATGAGAAACCGCAGAAATACAAGCCATCGGAAACCAGTCTCTGGGCAGGTGTGCCAATACCGAACTTAGGGGCTCCGAAGAGGTCGTCAACGCCCCATCCGATCCATGCATAGTTGCAGTCATCAACGCCGAACTTAAGTGGAGCGAAATAGCCTGTTCCATAAGTCGTGCTATTCGTAAGCTCGGTGATGCAGGCCACCTCTTTACCGTTGCTTACCTTCTGGTAATCAAGTGACATGTAGGTGTAGATCACAGGAGTGCCATCTACAATTTCGAGAGACGCAGGAACAGCGAAGTCGAGGTATAGACCCACGAGGTCAAGGTTATGAACATGACCGTTGATGGTCTTAGGATTCTCCACGGCCTTGAATTCCACCGCTGTCTCGTGCTGTCTGGCATTGTTGTTCACAATCTTGGTGTTGCTCACACCGGTAGTCTTGAAAGAATATGTATAGAAAGTGTAACTACCAGCAAGGTCCTTGGCATCCACCTGAGTGATGGTGATCTTGCTGCCGGTGGAGAGCTCCAAGGTTGCCTTGCGCGCTGCTCCGGTGGTGTTCTCTGTCCAGTATGCGACACCGTCCTTGTAGCTCAGCCATCCACCGATGCCGGCGGTTTTGCCGTTGTCAGCGGCGGCTCCGAAGAGTCCGCGGTAGCCAGCGTTGTCGCTTTTCCAAAGCTCGACGGTCTCTGGTTCGGTAGGAGTGCGTATCAACACTGTCACCTCACAAGATGCTGAGATTCCGTTCTTTGTTGTGGCCGTGATGGTGGCCTTGCCGAGTTCGACTCCGGTCACCTTTCCGGTTTCATCAACAACTGCGATCTCAGAGTTTGAAGAAGTCCATGTGACTGTCTTGTCTGAAGCGTTTGCAGGAGTCACAGAAGCGGTAAGGTTGACAAACTCACCGATGTAAACTGAAGCTGTCGTAGCACTGAGAGTCACTCCTGTCGCAGGAATTTCCTTTACGGTAACATTGCAGCTTGCCGTGCACTTGCCGGAAGCGGTTGTCACGGTTATCACTGTTTTGCCAGGGGTGAGACCTACGACACGGCCCCAGACATCAACTGTCGCGACCTTTGCGTCTGATGAGGCCCAAGTCTTATAAGAGCTTGTACAATTGTCAGGAGTAAGGGCAGCCTTAAGTTCAACCTGCTCTCCAGGGAATATAGACACCTCAGTAGCACTAAGAGTCACCCCTGTGGTGACTATGAGTTCAGTCTCGTCCGTATCTTTGCAGGAAACGGCCGCTGTCATAGCCATAATGGTGGAAAGGATCAAAAATATCTTTTTCATATTGAATGCCTTTTGTATTACTTGTTCCAATGTGAGTTAGTCGAGAGTTCCTTTTGAGGGATCTGCCACTCCATGTCTTCAACCTTCCATGTGTAATCCTTCCAGTGGTTTCCACCCTGACGGACAGCGTCGGTGTTCCAACGTTTGTGGCAATAGTAGTCAAGACCGTTCTCACCCCACATCTCGATCTGCCACTGAAGCTGGATCTGCTCCCAGGTGCCGAGACCACCCTTATAATTGTCGCATGTAAGGGTTGTGGCCCCAGACTTGGTACGTGCTGCGAGGAGTTTGTTGAGGGTAGTCTTCGCGTCAGCTTCCTTGCCGGCTTGGTACTGAGCCTCAGCCAGCATAAGGAGAACCTCTGAAGAACGGAATATGATTTGGTCTGAGCTGATGTTGGTGTATGTACGCTCATCGGCATTCTGGCAGATCGTAGCTCCCCACTTAAGATTGGTGTATTTGAGGAGCGTGCTCGCCGCATGGCCATTGTCTGTGAAGTAAGGGTAGCTTTCAACCTCGTGATCCGCGAAGATGCCCTTACGGTAGTCGTTGTCGTCAATCTTGTTGTAAAGACTCTCACTGATCTGGAAGAGACCGCTCTTGCTGTTTCCGGCTTTTAGGCTGTTGAGGTTGTTCCACGAATAGAGGTTGCTCTCACTTGTCCAGCCGAAGAGCACCTCTGGGTTGCTTGGAATGCTCAGGAATGCATTATCGTCATTCCTGACTTCATCCTTGCCCTTCTTCCAGCTGTCATCCAGCGGTGTGGCAATGTCGTCAAGACGGCTGGTCTGAACGCCATAGTGAGCTTCGTCGATGAGGGTTGGGTACTTCGCCAAGATACGCTGGCAGGCAGCGATTGCCTTGTCGTACTCACCATAGTCCAAGCAAGCGCGGGCAAGGAAAAAGTCTGACAAGGTGCGGTCGATGTCGTAGAATGTTGTAAGGTCTGTCGGGTTGACTGTTGTGTAACCGTCAGTTGCACTGTTCTTCCCGGCCGCAAAGTATGAACCTGCGTCCTCAAGTTCCTTGATGATCCACTCCCATGTCTCCTGCGCTGTGCTAGGTGCCACAGGGGTATTGTAGGCATATTTGGTGTAAATAGGCATGCCCTGCTGCTCGCTGCCGCCGTACTTGTAGGCCTTGCGGAAGCGTTCCATGAGCTGGAGGTAACCATAAGCGCGGAGTGTCTTGGCCTGCGCGGCATAGGTCTTCACTGCTGGAAGCGCGTTAGGGGAGGTCGCCACCTCGTCTGTGAGGTAGGTCGCAGCCTTGTTCGCCTGTGCGATTATGTAAGATGAGCTGTACCACCATCCATAGCAACTAGCGTTCTCATTCTTTTCCGCCGCATTGAAAGTGTGATTGTAGTAGCTTGCCCATCCATCTGTGATGGAATTCGCGACATCGCCATAGATCATGTTCTCACACGCCACATTACGGGAAAGATGGACTGAGAACTCATTGGCGTAGGCATTGGAGAAACCACCCGACAACTTTTCGTGAGCCAGACAGATGTACGCCTCAAGGCCTGAGCCGATAGCCTCAAGAGTGGCGTTCACCTTTGTCTCATCGGAACTCGCGAGCAATTCCCTGATCTGGTCGTCGTTCAGCGAGTTCGGGTTTGTGACATCCAGCATGTCAGAGCAAGACTGGAATGCCAGAAGTGATGCTGCCGCGAATGCGGCTATTGTTTTAATCTTGTTCATTTCAAACCGTGTTTTAGAATGTTATGTTAGCTCCGAGTGAGATTGTCCTCATAGAAGGATAGACATACTGTCCAACTTCGAAACCACCCAGAATGGACATCGACGGATCCACACCCTTCTTTGCTGAGACATAGAAAAGATTGTCTGCGGAAGCATAGACGCGGATAGCGCTTGCCTTTATCGCATTGAGGATCTTCTTAGGAAGAGTGTAACCGATGGTGATGTTCTTGCACTTCAGATAAGACGCGCTGAAGAGAGCCATGTCAGTGTACTTCCAAGAGCCGAAAGTTGAACCATTGTAGTAGTCAGTGTTCCACCATTGCATCGGGAAGTAAGCCGAGGTGTTATTCTCTGTGAAAGTGCTGCCGATAAGATCAGTTGATTTCTGCTCTGAAACCGCTGAGACATAACCGCTGTCGTAAAGACCGTTGCCGTACTCCGTGCTGAAGAACTTGCCGCCGAGCTGATAGGCGAACTGTGTGGAGATGTCGAAATTCTTGTAGCGGAAATTGATGTTGAAACCACCGATCCAGTCAGGCGTGGCGCTGCCCATCTCGTAGAGTGAGGCGTCAGAGCTGACAAGAGTCTTCACATTCTCGCCTGCCTTCAAATCCTTGTAGCGACCGTTGTGATCATATCCAGCAGATCTGGCCGTACCATCGTCATTGAGACCGAGGTCTGCGTTGGTGACGCGGTGCCAGTACATCGGAAGACCGGATTCCTTATCAACACCGGCGTACTTGTACAGATAGATGTTGTACCAGTCACGGCCTTCTCCACGGAGATAACCGATGCTGGCGCCTCCTGCTCCAGAGGCGGAGAATGAGCCTACGCCTGCCTGCCATGTGCCTTGAGGAAGGTCAAGGTTTGTGTTGTCAGGAATATTCTCTTCCGGAACTTCAATCAAAGTTGTTCTGTAATGGGTTCCGTTGGTGGTGAAGTTCAAAGTCATGTCATCTGTGCGGATGATGTCGAAACTGAGCTCAAGCTCCAATCCACGGTTGCGGAGAACCGCCGCGTTCTGCTGGAGCGTCTCACTACCGGATCCGGCGAGAGCTGAGTAGTTGGCGCTGTAGAAAGCGTTAGGAGTAACGTGGTTGTAAAAATCAATAGATCCGTTGATCCTGCGCCCCAATACTCCGAAGTCAAGACCGAGGTCAAATTCCCTGTTCTTCTCCCACGTGAGCTGATCGTTAACGAGCGCGCCACTGCTAAGTTTGTAGCCGGCAGGAATACCGGTACCGTTTGTGGCTTGCTGATACGAGGTGGCTGAATAAGACCATGTGTGGTTTGTATAGCTGCCGATACCATTTGAGTTACCGAGGACACCATAGCTTCCGCGTACCTTGAGGAAGTCGAGCCAAGAGCTTGTAGCCGACATGAATCCTTCTCTTGAAATCACCCAGCTTGCTCCGACAGAGCCAAATGTTCCCCACTTGTTGTTCATGAACTTGGAAGAACCGTCCCTACGGATTGATGCGCTCAAGTAATATTTCTCGTCATAGTTGTAGTTCACTCGTCCGATGTAGGACTCCATGTTCACCTCATACTGGCTCCAGCTTGGTGAGCCTGAAAGAGTTGTTCCGCCGCTGGTGTAGCGTCCGATGAAGTTGCCGCCGGAAATCCAACCAGGGATGAGCTCATAACCTGAAGCATAGAGTACTGAATGGTACTTGTCGTGGTTCCACTCGTGACCGAGCAGGGCATCCACGTGGTGACCGCTCCTGAAGTCATGTGAGTAGTTGAGGAGGATTTGGTTGTTGAGGATGAACCTGTTGGTGAGTGTCTTGTTGAGACCACCGTTAGTGCCTCCATTATATGTGCCTGCGGCGCGGTAGCGGAGATAATCGGTGTCGTCTGAGTCATAGCTGAAGTTGACAAGAAGGTTGAGATCCTTGGTGAAGAGAACCTGAGCGTAGGATCTGGTTGTGAAAATGCTGCGGATGGTCTCGTTCTTGTTCTTGTCAAATTCAGAATGAACGCCCTTTCCGAATGCGTTTCCTGTGGTAGGACCAAGAGGAGAATAAGTCTCTGTTTTGTTTGTCACATTCTCGAGCCTGTTGCCTTCGGAGTCATAGACATAGTTGTGGTTCTCATCAAGCATATAGATGGAGATCAGGGATGAGGTACCGTTCACATAGCGGAACACGTTTCCTCCGGCTGAACCGGCGTTACGTCCCCAACGGGTCGCCATCTCATTGGTGGTGGTGCGGGTGTAGCCGATGTTGCTTCCGAACTTAAGCCACTTAAGTGGCTGGGCGTTCACGCTTACACGTCCGTTGTAGCGCTCGAAAGATGAGGTAGGGATGTAGGACGGATCAGAAGTGTATCCCAAGGATGCGAAATAGTTCAGTTTCTCAGTACCGCCCTTGAGGGAGGCGTTGTACTCCTGACGGAAAGCGGTGTCAAAGAGGCTGTTGTACTTGCTGTCCTTAGGGAGGAAGTACTTCGCGTCAGGATTGAGCTTGCCGTCTGTGTTTACAAGGTAAGCGTCCATCATTGTGGAGGAACGTGAGTTGCCGGTACCTCCAGAGAACACATACCTTGCGCCAGGAACATCATACACGAGAGCGTTGTTGAGAGAGTTGCGCTGGAAGTTCGTCTCACTGTTCACATAGTTGAAAAGATGCTGCGAAGCGAACTCGGCAGCCTGCTCGTGTGTGTAGTTAGGATTCTGGAAGTTGGTGTAAGGAATTCCGTTCTCATCAACGCCAGGTCTGCCTGTTCCGTCAACACCGTAGCGGTAAGAGTTATAGATCGACAACCAGGCATATTCATAAATGTCGGAAGCATCGGTCATGTTGGACATGTTGAACTGTCCCACGCTATTCCAACCGACGCGGGTGTCGAAAGTCACCTGTGTCTTCCCTTCGCTACCTTTCTTGGTGTTGATGAGGATGACACCGTTGGCACCACGTGATCCGTATAGCGCAGTTGAGGCAGCGTCCTTGAGCACTGAGATGCTCTCAATGTCGGAAGGGTTGATGGTGGAAAGAGGGTTGGATGTCTGAGCCGGAACTCCATCGATCACCACGAGTGCCACTGCGGAACCATCGGAGGTAGATGAGGCTCCACGGACGCGGATGGCCATATCGAGACCTGGCTGGCCGTCAACTGAAGACAGCTGGATACCTGGAGCCGCACCCTCAAGAGCGCGGGAGACTGATGACACACTCTGTGCCTTGATGTTGTCGCCTTTGATTGAGGACATCGCACCGGTGAGATCTCTTTTCTTAGCGGTACCGTAAGCCACGACAACCACATCGTTGAGGAATTCGGCCTCTTCGTTGAGGGTGACATTTATCACCGTCTGATTGCCGACTGTGACTTCCTGAGTCTCATAGCCGATGGAGGAGAAGACGAGGACGGCGTTTTGCTTTAGCCCTTGGAGGCTGAACTTTCCGTCGAGGTCAGTAGTTGTGCCGCTCGTGGTTCCCTTGACGAGAACACCGGCACCGACCAGAGGTTCTCCAGTCTTGTCCGTGACCTTTCCGGAAACGGAGGACTGGGCGAATGCCTGTGTTCCGACTGTCAGAAGCACAAGCAGGATCGTAATTAATCGTTTACCCATAAACTGTTTTTTAATAATGGTGTTATGATTTTGCTAATCGTCCAGTTTAGTAAAAACAAATGTATAATTAATTATCAATTAACAATGACGTTGTCAATGCAAAGACATCCTCATTACAAAAATATAGGAACACTCCTAAACTTTAAGCGAATATTTGATAAAACAACTTTGATTTTTGGCCAACGCAATCCTTTTCGCACTTTGGTAGCCATCATAACAAACCGTCATAGGGAAACTGTTGAATTGAATCGAGACTTTGATGGATATTCCTAAACTGGACGTATAATAACACTATTATCGGAAAGGTTGTGCTTGACAACGGACACACCTACATCTTCACCCAGATCGGCGTCAACGACTTCAAGGGAAGCTGGACGCTCTACTCAAAATTATTTGACCCTAACAAGACACTGGGCAAGGGCAACACCAATGCGGACAAGACTGTTGTCACGTTCGGCGAGCCGCGTCAGAAAGAGACTCTGAAGGACGCTGCCGGCAAGGAGCACACCAACAATCTCGGCATCAAGGGACTCTATCTTGATTCAGTTCTGGATGCTTGTGTCGAGATTGACTACAATGAAAGGACAGTCAAATTCGGTATATTCTTTGACCGCCGCGCCGCACAGAAAGCCGCTGACGGAAAGTTCTGCACATATATTCCTGAATGCTCAGGTGGCAACGGTTGGGGCAACTACAACTTCGCTCCTGGTGACAAGGCCTTCTCAGATTCCAACTACGAGTGGCTCTGGTTCACTGTCAGCGAGGATTTGAAGACTCTGAAGTACCAGTACTTTGGCGCCGGACAGAAGACCAGCAACGGCAAGTACTACATCTGCGGAATCTCGATTCCGAAGGCCACTTCGACAGACAAGGCTTCCATCGCAGGCAGCTATGATGTGATCTATCAGGCCAACTACAACGGAGACAACAAAGAAAGCATGTACTTCAAGAAATAATCCTGCTTTCAGTCCATACAACAAAAGACGGCGACCGTATTCCGGCCGCCGTCTTTCTATATATCTATTGGAGTCATGGATTTCTTTGCTTGCCCTCAAGGGCTCTGAATATATGATTTCACCGACATATTCGGAATTTCGCAACGGATTCCGCAGGTTTGCGATAGAGATTTTGGGACTGCCACTTATTTTTCGTTTAGTGAAAACCGTCCTTTAAATTTGTCAGGTAATATGGTGGATTGACAAGTCGCCCCAAAAGTAACTTGACGGCTTGGTCAATGACTATAAAAAACGAAACGGACATGACAAGACAAAAAGGACGGTTGCTGGCGATCGACACTGGATCGACATCAACGAAGATAGGGTATTTCATTGACGGAGAACTGGCGTTTGAAGAGAACCTGCAGCATCGCGCCGAGGATCTGTCGCGATTCAAGGATGTGATGGAACAGGAGACCTTGCGGCGTGATGACTTGCGAATTTTTATGCGTGGGCGGGGAATCCATGCTCAAGACATCGACATCATCATGGCTCGCGGCGGGCTTTTCTATCCTGTTGTCACGGGGATATATTCGGTGAACGAGGACATGAGAGAGGTGCTGCGTAGTTGCAAGTACGGGCGTCACGCATGCAATCTGAGTGCCATCATTGCTGACGATTTAGCGAAAGAAGTGACGGAAAAGAACCTTGCAAGAGGGGTTGGGATGCCATTCGGGGCTTGCAAGGCCTATATTGCCGATCCACCCATGGCAGACGAGATGCTCCCTGAGTGCCGTGTGGGTGGTCTGCCGGAGTTTCAGAGAAGGCCGTTTTTCCATGCTTTGAACTCCAGGGCGGTGGTCAGACGCTACCTCAGGGATCACGGGCATATTCATAATGACATCACTGCGATTGTCGCCCATATCGGTGGCGGAATCACGGTCACCCTTCACAGGAACGGGAAGGTGATAGATTCCAACAACGGAGTGGGAGGGGACGGGCCGTTCACCCCGGAGCGGGTGGGTTCTTGCCCTGGTTTCCAATTGGTAGACCTTTGCTTCAGTGGTGAATATTCAAAAGCCGAGATCAAGAAGAAACTGATGGGGCATGGAGGAGCCGTTGCGTTTTTCGGCACAAATGACCTTAAGGAAGTCATCCGTATGAGAGATGGCGGCGACATCCGAGCGAAAGTCTGGATGGAGGCGTTTGTCCTTAATATAGCCAAGTATGTCGCGTCAGAGGCAGCGGATGTTTCCGGAAAGGTGGATGTGATCCTGCTGACGGGTGGGGGAGCCTACGGGCAAGACATCGTTGAGGGAATCCGTCGGAGAGTGGAGTTCATAGCTCCTGTTGAGGTCTATCCAGGAGAGTTTGAACTTCAGAGCCTCGCCGATCATGGCTACGACATTCTATCCGGCAACGCCATTGTGCTTTCCTACGACAAGAATGCTCCTGAACCGGATCCGTTTGTCTAGAAAAGCAGTTTCTGGCCTCGGTAAAAATCCAGCAGCTTGGCCGAGAACAGGAACTCGTAGCGGGCTCGTGCAAGATTTGATTCTGATTCCATGAAACTGTCGCGGGTCTCGTTGAACTCCGTGATGTTGGCCTTGCCGTTCTCGTACTTCGCAAGCACGAGTTCGTACGACTCCTTGGCGCTGGCATCGGCATCGAGGCTTGAGCGGAACTTCTCTTGAGCTGCCACCGCGTTGTAGTAGGCCTGCTGGATCTCCTTGTAGAGACTTTTCTTGCTGTTCTCCAACTGCAACATCTGATTCGTTCTCGAAAGCTCGGCGGAACGGATCTGGTTTCTGGTCTGGAAGCCAGAGAAGATTGGAATGCTGAGGCTGATGCCCAGATACTGGCTGAAATTGTTCTTGATCTGGTCGGCGAACGGATTGCTGGAATGGCTGCTCATCGTGTAGTAGTTGGTTCCAAGGCCACCGCTTGCCATCAGAGAAGGCAGACGCGCCCCCTTGGCGTTCTTTATTGAATATTCAGTGGCGTCCAACCGGAATTGCTCGGCTTGGATCGAAGGCTTGCATGAAACCGCCTGGGCATAAATGTCCTCCGGATCACTCAAAAGCAACCCTTCAACCGAAACCGAAGGCCGGACTATCGAAAACCCTTCAATGTCTGGGAGTTCCAGCAACTGGCTGAGATCCAGCAAGGACAATCTTAAACTGTTGGCTGCCTGTGTCTCGGCAAGGCGGCTCTGTCCCAACGCCGCTTTCTGCTGCGCCACTTGAACCTTGCTGGCCTTGCCGCTGGCCTCCATGGCCGAAAGCCTTTCGACCTGAAGCGAGTCGATGCCGACCTGATTGCGGGCCACATCCAGCAGCTCCATGTTGTAGAGAATCTGCACGTAAGCCTGAGCCACGGCCACGCTGATATCCTCGCGGGCCTTTTGGAAATCCGCCGTCACAGCCTTGAGATTCAGTTCGTTGTATTTGATAGAGTTGTTTATCCTCAGCCCTTGGAACACCGGAACCGAGGCTCCGAGACTGACACCCGTGCTGGTCGTGTTCGTGTTGGAGTACGTGTTGTCGGCGGTCAATCCTCGTCCGAACGAGAAATTCTCGCTGGCGCTGGCGCTCACATCCGGCAGACGGCTGTTCCTGGATGTGTTCAGCTGGATTTCCTGCTGCTTGACCTGAATCTCCTGCTGCTTGAGCGAGATGTTGTTCTCAAGCGCATGCTCGATGCAGTCCTGAAGCGTCCACGGCCCTCTGTCCCGCGCGTAAAGCCCGGCTGTCACCAACCCCAACGCAATCAATGAATATACTCTCTTCATAACGTTATTTCTTGTCTGTGAATATCTGGTTTCCGCGAACTTTCTGATCCTTGCTCAGTCCGCTCTTCACCTCAATCTTGACACCGTCACTGAGGCCTGTGGTCACCGGCCGACGTTTGTACTGTCCGTTTCCTTCGGCCAGATAGACGAATGTGGAATCCTTCTCGAAGGAAATAGCTGCCTCAGGTACAGCCAGAACTGAATCAACGTGCTCAAGTGTGATCTCTGCGTTGGCGCTGTAGCCCGAACGGATTTTCACGCTGTCAAGCTGGCTGACCCTGGCCTTGATCTCGAACTGGTTGGCACCGTTGTTCTGCACGGCCTTCGGGGAAATATATTCAAGGACAGCGTCCATTTCCACGCCTTGCACCGCGCCGATGGTGATCTTCATCTCCGTGCCTTCTTCAACTTTGCCGACCTCGGTCTCGTCCAGATTGCCTTTGAAGATCAGGTCGCTCATGTCGGCCACGGTTGCGATGGTCGTCCCGTCGTTGAAAGTGTTGCTCTGGATCACCGAGTTGCCGACCTTTACAGGCACGTCCAGAATCAGACCGGTGATCGTCGAGCGGATCAGGGTTGAGCTGGCCGTGGCATTGCGCTTTGACACACCGTCACGTACAACCTCCAAGGACTCCTCGGCCGCCTCTTTCTCCTCCTTTGCCTGATCGAGAGCCTGACGCACTTGGTCATATTCCTCGGCACTCACCAACTGCTTGTCGTAGAGAGCCTTCTCTCTGCCGAAGTTGGTCTCTGCCTGTTCCAGATTCAATTCGGCGATGCGCAGACGGCTTTGCGCCGAGCTTAGAGATCCCATCTCAGGGATGACCTTGACTTTGGCGATCACCTCGCCCTCTTTGACATGATCTCCGGCCTCCTTGTAGATCTCGGAGATGATGCCGCTGATCTGCGGCTTGATGTTCACCTCGTCGCGCGGCTCGATGGTGCCTGTTATGAGGGTGGTCTTTTTGATGTCGGCGATCTCGGCGGAAAGTTCCTCGTAGCGGATTTCTTGCGGACGGGACTTTTTCCAGAGGAAGAAGAATGTGCCGGCGAACACCAGAATGACGGCGGCGAACAGAATGTACTTGAAATACTTTTTCATATTTTTAACTTATTATTTCTGAATATGTTTACTCGTCTCTCATGGCATCCACCGGCTTGATGCTCATAGCCCTGCCGGCCGGTGCGAGTCCAGCCACAACTCCTAGAACCATCAACCCGGCAAGAGTCCCGACGGCTGTCCAGAAGCTGATCTGGAACGGTGCCTGAAGGATGCCGTCCGTTGTGAACGCCAGTTCCAATCCTTGCAGGATAAGCACCGAGAACAGCAGACCGAGCATTCCGGCCACGGCTGTCAGGAGGATGCTTTCCCAGATAATCTGCGAGAGAATCATCTTGGGAGTGGCCCCGATGGCCCGGCGGATTCCTATTTCGGTTGTGCGCTCCCGAACGGTGACCATCATGATGTTCGAGACTCCGATGATACCGGCCAGAAGGGTTCCGATTCCGATCAGCCAGATCAAAAAGTTCACACCCTTGAAGAGGCTGTCCACCATCATGTAGAACATCTCGGTGTTGAGGACGCTGACAGCCTGCTCATCGGTCGGATCGATGTAGTGGTTACCTGCGACAGCCTTCCTGATTTTAGGGATTATGTCGCTCATCACGACTCCCTCCTTTGCGGTCACCGCCATGATCTGCACCTTGTCTCCCATATTGTAGACCGACTGGACAACCGAAATCGGAATAACAATCGCTTCGGTCTGTCTGCCTCCGAAACTGATGACACTGTGTTCGTTGTAGTCAACTCCGATAACCTGGTAATATGCCGGGCCGATCTTGATTCTGGTTCCGCACGGATCCACTCCCTTGGGGTAGAGGTTTTCATAAACCTGTTTCCCGATCACGCAGACCTTGCGTTTCTGCGCCACGTCCATCTCGTTGATATATCGACCGTAAACTATCGTCGGTGTCTCTATCTTGGCGAAATCAGCTTTCAGCCCTTTGACATTGCACCTTGAGGATCTTTCTCCGTAGGTGGCGTCACCTCTGGACCAGCTGAAGCATTGAGGGGAAACAACATCCAGTTCGGGAACCTTCTCCTTAAGGATGTCCACATCCTTGATGTTCATTTCCCAGTATCTACCCTTGTTGAAGCCTTTATAAGGTTTTGTGGTGTTCTGGGACCAGATCATCGCCGAATTGGAAGCGAACCCTCCCATCTGCTGGTTCAGCATTACCTTGAACCCGTCTCCGCCTCCCAGCAGAAACAGCAGCATGAATATTCCCCAGAACACTCCGAACCCCGTAAGCAGGCTCCGGCCCTTGTTGCGGGTCAGCGTGTCTATAATCTCCTTAAATCTGTCTATGTCAAAAATAATCATCTGAATATTCAATTAATATATTCGTCATTCGCTGCGGAGGGCTTCGATGGGGCGGACCTTGGCGGCTTTGCGGGCGGGGGCGAGGCCGGCGAGGGTGCCGGCGATGATCAGCAGGATCGTGGCTCCGAAGCAGACGTTGAGGCCGACAGTCGGGTCTTTGAACACCGTCTGCTGGAACAGGCCAAAATCCATCACCATATTTCCGGAAATATGATCGAGCCACTCGTTGGCCAGAACTCCGAGCACCATACCCACATAGCCGAAGAACGCCGTGATGATGATGCTTTCCGAGATGATCAGTTTCAGGATGGCCCAAGGGCTCGCACCGATCGCCTTCCTGATTCCAAACTCGTGCGTTCGCTCCTTGACGGAGATCAGCATGATGTTCGAGACACCAACGATGCCGCTCAGCAATGTCAAGATTCCGATGATCCAGAGAGCCGTGCGGATCATGGACATTCCTTTCCCCATCTGCATGTTCATTGTGAAGAGGTTCCATATTCCAATGGCGCCCTTGTCGTCCGGAGCGGCGTCATGGTTCTTACTGAGAGCCGTCCGTAATTTGTCTTCGAAGGCCTCGTTTGCCTCTATCGTCTTCAGACCGTGGAAAGAGAAATAATATTCATCAATGTCCTGTCCACGGTTGTAGATTGTCCTTAGTGTCGTGATCGGGGTGTATATATTAACGTAACCCTGATTGTTCGGTCGGGTGATGCCGATCACCTGATACATAGAAGTCCCGATCTTGACATACTCTCCGATCAACGCCTTGGCCTTTTCCGCCTTTTGCATGGCGCTTAGTCCGGTTTCCCTTTCTCCGTCTACGCCGAGCAGCTCTCTCGCATCGTTGCTGTCAATAACGATGACCCTGCGCTTCTCCTTGATGTCCACATCGTTGATCGGGCGGCCGAACATCAAGTCTATCTTATTGACCCTGAAATGCTCGGGGCTTACACCTGTAAGTTGCCTGACAATATATTCCTTGCCATGGCTCGCCGTGACGCTGGATTGGAAGAGGATTGTCCCGGCTTCCTCCACTTTGTCTGAGAAATCAGGACCAAGAGTGATTTCCACATCCTTGTCGTTCAGTTTTATCCGCCGGCCTTCCTGCATTCCTTTGTAGGCTTTATTGGTTCGGCCTCCCCAGACGTTCATCGTGTTGGTCATGTAGTCGTTGTTGTTGCTCTCGAGGGCGTGGATCAGGCCATTTCCCGCTCCCAGCAGAAAGATGAGCATGAATATTCCCCATGCCACGGCGAAGCCGGTCAATGCCGTACGGAGCTTGTTTCGCCGGATGTCGCTCCAGATTTCATCAAACAGATCCCTCATGGCCTACTTCATTATTGTGCCCTCGCCGAACGGTGACGCGTCGTGATGTATGTTCTGCTCTATCTTGCCGATGACTCCGTCCTTGATGTGGATGATGCGGTTGGTGAAGTTGGCCACCCCGCTCTCGTGAGTCACCACGATGATGGTCATGTTCTCTTTTTCGTTAAGCTCACGGAGAAGATTCATGATCTCCACGGAAGTCTTTGAGTCAAGGGCTCCCGTCGGCTCGTCCGCCAGGATGATTTCCGGCTTGGTGATCAGCGCCCGGGCGATCGCCACCCTCTGCTTCTGTCCTCCGGACATCTCGTTCGGATAGTGGTCCGCCCATTCCTTAAGGCCAAGTCTTTCCAGAAACTCCATCGCCATCTTGTGCCGTTTCTGTCGTCCGACACCCTGATAGAACAGAGGCAGTTCGACATTCTCGGCCGCAGTCTTGAACCCTATCAGATTGTAAGATTGGAATATGAATCCAATCATCTTGTTCCGGTACTCGGCCGCTTTGGTCTCGCTGAGGTTCCAGATGAGGTTGCCCGCTATTCGATACTCGCCCGAATCGTAGTTGTCCAGGATTCCAAGAATATTCAGAAGAGTGGATTTCCCCGATCCCGACGCTCCCATGATGGAGACGAACTCTCCTTTCTCTATGGTAAGGTCAATGCCCTTCAGCACGTGCAAAGGCTGCGCGCCCTGATAGGTCTTGTTGACATCTTTCAGTTCAATAAGCATTTGGTTGTTATCTTTTGCCCGTAGGGCTGTTGTTTCCTTTTCGGCCACCGTGCCGTTTTTCCCAGCCGTCAAGTTTGCGTTTGCTGAGTTTGTCGAAACATCGAGGTACCGCTTTTGTGTATTAGTTTATTAATACACTGCAAAGATAGGTATGTTTTCCGATAATGCAAAAGTTTTTTATAGGAAAATCACTAATCCTGGAAAATAACGTTTCAGCGCCTGATTAGTAACAAATCACACGCCAATTCCTTAAAAATGCTTATTTTGCGGATTGAGAAATCTTTCACTCGAACGTGTAGAGGATGTCCCATCCGAAGCTCTCTCCTCTGTCTAGTCTTATCGGCATATAAGGCTCCACACAGGCCACACGTGGATTTGCCCAGAACACTATGTGGTGGAGCGGCCTTGAGCCTTGGACACTTACACTGTGCGGTCTGCCGTCGGAAGAATCGTCCTCGCTGATGCGGAATGAATATGGCGTGTCTCCGTCCGAGGAATGCAGATCGCCCATATATACAGATGGAGGGACTACCGGCGCGCCGAACCTTATGCCGTGGCCTTCGAGAGCGACATTGTCATATTCAAACCTCCAGTTTCCGGTTGGTTTGTAAGGGAAATCAATCTTTCGCCCCTGACCTACAGGGACACCGCCGAATGTGAAAAAATTGTGATTGTAGGAATATCCCTCAAGCTGGGCGGCGGCTTCCCATGTCAGGCGGTGGGAGATTCTCATCGAGTCGCCACTCAGCAGCGTGATCTTTTTCTCATAAGAATATATTCCTTTAAGAATATGACGGAAAACAACTTCAGAATCAGACATATTCACATCTCTTTGCCCTTCGTCCGCAATCTGGTATAGACGGAACCAGTCGTAGGGCTTGTCATCGGGACGAAGGAGAAGGCCTACTCCCGGTTTCACGAAAGTGCCTTCGGGCTCGACGCCGTTGAAATCCACTGTCACAAACTCCTCCGACGGGCCGCGCACATGATCGTGGACGTAGATGTCATCTATGTCCGACCATCTGTCCGCGAACACGTAGCCGTCCTTGACTATACGGTGGAACACACCGAACCAATCGAACCGGGTGCCTCTGTAATCGACACCCGGCTCGCTGATTTCGACCGTAAGTCCTTCTTTCTTCAGAATGATCATACCGCCAGCATTTCAAGAATTCTCCTGTCCGTGTCACTGTCCGCACAGATGGGCTCTCCATCGGCCGACCTGCTGGCAAGTTCCCGAAGGCCGTTGAATGTCGCACCGCTGATGTCGCTGACAGAACTGATCTTCTTAAGTGTCGGCACCATGGAGAGCGCCGCTTCGAGACTGTGTCCGAAAAGTTCGTATGAACGAGATATCTGACCGCCTAAAAGCAATCTGTTGACGCCAATCTTTTCAAGAATCGGAGCTATCGCCTGTCCGAGAATATCCCCGCATTCATCGAACCGTGCCATGGCTTCCTTATCTCCTCCGAAAGCCTTCTCTGCCAGTTCTTTCACCGTAATGCCTTTATACCCACGAAGGAAGCCCCTCTTGGAGACATAGTCCTCAAGGATTCCGTCACGATAAGGGCGGTTATAGATTGGTACGAGAGGGGAACCAAGCTCGTTGGTAAGCAGACATCCGTCCACAGCCATGGCAAAGCCGAGTCCTGTTCCGAGAGAGACGAGGGCGACCTTGTCGAACCCTTCGCGTTTGGTCAACCAGAGCTCCCCGAGAAGCATCACGTTCACATCGTGCGAGAAACTGCACGTCTCAAGCCCGGCAAGGTCCTGAAACCTTTCTCCATAGACTGACGCGAACTTATGCTTCATCAGGAATGTTCCGTCCGAGTATCTGAACGGCCCCGGAATGGCCACGGACGCCGCGTCATAGTCCTTGACCGCCTGCCTGAGGGAAGAGACAATCTCCTCCCTCGGGCCAGCCGAGTCAATCGGGATTTCCCGCCCGTCGGAGCATTTGATGAATGTTCCTCCTATGTCAAGCAGGATCGTTCTGGTAGCCATCTCGAAGACAAGTCTTGTGGATGCGTATCGGTTCCTTTCCAAGGTTCTCGATGACGTACCTGCCCATGTCGGCGGGAACGCACACGATTTCCATGAATTCCATGTCGAAGTGGCGTTCAGGGTGTTCCACACTGCGCACACGCACTTTCTCACCGTCCACGAGTGTGAGGACGTGGAATTTCTCGCCCTTTGTGTCCTGTTCGCACCTGTTCTCGAATTCGAGACGGCGGAGCGAGATGTACATCTGCGGATTCTCTCCGAGAATATATTCCTCCCAACCGTCACCGCTGGCATCCAGACGTGGCTTCTGGACAATGTATTCAGGACTCTGAGGATCGTGGATCACCGATGTCCTGCGGTCCTGGCGCACGTTCAGCTCACCGAGGTGGGTGTGGATAGGACGCTGCTTGCCGTCGAAGTCAAGGCGAAGGTAGTCGTACATCTTGTAGGTGTAGCTGCCGATGGTAAGGGAGCCGATCTCAAGGATGACCTGGTTGCGTCCGCTGGAGTGGATTGTTCCGGCAGGAAGCATCACCTGAAGACCCGGGACGGATTCCTCATAGCTGACGTATTTCATGTAGTCACATGGCTTGTGCTCGGTGTCGGCGGCCTCGATTTCTTTGAAGAACTGTGGGATGTCGGCATCGTCGCGGAATCCGATGAAGGTCTTCGCCTCGTGTCCGGTCACGACCACATAATAGCTCTCGTCCTGACGGCCGAACTCATTGTAGTTCTCGATGTTGAATTTTCCGCCCGAGTGGCACTGGATGGACATATTCCCGGTTGAATGATAGCTGTCATCCCAGTTGAAGCGGATAGGGAAGTAGCCTTGGTACTTCTTCACGCAGTCCTCACCCATCAGGTTGATACCCTCCTTGTGGACGAAAGAGCAGTAGTTTATGTCGAGCAGTTCTTCTCCCGCCTTGACAAGCACGCTGACCTCCATCGGGATGAAATCGAACACCCAGGCGGCGTTCCTCATCTCCTTCGGCAGGTTGCGGAGTTTCTTCATGTATGTTCCTCCCCACACACCTTCGAGGTAACACGGCTTGGCCCGGAACGGGTATTTCACGAGTTGGGCGCAGATGTCGGCGAACGCCGAGAACGGCATCATCTGGAGTTTTCCAGGATCGCTGTCGATGAAATACCAGTCCGGCACGTTGTTGTCCCATAGTTCCTTGCGGTTATGCACGGCGTTCTCGAAATCGCAATAGTAGCATCTGCGGATGACACGGTTGATGGCATCAGGGCGCTCCTTGCCGAGGTTTGAATATTCCCCCCGCCTGATCCTGAGCATCGAGGTCTTCGGCGTGAGGTCAAAGAAGCATTTGACATCGTAAAGGTCGCGCAGTTCAGGGATGAGGCAGCCGTAGCCATAGACAATCACAACCTTGCCTGGAGCCTTGGCGGCCGGCACTGTCTTTCTGAATATTCCAACCTTTTCCTCGTCGAGCAGTCCTTTGTAGCCGCCCTTGTAGATTTTGCCGTAGAGCAGCGTAGGGTCGATCTTGGTGTCCCAGATGAGAAGCGGGTCGATCATCGCGTCGATGTCCTTCCCGTCCTTGAGGGTGGACTTGTTGGAGTCGATTGTTTCCCATTCAAGTCCGAGTATGGTAAGCTCCCTTGCGAGGAGATTGATGAAAACTGTCCAGTTCGCTGTTGTGTAGCCGTCGAGAGCCACCACAACACCTTCTTTTCTCGCCTGTCCTGCGATTGTCGCGACAAATTTCCTGGCCGCCATCGGAGCGCCTGAGCAGATGGCGCCTACTGTCTTTTCTGAAAGTTCCGGACGATTGACCGGTTTCGGGTCATCGTAAGGGAACGGGTTGTACATAAAACTCATGTATTCCTGCTGTTTATTTATTTGATATTGTAAAATTCAAAGCCCATGATCTCCGCGAAGTCCTCAAGTTCCGCACGGATGTCACCGTCGACAATGGCATAGTGCTGTGTGGCTCCGATCCGGAGGATACGTTCGAAAAGTTCCTTCACCGGAACAACCGGACGGAATATGCTGTGGCTGTAGGTCGCAAGCAGATGCTCTCCCGGAAGGCTTTCGGCCTGGAAGGTGATCATCTTGTACTTCCCGTCCTCCTCATAGAGTCCGGCCACGGTCTTCATCCCCGGGCTGAACCGGTTCCATGCGAACGGAGCCCCGGCATATTTCCAACTGGTCTTGGCGAACCGCACGTCACGCGCGATGATGACGTTGTCCTGCCACTTAGGGTCGTTGTGGTCGTTAGGGCCGGCATGTCCTCCGGCGAAGGTTCCGAAGTCATCCTCGATGTGGAAAGGCTCGATGAAGTTCACATTCTTTCCGCTGATGAGCTTCATGATGTAAGTGATGAGACCGGCGGCGATGTCAGCCTCGGGAACGAGAACGCTGAGATGCTCGTTGAACCACTGCGGATAGAATCCAGCCCGGCATCCGGCGATGCGGAACGTCGCCTGGTCGATGTCGTTGTAGACATAGCAGTCGATGTCGTTCTTCTCGGCGAGTTTCTTTATACCCAGGGTGGCCTTCACGCATCCTATGAACTTGTCATATTCAACATCATCCATCATCCGGTATTTTGACGTGAGTTCGTCGGCATATTCCTTGACCTCCGAGTCGCTGAGATTCTCGATTTCGGTTCCGTAGTCGCTGTACGGGAGATAGTGGATTTCGGGTCCTATCTTTGTGAAGAGGTCGTAGTTGTCTATGTACGTGCTCCACATGGCCTCGTTCATATTGGCCATCAGTCCGACATTGGAGTCGCGGAGAATGGTCCGTGTCTTGGCGGCCTTCGCGAACGTCCTGACCTTTTCAGTGATCTGCTCGCGCGTGCCCATCACTGTCTTGACATTCTTTCTCGGAACACGGCGCACACTTCCCGAGCCCTCAAGAGAGCCCACGAGGGTTCCGGCGCAGAGATAGTCGACAAAATCGTCCTCGTCAAGTGTGGTCTCGAACGTCATCTTGGGCTTGGCCACATTGCAGAATATCATCGGGATGTCCGGACAGTCGCGGAGGAACCTGATCCATGCGAAATCCTCGCTCCATGAGAGGAACTCGGCGTAGATGAAATCGACCTTCTCGTCGTAGAAGAGATCCATCGCTTTCCGGGCGTCTTCCCTTTCGTAAACTATGCCCGGATCGACAATGTCCAGAAAATCCATCGAGGCTTTTATGTCTCTTACCGCAATTTCCTTGCGTTCACCGTATGTCCCGCGCTTTGGTCCGCTGAGATTCTTGAAACGCGGTGACGCTATGAGCAGGAGCCCCGCTTTGGCCTTACGGTCTTTTTGACACTTTTCCATAATATTATCTTAATTTATTGAAATCCTTATTGTAACACATTTTTGCAACTATCAGTGTGACTATGCCTGCCGCAAGCCAGATCACGGCGAGGATAGGGAATGTCGCGGAGAGGCTTCCAAGGCTCTGTTTCAAGGCTCCGAGAACCACCGGAGCAAGCGCGCCGACTGCGAATCCGGTCATGATCATGGCGCTTGAGCAGGATGCGTGAAGCCTTTCCGGAGTGACGTCATAGAGGACAGCGTAAAGGTTTCCGTCGAAGAATGCGCGGAAGAAGCCCCACCCGGCGAACATCAGATAAACGAGCCAAAGGGATGACTTGCCGCCCATGAAGAACAGGAAGACAGCGCCTCCGATGAGTCCGATGCCCTGAAGAACCATCCTGAGGGACGGATTCCGAGCCGCCAGCCTGTCAGAGACGGCGCCGGCGATCAGTACCCCGGCAAATGCGGCCACGTAGGTGTAGAACATCGAATTGAAACCAGCCGCGGCCTGATTTTGCCCGAATTCCTCCTGAAGGTAAGCCGGAACCCAAGTCATATACCCTGTGATCACGAATATGAAGCAGCTGAATCCGATCGTGAGCATCAGTGCGGTCGGGGTGGTGAAGACAGTCTTGAATCCGTCGAAGAAGCCCGGCTTGGACGCTGAGGCATCGGCCTTGGCGGCTGTCTGAGCCTCAACAATCCCGTCAGAGGTCTGCGGCTCCTCCTTCTTATCCTTGAGTCTCAGGATCATGACCGCACCCCAAACCACTCCGGCCGCGCCGAAGATGATGAATGAATATTTCCACCCGAGAGAGTCTGCGATGACTCCGGCCAGCCAGCCGGCGAGTATAACACCGACATAGTACGCGGTCTGGTGGATGGACATAGCCCTTGCCCTCGTGTCTGTGTGGTATTGTCCCAAAAGGGAGTAGTTGGCCGGGCCGAACATGGCCTCACCGCCACCGGTCGCCACAGAGCGGAGAATCACCAGCCAGAAGAAGCTTGTCGCGAGTCCTGTGAACATCGTCGCCACACTCCAGAAGATTATGCTGGCGGTTGTCACCCATTTGCGGCTGAAACGGTCGCCCGCCCAACCCCCGACCGGCACCATGATGGCGTAGAAGAGATTGAATATCGTCGCGATGAGCCCGACCGATGTGTCCGTCAGGTTCAGGGCGTCACGTATCGCCGGCAGCACTGTGTTGAACACCTGCCTGTCACCTTGGTTTAGGAGGTACGCCATCCATAGGATGAGCAGCACCTCCCATTTGTACCACTTGCTGTTTTTCATAATCATCGTTTTTCAAATAACATGACCGCAAGGTCGAACTGACCGAGTGTGGCCTTTGTTCCGTTGACCTTCGCCGAACCAGTGGCCATCGCTTCCACGAACCTGTAGCCCGGCACATCGATCTTTGTGCTGAGGGTGCGCGGTTTCCCGGTCCGCTGGTTGGCGACAACCACAGCCATCTTTCCGTCTTCCGCGATGAATGAGCGGGCGTCGACTTCGGCGTTGCTGCTGGAGAATCCGAGAGTGTCATTGTAGCGTCCAAGCAGCAGACAGTCCTTGAAATGCTCCTTGATGGCGTTGGCCTGCGCAAGATATGCCTGATACACAGGAGTGTCGGCGATGATTCCTCTGCAGCGCCAGATTTCGATGTCGTTGCGCTGACCGTCGAGTATGGTGTTGTTCACGTGACGCGGAACATCCTCGTCGTCCCTCAGCCCTCTGTCCGTGAAGACAATCTCTGGGAATGTGAAACGGAAGAAATTGATCCATCTGTCCGGGCCGTCGTTGGCAGGATAGCCGTGGGTGTAGTCACAGTACTGGCAGAGAGCGTCAACCGTACCTTCGGCTCCGAGAGCGAAATCCGGAGCCTTTTCCGCATAGCGGTCACGCAGAAGTTTCAGGCATTCCGCCCTCTTCCTGATGCCGTAGGTGTCCGGGACCGGGAACTCGCGGGATGTGTCCCAGTTCGTGCTTTCCGACTCGATGTAGCCGAGCTGGTCGAAAAAGACGCTATGGGCTCCGAGTCCATACGCGCGGTCCTGAAGCGAGAAGAGCACTTCGTTCCACCTCGGATCCATCATCGTGGCCACGGCAAAGGTTCTCTGGTCATATTCCCCAAGCCAGGTTCCCTGTCCGGTGAACTTGTAGCGTTCAAGGATCTCCGAGCCGGTGTTGTCGTGTCTGCAAACCTTTGACCCCATTCCGCTGCGGTAGAAGCGGCTTTCTCGGTCGATAAGCTTTCCGTTGTAGTAGAGCAGAAGGTGATTGCCGTTGCCTTGATACTCAGCGATGGCCTTTTTCAGAGCCTCGTCTCCGCCCTGACTCTCGTCAGGAGTGTAGTCAGGGTTGCCGTGGTCCATTCCTTCCGCCCACCAGCCGAAGAGGAAGAGGGCGTTGCAGCCGACGCTCTGGCCGGATGCGTCCACTTTCCCGTTGAGGTCTGGGTACTTGAACAGGTACTCACCGTACTGGTGCTTGAAGATCACCCTCTGCCAACTCTTCATCTCGCGCACCCACCGAGGGGTCTCCCTATGGTCCCACCAAGTGTCCACCCAGTCCCGGTAGATTCCTGAGGCCTTGTGCCATGTGCCTGAATATGGCGCTATCACGTTCGCCTCGCATTCCCAGCTTTCCCCGCAGAAGCAGTGAGGGTACTTGTAGAATCCGAATTCGAGTATGTCATATTCACCGGAGGTCTCGTCCCTGTAGACCCTGAGCCCGTGCCATGTGTCCTGGAACGTGTCATCGTGCGAGCCGAAGTAAAGCCCCTGATTCTCTCCGAAGAGTCCGAAGCAGTTCATGAAGACTTTCGCTCCGTATTTCACGTTCCTCTGCCTGAACACCTGCTCGGGTTTCTTGTAAGGAGACGAGCTCACTTTGTTGATTGTCTTGAGAGGGTTGTCGAACAGCATTCCGCCGGCTTCCGAGGTATAGAGTTTATGGTCGGAAGGCAGCCGCGCGTCCCTGAGAAGCGGGTACTGGAACTCACGGATGACGGTGTGAGGCTCGTTGTTGCAGACGGTCGAAGCGTATCTGACCTTGTCCTTTTCCAACGTGATGTCGAGCCTTACCTGCATGTCAAGAGTCTTCCCGTCCGCCGTGATCTGCGGATAGAACACCGAGATTCTGTTCCCGACGGCACTGACCTGAGGAGCCTGCTGTGTCGGAATCACCTGAATCTCCTTTTCGTATGTGGCGTCATAGTAAAGCCTCCACATATACCCGCCGGCGGCATATTCCTGCCCGGTCCTCTCGTTCCTCAGACTCAAAAGATCTCCGCCCTTTCCTATCTTCACGGAGATATTCTCGTTCTTCAGGCAATATGTTCCGTCTTCAGGAACCTCGTTTATAGTGAAATCGACGTAAACCGGGCAATGGTCCGAAGGGTAGAGCCCGTCATATTTCCTTGTGTCGCAGACATATCTCTGAGGGGTTATGCCATTTCCTCGGAAATAGACAAAGTCTATCCTTGGTGCGTTTTCCATGTCTGTGCCGACATTGTGGTTGTTGAAGGTTCCTTTTGTTCCCTCTTTCTCGATTGCCGTGAGATAGGAGTCCGACCACCAGCCTCTCAGTATCGCTGATTCGGGACGTTCCTGACGTGTGTTGAGGTCGCCGACAAAGAAAGAAGGAAGGTTTTCGGGATTATATTTTTTCGCGCGTTCGACCACCATCGGCGCGAAATGCAGACGAGCCTCTTTCCCAAGAGGAAAATGGCTGACCATCACGAATATACGTCTGCCGCTTGGCTTATGCAGCATTGTCGCGCAGCAGGCTCCTCTCTTGAATTTGACCTCGTCCCAGCCTGTGGAGATCTCGTCAGGAGTCTCGGAGCACCAGAAGTGGTGGAAATCCAGAATTTCGAAAACATCCGCCTTATAGACTATGGCCTGAGCCTTGATAGATCCTTTGCCCTCGCTGTCATACGGACTGAAGGTCCGCCATTTATAATTTCCCCCCTTGGAGCCGACAAGAGCCGGCAGCTGGCTGAACATGGTCGTGTCCACCTCTTCCGCCGCGAACACATCCATTCCGCAGTCCACAATCGCCTGCGCTAGCCTGTCCCTGCGCTTTTCCCAGGAATATTCCTCCTTTCCGATGTCCGAACGCCATAGATTGAACGTCCCGACCCGGATATTGATTTCCGGCTCCTCGTTTGTTGGAAGAGCCTTAGGCGCTGTCGATGCGGAACCTGCCCCGAGAAGAGGAAGGGCTATTGCAGAGAGAATTGAAATCACTGATATTCTGTTCATTAATGACTGAATTGTTAGAGAATTGTGAATTTGGCCATTATCGGATAATGGTCTGAAATATATTTTACGCCATAACCGCCGCCGTTGACCGTGCTGAATTCGTTGGGAATCGCGTTACGGTAGAAGATGAAGTCGATTCTGGAGTTTCCCGAACCGCCGAAATTGTTGAAGCTGGGGATATCATCGCTGGCCAGTGCCTTGCCCCTTGCTGAAGACATCCAATCGAGATAAGGTTGGATACCGGCTTCCGGTTTCGAGCAGTTCATGTCCCCGACGATGAACACAGGTGCGTCCTCACCGCAGGCCTCCTTCATCCTGCCGACATTCAGCTCGGCGGATTTTGTCCTCGCCAGATTGCCTTCCACTGTGGAGTATAGCGGCATGTGGGTGTCGGCAAGGAAAAATGTCCTGCCGCTTCCCTTGTGCCGGAATTCCCCCCAGATGGTCGTGCGGTACTGGGTCTCGGTGTTCCATCCGTTGACCGATGGTTTGTTCGGAGTGGAACTGAGATAGAAAGATTTGCAGACCACATTGTCAAGGACCTTAGTGTTGTACAGGATCACTGTGTTTCCACCTTTGCTCGTGCCGGTGTTCGGGACTTCGAGCAGCGCATAGTCCGGAAGCATCGCTGTGAGG
The DNA here is from genome assembly GCA_934698975.1 of uncultured Bacteroidales bacterium. Classification (GTDB taxonomy): domain Bacteria; phylum Bacteroidota; class Bacteroidia; order Bacteroidales; family UBA932; genus Cryptobacteroides. The sequence goes on from CAKUVR010000006.1 coordinate 70,224, forward strand.
TCTTTGCGCTGTGCGGTGGAGGCTTCCTGCATCCCGATGATGTCAGGGGCGGTCTCCTGAACCATTTTCCTCACGCTCTCCTTGCGGTTGCTCCACAGTCTGTCACCGGTGTCCCCTTTTACAAGGGAATTCCTGATGTTGAACGACATCACGCTCAGTTTGAACGGGGTGTCAACGGGTTGTCCGCCACCGTTCTCAGTGTTTTTCCCACATCCGGCAAGAGCCAGGGCCGCAAGGATGGCCGCCCCAAATTTCCTAATATCCAACATTGTTGTCTTTCGCTAATTCAGGCATTACATTGGTTGTGGTGGTAGGCAGTGGCCAAAGATAGCTCTTGGGAGCCACGAATTTCCTTTGCGAGAGTTTCACCGCATATTTCCCGCTGGTGAAGAACTGGTCGTTGCCTTTCGCTGTGACGGTGAAGTCCGGACAGTCGTTCTCGTCAATCTCAGGGACAGCTCCCATGAACCACATTCCGTCATCCATGTACCTCCTCTGGTTCTTCTCGCTCTTGGCCGGCAGACCGTAGTTCGCCGCGTTGAGCACCTTCTCCGCGATTCTCCAGCGCCAGATGTCGTAAAGCCTTCGGTTTTCCCATGCGAATTCCATTCGTCTTTCTGCACGCAAGACCTTGCGCAGCGAGGCCTGGTCCGTTTCAGTGATCTTAGGGTACCCGTCGGAGGAGATGTCCTTGATCCCGTAAGCCCTCGCGCGCACAGCGTTCATGGCGTCGAGCACGCTGCCGTCAATCTCGTCAAGTTCGATTTTTGCCTCGGCATACATTTCAAGAACATCGGCATAGCGGAGGATTATCTTGTCATTCTCGGCCTCGAAAGGACTGAGCCAATCCTCGTCCACATGCTTGCGGAGCACGAGACCGTTGTAGGATGCGTATTGGTTCCCTGTTCCGGAAATCAGGTAGGTTCTTGAATCATTGTTGTCAGTCATCTTGCCGTCGCGTCCCATCACTTTAGGAACATCGAAGCTTGGCTCGTAGATGATTCCAAGGTGCTCCGTCCCGTGCTCCACGATGGTCATGGCGCAGCGTGGATCACGATTCTCGAACGGTTTTGCGGGATTATAGACGGCGGACTCGTCAATAGGCTTGCCCTGATTGTCATAGAACGCGCAGAGAAGATCCCAGGAAGGACAGCAGGTGCAGCAAGTCGCCGCTCCGGAAAGTCTCGGAAGTTTGGCTGTGGTGGCGCCTTTGTAGAGATACTCATACTTGCTTTCGGCAGAAAGTGACTTTGAGCGCGGAAGGACAAAGATGGCCTCCTGAGAGTTGTGTGTCCTCATCCTGAACAATTCTCCGAAGTTATCATGAAGGGTGTACCAGCCAAGGTCCATGACTTTCTTGGCGCTTTTGGCTGCGATGCCGAAAAGTCTGCGAGCCTCAGTCTCGTCACCGAGTCCGAACGTGTCCCATTTCCTGATGGATGCGATGTGGAGGGCGAAACGAGATTCCATTCCCCATGCGCTGCCCTTGGTGGCTCTTTGCACCTCACCTGAAACATAAGCGTCAGGAAGTAGTCCGGCAGCCTCTTCAAACTCGGAAATCACCCAGTCGGAAACCTCCCATCTGTCGCTTCTTGAGAGTTTGTAGGCCGCCTCGCGGTCTTCCTTGCGGTCGAAGTCCATATTCTCAACTACAAACACCGGCTTCCCGAAATGTGCGATGATCCTTGCATAGAAGCAGGCTCGGTAGAACTTGGCGTTGCCGAGTATCTCGTTGTACTTTGCCTCTGGAATATTGTCCTTTGCAGCCGGGAGTTCACGGATGACCTTGTTGCATCTGTTGATCCCTTTGTAGGAGATGTTCCACATCTGTGAGGAAAGCGGGAAGGAACCGTCCACGCCGTCCTTGAGATAACGGCTCAGGGAACTTCTGTTCGTTCCGTCATCGGTGAGCAGGTCAAGCTCGATCTGCTCGCTGTCACCCCACTCGTTCCTTTCCATCGGCCAGTACATCTGATGGAGCAGAGCGTTGAGGCACATGTCGAATTGTTCGGCGTTCTTGAACCAGTTGCCCGTGGCGGCCTGATCCTTGGGATTGAGATCCATGTCCGTGCAGGACACGGCTATGAGCGAAAGGCCGACGGCAAGGGATATTATTGTTCTTTTCATTATTCTGCGTTTTAGAAGTTGATTGAGACAGAGAACACAGCCGACTTGGTGATAGGGTAGGATGTCGTGCCCACCTCAGGATCCCATCCTGTCGGGTAGTGGCTGAATGTGAAGAAGTCGGTGAGCGTCACGCCGAGACGGAGGTTGCTGACCCTGATCTTCTGCATCCATTTGTCAGGGAAAGTGTACCCGAGGCTTATGTTCTTGATTCTCAGATAAGCCCCGTTGATGAGCCAGTAGTCGGAATATGCGTAGTTGCCGACAGTGGTGGTTGAACCGCCCGATGTCCATGAATATCTCGGATATTTTGCGTTGAGGTTCTGCTCCACCGTGTTCTTGTAGCTCCAGGACGCACCGCCCGCAAGGTAGGTCGGGAAGTTATAGACCTGTCCCCGGAGAGGCTGCACCATATAGTTGTTGAGGTAGCCGTTGCGCTTGCCAACCCCCTGGAACGTGAGGCCGAAATCGAACTCTTTCCAGAATAGATTGATGTTTCCGCCGAAGCAGAAGTGAGGAAGCGAGGATCCAAGGACCGTGCGGTCATATTCAGCATTGATTATTTCCGCCGAGCCCTCCGCGTCCGCAAGGTTCACGTAGCGGACATCTCCAGGGTACTGTGTCCCCATGCAGGCCGAGTTGTCAACCTCTTCCTGAGTCTGGAACAGGCCGTTGCTCTTGTAGCCATACCATGAATTGTATTCGACACCCTCCTTGATGATCTTTCCGGAGGAAATCACTTCCTTGCCCTGGATGTTGCCCATGGTCGAGACATCGTCTGAAAGGTTGAAGTCCACCTTGTACGTGAAGTCACCAATAGTGTCTTTCCATCCGAGGGTTATTTCCCATCCGTTCGTGTGCATCTCTCCGAGGTTGTCGTAAGGGTTTGAAAGTCCGACGACCGGAGCCACAGGCACTTCTATGAGCATTCCCGAGGTCTTTTTGTAGTACCAGTCGGCTGTGAGGGTGAGCCTGTTCCTGAAAAACGCCAGGTCGAGTCCCACGTCTATTGTGGATGTCGTCTCCCATGTGAGGTCAGGAACGATGGCCGTGGACTGTGCGTAGCCAGTCACAGGGGTCACCTCGTCTCCGACATATCCGACAGGGTGACTCACGGAAAGCATTGACTGGTACGGGTAGTAACCGTTGATGCGTTCATTGCCGAGCTCGCCGTAGGAGACGCGGAACTTTCCGTGGTTGACCACTTTCTTCACCGCCTTCATCCAAGGCTCTTCCGAGAACTGCCAACCTGCCGAGCCGGAAAGGAATGTACCCCATCTGTGCCCCGGAGCGAAGCGGGATGTTCCGTCACATCTTACATTTCCTTGAATATAATAGCGTGAACTGTAGTTGTACATAAGCCTCCCGAAGAACGAATTCCTTGCTAGCTCATGCACATTCGCGCTTTTCGCTGTCGCGGTGGCCGGGTTGCCGGCCTTGAGGTCCTCAATGAGGGCGTTCGGAAAATCTGAGTTGCCGGCGATGATCGTGTCGGTGTCGAGATAGTAGTTCTCATAACCTGCCATGGCCGTGAAGTTGTGCTTTTCAGCGAAGGTCTTCTGATAGTTGGCGTATGCCTGGAAAGTCCCTTCGTAAGTCCAGCCCCTTGACTCGTCGAGAGTGGTTGTGAGCGCTTCGGAAATGTACTTGGTGCTTGTCGTTTCCCCCGCATAATAGTATGGAGTCTGACGCCGGAAATCACTTTCGTGAGTGAACCCGAACTTGGGAGAGTACAGGGCAGTGATCGTGAGTCCTTCGACAGGGGTGGCGTCCAGCTGGAACTTGGCGACCGAGCGGAATGTCCTGGTCTTGTCCTCACCACCGCTCATCATGGCCGCATAGATGTTGCTGGCGTCCTTGCCCGGAGCGTAGAGCCCGTCAGACCACACGGCAGGGTAGATTTGAGGCATATACCTCATTTTCAATGCCGGAGAAGAATGCGGGTCGATCTTGTCTACATACCTGAACGAAACATCAGCCGACGCCTTGAGCCAATTGAATATCCGCAAGTCATTGTTGAGTCTCGCCGTGTAGCGTTTCCAGCTCTGATTGGCTTTGTAGAGACCGTCAACGTCATCGAAACCGAAACTGAGGGACGAACGGAGTCTGTCCCCTGATACAGAAAGCTTGAGGTTGTGCGAGTGACGAAGCGCGTTGTTCTTCAGAATCAAGTTCATCCAGTCAGTGATCGGGTAGGTGTCCGGATCCGCCGAATGAAGGGACATATAGTTGTCCACCAGGTCTCTGTCGTACGCCTGATACCACCCGCTTTCGGGAAGGTCGTTGTACTTCAGTTCGTTGCAGGCTTCCATATAACTTACCGCATCCATATATTCAGGCATTCTTGTCGGCGAGTCTATCCCGAGGCTGTAGCTGTAGGAGACACTTGCCTTTCCGTTCTCCTTGGCCCTTTTCGTGGTTATGAGAATGACTCCAGCGGCGGCTTGTGAACCGTATATGGATGCTGACGCGGCATCTTTGAGAACCGTTATGTTCTCAATGTCGCCAGGGTTGACATCGCTGATCGCCCCCGGCACCCCATCTATGAGGATGTACGGGGCTGTGGCTCCGGATGTCATCGACGTGATGCCCCTGACACGTATTGTCGCCTCTCCGCCCGGAGCCGAACTGGAACGGGTCACGGTCACCCCCGGCATCGCTCCCTGCAGGGCCTCCGAGACGGTGGCTGTTTGTCTTGTCCTGAGAGCATCGCCGTCAACGGATGTCAATGAACCGGTGAGGTCTTTCTTCTTCACCGTGGAGTAACCGATGACAACAGTCTCCTCAAGAACGCTGTTCTCGTATTCGAGCGTCACGTTGAAGACCGTCTGTTTCCCCGCCGGAATCACTGTCTCTTTGAATCCGAGACTGGAAAAGGTTAGTGTCGCCTCCGGAGAGAGCTCGGACTTCACGTCCAGAACGAATTTCCCGTCCGCGTCGGCCATTGTCCCGATGCTGGTCCCCGTGATCATTACCGTTGCTCCGGGAACCGGCTCGCCAGATGTGTCCATGATCTGACCTGACAGGCGCAGCCCCTGAGCCATGGCGGGGTACAGTGCCAGAATAAGAAAACAGACAAGGGATGCTAATTTTTTCATTTTCTTCCTTGTTTTTTATGGAATTTGTCTAACTTTGCAGCGCATTAAGCTGTGGTGTAGTGTGGTGCAAAGGTACACATAATTTCAAAACTAAAAACATTTATGCGAAAATTTTTTCAAACTTTTTCCATTCTGCTGGCGGTGTCCGTGCTTTTCGGATGTCAGGAAACAGAATCCGGACCTGATTCAAAGCCGGAACTTTCCGTGGATGGAACAGAGTTCACGGTGCCCGCAGACGGAGGGAGTGTCAGCGTTAACGTCACTTCCAACTGCTATTGGGACATCACTGTCGAGGATCCTGACGGAAAACCTGTCGGCTGGATAACCATGAATATGTCGAAAGGCAGCGGTTCGTCCGTGCTTGAGGCCACAGCCAGCGCGAACATCAAGACCGAGCGGCGTGTCGCCCTGATCAAGGTGGAGTCTCCGGCGGAAGGTGTTGACGCATGTGAGATAAAGGTGGTACAGGCAGCCGGCGAGGTTGTGGCCGTGTCTGGATATTCATTCCCAATATGCCAGACAATCGACATCGACGACCCTGAAAGCCGCAAGTTAGTGAATGCTGTGATTTCCGGCAACGAATGTCAGTTCAAGGACGGTATGGTTCTGAGCTGCACCGGTCCGGAGGCCACGACATCCCTCGAATGTCCTTCACACACGCAACCTTCCGGAGGAACGGACGCTGACAGGTCTGTTCATCGCAGCATACGTTTCGACAATTTCGCCAAAGGGGAGTCCATACTGATACGCATCCCTGTAAAGGACGCCGTATCCGGCAAACTTCGTCTTATGATGGGTGCGCGCGCCGCATCGTTCACAAAGGCAGGGTGGTCATATTACTGGAGTCCTGACGGAGAGAAATGGAATCGTGTTGACACTGAAAACGCTACGGCTCCCGGCTCTGACGCCGTATGGAACAATGTGGCGTTCTCCATTCCGCAGGGTGAGGCTATTCCTGCCGGTGGAACTCTACATATCAAGATGACAGCCGACGGAGACCGATCAAAGACTTACGTCTGCATATCCAATGCAATCTGTGTGTTCCCAGCCGAGGCTGAGAGATCATCCCTCCCTCAGATGGACGAAAACAAGATGGCTTTCACCAACGGATTCGATGACCTTGTCGCATCCGGGGCGTCATATCCGGAACTCCTTCCGCTCAATCTGATGGCGAGTGCGACAAGCGGCTATGCCTCAAACTACAAGTCCTTCAATGACAATTATATTCCCGATGGAGCTTATGAGGCGATTTCATCGGCGAAAGGCTGTTACGAGCGTCCTGGCTTCCTTCAGGTAGGTTACTACGATGAATCTCTCTGGACAAGGCAGTGCATAGGAACCTACAGCATCCTCATCGGTGAGCGTCTCAAGCAGATGGGAATATCTTCGGCTGACGCGCGGTTCACTCTCAAGGCGGGCCTTTATAAGGACGCGCGTGGCTTCGACCCTCTCGCCAAGGTGACGTTGACTGTTGACGGAACATCTTATCCTCTTGATCTTCAGGTTGGTGCGATGAAAGAATGCACTGTCGAGATGAAGAATATCACTCAGTCGTCCGTAATTGAGGTCTCCACGCCAAAATTATCGGAAGAGGAACTTGCCGCTCTCGGAAGGGGAGACAAGGCGACTTATCTCCAGGACTACAGGTTCTACATCGATGACCTCAAGGTTGAATTGACTGAAATCCACTCAAAGGGTTCGTCCGGTAACGGTGGCAACGAAGATTTCGGCAATGGTGGTTCATATAAATGGTAAACGAAATGAAGAAGAAATATATCATTATGGCCGCCGCCCTTGCGGTGATGGCCTGCAGCAAGGAGGAGACATCCGTCCCGGGAGAGTTTTCTGAACTTCTGGCCGTGTCCGAGGCCGGAACCAAGACCCATCTTGAGGGAACCAAGGTGGTTTGGGACAAAGGCGACGCGATCAACGTGTTCACCAAGAATGATGCGGGAACTTATAGCTCGACAAAGTTCGCTACCTCCGAAAGCGGCTCATCAGTCATCTTCATGGGAGATGGGGTGAAACTTGGCACTGACACTTACGCCATCCATCCGTTCTCGGAAGGCAACACTTTTTCGGACGGTGTTTTCACGACATCTGTAAGTTCTGTCACCCAGCGGGTAGTACAGGACGGTTATCCTGCCGGCGTCAACATCGCAGTGGGAAGGTGTGACGCGGACAAGACCGTCTCATTCCGAAATGTCGGCGCTCTTCTCAAGTTCAGGCTGACCCAGGAAGGCGCGGACACTCTTCGCCGCATAGAGATAAAGGCCAATGGAGGTGAGACCATTGCCGCCGAAGGAATTGTCTCCATAGACTGGAACAACGGAGATCCGAGAATAGCAACCTCTGAAGGAACCCAAGTTTCCGATGTGGTGACGCTCACACCTTCCGCCAAGACTTTCGTCACCGGTGACACCTTTCATGTTTGGATTCTTCCGGGAAAATATGAGAAAGGAATATCTTTGACCCTTGTATCACCGTCACAGATGTCCGCTGTCAAGGTTGGCAAAGAGGCTCTTGTGGCCGGTCGTAACCAGATTATCGACCTCGGTGAGATCGGCGGACTGACACTCAAGGAGAAAGAGACCGAGAAGATGACACTTGAGTTTGACTTCACTGGGGAAGCCCCGGAAGGCTGGCCGACAAAGGACAACTGGAAGAAGGCCGGCGTCGGAGACTGCCCTGCGGGTGTTCCTTGTCCTGGAAACCTCACGGCTGTCTACAAGCACACCAACGGCAACAGCTACAACTTCATCCTCACCGATGTCGGCAATGCCACCGCTGCGCGCGTTTATTGGTCGGCTGACAAGGGAGTTGTGCTCGGAGCCGTCTCAAGATATTTCGGATTCCCTGCCATCGAAGGCTACAGGCTCATCAAGGTTTCCTGCGTCCAGGGAACAAGCACAAACTCGAGGCGTAAGGCCGCCATCACGTCTAGTGTCCCGGAAAGCGCTGACGCCCAGAACATCTATGTGAACGGTGGTGAAATACTTCCTTGGACAACCAAGGGAGACACGTATAGTTGGAACCTTGAGGACACAGCCGCGAACACTGTTTACTACCTTACCTGCACTCAGGGCGGAATAGGTGTGTCAATCCTGACACTCACCTATGAGAAAGCGGAATAGTCCGGATGATTGAATATACCAAAGGCGGGCGGCCACTCCGGTCGCCCGCCTTTTTGCTTTCAAAGCCGCTTGCGAAATCAAAGATTGCTCAAGTCCGTGACTTCCAGCGGTTTCTCGATTGCCTTCCTTGCCGCCTCCAGAGCTATCGGGGCGTTGCTGTCCGTGACAGGAGTCGTGTAGTTTTTCTCTGAGGTGTCCGATGTGGAAAAACGATAGGTGTTGCCGTCCATCGTCTTGCCTACGCATGGACCGAGGATTGACTCAAAGACAGTGCAGTTTGCCGTGTAGCGTGTGATGCCCTTGTCAAGATGGAACAGGTCTCTTGACAGATCCATCCCGTTGTCAACGTTAAGACTTGTAGTCCTTAGGTTCTCCACAGCCGTTCCGGTCGAGATAAGGTACTTGATGCCTGTCTGTTCAAGCACTTGCTTGGTGTGCCCCACAATGGCCGCATACATCCTGCCGCGGTCGTTGCCGAACCAATTGACTAGACGTTCGCTTCCCGTGGCGAAAACCTGCGACATCAGATATACGAAAACGGGCTCCTTTTCGGGCTGCATTGCCTTCACCTTCTCCATCAGTCCTTTGACGGCGTCGATGCCGACCTGTGATTCCTCAAAACCGTCCCAGGCATATTTCCGCCCGGTATATTCCTGAAGAACCACAATATCATAAGGTCTTCCGCTGTCCCAAAAGGCGGTCAGGGAGCTGTTGCAGTTCTCGTTTTTGTAAACCTTGTTTCCATCCCATTCATCATACCCGGGCTCGTATTTGTAGCGCATGCAGACCTTCGCGTCATCGAAATTCTCATTGTAGCCGACAAGTGTATAGCCCCCGTGAAAGGCTCGTTCCATAGAGAAATTCGTGATGCCGGCGGCCTTGAGGATTCCAGGGAGATGCTCGGTTGCGTCAAAAGTGAAGCTGTTGCCGATGAACAGAACCCTGATTTTGTCCTGTCCGACAGGAAGTTCCGGACTACTGACCGTTTCTTGGCATCCGGCCGCCTTGCAGCAGCTTTGTGCGAATCCGTTCTGTGCCATACAGGCGATGGCGATTGGCAAGAAGCCATACAAAAAGATTTTCTTCATATTGTTGTAAAGTCATTGTGTGCTGACACATCAACCATTTATATCAATTGTCTAAACATTGGTATAATGTGGTGTGGTATAATATGCAAAGGTAATGATAATAAAAGAAATTACAAATTGCCTTGTGGGCTGAATCTGCACCGCAAATGTGATAAATTAAAGCCGGATTGAGATGGCGGCTTGCCTGTCTTGACCGCAACTTGTTCATATTCTGTTTGGAGTATATGGTAAAAAACTGTAACTTTACGGCTGAAATTCAGTTTAGGTTTATGGAAAAATGTATCATAGCGGCGATTGCGGACAATGGTGCGATAGGCAAGGACAATGACCTGCTCTGGCATATCGCCGAAGACATGAGATATTTCAGGCGGACAACCATCGGGAATTCCGTGGTGATGGGTTACCGGACTTTTCTTTCGATAGGCAGACCGCTTCCCAAAAGGGAAAATATTGTCATTTCAACCCGGCAATGGCTTGAAGTTCCAGCGGGCGTGAAGGTGACCGGAAGCCTTGAGGAGGCATATTCATTGGCGGAAGTGGCTGTCGGGGGCAGTGATGTGGCGTGTGGCGAGACTCCTGCGGAGATGGCTGATGTCAAAGGTGAGAAGGCAGCGGCCGCTGATGGAGAAGAACGTAAAATCTTCATAATTGGAGGAGGGGAGACTTACCGCAGGGCGCTTCCTTCAGCGGACAAACTTTACATAACGCACATCCACACAGTGATTGACGACGCTGACACCTTCTTTCCGGTGATTGATCCGGCGATTTGGATGGTTGAATCTGCCATTCCGGAGGCCAGGGATCCCGAAACCGGTTACACTTACGAATTCAAAGTTTACAAAAGACGCTTTTAGGTCATTTCGGCATTCCCCATAGGCCGGACATTAATGCATACGAACTAAATGAATATGTCAAACAGAGAGAACTTTGGCAGCCGAGCCGCTGTCATCATGGCCTTCGCCGGTTCCGCCATCGGACTCGGCAACATCTGGAGGTTTCCCTATATGGTCGGTGAATATGGAGGTGCTGCCTTCATTCTCATCTACATCATCTGCTCGTTCGTCCTGTCCTTGCCGATTCTGTTCTCAGAGTCGGTGATCGGCAGGAAGACACACCTCAGCACATTCGGCGCGATGAACGCCCTCGCTCCGCATTCCAGATGGAAATGGCTGGGCCTCCTGACCGTCATCACACCTCTTATCATCCTGTCCTACTACAGCGTGGTCGGCGGATGGGCCATTGAATATCTTGTCAAGTCGGCCACCTTCAGCTTCACTCCGGACAAAGCCGAGGCTGTCACCGGAATGTTCGGTGAATTCGCCTCCTCTGTCTGGGGACCGATAATATGTTTGTTCATATTCCTGTTTCTAACCGCAGTGATAGTTTTCCTCGGTGTCAAGAAAGGAATAGAGAAATTCAGCAACATTTCGATTCCGATCCTGTTCGTGCTGATCGTGGCGATCGCCATCTATTCGGTCACACTTCCCGGAGCTGGTGAGGGGGTGAAGTATCTGGTCAAGCCGGACTTCTCCAAACTGACACCGGGTGCGTTCTCCGCTGCATTGGGTCAGAGTTTCTTCTCTCTGTCACTCGGCGTGGGAACCATGCTGACATATTCATCATACGTCAGTGAGAAAGAGAACCTTATGGCATCAGGAGCCGGTACGGCCGTGTCGGATCTGCTGTTCGCCATGCTGGCAGGGTTCGCCATCATGCCGGCCGTGTTCGCCGCTGGGATAACTCCGTCCGCTGGACCCGGCCTCGTTTTCGAGACGCTTCCTTACATATTCGCTAAGATGGGAGCCGGCGGGCAGATCGTGAGCGGCCTTGTCGCGATTCTGTTCTTTTTGACCATTCTTGTGGCGGCGCTCACATCGTCGATTTCAATCCTTGAGGTAGGAGTCGCCTATCTGGTTGAGGAGAAAGGCGTTTCGAGGCACAAGGCATCAATCGTGCTGTTCTTCGCCACTTTCGCCATCGGAGTTCTTTGTTCGCTTTCGTTCGGCCCGCTCGCCGATGTCAAGATTCTTGGAGAGGGCATATTCGATTTCTGTGACAAGCTGTGCTCCAACTATCTGATGACGATCGGCGCGTTGCTGTTCTCTGTCTTTGTGGGTTGGAAGATGGACAAAACCTCTGTCCGTGACGAACTTACGAACAGAGGTGCGATCAAGGCGAACAGCAGACTGTTCCCTGTGGTTTATTTTCTGATAAAGTACATCGCTCCTGTCACCATCGCGGTGATATTCATCACAGGGCTGGTCGGATAAGATTTGAAGCGGTCAAAGCACTATTTGATTCTGAACCTATAAATCTGTCCGTCCCGCGGCTGTCTGCTGACATGCAGGACCATGTAGAGCCATTTCCCCTTGATGTCCACGCCTTCAGGCTCATGGTGCAAGTCGTTCAGGTTAACTGTTTTGACCAACTTCTTGGCATCCATGTCCAGAACGTGCAGCAATCTGTCGTGTGGCGGATAGCCGTCTCCGAGGTAGGCGTAACGTCCCTTGACGACACTGCCCTGATATATTTTTATACCAGGAACATAGAACTCGTCCAGCACATCTTCCTGAGTAAGGTGCACTTCTCCGTTCTCGTCCGAGTCCTTCAGGGTCGGAAGCCTGAATTTCTTGACCAGTTTGCGCATCTCACCGCTCGATCCGTATGTGTAGATGATTTTGTTCTTCCTGTCGATGAACCAGTCGAATGACCCGGTGTAGCCCTCTCCTGTGTGGAAAAGTTTCTGTACAATCCTGCTTCCGTCCAATGTGATGTCCGTGACGTAGCAGCAATGGTCTCCTTTGCAGCCTGAGATGTAGAGCAGCGGGAACATGGTTCCTTTCTCTACACCGAACGATGCGTTGTTGCAGTGAGAAGCGTTTCCTTCCAGCATGAAAGTGGACACGAACTTGTTCTTTTTCAAGTCAATGACAACGCACTGCCCCTTGTCGTGCAGAACAAATCCATACTTCCCGTGGATAGCGAACCCCTGCGTCGCACCCTTGACCTTTACATCATCCGGTGTGATCTTCCCGAGTTCGCAAACCAATTCCGGCTTAAGCTCCGGCCCCCTGTACTCCTGCGCCGAAGCCGTCAGCCCCAAAACCAGAGCCACCGTCAGCGCCGCTACGAAATTTCTGATCATTATTTATACTTTTTATGAATATGGTAAAGTTACATCTTTCATTTCATACCGCAAAGCCCCATGCTGATTTTTCAACGTTTCATGGCGGCCTACCGCATTCGGTGCGTATTGCCGGCTGTGCCGAATTGGATATATGATTTGTATGGTTTAATTTTGCTACAAATTACAAGCATCATGAATCCTGTCACCGCAAGACTTTTGAATCAACAGTTGGTTTGCCCTTGGTTCACGAAACCGGAGGAAGTTGTTTCGTGGTTCGGCGCGATGCAGGGGCAGGAGTACCGGATGGCGCGCTGGGCAGTGGCGATGCGGACCAGGAGGCCGTCCCTCAAGGCGTTCGAGAAAGCGTTCAACGATGGGCGGATCATTCGCACACATCTGCTGCGGTGCACCTGGCAACTGGTTGCAGGCGAGGATTTTGGCTGGATGCTGTCGGTCTGCCGGGCGAAGGCGTTGTCCGGACTTCGAGGCTGGATGACCGCCAACAAGGTTTCCATCCCGGCGGAAGAGCAGGAACGGATTTCGGGAATATTCGAGGAAACCTTGCTCCGGAAGCGAAGCGCTCAGAAGGCTGATTTTGTCGCCGCTCTCGCCGAACGGGGAATCACAATGGACGACCACTGGTTGTCCTACCACATCCGCCTCGCTGAACTTTCCGGGCTTCTTTGCAGCGGCGACCTGCACCCGATGAAAAGCACCTATTCCCTTGTCCGGGAGAAAATCAAAGAGCCTTTGAATATGCCGGAAGAGGCTGCTCTGGGGATGATGGCGCGGAAATATTTCCGAAGCCACGCTCCGGCCACGTTCGAGGATTTTCTCTGGTGGTCTGGATTGAATGTCAGCGACTGTCAGAAGGCGGTAGAAACCATAGGAAGCGAATTGGTTGAAGAAACATGGAAAGGCCGGAAGTTCTATATTCACGAATCCTGCCGCACCAGAGGTTTCCGCGCCGGGGCGCTTCATCTGATCGCACCGTATGATGAATATCTCATCGGCTACAAGAGCCGTGATGTTGCCCTTCCGCCAGAGCATTCCCATAAAGCCCACAGCAACAACGGAATATTCCAGCCCGTCATCGCCCTTGACGGTGAGATTGTCGGCAACTGGTCCCCGACTTCCAAAGATGGCGGCTTCAAGGTCTTCAAGCCCGGTCTTTCCATACCGGAAGACCTCCTTGCCGCCCGCTTCGCCTCCTACCGCCAATTTGTCTGTGGCGACTGATTACAGCGAATGCAGGAAGCCGAAGGCGTGGCTCCAGTTCTGGAAACCGAGGTCGGCTTTGCTCATCAGGATGTTGAACATCCCGGAGTCGTAGAAACGCATCTCAAGGTCGTCATTCTCATCGAGTTGGAGAATGTTGACGGCATCCGGGCACTCGTCCCGGATCTCCTCGAAGTACGGTCTGCCGAGGATCTTGAAGCCGTCGGCGTCGTCATCACATTCGGCAAAGTCGATGGCCATCGCCGGCTCCGCAAGTTCCTGATCCTCATCGTCCACAAGGATGCACGAATTGAAGGTCTCCATATTGATCTGTTTGGCGTACTTGACCTTGACGGCCTTCTTTGGCCAACGTCCGAGCGGAAAATGCTCCGGGGAATCGTAGCCGATGAACTCATCGATGGCGGCGAAGAAATAGAGCATTCCTTCGTGCGGGAGGAACCCTTCCTTGTCGAAAGGCGCGATGTCCTCGCAGTCAATCTGACAGATGAATGTGAGGGGATATTCAGATTCACTTCCGTCCTCTTCCGTGATCTTCATCATCGGGTACTCCGCCTGAGGCGGCAGGTCCGGGTTGCCCCACCACTTGCTGCAGCAGAACAGGTTGGATTCTGTTTTCCTTGGTTTTAAACTTATAGCCATAATTAAATGTATGATTTCTAAATAAATATGTAGTGAAATGCTGTTAAAGAGTCTCTTAGCGTAATGTCTGCTTATAAGACATCCGCCACAATCACCGTGATGTTGTCCACTCCGCCGTTTCTTTTGGCGGCGTCAACCAAGGCCACACAACTTTCCTCGGGACCGCCCTCGGCCAGCAGCCTCTCTATCACATCATCCTCCAGCATATCCGAGAGTCCGTCCGAACAGACAAGAATCCTGTCCGATTCCATCAAGCGGCCACTTATGTCCTGAATGTCGGCCTCTGTGTCGCAGCCCGCTCCGATGCAATTGTAGAGGGCTTTCCCGGCGGGAAGCGGAACCAAGTCCCTTTCGTGAAGTGTCTGGTCCACGGTCAGTTGGCGAAGCATTCCGTCCCTCAGGCGGTATGTCCGGCTGTCTCCCACGTTCACAAGCAGAGTCTTTCCCTGCATCCAGACAATTCCGGTCAGGGTGCAGCCCATCGCCTTGCCCTGATGTCGCTCGCGGGCCTTGATGTTGAGACTGGCGCTTATGTCTTTGATCTTCAACGCTAAATCCGACACGGGATTGTGATGTGTCAAGGTCTTGTCCAGCAGGAAAGCACGCAAGGACTCCAGAGTGAACTGACTGGCATATTCCCCACTCTCGTGGCCGCCCATCCCGTCCGCTACAAGTAAGCAAAAGTTTTCATTCTCAGGGGATTCCTTTTCTATATTCAAAGAATTGTCCCTGATGAGGTACATCCCGACGGAGGCCATGTCCTCGTTGTTGTCACGTACGCGTCCGACATCCGAAACGCAGCTGATACTCAGTTTCATAGGCTATTCAACAGTGAATTTTAATGTGGCTATCCTGAGTTTCCGGCCCTTTTGGAGGGTGTACCACTTGTCCTTTTCAAGCTTCTCCCCGTCTATGGCCGTGCCGTTGGTCGAACCAAGATCGCAGATTTTCCACTCGCCGTCCTCGAATGTGATCTTCCCGTGATGTCCGGAGACATATTTGCAATCCCCGAGTTCCGGGAATATTCCTCCGCTTCTTCCGAACTCGCCTTCCTTGACAGAGAGCGTCATGTCTTCACCTTTTAAGATCAAGGTTGGTTTTAGTTGACTTAAGTCAATCTTTCCCAAAGGTTTGGATTCCGCGCCGAAGAATGCCTCCGCACTGATGAGCAACTCCCCGCAACGTGGGCATGAAGTTCCTT
This sequence comes from uncultured Bacteroidales bacterium, assembly GCA_934698975.1. Taxonomy (GTDB): domain Bacteria; phylum Bacteroidota; class Bacteroidia; order Bacteroidales; family UBA932; genus Cryptobacteroides. The sequence continues at coordinate 85,874 of CAKUVR010000006.1, forward strand.
TCTTAGGCTGCCTGCACTCCGGACAGAACATCAGGTGCTTTCCACAGAGATCGCAGTAACGGCTGTCGTCATCTATAATTCCTTGACAGAACGGACATTTCATAACAGATCCTCCTTTGTTATGGTCTTTGGTTTGGACCCCTCGTAGGCGGCCTGTCTGTCAGCGCCTTCCGCGACGAGTTCCTTCATTCTTGAATATGCACGGCTCGCCGCGGCGGACTTCACCTTGCCGAACAAGTTCCTGACATCCCTGCCGTTGCCGAAGTCGAACTCACGGTTGTCGTACATATTCCTGAAACGGTCTTTCAGGATGGCTTCTGCCTCCGGGTCAATGGAATAACCTTCCTTCCGGCAATATAGCCTGAATATGTCCATCAACTCCTCCGGCTTGTAGTCCTCGAAAGTGATGGTTTTGGTGAAGCGGGACTTGAGGCCGGAGTTTGAGTCCAGAAACTGCGACATTTCCCTCGTGTAGCCGGCGGCGATGCACACGAACTTTCCTTTGCGGTCTTCCAGCAGCTTGAGCAGTTCGGTTACGCTCTCGTTGCCGTAGCTGTCGTTGTAACCCTGGATCAATGAATATGCCTCGTCGATGAACAGGATTCCTCCCATCGCGCTGTCCACGATCTCTCTGGTCTTGGGGGCTGTCTGGCCGATGAAACTGGCCACCATGTCCGCGCGGGAAACCTCGATCACATCCGGCCTGGAGATGACTCCGAGGGAGTACAGCATCTTGCCCATAAGCCTTGCGACCGTGGTCTTTCCGGTTCCCGGATTACCGAGAAAAAGATAGTGGTCCGGGACGATCGCCGTGAAGTTCCCGCCGGAGATCTCGCTGTCCATCTTCCTCTGTCTCATCTCATTGAGCATAGAACGGATCTCGTTCTTCACGCTCTCAAGGCCGATGAGCGAGTCGAGTTCCGCAAGGCATTCCTCCTCGGAGGCTACCTTCGGCTCCTTGAACGGAATGTCCTCGGGCAGGATCGTGAAGAAACTGTCCTTGGTGACTTGATTGTCCGGCAGGGCGTTGACCCTTGTGCCGATGTTTCCGAGCACGCTGTCGAGCATATTCCTGGCCTCTCTCGCATTGCCGAAATCCTTGCCGGACTTCTCGGCCGAGAGTTTCCGGAACGCCTTCAGTGCCTTGTCCAAAGTGCCGTCGGCAAAGGCGTAGCCATGTCCCTCAGCCATCCTGCGGAAGATCTCGGTCAGTTCCTCCGGAGTGTAGTCGTCGATGTTGATCCTGTGTGTGAACCTGCTGGCGAAGCCTTCGTTGGCCTTCATCAGGTTGCGCATCTTGTCCTTGTAGCCTGCGCAGACAACCACAAACTTGCCACGGTCGTTCTCCATCCTGACCATCAGTCTTTCAAGAGCCTTGATCCCTTCGGAATCCGAACAGTGTCCCGTGTCATCGAACGGTGCGAGGTTGTAGGCTTCATCGATGAACAGAACCCCGCCCATGGCCTCGTTCACTGCCTTGTCCATGTTCTTGTCCGACTCGTTGGCGTAGGTGCCTACGATGTCCTTGCGGCTCTTCTCAACGACTCTGTCGGTCGAGCATATTCCCATGGCCTTGAACAACTTGCCGAGCACTCTGGCCACGGAGGTCTTTCCGGTTCCCGGGTTGCCGGTGAGGATGATGTTCACCGGACGGATGGCCGCCTTGCCTCCGAACTCCATTCTCCGCTGCTGGAAGCGCATCTCCTCCGCAAGGTCCCTAAGCGCCTTCTTGACGGACTCCATCCCGACAAAGGAATCCAGTTCCTTCATCACGCTCTCCACTGAGATCTCCTTCGTGCCCTCAGGACCGGCTATGTCCTCCCAAGTCAGGACTTTACCTGAACGGGCATATTCATCATCACTCATTCCCGCCGTCCTGGTGCAGAGCCTCTCGAAGCAGCGGTCGAAGGCGTTGCGCACCTCGCGGGCGTTGCCGAAGGTGTCGGTGCGGCTCAGGTACATCCGCTCGAAATATTTCCCTACCTTCCCGGAGGCTTCCTCCGTAAGGGACAGCCCCTTCTTTTTCACCATGTTCAGGAATATCTCGGTGAGATCCTTGCCGTTGTAGTCCTTGAACTCTATCTTCTTCTTGAACCTGGAGTCGAGCCCCGAGTTGGAGCGCAGGAACATCGTCATCTCCTTTGTGTAGCCTGCGATGATGCAGATGAAGTCCCCGGCCCTGTTCTCAAGGTACGGCAACAGGGTGTCGATGGCCTCCTGTCCCACCTTGTCGCCGTCTCCCTGCTTCAATGAATATGCCTCGTCGATGAACAGGATTCCTCCCATCGCGCTGTTGATGACCCTCTCGGTCTTGATGGCGGTGTCACCCACGTACTGCGAGACGAGATCCTTGCGCGTCACTTCTACCAGATGGCCGCTCGGGAGTACCTGAAGGCTGCCAAGGATGTCGGCGAAGAGCCTTGCGATCGTGGTCTTGCCCGTGCCCGGGTTGCCGGTGAAGACGAAATGGCTCTTCAGTTGCACAGGTTTGCCGGGATTGTCCCTTTTCTGTCTCTTTATGCTGTCGATGATGGACTGGATCTCCTGTTTGACCTCCGTAAGACCGGTGAAGGCGTTGATCTTGGCCATGATCTCCTCCTCTGTGAGTTCCTTGAACGGCTCTCCCGGGATGTCGGCCTCGTCTATCTCGTTCCCCCCTCGGCTGAACATATTGAACGCGCTCTCCTCGGCGATTTTTCCGGCAAGGATTCCGTTCTCCTTGGTCCTGCCGTCACGGAACATCTTCTTGAAGACAAGTCCAAGTTTCCTTTCCGCCTGAGGGCTGACCGCGGTTCTGAACTTGTCCCTGACCATCGCCAGGCACATTGTCTTGAGGTCATTGTCCTTGAACGGTGAGATGTGGAAACGGAACTCAAAGAGAGACAGCGCGTTGCTGTCCGCGCTGAGAAATGTCCCGAAGCCGTCCTCAAGGCCGCACAGGATCACCACCGGCATATTCACATCAACCTTCATCCTCGCGAAGAGTTTGTCCAGCTGCGAGGAGCCTCCTTTAGCGCTCACCAGATTCTGGCAGTTCGTGACCACAAGCACTCCGGTCTTGATTTTGGCGAGATTCTCGTCCAGTTTGGAATTGAACTCATTCCAGTCGGCGGCGTCCACGGTCTTCGGCCTGAGATTCTCAGTGATTTTGTTGTGGTAGAGGATTCCGGCCAGTTTTCCGGCCAGATAGGTCTTGCCGGTTCCGGTCTCACCGGTGATTATGCAGTCAAGTCCCGGCCTGACATCGCTGCCGGTCCGTTTGCGGAATTCGGCGGTCTGCTCGCACCGCTTCGTGAAATTCACCAGCGGCTCTTTGACGCAGTCCTTGGCGATCATCCCGTCCCCGGTCACTGAGGTCGCTGAGCCTGTCGAAGCGGTCGAAGCGACCGGTGCGACCGCAACCAGCCTCTCCCCGCACCATTTGCAGTACGAAGCCTCATTCCTGTTCGTCTTTCCGCACTTCTGACACGTCTTCATGAGTCTTTTCTGTTATTTTGTTGATGGTGTTTCCGATTTTCGGATGGTTTTCCGTGAATTTCTCCGCGTCACTGATCTTTGGGATGAACGCGATAGGGAAGAGCAGCAGGAAAGTCGTTATCCCTGCCAGAACCAGGTGCTTCAGTTTGTGCAGCAAACTTTTAAGGTACTTTGACCGGTAGAACTTCTCGTTGGCGAACAAAGAGGAGACAAATTTGTCCTCCGAAAGATAGAACGCATAATGCAGAGGCTCCAGGATGGTCTGATCCTCATTCGGATTCCACATTTTCCTAAGTTCGGACGCACCCTCGTCACGGGAGAACATCTGTTTGGCGAACCACACGATCGCCGCGACCACAGCCGCTATAGTCACATAGATGATGTACTTTCCGAGGAACCATTTGCAGAGGAAATAGACTGCGATGGTCCCTACAATGAATCTGAATATGTAGGTGAACAGATTCCGGTCGTAACTTCTGTTGTAGAAGAATATGTTCAGCAGCAGCGGGAACACGATTCCTCCGCCCCAGACCCAGAAGACTGACTTGCCGACATTGTCCAGCACCGGATAGTCTATCGCCCCGACGACAAGCATGAGCAGCATCGCCAGACATGGCACAAGCCAGACTGCCACGGCTGCAATCTTTTCCAACAATCCCAGCAGCAGGACAGGAGGAGGCAACTGATGCCAACCGATGGCGGTCGTGGCCTCGTTGTAGCGCTTGAAGTTCTCGTCATCCTTGTCATATTTTCCAATGAGTTTCAGGTACTTGACAGTGAATCTCTCGTAAGTAAGACGCTTGCTCAGATCCCTTTGGGGATTCTCTTGCAGTTTTACTGCAAACCAGGCATCCAAGGCATAGAAGTCAAGTGCCTCCCGGATCTCATCGGCTTTGATCTTCTTCAGGTCATCTAGCTCATAAACGGTTTCCCCAGAGGCCGGGAAATAGAAGAACGCCCCGTCGGCAAGTCCCTCCGCGGCCTTCATCATTGCGATGTCATCATTGTAAGGGCCGGCTTTCCCGATGTTGTCCGGACTGTCGTAGTCGGTGCAGTAGGCGACCCATTTGTCCTGCGCCGCGAACCTGTCCCCCTTGCTGAGTAAGAACTTGTGCAGATAGGAATCCTTGTAGTCGCCGTGGAACGACTTGACCAGCAGATCCGCCAGAGAGGCCGGACACATTCCGGAATAAGGATTGATGTCTGAGTACCAATCCTTGTACATATTGTCCCTCTCGCTGTCGAAGACGCAGCGGTAGGCGCAGAAGGCGACGTTGATGAGCAGTCCGATCGATTCCCCGTCCATCGCGTAGTTGGGATCTTTTGGATCCGTGATCAGACTGATGTCCGCAGCCGGGTTGATGGTCTGGATGACAAGCCTGTACAGCATCTCGTAGTCCTTGATGCCTTTGCGTACCTGCAACAACCTGTCGGCGTCCTTCTCAGAGAAGACCCTGACCATCTCGGCGAACCCGAGCGAGCAGAGAAACTGTTTGTCCTCATCCGCCACGACCCTGTGTTCAGAGCAGAATTTCACCACGTCAGTGATGTTGTAGCAGTCCACCTCGGTGAACTTCTCCTCCTTGCCGGTCTTCTTGCCTTGGAGGGTGCGGAAATATTTCCGGTCGTATATTCCCCAGACAATCACGCTTTTGGCGTAGCCGAAGCTGTCCCTCAGGGCGGCGCAGGTTCTTGAATATATTCCGTCAGTCTCCTTTTTGCCCTGCCGTACATCACTGTAGAGGTAAATCGGGTTGTTCCTGTCGTTGAGGTTCGAGCCGAGGTTGCCCTCGCCGTTGAGGAGTTTGTTGACGTTCACGCAGACATTTCCGTTCCGGTTGTAGAACGGCAGCTGAGGGTCGAGAGCGAGCGCCGCGGCGTATAGCCCGGCCAACTGATTCTTCGGGTATATCCTCTCCACGATGTCGTTCAGTCTCACCTCCATCTCCGGCATCACTCGGCTGATCCATGCGCTGATCTTCCCTTTGTACAGATAGGCGGTTCCGAGTGCCTGGTCCTCCATCATGAACTGAGCCAGCTCCTTGGCCGTGTGTGCGATCTTGTTCTTGCCCGAGTCAAAGACTATGCGCAGTACCTCGGCATCTTCGACCACCTGAATCTTCTCACCTTCAAGGGTTCTTCGGATCTCATCGTAACTCCAGCGGTTTTCCGGTTTGCCGACGAGAAGCCCTCTGGTTATGGTCCGCAGAGGCTCAGGCATGTCGTCCGGCACAGGCAGTTTGCCTTGGATCTTGAGTTTCACCAGCTCCGGCTCCTTCTTTCGGAACTCGCTGTCTCCCATCCATAAGGAAAGCACAGACATTCCGAGGGCATAGTAGTCCGAGGCCGACGTCATTATAGCGTATGTGACATCTCCGATGCGGGTTGTGTTGGCGTAGAGTTCCGGTGCGGCGTATATCACGGTCCTGGACTGCGGAGTGTTGACGCTTCCGTCGTCTCCCAGCACATCAGCGATCCCGAAATCTGAAAGCACGACCAGACCAGAGGCCTTGTCGGTGTAGAGTATATTCTCAGGCTTGACGTCCTTGTGCAGCAGTCCGACCTTGTGCAGTTTGTCAAGGTTTCTGGCGGTCATCGCGGTGATCTGCAGGATGGCGTCCGCGTCTTTCCTCAGATCGTAGCCCGCCACCGACCCGTCCCTGCACAGCGGCATCAGGACATAACCCCTGTCTGTGTCCTCGATCCTGACCGTCCCGCTTTCAAGAATATCCACAATCGCGGCCTTGCCTTTCAGCCGTTCCAGTCTTTTAAGAATATCCTTGCGCACCCCGTTGCCTCTGCGGTACAGTTTCAGAGCGAAGCTCCCTTTCGGTGAGCTGACCACGTAAACTTCGGCCTCGCCTCCGTTGCCGATCAGCCTGTCAACGCTGTAACGTTCGCCACCGAGCGTGATCTCCTCCTTGGTCTGAATATTGGCGGCCTTGCCCGCCGCTCCGCCAGCGACAGCCGTACCTGTTGCCCCGCAAGTGAACGTGGCCTTTGCGGTCACGGTTCCTGAATATTCAGAATCAGATTCTGTCCTGCACGTGCTTGTCGCAGAGATGTCCGCCACTGCTGTGCCGCTGTCTGCTATGGTTCCTGCCATGATTCGTTGTATTAGGCCGTTATTCTATGACGTCCTTGCCGTTTCTATTGGAAATCCAGTATCTTTTCTTCCTTATATTCACAGACCCATTTCCCTCCGTGCCATGGTTCGCAGCACTCACTCGGGCAGTTGTGCCAGCATCCGCAGAAGTTGCAGACCCAAGCTGACCGGATCTTGGTCCGGATGATTTTGTCTACCGGCAACTTCCTGGCCGAGAAATAGTTCCGCTGCTCTTGAGGGGTGGAACCAACCGGCGGAAGCATCTCTCCCAAAGCCTTGTTCAGCTCCTCTTGGATTTTTGAATATTCAGCCCGCAGCTCGGCCTTGCTCTTCGGCCGCTGCTTTACAACCGGTCCCTGAGCCTGTCGAATGCCCGGCCCCTGAGCCTGCCGAATGCCCGGTCCCTGAGCTTGTCGAAGGGCCGGTGCTTCGACCGCTTCGACAGGCTCAGCGACCCCAGCGACCCCAGCGACCTCAGCGATCGGTCTTTCCTGTTGCCTAAGCGTAGTCTTCCCCAGCAGTTCCTTCAGCCGCAGCACATCCTCCGGCAGCTCAATCTCTTTGCTTTCCGTTTCCGGAACCTCTTGATTCTCGGCCTCGATCATCGCCTGCAACTCCGCCGCCTTGACCACCAGATCCGCCGCTTTGAGAAACCGCGGATCCTTCCGCGCCCTCTCCAGTTCCTTCTTCGCCGCCAGCGTCAACGGCTCGTTGCATTTCCGGCAGAAACCGCCGGCATTTCGGGTTCCGCATTTCGGGCAGACAATCCCGCTCCTGCTCATCCCGCATTCCGGGCATTCCTCCTCTCCACGAGGAATGTCCGCACCGCAGAACGTGCACCAATCCACAAGCGAATGACCACAGGACGGGCACCACTCCCAACTTTTCTTCACCGGTTGCCCGCAGTAGGGACACCCTGTGTCCTCGGATGAGGCTCGGATTTCCTTCACCTGTTCCAGAATGCTTTCCTTATACAGTTCCTTTTGCCTGAGCTGGGATTCCATATTCATTGGCTCTTATGATTGTTTGACTTGCTTGCCTGCGGTTCTGTTTTTCTCAAGAAACAGCTTCTTAATCTTTCGGAAGTTCGATGATAATCTCCGAGACCACCGGATAGTGGTCAGAGATGTATTTCACTCCGAATTTCGGCTCGTCGACCACATTGAAGCTTCTGGCCTCAGCGTTGCGGCAGAAGATGTGGTCGATGCCTGCCGGTTTTCCACCCTTCTTCCCGAAATCATTGAAAGACTGAACCTTGTCGGCCTTCCTCACGGTCTTCTCCGCTTCCTGAAGGAATGAAGCGAGGGGCTTGAGGGACTTGTCCCCGCTTTTGGCGTTGAAGGAGCCGGTCAAAAAGACGACAGCGTCACTGCCGGCGATTTCCTTGATCTTTTCCACAATCAGCTCGGAACTCTCCTGCCTTGATTCCTCACCGACGCTGTCAAAATGAGTGTTGAAAAGGAATATGATCTGTCCGGACTTCCTGAAGCGGAGTTTGACCCAGTTGGCCGTCCTGACATATTCAGCGTCCCAGCCCTTTTTCTCCGGTGTCTGGTCTTCATTGAGCCAGAACAAGCCATAGTCAAGAAGCTCAAACCTGTCGGCGCGGAAGAGAATCGGGTTGAACTCGGATTCAGTCGCTTCGTTGACCGTGCCGGGTTTGGTGCTTCCATCGATCATGATGTAGTTGGACAACTCTTTCATGATGAAGGATTTCTGCCCTGCCGTGGCCTCTTGGATCCCCAGAATGTCCGGGGAGTATTTTCTGATGGCCTTGACGCATCCTTCCTTGCGGCTTTCCCAGTTTTGTTCCCCTGTGTCCGTGGGCAACTGGAGCCGGATGTTGAACGACATGACGCTGGCCTTCTCACTCTTGGCCTCCGCATTGATTCCGGACAGGGTCAAAACCATGACGACCGCTGTCAGCGACAATAATATTCTTCTCATAAACCGAAAACTTCTTCTATATAACAGGTCACCACAGAACTGCAAGTTGCAATCCTTTGGAGCAAAACTTGTTATCTGGTGATTTTCGCCACCCAGCCCCCACCCGGAGCCATGTGGATTCTTACCATCCCGTCCGCCGGGATCTTTGCGGAAGTTTTCTTATAGTCTCTGGCCGCCCTGTCGGCGTTGATTCCGTCCTGGAAGACTGTCATATTCCCGCCTCCGATGAAGTTCAGGTCAAGGGTAAGGTCCCGCGCGTCCCAGTTGGTCAGCGCTCCGACGTACCATGTGTCCCCGCTGCGGCGGGCCACGGCGACATATTCACCGATCTCCCCGCAAACAGGAACGGTCTCGTCCCAGACGGTAGGGAAGTCCGCGATGAACTCCGTGCATTCCGGTTCTGCCATGTAGTTGGATGGGGAGTCGCAGAGCATGGTGAGCGGAGCCTCGAAGACGGCATATTCAGCCAATTGGCGACATCTTGTGCCCTGACTCATCGCCTCGGAACCGACAGGGTGGTAGTTGCCCTTGATTGCGTTGCGCATCGCTCCTTGGGTGTAATCCATAGACCCGGCCACCATCCTGACGAACGGTATCGTCACATCGTAGGTGACCTCATCGTAACCTTCCGGACTCCATTTCAGCTGCTCCAGTCCGGCGACACCCTCAAAATTAAGCACATTCGGGTAGGTTCTCTGGATTCCTGCCGGCTTATATACCCCGTGGAAATCGATCAGCAGGTGATTTTCGGCGGCGATCTTCGCCATCCTCTCGCAGAACTTCACGGCCTGCTGGTCATCCCTGTTGATGAAGTCGATCTTGAATCCCTTGAATCCCATCCGCGCGTAGTGGCTCATCGCCTTCTCCGGGTTCTTCACTATGCTGTTGTAGCTGGCCCAGAGGATGATGCCGACATTCTTGCCGTTCGCATAGGCCACAAGCTCCTCAAGATTGATGTCAGGGTTGATCAGGAAGAGGTTCGCCTTGGCTCTCTGTGCCCAGCCCTCGTCCATGATGATGTACTCGATGCCGTGCGCGGCTGCGAAGTCGATGTAGTACTTGTAGGTCTCCGTGTTGATTCCGGCGCGGAAGTCAACCCCGTAAAGATTCCAGTCATTCCACCAGTCCCAGGCCACCTTGCCCGGCTTCACCCAGCTCCAGTCCGTGCCCTCGTCCGCAGGTGTGGCAAGCTGCCAGACCAGATCCATGCCCATCAATGACTTGGCGTCTTGAGTGATTCCGATGACCTTCCACGGGAACTTCTGCCCGGCCTCGACCTTGGCGATGTAGTCGGCGTAGTCCATGTCTTGATAGACATACACTCCGTTAGGCCGCAGCCCTATCGGGTAAGGCGCGCGGACGCTCTTCAACTCCTTGCCTCCCTTTCCGTTCAGGAACATTCCCGGATAGCCGAGAAGATCCGACTCGGTGATGACGATCTTCACCCCGTCAGCGGCATCAACCGTCATCGGAAGGAAAGCCAGCTTCGTGGGGGCCATCTGTGACAAATGAATATGCTCGTAAGTGTTTTCGAACGAGTTGACGAACTGCTGCTTGAATGTCTTCCCATCAGCATCTTTGACGTAAGGCACCCACGCCGTCCAGTCCTGGGCGAAATTGAACTCGGTAAGCTCGTCAGTCACGGTGAATTGTCCTGACTTGGCCGTCGAGATGAACCTGTAGGCCACTCCGTTGTCGAACGCCCTGAACTCCACATTATACCCCTTGAACTCCAGCGTCAGGAAATTGTAAACGTCATCCACGCTGGCCTTCTTGTAGTTCATCGCCGGGATTCCCTTGACATCGTGCGCTCCTCTTCTGACCCTGCGGACCTTGGCCTCCGTCCCTCCGAACATTGTCCCGTCATCGAAAGTCATGGAAATCTCCGAAGGCGTCAGAAGCGAGACCCCGTCCCGGCTGACTGAATATCTAAGCCCGTCTCCCGTCCGGACCTCCGTCAAAATCCTCCCGTCCGGAGAGGAAAGCGACCATGATTTCTGCGCCCCGAAGGCCGCCAAAGGCATGCAAATGAATATCGCCGCCGCTGAAAAGAATTGTTTCAGTGTCATATTCCTGTCAATATGTATTAAAATTGTAAAGATAAGCATTCTTCCGCAAATAATAACTTACTTTATCCGCCTGACATCCACCTGAAGCTGCCAACGAGAACTTATCGTTCCTTTTTTTGCCGATCATCTGTAGCCGTCACCCGGAACTGTCTGATGGGGTTTCGTTGCGGTTTTCTTGTTTATACATTTGCGGCAACTATGAAAATTTAACACTTGTCGCAAAACAATAAAAATTATTCTTGTGCGGTAACTCATTTTTTTTTACCTTTGTCGCAAAGCGATAATGAATATGACGAATGAGATCATAGGACGGGAAGTAGAAATCAGGCTGCTTGAAGAATGCTATCAATCAGGTAAGGCTGAATTGATTGCGGTGTACGGCAGGAGAAGGGTCGGTAAAACTTATCTGGTAAAAAGCCTTTTCCAGGACAGGTTTGATTTCTTTGTCACCGGGCAATACGAAGGGAAACTTCGGGACGAACTATATTTGTGGAACAGGAAACTGGTTGAATGTTCCGGAAACTTCTATTCGGTGCCGCGTGATTGGAATGAGGCGTTTGAACAGCTGAAGCACTACATCACCGCGATTCAAAAGAAAAGAGTAGTGATATTCATTGATGAAATGCCGTGGCTGGACACTCCTAAGTCTAAATTTGTCAGGGCTTTTGAATATTTTTGGAATGATTGGGCCTCCTCGCGGAATGAGCTTATGGTGATTATCTGCGGCTCTGCGACAACATGGATGAATGACAATGTCATTTCCCAGAAAGGCGGACTCCACAATCGTGTCACCCGGAAAATTAAATTGTCTCAGTTCAATCTCCACGAGACTTCTCTTTTCCTTGCCAAGAAAGGCATCAAGTGGACAAACCACCAGATCGCGGAGTGTTATATGATTCTCGGAGGCACCCCGTATTATCTTGATTTGCTTCGCAAAGGTTATAGTCTGCCACAGAATGTCGATTTCTTGTTTTTCCGGAACAATGCGGAACTGGATGGTGAATATGATGTATTGTTGAAATCCTTGTTCAAGGACTCACAGACATACCGGCGTGTGATTGAACTTCTTGCGAAGCGTTCCAAGGGTATGACAAGGAAGGAGATGTGCGATGAACTGAAATTTTCCGATGGCGGGGCGTTCACAACCATTCTCGAAAATTTGAGGAATTGTGATTTCATAAGGTCATATTCAGCGTTCGGAAAGAAGGACCGGGACACGATGTATCAGCTTGGAGACATGTTCATACTCTTCTATCTCAAGTTTGTCAAGAATGGTGGTGGTAAGGACGAGGCTTTCTGGTCGAATTCAATCGATGATCCCGCGAGGCGTGTTTGGTCGGGATATGCCTTTGAGCAGTTGTGTCTCAGTCATATTCCCCAAATCAAGGAGGCTTTGGGCATCCGTGGCATTCTCAGCAACGTCTGCTCCTGGTACAAGAAGGGTGACAACGCAAAGGGTATAAAAGGTCATCAGATAGACATCTTGATAGAACGTCGGGATCAGGTGATAAATGTCTGCGAGGCAAAATTTTCCAACAGGCCATACGTTGTGACCGGAAAATATCTTCAAGAAATGTATGAACGGATGGAGGATTTCCGCGACACGGTGAAAACCAACTCCGCCCTGCACCTCACAATGATCGCGTCAGCCGGACTTGCCTCAAATGAATATTCCGGTGAAATCCAGAGCGTTGTGATACTTGATGACCTTTTTAAGAATTGATATTCTCTTTCTTGTCCAGAAGTATCACGACAGCAACTGCACGAACAAGGCATTCTTTGAAAGATACTTCGGATTGTGATTTCTCGCTTCATACCTTTGCGGCAATTGCATAAATAATGCACTTGCCGCAGAGCTGTCAGAATATGATTGTTAGGCTTTTCCGCTGAATTATGATATCTTTGTACCTGAAATATGATTTAAATATAAATAAGCAATGAATCTTAGGAATATGTTCGCAGCTTTGCTGCTTGTAATTGCGGTGTCGTGTTCAACTGTGAACAAGAGTGGCGTGATCAGGGTTGAGACTCCGGCCCGTCCTGCCGGCCAGGAGAATGTCCTTGGCCTGACAGTCCCTGCGATGGACACCGTCAGAGTCGGCTTTGTCGGCATCGGAATGCGTGGCTCAAGCGCTGTGGAGCGTTACACCTACGTGCCTGGGGTCAAGATAACCGCCCTTTGTGACGTTGAGGCGAACCGTGTTGAGAAGGCTCAGAAGACACTGGAAGACAGAGGATTCCCTAAAGCCGCTGAATATTCCGGCAGCACCGAGGCCTACAAGGAGCTTTGCGACCGTGATGACATTGATCTGGTTTATATCTGTACTGACTGGAAGCACCACGTTCCGATCGCCCTCTATGCGATGGAGCACGGCAAGAATGTCGCTGTCGAGGTTCCTGCCGCCGCTTCGCTTGAGGACATCTGGGCTCTTGTGAATATGTCCGAGAAGACCCGCAAGCACTGCATGATGCTTGAGAACTGCTGCTATGACTTCTTTGAAATGACGGCCTTAACGATGGCTCAGAAGGGCCTGTTCGGCGAGATTATCCACGGTGAAGGTTCTTATCATCATAATCTGGATCCGTTCTGGAATGCCTACTGGAACAACTGGAGACTTGATTTCAACAAGGCCACCAAGGGAGATGTCTATTCCACCCACGGACTCGGGCCTGTCTGCCAGGTCATGAACATTCATCGTGGAGACCGTTTCAAGACTCTTGTGGCCATGGAGACCAAGACAGTCAACGGTCCTAAGCACGTTGAGGCTAAGACCGGGGAGAAATGTGATGATTTCCAGAACGGAGACCTCACGATGACAATGATCTCCACGGAGAAAGGCAAGACCATCCTTGTGGAGCACGATGTGATGACCCCGCGTCCTTACAGCCGTATGTACCAGATTGTCGGCAGCGACGGCTACGCTGGAAAGTACCCGACTCAGCAGATTTGCCTGCGTGACAATGCCACAGAAGGTACCTCTACTGATTTCCAGAACCTTGGCCGTGAGGTTGTCTATTCAGGAGACAGGCTGAAAGCCCTGATGGAGGAGAACAGGAATCCTATCCTTACCCCTGAGCTTGAGGCTCTTGCGAAGAAGGTCGGTGGCCACGGCGGAATGGACTTCATCATGGACTACCGTCTGATCTACTGTCTCAGGAACGGCCTTCCTCTCGACATGGATGTCTATGACATGGCCGAGTGGTGCTGCCTCACCGAACTCGGAAGGATCTCAATGGAGAACGGAAACGCCCCTGTCGAAGTTCCAGACTTCACCCGTGGCGCCTGGGACCAGATCAAAGGCTTCACCTACGCCTTCGCTGAGTAAGAAGTCGCGCGGTTTCCTGCCAACGGAGTGTTTTCTGTAACTACTTTGCAGTGACGATGTAGAAGCAGGAGGTAGAGAGAAAGTTGCGTAGAAACGGGATGTGGTCGAGGCCAAGGCGCAGACGGGTCGGACGGAGATGGAACTTGGCCTTGTAGTGCGGGCTGATCAGCCATAGCTTACGCTCAACAATCTGAAAACCGTTTTCTTCACATAGGCGCTCGAATTTTTCGGGAGTCATCTTGGATCGCTTGATGCTCAAAAGTTCATCGATCTTGGCCGGCTCTTCCTTGAATATTCTCAGATAGCCTCGGTAAAGGCTGGCCGGAAGGAGGTGCATGAACGGGACTTTGGAGCAGACTCCACTCCGGCAAATCTGCTGGTGGCCTCCAAATGGCATCTGCCAGGCCGGAAAGCCGAAGAACGCGATTCCGTCAGGTTTCAGGAATATCTTGATGCCGGAGAAGAAGGCCGGTTTGTCCTCCGGCTCGATGTGCTCGATCACATCGTGGATCAGCACGATGTCGAAACGGTCATCCCGTGCGGGCATATTCAGAAAGTTTCCGCTGATGAACTCACCGGGCATATTCCTCACCGCGAAATATTCCTTGGCGTGCTCTATCTTGTTGGCAGCCAGATCTATGCCTGTCACCGAGCATCCCGCTTCGGCGAACGGCAGCAGGTTTCCGCCCTCGCCGCAGCCTATCTCCAGAACCCGTGTTCCGGCTCCGATGCTCTTGAATTTACGAAGATAATCAATGTAAAACTCCCGGGAAGTCTGCGCCAACTCCCTGAAATACCGTTCTCTGTCTGTGTGTCGTTCCTGCATTGTGCGTTTTATATTCTTTGCCAAATCTCTGGCAACTATTTTTGTTTGCAAAATTAGTGAAAAAGAGAAAATTAATCTATGACTTTACGTGGCGCTTAATGAATTGACGGTTAAGGGGATAAGCATTCTCGTGGTACGGATTATTGTACCAGCAAAACCCTTTATGCGTTGATTTACAAAGTGTTGTCCGCCACGAACTTCCGGACAATCTCCAGGATTTCGTTACCGTAGTTGTCACACTTGGACTTGCCTAAGCCTTTGACGGCCAGCAGTTCCTCTTTTGTGGTGGGGGCGATGTCGGCGATGGCCAGAAGGGTCTTCTGGTGGAGGATTATGTAGGCTGGGACGTTCTCACTTTGGTACTTTTCCCGTCGCCAGTCTATCAATGCTTGAACCAGTTCAGGGTGCTGGCTGCCAGTATAGGTGGATTGGTCTCCGTCCGGTCCCTGAGCCTGTCGAATGGTGGACGGTGAGCTTGTCGAACCGTCCGCAATGGCCCCCTGAGTTTGTCGAAGTGCCAGTGGTTCGACAGGCTCACCAACCGACTGTCCTTCCGGTCGCTGAGCTTGCGGTGCACTGAGCTTGTCGAAGTGCCGAAGCGACTTCTCTGAATCTGAAACCTTCTCCGGAGTGGAAATCAACGATCTGACCAACGCCTTTAGCGACCTTTCCTCCGACAACTCGTTGTCCGTCTTTAATTTATGGTATGCCTTGGTGCTGAAGCCATCAGACAGAACAGCCTCGTAAAGTGTAAGCCGGAACCTCAGTTCGGAGAGAAACTCCTCGGAGGCTGACTTAAAAGCCTTCTTGACCTCCTTGTCGTCAATCTCGATGAGCGTCAACGGAGCGGCGAACGAAGCCAAAGGCCGAAGCTCTTTGTGGAAATATTCACAAGCCTTTGTGACGCGCTCCCGCAAGAGAGGAAAGTCCTCCGCCACGCCGCCGTGGACTGTCGAGGCGATGTAACGGATCTGCTTTTGGAACTTCATGGCCGTGTCGCTGAGGGGACGTATTCCTACCAATGTTTTCGGGACACTTTCCTTGCTGTTGCCTGACTCTTCGGCGAGAAGGCCGGCCAAGGCTGAATTCCCGGCTCCGACCGTGTTGAACCTGTCCGCCTGGTCAGGATAGAGGTTTGAAAGGTTGACCTGATATATTCGGTTGACCCTGTTGTAAAGATAGCGAAGGCGCTGAAGGTCAAAGGCGTCACAAAGGGTCGAGGTGAAATATTCATTGGACATCGCCGACAGTTTGAGCCGCACCTCGTCCGCCGGCTCGCGGCTGCTTTCGAACGCTGTGACTTCCTCACTGGTGAATGTGCAGCGTCGGGTGATCGGGGTTGTCAGGACGATGCCTTCGAGGGTGCGGCAGCGGGAAAGGGCGACATAGACCTGCCCGAACGAGAAAGCCGCCCCAGCATCGATGATGACATGATCAAAAGTCAGCCCCTGGCTCTTGTGGATCGTCACCGCCCAGGCCGGACGCAGAGGGACCTGCTCGAAAGTCCCATCCACAATTCCTTCAATCTCACCGCTTTCCTCGTTCAGCCCGTAACGGATGTTCTCCCATTTCTCTGTCGTGACAACGATGCTCTCGCCAATCTCGTCCTTCACGATCAGCTGTGGCTTCACCTTCTCGACAGTCGCGATCTTTCCGTTGTAGTAGCGAGTCTCCCCGGAAGTGTCGTTGCGCACGAACATCACCTGAGCGCCCTCCCTCAGACGAAGCCGAGTCTCCGCCGGGTAGGCGTTTTCCGGGAATATTCCTTCGACCTGAGCCTCGAAAGTGGCTTCTTCCGTGTCCAATGCGCTCATCTTCGCCTCGTTGACCGAGTCGGCCTGCGCATTGTGGGTCGTCAGGCGGATCCAACGCTCGTTTTCCGGCGGCACGAATCCAGGGTTCAGCCTCTTGTTCAGCTCGTTGAGAGCCGCATCACTCGGCATCCCCGACCGCACCTCATTCAGAATGTCAAGGAATATTCTGTCGCTTTGCCGGTGCACCTTCTCCAGCTGGATCGTCACGTACGGAAGCCGCTGCAACACCTTGGAATTGAAAAAGAAAGGCGATGAATATACCTGCTCCATGTACGGCCTTTCCGACTCCTTGACAACCGGAGGGAGCTGCTGTATGTCCCCGATCATCAGAACCTGCACCCCTCCGAACGGCCTGTCGTTGCGGCGGTAACGCTTCAAGATGTCATCTATCGCGTCCAGAATGTCCGCCCTCACCATCGAGATCTCATCGATGATCAGCAGGTCGAGAGTCCGCAGGATCTTCACCCTTTCCTTGCGCAGGGAACGCATCCGCTCCGGCATCTGGTACTCGGTAACAAGTTCTTTGACATCAGGTAGATACGGGCAAAGCGGCAGTTGGAAAAACGAATGGATTGTCACACCGCCCGCATTGATCGCCGCCACTCCTGTAGGAGCCACGACCGCAAACCGTTTGGAAGTTTGTCTTACGATTTCTTTCAGGAATGTTGTCTTTCCCGTGCCGGCCTTGCCGGTCAGGAACACGGAGACCCCCGTCTCTTCCACATATCTCTCCGCCAAAGTGAATCTCTCGTCCTTTTCAATCATAGAGCCTTTTTGTTTTGTCAATGGTTGTCCGGCCAACTTTTATTCCTCAATGGCCATCCGGACATAAAACTGGCCGAAAGTCGGCTTGGCTTTCGTTCCGCTAAAGTTAGCATTAAAAGTCCTTCCGGCAAAATCGGATTTGACTGGCAAATTTTCAGATGTGAAATCTCTGTGGCGGCTAATGTGTTGTCTATTAGTGAATTGAGTAGGTGCTCTACTCGCATTTTGGAGAGAGGGTGCCTCTTTTATTTTTCTGATTAATAACCTTTTAGGTGCCACGCTGAAAAATCCGTTTCTCAAGAAAAATTATTAAGTTTGTAATAAAATGCCGAACGGGAATATTCATAAAAGGGGATTCTCTCCAGAGCCGCCGGTGGGCTGCGGCCTTTCGAAGGATCGCATCTTGCTGCATTGCTGCTGCGCCCCATGCTCAACCGCCATCATCGAATGGATGACCATCTCCGGTCTGCGTCCCGGAATATTCTTCAGCAACTCCAACATCGTCCCTTTCCGTGAATATTCCATCCGCCGCGACGAATTAATCCGCTATGCCGCTGCGCACGGTTTGGAAACCATTGATGATGAATATAATCACGCCGCTTGGCTGTCATTTGTCCGTCGGCTGGAGTCTCCTCTGGCCGGTGAGCGGACGGCACCGGTCGCTGAGCCTGTCTCTCCGGTCGCTGAGCTTGCCGAAGCGCCCGGACAAAGAGAAGAAGAGTTGCCTCCGGCCACTGAGCCTGCCATCCGCATCGCCGACATGCCGGAGCGCGGCCCGCGTTGTCTGGAGTGCTTCAAGTTCCGTCTCCTTCGCGCCGCCAGATACGCCGCTACCCACGGATATACCATCCTGACCACAACTCTGGCTTCTTCCCGTTGGAAAGATTTGGGGCAGGTTGACACCGCTGGCCGTTGGGCTTGTGAAACGGTTAATGCGTCTTTGGTCATGCCGGGCAATAATCTGTTGTCAACGCCTTGCCCTGGTGTCGTTCCCGATAGTGTTCAGGCAAATACGATTGGACACCAGACATCCCATGTTCTTTGGTGGAACCAGAACTGGCGTCGAGGTGGCCTTCAGGAACGCCGCAACGCCTTGATAAAGGAATGGGATATGTATAACCAAACATTCTGCGGATGCGAATTTTCCGAGCGGCATTGACCAGAAGACTTATACGGATAGGCAAAACGATATGGCCTGGATTGAAACCGAAATGAATATGTTATATTTAAGATAATATGAAACAGATTGTAAAACAATTTTTTGCGGCTGCTCTGATGGTTTTCGGAGCGGCGGCGAACCTGGCGGCGGGAGACAATATTCCCAGACCCGAATATCCAAGGCCGCAGTTTGAGAGGACAGATTGGGTCAACCTGAACGGAAAGTGGTCATTCGAGCTTGATCTGAACCACGTGGGGTTGGAGAAAGGCTACCCTGAAAGCAAAGGCTTTTCCGGCAGCATCCTGGTGCCGTTCTCTCCTGAAAGTGAATTGTCCGGAGTGGGCCACACCGATTTCATCACCGGCATCTGGTACCACAGGACGATCGATGTGCCCGCTTCATGGGAGGGGAAGAATATTCTGTTGAACTTCGGAGCCGTTTACTATCAGTCGGATGTGTTTGTTGACGGAAAGTTTGTCGGCCGTCATTTCGGAGGCTCGTCCTCATTCTCGTTTGACATCACTAAGTTCGCCGCTCCAGGTACATCCCACGATCTGGTGGTTTATGCTCAGAGCGACCTGCGCAGCATGATGCAACCGGCCGGAAAGCAATCCCTGATGTTGGGTTCGCACGATTGTGAATATATCCGCACGACAGGAATCTGGCAGACCGTCTGGATGGAACCGGTGGCAGGAAATGGCCTGAAGAGCGTTCAGGTCAACACCGACATCGACCAGAAGCAACTGGTTCTGCATCCGGCATTCTACAAAGAGGGCGCTGCCGGACTGAAAATCACTGTGACAGACCCGGACGCCCCGAAGAAGCCTGTCGCTCAGAAGACGGTTTCCGCCTCCAACAACAGTGTGGCGGTGATTCCGTTCAAGACCTTGAAGACATGGAGTCCGGAGAGTCCGTTCCTTTATGACGTGAACTATCAGGTTCTGGACAAGGACGGCAAGATCATCGATGAGATTAGGTCCTATGTCGGCATGAGAAAGGTTCACATCGAGGGCAACAAGATATTCCTGAACAATGTTCCTTACTATCAGAGACTTGTGCTTGACCAGGGCTACTACCCTCAGAGCCAGTGGACCGCTCCGTCTGACGAGGCTTTGAAGCATGACATCGAACTCTCCAAGAACGCCGGATTCAATGGAGCCAGACTTCACCAGAAGGTTTTCGAGGAGCGTTTCCACTATTGGGCCGACAAACTCGGCTATCTGACGTGGGCCGAGTTCCCGAGCTGGGGCATCGAGCTGAACAGCGCAGAGGCGGCGCGCAACTTCATGAGTGAGTGGTCCGAGTGTGTCGCCAGGGACAGGAACTATCCTTCCATCATCATCTGGACTCCGATGAACGAAGAATTCTGGCCGGACAACATCCAGTTCCCGCGTTTCAGCGAGGACATCTATGCCATCACCAAGCAGCTGGACCCTACCCGCCCGATCAACATCTGCAGCGGCGGCATCCAGGTCAAGACCGACATCTGGACCGAGCATCACTACGAGCAGGATCCGGATAAGCTTAAAGACATCATCTGGAATGATGGCAAACTGTACACCAGACCTGTCCAGACCCACAAAGGCCGGATCAACAACATCGGCTTCAACGACCCTGCCCGCTACGGCGGTGAGCCTTACACTTTCTATGAATATGACGGATCGATTCCGTACATCCTCGATGAGTTCGGCGGCATCAAATGGGTCAAGGGTCAGGATGCCACAACCGTCAACTCCACGACCCAGTCATGGGGCTACGGCAAGAGCGTGGTCTCGATGGAGGATTTCTACAAGAGGCTTGAGGCCCAGGTCAAGGCTGTGGTTTCGATGTCCGATGCCATCTGCGGCTTCTGCTACACCCAGCTGACCGATGTCGAGCAGGAGCAGAACGGTGTCTATTGCTACGACCGCTCCGAGAAGTTCGACATGACTCGCATCAAAGCCATCTTCTCGATGACTCCAGGCAGCAAGTAATCCCGCTGTTTTCGACCGGAAAAGTTTTTGAAAACTGGCGGCAACTTAAAAAAAGTTGCCGCCGGTTTGCTATTTCTTGTACATGGCGAAGAGTGCGGAGCCGGAGCCGGACATGGAGGCGTAGACCGCTCCGGAATCGTAGAGGGACTGCTTGATGGCCGCCAGCTCAGGATGAGCCTTGAAGACAGTGACTTCGAAATCATTGACCAGATAGTCTTTCCACTCGGCCACAGGCATCGCCAGCACTGTCCGCAAATCTGACATCTTAGTTGGTTTTATGTATGGATTATTGGCTGGAGAATTATGTCTGTCAGGCTGGTCACTGAGCTTGTCGAAGTGACATTCCCGAGGAACAATTCCTTTATAAGCCTCCGCTGTGGAGACCGCGACCCCCTCCGGAATCAGCACCTTGACCTCATATTCAGAAAGATCGATCCCGTAAGGCTCAAGGATTTCACCCCTTCCGGATCCGAGCATTGGTTTATTGAATATGAAGAAAGCGCAGTCACTTCCGAGTCTGGCGGCATATTCGGAAAGCCTTTGTTCATCAAGTCCTAGTCCGCATAATTCGTTCAACGCCTTGAGGGTGAACGCCGCATCCGCCGAACCACCGCCGAGCCCCGCCCCGACAGGAGCCCTCTTTTCCAGAAATATCTTGACGGGAGGCATATCATAATCTTGTGCAAGGATGCTGTACGCCTTTGCGCACAGATCCTTGAGCGGATCCCAGTCAACCCCTTCCTCTCGCGCGATCGTGATCATCAACTTCCCGTCCTCCGAGATTCCCTGCACCAATCTGCCATCCTCTGATGAGGTTATATTTCCCGAGAGAACCGCTCCCTCTTTGGCTGATTCATGGAGGTCGGTTGGTTCGACAGGCTCACCAACCGACGCTTCTTGTTGGTCGCTGAGCTTGTCGAAGCGTCCGTCCTGACCAGCATACTTGGCGAACAGCGCCGCCGATGTGCGGCTGTAGTCATTCCCCGTGACAATTTCAAGAGTGTCCCCGAAATCAAAGCACGGCACGAACAATGTCTCGATGTCATGAAACCCATCGGTGCGTTTCCTCAGGATGCTAAGCCCCAGATTCAACTTGACATTAGTCTTGATAGTCATATAGTTGAAAATTTAGATTGATCACACTGAAGATGTCACAGTCGTACATACCAAAATCAAATCTCCGAATATTCATAGCAACAATCATTTTCAATTTCACCTGTAAAGATACCGAATATTTCCGTAAAACATAACCGCCTATCAGTTAATATATTCGTGAATCCTGCCAGTTATTTTCAGAGAGCAGTATTCCGTAACTTATTGCTGTTCAGTGAATGACTCTCGGCGCTTTTCGTCTCCCAAGAGTGCGGCCGAGCGCTACGGACCGTTATGTTTTGCGCATGTCTGTGCTTTGCGTACATTCGGTTTTTGGTGTGCTGGCGGACTGCCGCAATAGGTCAAAAGTGGTTTTTATGGGGGTAACAACCGAAATATTTCTGTTTCTTTTGATTTGTATATGTTTCTTTTCGTTATTTACGTTTTCTGTGCATATTATTGCGGTTCAATATTAATTTAAGATTGAACCATGTATTTCAAAGAAAAGAGACAAGAACTCGCTCCGTTCGTGAATCTGCGGAGCGACGTGGGCTTCAAGGCCGTGTTCGCAGACAGGAACAACAAGGACATCCTCATCGGGGTGCTGAACCAGGTCCTCCCTCCCGAGGCGAGGATCGAGGACATCAAGGAGTATTCCGACCGCGAGCAGCAACAGGATGTGATCTACGGGAAGAAGACGGTGCTGGACCTGGTATGTGTGGACAAGGACGACAGGACGTTCATCGTGGAGATGCAGGCCGCGGAAGAGGACAGCTTCTTCGAGCGGTGTGTCTA
>CAKUVR010000007.1:0-105102 GCA_934698975.1 uncultured Bacteroidales bacterium
ACTTTCCCAAGAATCATCCCAGACAAAGAACAGGAAGCCTCTGTTCTTATACGCCTGAACTCATCTTTTGGACTTGATCCTATGTTGGTTGGCTCCGTAGATAATTCATACAGAAAACGGCTCTGCAGTTTGTCTGCAAAGCCGTTTTCCGCGGAGAGAGCGAGATTCGAACTCGCGAGCCCCTTTTGGAGGCCACACGCTTTCCAGGCGTGCCTCTTCAGCCACTCGAGCATCTCTCCAATGACCCGCTGTTTTTGTAGCGGACTGCAAAGATAATCAAAACCTTTGAATATTCACTATCTGTGGCGAATATTTTTCTGTGTTGCAGCCCGTGTTTTGCAATGTGCTGTAAATGTGTATGTTCTGGAACGCTGCCCTCCCAAATCTCCCGCCACGTATTTGTAACTTATTGAAAGTGAGTGTGTGGCATTCCACCCTTTGATATTCAGTAATTTATTGAGTTGTCTATAGCGTGTTGCGTTTGAGTTTCTCTACGTAGGCTTCGATGCGGCGGAGCTCACGAGGGATCGAGATGCTTTGCGGGCAGTGTTCGATGCACTGCTTGCATCCGATGCAGTGGCTGGCCTGGCGGACGGACGGGATGGCGCGGTCGTAGCTCACGAGATAGGCCCGGCGCAGTCTGCGGTAGTTCTCCTGCTCGGTGCTCTGGGCGATCTCCCCTTCGTTGACGCACTCATTGTAATGCTTGAATATTCCCGGAATGTCAACTCCGTAAGGGCATGGCATGCAGTACTTGCAGTCGTTGCAGTTGATGGTGGGGAAACTGGCCATGATGCCGGCGATCTCCGTGCCGAGGAACTCCTTCTCCTCGTCTGTCAGGTACTTGAAGTCCTTGAAAGTGCGGAGGTTATCCTCAAGGTGCTCCTGATAGACCATCCCGCTGAGGACAGTCAGGATTCTCGGGTACGAACCCACGAATCTGAACGCCCACGAAGCGAGAGAGGCCTTCGGGTCGCGTTCCTTGAGCCTGTTCACGACGCTTTCGGCCGGGTTGGCCAGACGGCCGCCCTGGAGCGGCTCCATTATCACTATCGGAATCTCTCTCTTGTCGAGCTCGTCGTACAGGTACTCGGCGTTGACATTGCGCTGACCGTCAGCGTGTTTCCAGTCGAAGTAGTTCATCTGGATCTGCACGAAGTCCCAGTGGTACTTGTCGTGCAGTTTCAGAAGCTCGTCGAACTGTTGCTGGTTGCCGTGGAAGGATAGGCCGAGCTGTCGGATCTTCCCTTTCTCGCGGTCAGCCTGAAGCAGATCCATCATCCCGTTGTTCACGAATCTGTCGTCAAAAGCCTCAAGGCCTCCCCGGCCGAGGGAGTGAAGCAGGTAATAGTCCAGATAGTCAGTCTGGAGGTACCTGAACGAATCGTTGTACAGCTTCAGGGATGCGGCTCTGGAATGGTCGCTGAAGTTTGACAGTTTCGTGGCGATGTAGTAGGAATTCCTTGGGTGTCTGCTAAGCGCGTTGCCGACAGCCTCCTCGGACAGTCCTTGAAGATAGACCGGTGATGTGTCATAATAGTTCACTCCATGAGCCAAGGCGAAGTCAACCAGCTTGTTGGCGTTGTCCTGATCCACGATATCCTTGCCATTTTCGTCTTTTTTCATTGAGAAACGCATGCAGCCGTAGCCAAGCAGGGAGACCATGTCCCCGTTGCCCGGATTCTTTCGCATCTCCATCTTGCCGTTCTCAAGGACATTGTCATTGTCTCCATCAAGGAGTGTCTCGGCTGTCTTTTTAGGGGCGCATGCTCCAGCAAGAGCCACGGCTCCCACGGCCGCTGTCCCCGCACCGGCCCTTTTGAGAAATTCTCTTCTATTAATATTATCGTTCATATTCATGGAATTTGATGAGACAACGTCTCTTAGGGGTTGCATCCTTTGAGAGTCTGTCTCGTGACCGGTTAAACATTGTGATGAACTTCGTACCCGTTGACGGTGATGGCACTGATCGGACGGGACGGGCAGAGATTCTCGCATGCGCCGCAGCCGATGCACTTCTCCTCGTTGACAGAAGGAATCCTGAGGCTCTTCTCGTCATCCGGATTCTTTTTTACCATCTTGATGGCTCCGACAGGACAGTGACGCGCGCAGTTGCCGCAGTGTACTCCGTCACGGTTGACCACGCAAAGGTCATAGTCAACGCCAGCTGTACCGACTTTCCAATCGGTCTTCTCTTCCGGTGTGATTTTCAGTATCGCTCCGGCCGGGCAGACCTCCGAGCATTTCACGCATTCCGGACGGCAGTAACCCTTTTCAAATGACATCTCCGGCTGCATCAGATGCTCGAGTCTGGAGGACGGCCTGAGTACATTGTTCGGGCAGACGGTCACGCAAAGCTGGCAGGCAGTGCAATGCTGGTAGAAATGATCTATGCTTTGTGATCCGAATGGAGTGATCGGGTTCTTTCTCTTAGGTGCCTTCTTAGGAATGATCTCGGCGAAACCTCCGTCACGCTTTTTGTCCTTGATCTCTTCCTCGGCTTTCAACGGCAGGGATGTAAGCAGCGACCCTCCGATGACAGTCGCCCCGCCTATCAGGAATGCTCTTCGGCCATTGTCCGTCGCTTCGGTGGTTGGTGAGCTTTGTCGAACCGTGGTTGGTGAGCTTTGCCGAACCTCAGTAGCTTCGACAGGCTCTGCGACCGATTCAGTGGTGGATTGACCTCCAGAGATGCGTTTTTGCTCATTTTTGCTCTTGTCAGAGATGAGTTTACTCCCGACTGGAGCATTTTGTGGCGTTTGTGCTCCAGTGGAGTCCGAACCGTCAACATCATTGGAAGCAGCGAAACCGCCATTCCATGCGAAACGATACTTAAGCGCTCCCAACCTGCATGAATCAATGCAGTCAAAACAATCCACGCACCGGCTGTAGTCAATGTGATGATTATCAACATCTATGCATGCAGCCTTGCATTTCTTCTCACACGCATGGCAGCTCTTGCACTTGGACTTGTCGATCATCGGGCGGAACATCGCGAACCGTGAGAAGAAGCTCAGGACCGTCCCGACGGGACAGATTGTGTTGCAATAGGTTCTGCCGTTTTTCCATGCAAGAACAACGACCACGGCGAACGTGACGGCCGCGATGATCAATGTCGGCAGACTCTTGAGCCACACCTCCTTGGTGACAAAAGCATAGCTGTCTTGTCTCTCGGCTATCCAGGCGAGCAGGTTGTTGCCCCACTGCCAAACCGGCGCAAGAAGGCTCTGAACCATTCGGCCGTAGGCGCTGTAAGGAGCCAGAAGCACGGCGATCGCATTGAGGCCGGCGACAAGCGTCACCACAAAAAGCACCAACATCCCATAGCGCAGCCATTTCTTTTCCTTTGAATATGAAAACCTTGCCTTCTTACCTTTCCTTCTGGAACTGAGATTGGAGACGCAGTCCTGGAAAACGCCCATAGGACAGATCACCGAGCAGTAGATTCTGCCGAAGATCAGCGTGAGAAGCAGAAGTACCGCAATCACGGCGACATTGAGGGCCAGAACTGCCGGCAGGAACTGGATCTTGGCCAGCCAGCCGAACCAGAGATGGATAGTTCCGGTGAAGTCCAGAAACAGCAGCGTGACCGCAGCGAAGCAGACAGCTGCCAGAGTGATTCTAATTTTACGGAGCATAGTTTTGTAAGCCAAATTGTTTCGTAAAAATAATGAAAAAATCTGAAATGGTTGTAGATGTGACAGGAGATTCTGTTGATTCTGTTGAACAAAGTCGCTTCGACAAGCTCAGCGACCAAAACAGTCTGATTCCTACGGCTGCTGAGCCTGCCGAAGCATCGAAGACCGAACACTCTTCGGCTGCTGAGCCTGCCGAAGCATCGAAGACCGAACACTCTACGGCTGCTGAGCCTGCCGAAGCATCGAAGACCGAACACTCTACGGCTGCTGAGCCTGCCGAAGCATCGAAGACCGAACACTCTACGGCTGCTGAGCCTGTCGAAACTTTGAAGACCGAACACTCTTCGGCTGCTGAGCTTGTCGAAGCATCGAAGCGACCGGCAGGTTAGTCCAGAATGATGAGCGCAAGTGACTTGTGTGAGAAGGTAAGTTTGACAACATCAGCGGACGCGCGGTTGAGAGTGGCCTGCCACCAATTGTCGAAAACCACTCCACTTGTCTGCCAAACCAACCCCTCTGACTTGATATTCAAAGAATTGTCAGGACTGAATATGGACACGGCCCTGCCTTCTCCGACAAACAGCTCGCAAGAATCCGTCAAGGCGAAAGCCGTGGAGTAGTCTGACACGGCATCTACATAGACTTCGTCTTCCTCTGGATTGCCGCTCGCCCCGTAAAGCCTGGCATATTCCATGATCTGTCCAAGGTTGCCGATGGTGTGGGCCTCACGCTTGCCAGTCGCACCCAGGATATGCACGGTCTTCACTTCTGGCCAATGCTTCAGCAGGTAGCGGAACGCCTTGGACTGGTCGTTAGTCTCCTGCTCCTCCTCCCTTACAGCGATGCCGGAATATTCATTCATAAGTCTCTTGGAAAGAGAATCCATGTCGCCTATTATGACATCTGGGTCACGTCGTTCTTTGAATATTTTGTCTCGGTTGCGGAGAAACGCCTCAAGAGCCCCGTCGCAGCAGATGATTACATCGGCCCTGCGGAGAAGCCCGCGGGGATATTCCTTTTTAGGGAAGTCGCCTTTGCAGATGATTACAGCCTCCATCACGCCTTTGTCTTGGCAATCTCGGCCTTGGATGTGCCTGCGGTGGTGGTGTAGGTCTCCGGCTCACGGAATCCTGCGAGGAACGCCTTGATGTCCATCCTCTTCTTCCCGGCTATCTGCACGTCTTTAAGGGAGATGGCTCCGTCGGCTGTCGTTATGTACAGATAAGTTTTGCCGTCGGTGAGAACCTTGCCTGGAATGGTAGTGTCAGATACTGTCCCTTCGACAGGCTCAGGGACCGCCACGGTTGGTGAGCCCTGCCGAACCACGGTTGGTGAGCCTTGCCGACCCACGGTCGCTTCGACAGGCTCAGCGACCATCCCAGCCGGTCGCTGAGCTTGCCGAAGCGCACCGTCAAGTGCGGAAGCGGTGACCTTTTCGGCGGAGAAAATCTTCAACTGAGTCGGGATACCGCCTTCCTTCACCAATTCCGTGAACGCCGCCGGATAAGGACTCAAACCCCGTATGAGATTGTAAATCTGTTTTGTGGAGTCGTTCCAGTCAATGTGACACAACTCCCGGGTCAGCTTAGGCGCAGGCTTCAGCACTTCGGAACCTTGGATGAAACTCCTTTGGGTACGGGTGTCCACATTGCGCTCGATGATGCCCTGTGTAGTTTGGACGACGAGTTCCGCGCCGATTCCCATAAGCTTGTCATGAACGTCTCCGGCGGTGTCTGTGTCGGAGATGTTGATGCTTTGGCGCAGAATGATTCCTCCTGTGTCTATGTCCTTGTCAATCATGAAGGTTGTCACTCCGGTCCTGGTCTCTCCGTTGATCACGGCCCAGTTGATAGGGGCGGCTCCACGGTACTGAGGCAGAAGTGCGGCGTGAAGGTTGAACGTGCCAAGTTTAGGCATACCCCAGACCTCTTCCGGCAGCATCCTGAAAGCCACCACGATGAAGAGGTCGGCCTTCAATGCCTTGAGTTGCTTCAAAAACTCCGGATCCTTCAGCTTCACAGGCTGGAGCACTGGAATACCGTGCTCGACGGCAAACTTCTTGACCGCGCTTTCGTTCACCTTTTGTCCGCGGCCGCTTGGCTTGTCCGCCACTGTGACCACACCGACGATGTTGTACTTTTGTTCCAGAAGTGCCTGCAAAGGAGCCACCGCGAAGTCCGGTGTGCCCATGTACACGATTCTGGTCTTTTTGAATATTCCTGCCAACATACTCTTGACTTTTCTCCACCAATTCTTTATGCTGTCCATGTTCGAGATGTCCGTGTCATGGATGGCTTTCCATGTCAGGAACAAACCTATCGGCATAAGGACCACCGCCGAAGCAAAGGCTCCCAACACTGTGCTGATGCTTCCGTCCCTAGCCAGCTTGACTCCAGTGATGTCCACGATCCAATAGAGAACGAAGAACAGAAGCGAGACAATGGCGGAGACACCGATGCCTCCTTTGCGGATCAAAGCGCCAAGCGGAGCTCCGATGAAGAACATGATGAAGCACGCAAGCGCCTGGCCATATCGTCTGAGAAACTCCAAGGCTGTCCAGCGCAGACGGACGGTGTAGTCGAAGGCTCCGAACTCGTAGCTTTCCAGATTCGACTTGAGCTGCCTGGCATTGTCCGCCGCCCTTTCAAGCGCCTGTGCTGTCGCCTGATCATCCTTGAAACTCAGGAATCCGGGGTCGCTGAAATTTTTGGTGATTCCGCAATCCGTGGTGTCTAACTGCTTGTTCTCTGTGAATATGTAGGATGCCGCTGTGCTGAAGATCTGCTGTGCCTTGGTGCTGTCCCTCATCGCCTCGAGCGAGTCTTTCTGCGTACGCAGTTTCTCCAGAGGCAAAGCTTTTACCTGATCACCATATCTTGCGCTGTCCGACTTCTGAAAAGCGTAGTTTTGCAGCGCGATGACCATCTCCTGTCTGCTGAAGTCGATCTTCTGGAGTTGCAGAGACGTGTCGCGATAGTGCTTCTCGTTGGTCTCCTGATAATTTGTTCCATTGTACATCCGGAACGTCAGGTAGGACTTGTCCTTGGACATCTTCATGATGGCCGAGTCGGCGAGCGTAAGTCTGGTGTTGCCGTTCCCGTGATGGTCATATAGCATCACGTCGTTCATCATTCCGGTCTTGTTGTTGCGGCTTCCGACCCGAAGGACATAGCCGTCAACTCCATCGTAGAACGTTCCGGACGGGATCTTGATCTCATCCTTGGTCTTTCCGATGTCATCCCTAAGAGTGAAGATTTCGTTGTAGGAGACGGGCACAAGGTTGTTGATGACGAAGAATGTTCCTATGCTTATGAAGAACGACGCTATAAGAATAGGCAGCATCACCCTCAGTACGGACACGCCCGCGGCCTTCAGGGCGATTAGCTCGTTGTTCTCGCCCATGTTCCCGATGGTCATCATCGAGGCGAGCAGGGTGGCCAGCGGCAGCGCCAGCGGCAGCACGGTGCAACTCCCCCAGAAGAGGAACTCCGCCACGATGCCAAGGCTCAGGCCTTTACCGACCAGCTCGTCGATGTAAACCCAAAGGAACTGCATCATAAGGATGAAGATGACCACAAGCAGGATCATGAAGAATGGTCCTATGAATGAGGTCAGTATGAATTTGTCAATCTTCTTCATCCCTGAAGTTTTGTTTTATGAATATACCAATGAATATATCCGTGTCTATGCCGTGATGGTTTCGACCATCTTGTCCAGTGCGGCCTGAAGCCCATCTATATTCCTGCCTCCTGCCGTGGCGAGAGTCGGCTGTCCACCGCCTCCACCCTGGATGAACTTGGCGGCCTCACGGATGTCTTTGGCGGCATTGTGACCTGCGGCCACAAGGTCGTTGGAGTACATCAGGGCAAGCTGTGGTTTGCCATCATGGCTGAAAGCCGCTGCAAGGGCGAAGTTCTCGACTTCCTTCTGAAGGATTGTGGCTGCCTCGCGGAGCATGGCCGGGTCAACGTCCCGGCTGAACCTAACAACTTTTATTCCATTTATCTCTTCGGCGTTCTCGGAAATCACTTTGGCGAACGAGGCGGCCTTCTCTTTGGCATATTCCTCGATCTTCTTCTTCGCGTCGGAGTTCTCGCTGATGAGTTTTGCCACGGCGGCGGCCACGTCAGGAGCGTTGTTGAACATGGTTCGAATCCCCTTGAGGGTGTCGGTGAGAGTGTCGAGAATCTCCTCGGCGGCCTCTCCGGTCACGGCCTCGATCCTGCGCACTCCGGCGGCGATGGCTGATTCTGAGACGATTCGGAAGAATCCGATGCGTCCGGTCGATTTGGCGTGGGTTCCGCCGCAAAGTTCGATGGAGTCACCGAACTTGATGACGCGCACCCTGTCGCCGTATTTCTCGCCGAAAAGCGCTATCGCTCCCATGGCCTTGGCCTCGTCCATAGTGGCGTCCCTCTTCTCTTCAAGAGGATAGTCTGCGCGGATCAATTGGTTGACCCTGTGCTCGACCTTCCTGAGTTCCTCGTCGGTGACCTTCGCGAAATGTGAGAAGTCGAAACGGAAATAATCCGGTCCCACGAACGAGCCTTTCTGCTCGATGTGTGTGCCAAGCGCTTCACGAAGAGCGAAGTCCAGAAGGTGTGTGGCCGTGTGGTTCGCCGTGATCCTGAGCCTGCGCTCGGCATCAACCTTTAATGTGAAGGTCTCCTCGCAGTTTGTCGGAATCCTTTCGGCGATGTGGATAGTGAGGTTGTTTTCCTTTATTGTGTTGAGGATCTTGATCTCCTCGCCGCTTTCAGAGATGATGACACCGGTGTCGCCCACCTGTCCGCCCATCTCTGCGTAGAACGGAGTGCGGTCGAAAACCAACTGGAACATCGTCTTGTTCTTCTGCTTGACGGTGCGCTGCTTGAGGAGTTTCACCCCTTCCAGTTCGAGGTTGTCATAGCCGAGGAACGCCTCTTCCTCGCCCTCGTGGTAGACCGTCCAGTCTCCGAACTCGTTGGCTGTGGCGTTGCGCGCCCTGTCCTTCTGCTTCTGGAGTTCTTTCCCGAATCCATCCATGTCAACCGTGTAGCCTTTCTCGGAAGCGATCAGCTCGGTAAGGTCGATAGGGAATCCGTAGGTGTCGTAGAGGATGAATGCGTCCTCTCCCGGGATGGTCTTTGTGGCGGCGTTCTTCGCGATGTAGTCGTCCATCAGTTTGATTCCACGGTCGAGGGTCCTGAGGAAAGACATCTCCTCCTCACGGATCACGCTCTCGATGAGTTTCTGCTGTTTGCCGAGTTCCGGATAGGCTTCGCCCATGTCCGCGACAAGCTGTGGAACCAGCGAGCAGAGGAACGGCTCGTCGAAACCGAGGAACGTGTAGCCGTAGCGCACGGCTCGGCGCAGGATCCTGCGGATGACGTAACCGGCCTTCACGTTGGATGGCAGCTGACCGTCGGCGATGGAGAATGCTATCGCCCTGATGTGGTCGGCGATCACTCGCATCGCGACCTCCGTCTTTTCATTCTCGTGGTATTTGTGCCCGGAAAGTTCCTCGATCTTGCGGATCATCCCGGAGAACACATCGGTGTCGTAGTTGCTGGTCTTGCCCTGAAGCACCATGCAGAGCCTCTCGAAGCCCATTCCGGTGTCGATGTTCTTGGCAGGAAGCGGTTCCAGGGATCCGTCAGCCTTGCGGTTGTACTGCATGAACACCAGATTCCAGATCTCGATGACCTGATCGTTGTCGGTGTTGACGAGATCCTTGCCCGGAATCTTGGCGATTTCCTCGTCCGGACGAAGGTCGATGTGGATCTCGCTGCAAGGTCCGCAAGGTCCGGTGTCACCCATCTCCCAGAAATTGTCATGCTTGTTGCCAAGGATGATGTGATCCTCCGGCATCAGCTTCATCCATGCGGCCTTGGCTTCCTCGTCAAGCGAGGTTCCATCCTCGGCGGAACCCTCGAAGACGGTCGCATAGAGTTTCGACTTATCAATCTTATAGACTTCGGTCAGCAACTCCCAGGCCCAACTGATTGCCTCGGTTTTGAAGTAGTCCCCGAAGCTCCAGTTTCCCAGCATCTCGAACATCGTGTGATGTCTGCCGTCGTGCCCCACGGCTTCAAGGTCGTTGTGCTTTCCGCTTACCCTCAGGCATTTCTGCGAGTCTGTCGCCCTTTTCATCTTAGGAACGCTGTTCCCGAGGAATATGTCCTTGAACTGGTTCATTCCGGCGTTCGTGAACATCAACGTCGGATCGTTCTTGATCACCATCGGCGCGGACGGCACTATCGTGTGTCCTTTGGATGCGAAGAAGTCCAAAAATTGCTGTCGAATCTCTTTAGCGGTGTACATATCTAAAAATCAATTAATTCGTGAATATCTTCCCGTTTCTTTCCGGATTTCTCTTTCAGAAAGGCACGGAATTGGCAAAATTATAACATTTTTCGGGATATATCGCAAAAAAGGGTATATTTGTAAGTTATGGGAAAGTATATTCTCAATCCAGAGACCTTATTATATGAGATAAAGGAGGTGTCCTTGAAGTCGAAAGTCTTCAAGGGTGTTCTGTTGTTCGCCGGCAGCGTGGCGATGGCGGTTCTCTATCTTTGGCTGTTCACGTCGGTTCTTGGCTATGACCTGCCCAAGACAGCGTTTCTGAAGGCGGAGCATGCCCGTTGGGACGCCAAGATGGATCTTATGAACACTAAACTGGACCGCTACGAGGAGACGCTGGAGGCTTTGAGAGTCAGGGATGACGACATCTACAGATCCATATTCGGAATGAACGAGATTCCGGCAGGTGTGCGTGAGGTGGGTATAGGAGGTGTGGACAGGTACTCGTTTCTGGATGGCCTTGAACCGGACAACAGACTGAAGAACACTGCTCTCAGAATTGACAGGCTGACCAGAAAGACCTATGTGCAGAGCAAATCTTTCGACGAGGTGGCCTCGGTGTCAAAGACAGCGGGGGATATGGCTTCATGTATCCCTGCGATTCCTCCGATAGTTCCGGATGAGTCCAAGTATAATCTGTCCAGCAGGTTCGGTTACAGAACCGATCCTTTCACCGGGAACGCCAAGATGCACACCGGACTTGATTTCGCGATGAAAATCGGCAACCCTGTCTATGCCACCGGGGATGGTGTCGTGGAGTCTGTGAAGTTCGAGTTTTTCGGCTACGGCAATTCAGTCACGATAGACCATGGTTTCGGCTACAAGACAATCTATGCCCATCTCAATTCCGTCAAGGTGATCGAGGGTATGAAGGTGAAAAGGGGCGATTGCATTGCCGAAAGTGGAAAGTCAGGCCGTTCAAGCGGCCCGCACCTCCACTATGAGGTAGTCTATAAGGGGCAGAAAGTCAATCCGGCCAACTATCTGGACTTGTCCATGTCCGTTCAGGAATATTCGGCGATGGTGCGGATGAGGGAGGGCGAGTCCGGAAAACCGTCCTCCGCCGCGCGCCGTGGATTCAGTGTCAGGCGCCGTTAGAGGGGAGGAAGGAGTATGGGCGTGAAGTACGAGTTTGACAAGACGCGGATGGAATTCCGCAAGGTCACGCACTCTGTGTGGACGGTCTTGGGCAAGGCTGTGAAGTATTTCCTTGTCACTGCGTCGTTGGCTGTGGTCTATTATGTGGTGTTTTCGTTTGTGATAAGCACAGATTCGGAACGTAAACTCAAGAGGGAGAACCAGATGTACAGGCAGATGTACAGGAATCTGGCGGATCGAGAAGAACTTGTCGGGGATGTGCTTGAGGGACTGAAGGCCAAGGATGACGAGATTTACCGCCGGCTGTTCAACTCCGACGCACCAGATTTGGGCGGCATATATTCCAGTGCCCTGCTGTCAGGGGTTGACACCATCCCGGACAGGCTGATTGTGGAGTATTACAGGACAAAGCTGGACACGTTGGGTAAGGTGGCAGGAAGGGTTGACGCTAATTTCAAAAGGATAATGGAGGTGCTTTCGGACAGGAAAGCCGACATTCCTCCGATGACCAACCCGCTGAAGGATTTCTCCTACGCCAGGACAGGAGCGTCTCTTGGGGAAAAAATCAATCCTTTTTATAAGGTAAAGGTGTTTCACGGGGGGCTTGACCTGATCTCACAGCAAGGAGAGGAGGTCGTCGCCGCCGCCGACGGTGTCGTCGCGGATGTCACGCATTCATCCAAGGGGCTTGGAAATGTGGTGACCATCGACCACGGCAGCGGTTACCGGACACGGTACGCGCATCTGGAGAACACCCGTGTCTCTAAAGGAATGAAAGTCCTTCGGGGGCAGCGGATAGGGCAGGTCGGGATGTCCGGAAATTCCTTTGCGCCTCATCTTCACTATGAGGTTATGAAGGACACCCTGAGGATGGATCCTCTGAATTATCTGTTCGCTTCGGTGGAGCCGGACGACTACATGAGGATGCTATTCATGTCCGCCAACACCGGACAGTCAATGGATTAACATAATATTACGAATATGATGGAGAAATTGTACTATACCATCGGCGAGGCCGCTGAGATTCTGGGGGAGAGCACTTCTCTGGTCCGGTTCTGGTCCAATTCGTTTCCCAGATACATCAAGCCAAAAAGGAATGCGAAGGGAAACCGCTTGTTTACGGCTGACGACATGGATTGTCTGAAGCAGATTCATCTGTTGGTCAAGGAACAGGGACTTACTCTAGAAGGAGCCGCGAAGAAAATGGCGGCGGACAGGAAGAAGGTCGATGGCCGTGTCAAGGCTCTTGACAGCCTGAAGGAAATCCGCCGGCAGCTTGTGGAAGTCAAGAAATCCTTGTGAGAATATGAAAGTCAAGGACATAGTTTCGGTCATAGAAGATTTCGCCCCGCTGTCCGTTCAGGAAAGCTGGGACAACAGTGGGTTGATCATAGGTTCCCCGGAATGGGAGGTTCACGGGGTTCTTCTCGGCTTTGACTGCACGGCTGATCTCGTGGATGAGGCCGTGGAGTGCGGCGCGGACATGATTGTGACCCATCATCCTTTGATATTCGGCGGCATAAAGAAGATTTCCCCTGAGGACCCGGTGGGACTTGCTGTCCTGAGGGCCGCTGCTGCCGGAATCTCCGTCTATGCCGCTCACACAACCGCGGACAAGGTGTTGGCGGGCGTGAGCGGAGCGATGGCCAGGCGGCTGGAGCTAAAGGATATTCAGATACTTGATGAGGAATCAGGCGGCTGCGGGCTAGGTGCGGTGGGAAACCTTCCAAAGCCGATGGGTGGCGTTGAGTTCATTGAATATGTCAAGTCGAAGTTCGGTTTGAAGGTCGCGCGTTGCTCGCATATTCCCGAAGTGCCTGTCGAAAGGGTCGCTATGTGCGGGGGCTCCGGTGGCTCGCTTATAGGGAACGCCCTCAAGGCCGGAGCCCAGGCTTATCTCTGCGGAGATATTTCCTATCACCACTTCTTTACCACTAAGAAATTTATGGTCATTGACATAGGACATTTCGAGGGGGAAGTGGAGATTGTGGAAATATTATTTTCTCTGTTAAAGAAAAATTTTCCTAACTTTGCAATCTGTACCAGCGTGAGGCTGGAGAAAAGTAATCCGGTATATTATTATTAGTCAGATAGCTATATGGCAACTAAAAAAATCAAGAAAGTCGAGACTCCGATAGACCAGAGGGAGACGTTCGTGTCCCTCCAGAAGAATTTCGCTGACTCTGAAATCAGCGTCGAGGAAAAGCTGAAGACACTCTATGCGCTTCAGGAGGCGGACTCTGCGATTGACAAGATCATGCAGATGCGCGGCGAACTTCCGTCTGAGGTCGAGGCTCTTGAGAACGAGATAGCCGACCTGAAGGCTCGCCAGACCCAGGACGCCGCCGTCATTGAGGCTTACAACCAGACAATCGCGGAGAACAGGCAGAACATTGTGGAATGTGACTCGCAGATTGAGAAATATCAGCAGCAACTGAATGACATCTCCAACAGCCGTGAGTATGATTCCATCAATAAAGAGATTGAGAATCAGGGACTTCTTCGTCAGATCGCTCAGAAGAACATCAATGACACCAAGGCGGCGATCGCCGAGAAGAAGGAAGACATCGAGTCTCTGAAGGAATACATCGCTGTCAGGAATGATGATCTCAAGGCCAAGAAGGAGGAACTCGCCACAATCGTCGAGTCTACTTCCAAGGAGGAGAAGAAGCTCCGCTCCGTCAGGGAGGAATGCGCCAAGAAGATCGACGCAAGGACGATGAGCGCATACGACCGCATCCGCGCGAGCGTGCACAATCATCTTGCCGTCGTCTCTGTCTACAATGGTGATTCCTGCGGGGGATGCTTCAACACCATCACGCCGCAGCGCCTTGTGGACATCGCATCGAACAAGAAACTGATCATCTGTGAGCATTGCGGAAGAATCATCGTCAATCCAGACTTTGAATAGACCGGCGACCAATCTCGTGATATATGCCTGACCAACCCGGAAAGACAACCAAAAAGAAGGCTAGGCCAGTCAATCTTGACACACTTGGGCTTGAGATGGGAAACAAACCGCCTCAAGCTCTTGAAGTCGAAGAGGCTGTCCTTGGAGCCATGCTGATCGAGCCCTCATCCGTCGACACGGCGCTTGAGGAACTGACTGCGTCTTGCTTCTACGATCCGCGTCACAGGATGATCTTCGAGGCCATGACGGCCCTCGTGAACGAGCACGTGTCGGTGGACATTGTGACTGTCAGCACGAAACTTCGCGAGAAAGGTAACCTGGAGGCCATTGGAGGTCCGGTGGCCTTGGCCGGCCTGTCAGAGAAAGTCGGTGCCGCCGCCCACATTGAGTATTACGTCAGAATCCTCAAGCAGAAAAACATCCAGAGGGAACTGATCACGGCTTCATACGAGATTCTGAGGGATTCCTATGACGATGCGGTGAAAGTCGACGATTTGATTGACGAGTCACAGTCAAGGATTTATAATGCGATACAAAGCAGCGTCAAGAATGACATCCAGGAAATCGGCTCTGTGATCAACGAGGCTATGAGGGAGGTGGAGAAGAACCAGAACGCTTCAGGTGGGCTGAGCGGTGTTCCGTCCGGTTTCCCGTCTTTGGATCGTGTGACGCGAGGGTGGCAGAAATCCGATCTGATCATCCTTGCCGCCCGCCCTTCAGTCGGAAAGACGGCGTTCGCCCTCAATCTGGCCAGAAACGCGGCCGTGGACTATCATATGCCGGTGGCCGTGTTCTCATTGGAGATGTCGGCCTTGCAGCTTGTCATGAGGCTTATGACGACCGAGTCAGGTCTGTCGGCTGACAAACTCAAGGGAGGAACCAAACTGGATCCTTGGGATTGGCAGCAGCTTGAGACGAGACTGGCGAATCTGTCAAAGGCTCCGTTGTACATTGACGACACTCCGAGCATTCCTCTTATGGAGTTCAGGACAAAGATCAAGAGACTGGTCAAAGCAAAGGATGTCCGTCTCGTGATCGTCGATTACCTTCAGTTGATGCAGGGACCGGCGGAACTGCGGGGAATGCGTGAGCAGGAAGTGGCTGCCATATCCAGAACCTTGAAGGCGACGGCAAAGGAACTGAATGTCCCTATCATAGCACTGTCCCAGTTGTCCCGTGACGCTGTCAAGAGGACAGGCGGAAGCGGAAAACCGCAGTTGAGCGACCTTCGCGAGTCAGGATCAATCGAACAGGACGCGGATATGGTGATATTCATTCATCGTCCTGATTATGTCGGGCTTGGGGAGACTCCTGACGGAAAGGAAACCACACAGATAATCATTGCCAAGCATCGTAACGGTGAGGTGTGCGACATCGATATGCTCTTCAAGGCCGAGCAGGTCCGCTTTGTCGAACCGGGAGACACTCTGGCCGCCAGGGCGGAGGAGATGGGCGGCACTGAGTCTGCCATGAACTCGGCGATGAACAACGAGTTTGACAATAACACTGAATTCTGATGAGACTGACTAGACTCTTTGGCGCGTTGGCCGCCATATTCCTCCTGTCGTCCGCGTCGTTGCGCGCGGACGGAGATGGGAAGTGTATTCCGGTAAATAAACTGAGCGAGGAGAGTCTGGCTTTCAAGGGAGGCGAGAACCTGGTTTTCACCCTCCATTATAAATGGGGAATCATCAACGCTGATGTGGCGCAGGCCACACTCCGTGTTGACACCACTGTCCTGAACGGCCGGAAGGTCTTTCATGCCTCTTTGACCGGAAAGACTCAGAAATTCTACGAGAAATTCTTCCGTGTCAAGGAGGAACTTGATTCCTGGTTCACCCGTGACGGGTTGGAACCGATGAAGTTCACCAGATTCGCAAGAGAGGGAAAATATACCTGCACGAATTTGTATTCATACGTCAGGACACCGGGGAACGAGCACATAAGCGCTTCCTTGAGCAATTCCAGAAAGGGCGAGTTCTCGGCGACACTTCCATTGGACAAGTGTACATACGACATTCCGCTCATGTACTATGTGCTTCGCAATATTGACGTGACGAAACTGAAGGAGGGGGGAGACTATCCGATGACCTTCGCGGTTGATGACGATGTATACACCCTGCATTTCAGATACTTGGGCAAAGAAAACAAAAATGTAGACGGGATTGGTACCGTCAGATGTCTCAAATTCAGTTTCGAGGTGGTCTCCGGCGAGGTGTTCTCAGGTGATTCCGACCTTTACGGATGGTTCTCGGATGATGACAACAGGATTCCTGTCTGGTTCTCGGCTCCTTTGAAGGTTGGGCAGGTTCAGGGACGCCTGAAGAGCTGTTCGGAACTCAAGAGTCCGTTTTCTTCAATCATTGAATAGGAATGGCCGCAGGTGAAGTCTCACATAAAGGAAAGGTTGTGTCGGTCGGGAAGGACAAGGTCTCGGTTCAGATTGTGTCCGAGTCCGCTTGCTCTGCCTGCCACGCCGCAGGTCTTTGCGGTGCGGCTGAGTCCAAGAAAAAGATTGTGGATGTCCCGGTTTATGGAGATAGGTCATATTCAATAGGTCAGGAGGTCGAGGTCAGTCTTGCGAGGAAGATGGGGCTCAAGGCTGTCCTGCTCTCTTATGTGATTCCTTTGATGATATTACTGATTTTAGTGTTATCTTTGTCATCGATTGGACTCGGCGAGCTGGCCTCCGGGCTGGTTTCGATCGGTGGAATCGCGGTGTATTACCTCATACTCTATCTCTGCAGGAACCGCCTTGCGGAAGGGTATGTGTTTTATATTCGGAAATAACTAATTAATTAGCTTTTATTTGGCTTTATGACAACAACAATCATCTGGACCATCGCAGTCATCACGGGGCTTGGCCTCCTGCTGGCGTTGGCCCTTTACCTTGTCGCACAGCGGTTCAAGGTAGAGGAGGATCCGCGCATCGAGGAGGTTGAGAAGGCAATGCCAGGCGCGAACTGCGGAGGTTGTGGTTTCGCCGGCTGCCACGCGTTCGCGGAGGCTGCGGTGAAGGCCCCGAATCTGGACAACAATTTCTGTCCTGTCGGAGGCAATGAGACAATGAAGAAGGTCGCCGCGATCCTTGGCTACGAGGTCAAGGAGAAGGCGCCGATGGTGGCTGTGGTGCGCTGTGGTGGCACCTGCGCCGCCAGACCAAGGACCAATGAATATGACGGTACGGCCTCCTGCAAGGTCAAGGCCGCCCTTTACGCCGGCGACACCGGATGCGCTTTTGGTTGTCTCGGTTGCGGGGACTGCGTTGCCGCCTGTCAGTTCGGAGCCTTGTCGATGAATCCTGAGACAGGCCTCCCTGTCGTGGATCAGGAAAAGTGTACGGCTTGCGGCGCCTGCGTCAAGGCCTGCCCTAAGTCCATCATTGAGCTGAGGGCCAAGGGACCTCGGGGAATGAGAATGTTTGTGTCCTGTGTGAACAAGGACAAGGGACCGGCCGTGAAGAAGGCATGCTCCGCCGGCTGCATCGGTTGCGGAATCTGCGCCAAGACCTGCACCCACGACGCCATCACTGTCGAGAACAATGTCGCTTACATTGACTTTGCGAAGTGTAAGCTTTGCCGTGAGTGCGAGGCTATGTGCCCTACCGGCGCGATCGTAGGGGTGAACTTCCCTAAGCCTCTGGACAAGGATGCTGTTAAGGCCCGTGTCCAGGAACGTCAGAAAAAGGCCAGAGAGGCCGCAGCTGCGGCGGCAGCCGTAAAGAAGGAGGAACAGAACAATGGCTAACAGAACATTCTCTATCGGAGGCGTCCATCCGAATGACGCCAAGATATCGCGCGACTGCGCCATAGAGGCTCTTCCGCTGCCTCAGACCGTGTACATTTCCCTTGCCCAGCACATCGGCGCTCCGGCCAAGCCGGTTGTCGCTGTGGGTGACAAGGTAAAGGTCGGCCAGCCGATCGCGGAGCCGGGCGGATTCGTGTCCGCCTTCATCCACTCTTCCGTTTCCGGAACAGTGAAGTCCATCGGCCCGCGCAAGGATCTCGCCGGCAATGTCCAGACCTACGTCGAGATCGCTGTTGAAGGAGACGAGTGGGCTGAGGGCATAGACCGTTCAGAAACTCTGGTGACAGACATCCCTGAGGACGGCAAGGCCATCATCGAGAAGATTCGTCTCGGCGGAGTCGTCGGACTCGGCGGAGCGACTTTCCCTACTCACGTTAAACTCACCCCGCCTCCGGGAAAGAAGTGCGAGATGCTGATCATCAACGGCTGCGAGTGCGAGCCTTATCTGACATCCGACTTCCGTACCCTTCTTGAGAAGGGCGAGCAGGTCGTTGTGGGGACGGCTCTCATCAAGCAGGCACTCGGCGTCGCCGATGCGACCATCGCCATTGAGGACAACAAGCCGGAGGCGATCGAGCATATTCAGAAAGTTCTTGCGGAATTGAAAGGCAAGTCTTCCAAGTACGACGGCATCGTGGTGCTTCCGCTGATGAAGAAATACCCTGAGGGAGGTGAGAAACAACTGATCGACGCTGTGATGCACCGTCAGGTGAAGTCCGGCGGACTGCCTATCGATGTGGGCGCTGTGGTTCAGAACGTCGCAACGGCTCTTGCCGTCTATGACGCCGTGCAGAAGAACAAGCCTTTGATTGACAACTCCGTGACCGTGACCGGTGAGTGCTTCCCTAAGCAGGCCAATCTGCTTGTCAGGGTCGGAACTCCGCTCCGTTACATCATCGACTACCTCGGAGGCGTTCCTGAGAATGCCGCCAAGATCATCAGCGGGGGCCCTATGATGGGCAAGGCAATCGCCAATCTCGACGCCGCCACCCTCAAGGGGACCGGAGCCCTGCTCTTCCTCACCGAGGAACAGACCAAGAGACATCCGGAAGGGCATTGCATCCGTTGCGGGAAATGCGCTGACGCCTGCCCTATGGGACTTGAGCCGTTCCTGCTCTACCGTCTCGCCAAGGCCGGAAACACGGATGAGCTTGAGGCCAACGCCGCTCAGGATTGCATCCAGTGTGGTTGCTGTCTTTACACCTGTCCTTCCTACATTCCGCTGCTGGACATTATAAGCATGGCGAGAGGTCAGGTCATGGGAATAATGAGGGCTCGCGCCGCTGCCGCCAAGGCCGCAGCTGAAGCCGCAAAAGCAAAAACTGTTTAAGAATATGGAAAGATTGTTGGTTTCACCTTCTCCGCACCTTCATTCCAAGACCACCACACCGGTCTTGATGAGGGATGTCGTGATCGCCTTGATTCCGGCTGTTTTGGTTTCGGTCGTGTTCTACGGCCTGGCCGAATTGCTGGTCCTGGCTGTCAGCGTCATCTCCTGCGTGGCGCTGGAGTATTTGATCACTAAATATCTGCTTAAGGCTCCGTCCACAGTCGGTGACTGGTCGGCGGCCGTGACCGGAATCCTGCTGGCGCTCAACCTGCCGGCTTCGACTCCTTGGTGGGTTGTGTTCATCGGAGCCGTGGTCGCCATCGGAGTCGCAAAGATGACTTTCGGTGGTCTCGGACAGAATGTATTCAACCCGGCTCTTGTGGGCCGTGTGTTCCTGCTCATCTCGTTCCCGACCTATATGACCAACTGGACGATCCCGGGAGGCCTATTCGGGGCGGACGCTGTTACCGGAGCCACACCTCTCGGCATAATCAACGAGGGACTTATGAAAGGCTTGTCCGCCACTGACCTGATCGCTCAGAACGGACTGTCATACTCCCAGATGCTCTTCGCCAACATCGGCGGATCCGCCGGAGAGGCAAGCG
This sequence comes from uncultured Bacteroidales bacterium, assembly GCA_934698975.1. GTDB lineage: Bacteria > Bacteroidota > Bacteroidia > Bacteroidales > UBA932 > Cryptobacteroides. The sequence goes on from CAKUVR010000007.1 coordinate 19,735, forward strand.
CCATCGCCATTCTGATCGGCTTCATCTATCTGCTTGTCCGCAAGGTCATCAAGCCTTGGATCACGCTTTCCATCCTTGGAACAGTGGCCGCAGTCTCATGCATCTTCTGGCTTGCCGATCCGACTCAGTTCACAGATCCTGCCTTCAATCTCCTGACCGGTGGTCTTCTCCTCGGTTCCTGCTTCATGGCGACCGACTATGTGACCTCGCCGATGAGCACGAAGGGCGGCATCATCTTCGGTGTCGGAATCGGTTTCATCACGTTGATGATCAGATATTTCGGGTCGTATCCTGAAGGAGTAAGCTTCGCGATTCTTATCATGAACTCTGTGGTTCCGCTTCTCAACAAGTGGTTTCATCAGAAAAAATACGGGAGGGCATAGATCATGGCAGTAAAATCAAATCTCACCACAATGGTTGTCTGCCTGACAATTGTCAGCCTTGTCTGCTCCGCTCTTCTGGGTGGAATGTACGCCCTGACCGCCGAGCCGATCGCAAAGGCGAACGCTGACATCCTCAAGGCTTCCATCGGAGCCGTGCTTCCGGAAGGAGGCGAACTCTCCGAGGCCAAACCTGTCGAAGTCGGCGGACAGGCTTCTGAATATTATGTCAGCACCAAGGACGGCGCTCCTGTGGCCTACGCCGTGAAGTCAACAACCGTCGGATTCGGCGGCCCGCTTGTCCTGATGGTCGGCATCACCGCTGACGGCGTGGTCTACAACACTTCCGTCCTGTCCCACAACGAGACCCCTGGTCTTGGGGCCAAGTGCAACACCGATGAGAAGTTCATGAACCAGTTCAAGGGCTTTGATCCGTCTTCCAAGACTTTGACTGTCAAGAAAGACGGTGGCGACGTGGATGCCATCACTGCCTCCACTATCACCTCAAGGGCTTACGCGCTGGCCATTGACAACGCCGTGAAGGCTTTCAATTCAATCAAAGGAGAATAGGCTATGAGCAGCAATAAACTGAATCTTTTCACCAAAGGTTTCCTGAAGGAAAACCCTACATTTGTACTGCTTCTGGGTATGTGCCCTACGCTGGCGACCACTACTTCGGCCATCAACGGCCTCAGCATGGGGCTCGCCACACTTTTCGTCCTGGTGCTTTCGAACATCGCCATCTCGGCGATCGCTCCTGTTGTTCCTGACAAGGTGCATATCCCTGTATATATCGTGGTCATCGCCACTTTCGTGACGATCCTCCAGTTCGCCATGCAGGCCTACACTCCGGCGATGTACGCCACCCTCGGTCTGTTCATCCCGCTGATTGTGGTGAACTGTATCGTCCTTGGACGCGCGGAGGCGTTCGCCAACAAGAACGGCATCCTTGATTCAGCCCTTGACGGACTTGGAATCGGCTGCGGCTTCACTCTCTCCCTGACGGTCATCGGAATTGTCCGCGAGATCCTGGGAAGCGGCTCTGTATTTGGCCTCAAGTTGATCTCCGGCGACGGAATCCTCGTGTTCGTGATGGCTCCGGGAGCGTTCCTCGCCCTTGGTTACCTTATGGTACTGTTCAACAAAATCGCTAAAAAGAACTAAGCCATGGAATATTTTCTCATAATAATCTCGGCGATATTCGTCAATAACATCATGCTCGCCCAGTTCCTGGGCACATGTCCGTTCCTTGGTGTCTCCAACAAGATCTCCACTGCGACCGGTATGGCCGGTGCGGTGTGCTTTGTGATCACCCTCGCGACTTTGGTGACTTATCTGATCAATCAGTATCTTCTGGAAGCCTTCGGACTCCAGTTCCTTCAGACCATCGCGTTCATCCTTGTGATCGCCGCCCTCGTGCAGATGGTGGAGATTGTACTGAAGAAGATCAGCCCGTCCCTTTATCAGGCTCTGGGAATATTCCTTCCTCTGATCACCACGAACTGCGCCGTGCTCGGTGTGGCTCTCAACGTGGTCACAAAGGAGTTCGCTTTCGGTGGCCCCGCCCACATGCTGAACCTCGGTGAGTCCGTTGTGTATGCCTTCGCCACAGCAGTCGGCTACGGAATGGCCCTCGTGCTGTTCGCCGGCCTTCGCGAGCACCTCGACTTGAATGATGTTCCTAAGCCGTTCAAAGGCATTCCGATAGCCCTGATTACCGCCGGAATCCTCGCAATGGCATTCATGGGATTCTCCGGTCTAGTATAGATTTTGTAGAAATCATCTGCCTTATTGGTTTCATTAATTAAATTGATTATGAAAAAGGCATTTTTAATTCTTGCGGTTCTGATTGGTTCGGCAGCGGCCGCGCTTGCCCAGCCAAAGGCGATAGGCGGCCGTCTCGGCTTCAATTGCGCTGATTTCAGTTATCAGAATTATGTTCTGGGCAATGATTTCTTGGAAATTGATTTGGGAATAGATAATGGTTCAGACATGGGAAATTTCCATGCTGACGGAATCTATAACTTCATGATTCTCCGTCCTGATTGGACAACGTCAGGGTCATGGGGATTCTATGCCGGCCCGGGAGCGAGCATCGCCGTTTGGAACAAGGATGACGAAACCACGGTTCACGCCGGTTTCCTTGGCAATGTCGGCTTGGAGTACAATTTCGATTTCCCGCTCCAACTTTCAGTTGACCTGCGTCCAAGGCTGATGTTCAGCGGAAATGATCATAGTCCGGTGTCCTTGGGCGTCGGAGTCCGCTACGCATTTTAGTTTTCGGAATCAATTTTTGATAAAGTGGGGATTTCTTTGCCGGGAATCCTCACTTTATTCATTATTTGGGTAATATTTAGGTATCTTTGCATTCAGAATAAAAACGTCAAAACGGATAGAAGATGAGTCAGAAATTCCAGCTCGGCATGAAATGGGCTGAGGATGTGATATTCAAGGATAAGAAGATCGCGTTGACCGACCTTCCTATGGATGAGGTTGAGGCTTGCTACAAATTCCTTGAGGAGTTTGCCTCAGAGAAGGTGATCTACGGAATCAACACCGGTTTCGGTCCTATGGCGCAGTGGAGGGTGGATGACAAGTACCTGAAAGACCTTCAGTACAACATAATCCGAAGCCATTCCACAGGTGCGGGTGAGCCTCTGGATGACATCTATGTCAAGGCGGCGATGATCGCCCGTCTGGGAACTTTCCTTCAGGCCCGCTCGGGTGTGCATCCGGATCTGGTCAAGCTGCTGGTGGAGATGATCGACAGGAACATATTCCCGTTCATCCCTCAGCATGGCAGTGTAGGCGCTAGCGGTGACTTGGTTCAGCTGGCCCACATGGCGCTCTGCATGATCGGAGAAGGAAAGGTTCATTATAATGGGGAATGGCGTCCGTCCGCTGATGTTCTGAAAGAGAATGGTTTGGAGCCGTTCAAGATCCATATCCGCGAAGGATTGTCAATCTCCAACGGAACATCGTTCATGACAGGGATCGGCGTGGTCAACCAGATCTACGCGGACAGGCTTCTGGATTGGGCAACGCTGGCTTCCGTGATGATGAATGAGATTGCCTCGTCATTCGACGACCTGATGTCAGAGGAACTGAATGAGGTGCGCCGCCATGAGGGGCAGCAGGTGATCGCCGCCAGGATGAGGGCTCTTTCGGAGGGTAGCGGTTGCCTGCATAAGCGAGAGCACGAACTCTACGACAATGGCCACGCCTCTGACCATACATTTGACCATAAGGTTCAGGCTTACTATTCGTTGAGGTGCACTCCGCAGATTCTCGGCCCGGTCTATGAGACATTCGCCAATGCCCGTAGGGTGCTGGAGGAGGAACTGAACTCAGCCTGTGACAACCCGATTGTGGATCATGTGGCGAAGAATGTCTTCCACGGCGGCAATTTCCACGGGGACTATATCTCGTTGGAGGAGGACAAAGTGAAGATCGCCACGGTAAGGATGGCCATGACTGCCGAGCGTCAGCTGAACTACCTCTTCCACGACCGCATCAACGGCATCCTTCCTCCGTTCCTGAATATGGGAACGCTCGGACTGAACTACGGAATGCAGGCGTGTCAGTTCACGGCCACTTCAACAACGGCTGAATGTCAGACACTCGCGATGCCGAATTACGTCCACAGCATACCGAACAACAATGACAACCAGGACATTGTGAGCATGGGGACCAACACGGCGTTGCTCACCAAACGTGTCATCGACAACACCTATCAGGTCTTCGCGATCCATTTCATCGCTTTGGCTCAGGCTGTAGACTGTCTCGGAATCGCAGGCAAGCTTGCCCCGACCTCCAGAAAGGTCTATGATGAGGTCCGCGCGATCATCCCTAAGTTCGTGGAAGACAATCCGTTCTACGAACAGATAACGGCAGTTGAATCATATCTTAGAGACAATCCTTTAAATCTCAAGTAGATGGAACTTTTCCCCGAACTCGAAAAGAGGTACACCAAAGATCAGTACACAGCGCGTGAGGCGCAGCGGATGGCTGAGTTCATCGCTTTCGGCCCGATAGTCTTTCAGGCTTCCCGCCTGTTGGTGAAATACGGCATTCTGGATCTTCTGCGCGACCATCGCGAAGGACTGACACAGAAAGAGATCGTCGAGGCTGTCGGAGTCTCTGAATATGCCGTAAAGTGTCTTCTGGAAGCCGGCCTCTGCATTGGAACTGTGTTGGTTGACACCAAGACAGACCTGTTCACAATCTCCAAGGTTGGCTGGTTCCTGCTGACCGATGAGGCCACGAAGGTCAACATGGATTTCAACAATGATGTCAACTACGAGGGGTTCTTTCATCTGGACGAGTCCTTCAGGGAGCGTCGTCCAGCCGGCCTGAAATGTTTGGGAGATTGGGACACGATTTACGAGGGCCTTTCCACCCTTCCCGAGCCGGCCCGGACAAGCTGGTTTGCGTTCGATCATTTCTATTCAAACAATTCTTTCGAGGAAGCACTGAAGATAATATTCGACCGTCCTGTGAAGAATCTGCTTGATGTCGGAGGCAACACCGGCAAATGGGCGCTCCAGTGCGTCGGCTACAATCCTGATGTTGAGGTTACTGTTCTGGATCTGCCTCAGCAGATCGGGCTTATGCGGAAAGATACGGCCGGTAAGCCCGGGGCGGAGAGGATCCACGGCTGTGGAGGCAACCTGCTCGACCCGGAGACCAGATTCCCTGATGATAAGGAATATGATGTCATCTGGATGAGTCAGTTTCTGGACTGTTTCTCTGAGGATGAGATCCTGAGCATTCTGCGTAGGGCTGCTGAGATTCTCCTTCCCGGAGCGAGACTCTGCATCATGGAACTCCTTTGGAACAGACAACGTTTTGAACCTGCGGCTTTCTGCCTGACAATGACCAGTCTGTATTTCACGGCGATGGCCAACGGCAACAGCAAGATGTACTACTCCGAGGACCTGACAAGGCTTATTGAGAAAGCGGGAATGAGGGTCGAGAAGATCATTGACGGCATTGGCCAGGGACACAACATATTGATTTGCGTTAAAGAATAAAAGATCATAATAATGAGCAAGGAAGAAATAATCACCAAGGTCAACGGATTCCTCGTTGACGAGTTCGAGATTGACGCGGCGCTTTTGAACGACAATGCCGCGCTAAAAAAAGATCTGGGCATCGACAGCCTTGACATCGTGGACATCATCGTCTTGATTGACAAGGAATTCGGTGTCAAGGTCAAGTCCGAGGAACTCGGCCGGCTCACCACATTGGGCAGCCTTTACGATTTCATCGAGGAGAAGATATCTTAGGAATATAACCACGCTCCAACCTGATGGGCGCTTATAGGAGTTAATATGCCGGAGAGCGGAGAAAGGCAGTGGCAGGGCACGACTGACGGGACCTCATGGATGCACAGGTCTCTGATTGGGATGATGAAGGTCATTCCGCTGTGGTTCTTTTACCTGCTGATGAGCCTAGCGATTCCGTTCTACGTGATATTCAATCATAAAGGGTATATTTCCAATTACCATTACTTTCGCCGCAGGCAAGGTTTCGGACCGCTGGAATCTTTCCTTCATGTGTTCGCATGTCATTGGATGTTCGGAACCGTAATCATGGACAGATTCGCGTCATATTCAGGAAAGAAATTCAAGGTGGAGGTTCCGCAGATGCCGATGTATGAGGCTCTTTGCTCAGAAAAGAGTGGCTTTTTGCAACTGAGTTCGCACATTGGCAACGATGAGTTGGCCGGCTACGAGCTGAGACCTCCCAAGAAGATGAACGCGTTGGTGTTCGGCGGGGAGGGCGAGGCTCTGACAGAGAACAGGGAAAGGATTCTGGGCGGAAACAATGTCCGTCTGGTGAGCATTTCTGAGGATATGTCTCACCTTGTGATTCTGAACAACGCCTTGTCTGACGGAGAGATAGTGAATATTCACGGCGACAGGGTCTTCGGGTCGAACCGCACAGTCCGCTGCGAGATTCTTGGGGCTGAGGCTGAGCTTCCTTTGGGACCGTTTCTGCTGGCTTCCATGAGAGGCGTTCCGGCGGTTTCGGTCTTTGTGATGAAGGTCGGGCTGAGAAAGTACCGCGTGCATCTGTTCCGTCCGGACGAAGGTCTGGAAGGCTCAGGGGTGAGGGAAAAGGCTGAGGCGATGGCGAGAGCCTACGCCGGCGAAATCACGGAGATTCTGAAGCTATACCCAAACCAATGGTTCAATTTTTACGAGTTCTGGAAAAATGACTGAGGACGATCTGAAAACTTTTGACTTCACGTCTGTGGACATCAAGGATCTTCTGCCGCAGCAGGAGCCTTTTGTCATGATTTCCAGTCTTTTGTCATGCTCCTACCAGAGGACAGTGACACGTTTTCTGATCCAGAAGGACAATGTTTTCGTCGAGGATGGAAAACTTGTTTCTGAAGGACTTGTGGAGAACATCGCCCAGACTTGCGCCGCAAGGATCGGTTTCATCAACAAGTACTTGCTCCACAAACCGGTCAGTGTGGGCTATGTCTGCGCCCTCAAGGATTTCAAGGTTTTTGGAACTCCGTCTGTCGGAGAATCCATCGAGACGGAAATTGACCTCAAAGGGGAATTCGGAACGATGCTGATGGTGGATGCAAAGACAAAATCAGACGGGAATATGATAGCGGAGGGTTCAATGGTGATAGCCTTGGACGAAACCAAACCGGTCGGAGGACACAAGGCCGTGGTCAAGGTTTCTGACAACATAATCTCCCCGTTGGGGACGACCACTGAAGAGAATTATGCGAAGGTGAAGGCCGGAGAGTCGGCGCTGAGGCTTTACGAATCCTCGAAAGCCCTTCCGGAGCCGTTTTTAGCATCGCTGATAGATGAAGAGTCTTTGGCTGATGAATATGCCGGGATGGATTCTTCGGCAAGGATTGGTGAATATCCCGGACTGGATGGTTTGACACGTTTTGAGAAGCGGATGATCCTGTCTGTGTCAAAGGCTTTGAAAGGGACCAGCATAGATCCGGCTTCCGACGATGTGCTGTTCGTGATTTCATCCACGAAAGGCAATGTGGAGCTGCTGGACAGCGAGGCAGGGCCTTGCGGCGGTGATTCGGCCGAGAGGGAAAGGCTTGGAAATTCCGCTGAGAAGGTTGCCGGATTCTTCGGCAATAAAAACACCCCTTTGGTGGTCTCGAACGCCTGTATCTCAGGACTTTGCGCCCAGATCGTCGCGATGAGACAACTCAAGGCCGGAAAATACAGAACTGTGATCGTGACCGGATCCGATGTCCAGTCCAGGTTCATCATTTCCGGATTCCAGTCGTTCAAGGCGTTGTCCCAGGAGGCTTGCAGGCCGTTTGACGCGCACAGGAAGGGCCTGAACCTTGGAGAGGCCGCCGCCACGATCATATTCCAGTACAAGATTCCCGGGCCTGAAGACTGGGTTTTGGTCCGAGGTGCGATCCGTAACGACGCGAACCATATTTCCGGGCCGTCCAGAACCGGAGAGGGAAGCTTCAGGGCAATCAAGGCTGCTCTCGGTGATGTCAAGCCTGAGTCTCTGGCCCTTGTTTCGGTCCATGGCACATCGACCGCCTACAATGACGAGATGGAATCCATCGCTTTGACCAGGGCCGGATTGCAGAACGTGCCGGTGAACAGCCTGAAAGGCTGTTTCGGCCACACTATGGGGGCGGCCGGGATTCTGGAGACCATCCTTTCGATGGCTTCTGTCGATGACGGAACCGTGCTTGGGACGCGGGGATATTCAGAGTGCGGGGTCTCCTGTCCGCTGGACATCTCCCCGGAGCCGAGGAAGACGACGAAGCGGGCGTTCGCCAAGCTGCTGTCAGGGTTCGGAGGCTGCAATGCCGCCGCCATATTCATGAAAGGTGACATTTTTAATGGAGGTGCCGAATGAAGACGAAGGCTCATGTCCTGATCACTCCGGAGAAAGTGGTCGTTGGCGAAAAAATACTTATCTTTGGCTCCACTGGGGCCGACCTTTTGGTGGAGATTTACCGGCAGAAGGTCGGTGACTATCCCAAGTTCTTCAAAATGGATCCTTTGGCGCGCCTGGGATTCGTCGCGGCGGAGTTGCTGCTGGACGGGGAGAATCCGAGAAGGACTGACTGCGAGGACAGGGCTGTGATCCTGTTCAACCGGAGCGCATCCCTTGCGGATGACACCGAGTACCAGAAGACAATAGGGAAAGAAGGTTTTTTCCCAAGCCCGGCGGTGTTCGTCTACACGCTTCCGAACATTGTGACGGGGGAGATCGCCATTCGGAACAAGTACTACGGAGAGACTTCCTTTTATGTGCTTGAAAACAAGGACGAGGCGGTGATGAAAGAGATTGTGGAGCAGGCGTTTCAGGATCCGGTGACGGAATCCGCGATTGCCGGTTGGCTGGAATGCTCTGATCCGGAACATTTTGAGGCTGAATTATATTTAATCGAAAAATAATATGGATGCACTTATCAACGAATTGAAGACAAAGATCATAGAGGCTTTGAAACTGGACGGTGTCACGCCTGAGGACATCGACGCTGACGCACCTCTTTTCGGAGAGGGGCTTGGACTTGATTCCATTGACGCTCTGGAGCTCATGCTGCTTTTGGAGAAGAACTACGGAATCAAGCTGAAGAATCCTGCCGAGGGCAAGGAAGTCTTCAAGTCAGTAAGAACGATGGCCGAGTACATCAAGGCTAACCAGTCGAAGTAAGTGTCAGGGAGAATCGTCATAACAGGAGCCGGAATCATCTCCGCCATCGGGGTGGGGAAGGAGGAGACATTGCGTTCCCTTGCCGCCCGCAGAAGCGGCGTCGGGAGCCTCAGGCATCTTCAGACCGCTCACTCTGACCTTCCTTGCGGGGAAGTGAATATGTCCGATAAGGAATTGAAGGTCATTCTCGGAATCCCGGCCGACAAGGTGGTCCCGAGGACTGCTCTGTTCGGGATCATCGCTGTCAAGGAGGCTATGGATGAGGCCGGAGTCAAAGGTTCGGACCGTTCGGCCTTGATCTCTGGAACGACTGTCGGCGGAATGGATGTGACCGAGCGTCATTATCTTAAAGAGGATGACCCATCTCTTTTCCGTATTCACGACTGCGGGAGCTGCACGGATGAGATCGCTGACTTCTTCGGCGGTTTCGGCCTTGTGACCACAATTTCCACGGCTTGTTCCTCGGCGGCGAATTCCATCATGCTTGGGGCTGACCTTATCAGGAGCGGACGGAGCGATGTTGTTGTAGCCGGTGGCGCTGAATGCCTGACCAGATACCATCTCAACGGCTTCAATTCCCTGAAGATTCTGGACAGCGAGCCTTGCCGGCCATTCGACGCGACCCGTAACGGTCTGAATCTCGGCGAAGGAGCCGGGTTCGTGGTCCTTGAGAGTGAGGAACATGCCTCGAAGAGAGGCGCGCGGCCGCTCGGAGTCCTGGACGGCTACGGCAACGCCTGTGACGCTTTCCACCAGACAGCATCTTCGGATGATGGCGAAGGCGCTTTTCTGGCGATGTCCAAAGCATTGAATATGTCAGGGTTGAGACCTTCGGACATCGACTATGTCAACGCCCACGGCACGGCCACTCCTAACAACGACGCCAGCGAAAGCCGGGCGATGATCCGTCTTTTCGGAGACAAGGTCCCTCCTGTGTCTTCCACGAAGGCGTTCACCGGTCACACGACCAGCGCGGCCGGCAGCATCGAGGCGGCGATCTGTCTCCTTGCCATACGTCACGGCTTCATACCGGCGAACCTTAATTGGAAGGAACCGTTTGACGGAGGAATCATCCCAGAGACGGATGGACGGGAGGGAGTAACGCTCAATCACGTCCTGTGCAATTCCTTCGGTTTCGGAGGCAATGACTCATCCTTGTTGATCTCTCGTTATGACAAATAGGATTTACATACGTTCAGCGGCTCAGATCTCTGTCCAGAAGCCTCTCTGTGAGGACTGGATGACGAATCCAGCATCATGTGCTGAACCTTATCTCAGAAGCCAGGATCCGGATTTCAAGCCGTTCCTGAATCCTATGCAGGCGCGAAGGATGGGTTTGATCCTGAAACGTGCGGTCGCCGTTTCCAAGACTGTGTTGAATGAAGCCGGAATCGAATGCCCGGACGCCATATTCACGGGCACGGGACTTGGCTGTATGGAGAACACGGAGAATTTCCTGTCGGCGATGTGCCGGGACGGGGAGGAAATGCTTCCCCCGACCTATTTCATGATGTCCACCCACAACACGATCAGTTCGGCTGTGGCCATTCTGCTTCGCTGCCACGGACAGAACTGCACCTATTCTCAGAAGGACATTTCCTTTGAGAGCGCACTGCTGGACGCTTTCATCCAGCTTCAAAACGGCGGGGTCTCCAACGCCCTCGTCGGTGCGCATGATGAGACAACTCCGGCCACCTACGACCTTCTGAAAGGTTGCGGCTACTTCGGCGAGGGTGTCACCGCCGCCGAAGCCTCTTCAGCGTTTGTGCTGTCGACCGACCTGTCCCTGAACCTGTCGGAGAGACCTCTCTGCGAGTTGGCGGACGTTCAGCTTCTCCACTCTCCCACGAATCTTGAATCCATTGTCAATGAATATAATGCCTCGCATGTCATCCACAGTTCGGACTATTTCAAACTCTTTGGCAAATGCTTCTCAACCTCAGGACTAGGAACCTGCGAGGCCGCGATGAGGATAGCCAAAGGACTTGACAAGGACATCCTTGTCGTGAACGACGCCGGAGAGGATGTCGGGCTTGTTTATCTTAAAGGCCTATGTGGAGACTGCTGACATTGTCCGTTGTCCAGAGCCTCCTGCTGTCCGGAGGCCAGGTGCTTCTCAAGTTCGCCCTTGAGAAGATGGGCAGTTTTGAGTGGACGTGGGCGTTTTTCGGCCGCCTGCTCGTCAACTGGTGGTTCCTTGGCTGTGGGCTCTGCTATGCCGGCGGCACGGTCCTGTGGATGTACATCCTCAAGAGATTCCCGTTCAGCATGGCCTACCCGATGATCAGCCTGAGCTATGTGTTCGGGATGCTCGCCGCCATATTCATTTTCCATGAGAACATTCCCGCCACCCGTTGGATCGGGGTGTTCCTGATCATCAGCGGGTGTGTGTTTATCGCTAAGTGATTATGAGAAGTTTAAGGATAGTATTCATTGGCCTCGCGCTGCTTTTTGCCGCTTCGTCGGCTTCCGGCGCAGACTATAAGCCGCTTACTGAGGCGCAGACAGCAGAGGCCATACAAAAGATCGACGCTTCGTGCGCCGGAATCAAGAGCCTGAAGGCAGACTTCAAGCAGGTCAAGGACATAGCCATCCTTCAGGAGAAGATGGTCTCCACAGGCAAGATGTATTTCGCCGACGGGATGTTGAGGTGGGAATATGTCTCTCCGTACACCTACCTTTTCATCCTGAACAAGGAGAAAGTGCTTCTGCAGAGCAGCCAGACCACTAATAAGATGGATGTGAACTCGAATCGCCTTTTCAAGTCCATCGCGAGGATCATCATGAACAGCATCACCGGGCAAGGGCTGGCCGGTGACGGGGACTTCAAGGTGCGGATGTTTCTGGATGGGGGCTGCTATGTGGCTGAGCTGGAGCCTCTTAAAAAGGAAATGAAGCAGATGTTCAAGACTGTCCGTCTGCATTTCGGCAAGGACTTGAAAGTCAATGAGGTGGATTTGGTTGACAACAGCGGCGAGACGGTGATCACGATCCTGAACGCTGAATATAACAAGACGGTTGATGCGAAGGTTTTTGTTGTTGATTAGTCTGCTTCTAGTGACGGCCGCCACTTCTGTGGCTTCATCTGGAGATGGTTATCTGTTTTCGTTCGATGAAGGCGAGACCTCCCGCTACACCGTAGCCATAACCTTCAAAAACGCTTCTTTTTCAGGAATATGTGTGGTCAAGCGCATTGACGGCATCATCGCCGGCTCCGTGGTCAACGAATTCGGCATCAGAGCCTTTGACTTCAAGATGAGCGGAAACCGCAGACGAGTCAAACTGCTCAATACTATGAAACCTCTTGACAAATGCTTGGTTCGCAAGGCTATAGCCCATGACCTCAAGAGACTTTTCAGGGCGAAGACGACCGATGAATATGTCTCCGTGGATGATGGCGGAACCATCGTCATGCAGTGCCATGACCGCCGTTACACTTTCTCAAAAATGAATATCCACGAATGAGACTTTCAGGCACATTCTTCACCGAGATCTCCGCGAAGGAGATCGAAAACGGATTAGAACCACGGTTGGTGAGCCCTGCCGAACCACTAATCAGGCTGGAACCCGACAATGTGATCTTCAAGTCCCATTTCCCGGACTATCCGATCACTCCCGGAGCCGTGCAGATCCGTGTGGCGACAGAACTGTTGGAAATGCGGTTGAACAAGTCGTTGACCCTTTCACGGGTCGCTGACCTCAAGTTCATGGAGCCGCTTTTCCCTGGGATCGAGGTAACATATTCATTCACAAAACTTGTGGAGACTGATGAGAGACTGAAAGTGAATCTCACTGTCCGTTCGGTGGAAAAAGTTTTTTCGCGGATGAGTCTTGAATATACCATCACCTCGGCAGACACGGCGACCATTCTGAAGCAGTTGAAAACTTGCGTCATAATCCCCGTCTATAACAATGCCGGAACAATCAAGGATGTGGTACGGAGAACGTTGATGCGCTGCAAAGACGTGATTGTGGTTGATGACGGCAGCACAGACGTCTCCTCGGAAGGCCTGGAGAAATTGGGTGCTGTGGTCGTGCGCTATAAAGATAACCGTGGTAAGGGCTACGCTTTGAAGACTGGCTTTAAGGAGGCTAAGGCTCGTGGATTCGAGCGTGCCATCACCATTGACGCTGACGGGCAGCATTTCCCGGAGGACATACCCGTGTTCGCGGCTCAGGCCAAGGAAGATCCCGAAGCCATGCTGGTGGGCAGCCGTAACCTTCAGATGGAGAATATGCCCGGAGGCAACACCTTCGCCAACAAGTTCTCGAATTTCTGGTTCAGACTTCAGACCGGAGTGAACCTCCCTGACACCCAGTCCGGGTTCCGTCTCTATCAACTGAACCGCATAGGGAGGCTCCGTTTCCTGACCTACCGCTACGAGGCCGAATTGGAACTCCTTGTGTTCCAATGCTGGAATGGCGTTGAGATGCGACCTGTCGGGATCAAAGTCTATTATCCTCCGGAAGGAGAGCGTGTCACCCATTTCCGACCGTTTTGGGATTTCTTCCGCATCAGCGTCCTGAACACGGTATTATGCTTGCTGGCTCTCTTTTACGGTCTGCCTTCTCGGCTGCTTCGTAAAAAATGAGTATCTTCGCAGGATTATGATTAAAGACGCGGCGTGACGGATTTTTTTCTCAGAATCTATGACTTCTTGTCCGGAAGAAAATGGCTGGCGGCTCTGCTGTCGGTCCTTCTTGCGGTTGTCTGCCTGTTTCTCGCCTCACGGCTTCACTACGAGGAGGACATCTCCAGATTCCTGCCTGGCGATGAGGAAAGTTCGAAATATTCCGAGGCCTACAACGCCCTTGGCAAAAAGAACAACATCATCCTGATTTTCTCGGCCAAGGACGGCTCGGAGGCTGGCGAGGATGAGATTTCCGAGGCGATTCACGATTTCGAGGACGTGTTCGACGCCGTGGATTCCACCGGTATGGTTCCTCAAAGACAGATCACCGTTGACAGCGGAATGGCGTTCGAGGTGATGGCGGATGTCACATCCGGCTATCCTTTGTACATGACCGAGGTTGACTATCAGCGCATTGACTCACTTCTGAATATTCAAGGCTACGTTTCCGCTCAGCTTGCCGCTGACCGTCAGTCCCTGTTGTTCCCGACCGGTGACGCGATGGTCGCCAATGTCCGCACTGATCCTCTGCATCTGTTCACACCTGCGCTTCAGCGGTTGAGAACCAGTGCCGCCAACTCGAACTACGACATTGTCGATGACTGCATATTCACAAAGGATGGTCATGGACTCGCATTTTTGACCTCTCCTTACGGCACGAGCGAGTCTGGGATGAACTCCAAGGTCGCCGATCTGGTTGATGATGCCATCCAAAGACTTGAGACTGAACATCCTGAGGTTTCCGTGTCCGCCGTGGGCGCTCCGCTGATCGCCGTGACCAACGCCACACAGATCAAGAAGGACAGCATATTGGCCATCTCTCTGGCCCTGCTTCTGATCGGTCTTCTGCTGGTGTTTACCTACAAACGCTTCTCGGACATCCTCTGGATAGTGCTTTCAATCACTTTCGGCTGGCTTTTCGCCGTCGGAGGCATTGCCTTGATCCGGGACAGCATGTCGATCATCGTCATCGGAGTCGCCTCAGTGATCATAGGCATAGCGGTGAACTATCCGCTGCATTTCATGGACGGCCTGAAATCCGGAGTGAGCCCTCGCCAGAACCTCAAGGAGATGGTCGAGCCTCTTCTGATCGGCAACATCACCACGATCGCCGCCTTCCTGTGCCTTGTCTGGCTGGATGCCGTGGCGATGCAGGATCTGGGGTTGTTCGGCTCTCTGATGCTGGCCGGCACGATCATATTCGTGCTTGTCTTCCTGCCGGTATTCACCAAGGCTCGTAGAAATGTCGGCGGCACCCTTGAGTTGGGACGTATTATTCCTGACAAGGCTCCGTCGAACGGATGGCTTCTTGTAGCCGTGATGGCTGTGACCGTGGTCATGTATTTCCTTAGTGGCCGGGCGGAGTTCGATTCCGACATGAGAAACATCAACTTTATGACCCAGAGTCAGAAACGTGATCTGAAGATGCTTCAGGGCGGATTGGAGCAGTCCGGCTACAAACAGATCTACGCCATTGCCGAGGGGCAGGACCAGGAGTCAGCGCTTGAACAGAACGACAGGCTACTTGCAAGGCTGGACTCTCTGAAAGGCATAGTGTCCTTTGTCAAAGGAGCCGGCAATTTCGCCCCGTCGGAGAAGACCCAGGCCGAAAGGATAGAGCGGTGGAATGCTTTCTGGGGCGGTGGCCGCGCGGAAGGGCTTCTGAAGGAACTATCTGACGAAAGCCGGAGGCAAGGATTCTCGGAATCGGCGTTCAGCCCGTTCACGGAAATATTGACCAATGAATATTCAGTCTCTTCCACCTACGATGATTCTCCTTTGAAGGAGTCATTCGACGGCACATATATCCTCAATGATGACGGGAAATGTCTGGTTGTCAATCAGGTTTACTTCAAGGACGCTTCCAGAGGCTCCGCCATAAAGGACGCCCTGCGCATGGACGGGACGCTTGTATTCGACACCGGCGACATCAGCAACCACCTTGTGACCGTTCTGTCAGGGAGCTTTGACTACATCGGGGCGATCTGCAGCCTTGTGGTCTTCATCTTCCTGTGCCTCAGCTTCCGCCGTCTTGAACTGGGACTCCTGTCTTTCTTTCCTTTGGCTGTCAGCTGGTTCTGGATTCTGGGTCTGATGGGCCTTCTGGACATCCGCTTCAACATCGTCAACATTATCCTTGCCACATTCATCTTCGGGCAAGGCGATGACTACACGATTTTCATCACCGAAGGGCTTGTCTATGAATATGCTTACGGGAAGAAACGCCTTGCCACCTACAAGAACAGTGTCTTTCATTCGGCCGTGATAATGTTCATAGGCATCGGGGCCTTGGTTCTGGCCAAGCATCCTGCGATGCGCTCGCTCGGAGAGGTGACCGTTATCGGGATGTTCATCGTTGTGGTGATGGCGTACTACCTGCCTCCAGTGATGTTCAGATGGCTGACGGAAAAGAATGGTGTCAAACGGGACATTCCTCTCACTTTGAAAAGGTTGACATATTCAGTCTACGCTCTTGTCGGTTATGTGCTACTGATGTTCCTGTTCGCCTATCCTTACACTTTCCTCCATTTCCTTTTCAGAGGGAACTCGGAAGACAGTAAGTTGAAGTACCATCAGTTCATCCAAAGGATGTCCCGCTTTCTGTTGAGACACGTGCCGGGAGTCAGGTTCACGCAGGTCGGAGAGTTCGATTTCAGCAAGCCTTCCGTGATCATCGCCAACCATCAGTCGCATCTGGATCTTCTCTGCCTTATTGCCTTGAATCCCAAGTTGATATTCTTCACAAACGAATGGGTGTGGAAGAATCCGATCTACGGCTATGTGATCCGCAAGGCCGATTATATTCCTGTGAGTGGTGGGGTTGAGGCGCATCTTGATAAGATCCGTACTTTAGTAGCGCGGGGATATTCATTGGTCATCTTCCCTGAGGGAACGAGGACGGCGGACGGCTCGATGGGACGTTTCCACAAAGGCGCGTTTTACCTTGCCTCCGAACTCGGGCTTGACATCACTCCTGTGTTTATCCACGGTGCCTACGATGTGCTTCCGAAGACGGATTTCATGCTCCGGGAGGGTTCGGTCCATGTAGAGGTCGGAGCCAGAATCCCTTGCTTGCCGGATTACCGCTCGGTTACGAAAGAGTGCCACAGGCTTTTCATCGACCGTTATGCCGAACTCCGCCGGGAATTGGAGACTCCTGAATATCTTTCCGTCTACATCAGGTACAAGTACATCTACAAAGGCGCCGACGTGGAGTCCCGCTGCCGCAAGGTTTTGACCCGAGTCGCTGATGTGGCGTTTTTGCATGAAACTCCTTTCGGAGACCATTTTGAGATTCACGATTGCGGACAAGGGGAGTACGCATTGATCTTTGCTCTGATGCATCCGGAGATCGAGGTGAATGCCTACGACAGGGACGAGGACAATGTGATGCTGGCCTCCAACATTTCCTGTCTTCCTGCCAACCTTCATTTCCATCTGGAATCATGAGACGGACTTTGATCATCCTTTTGACTGTCCTGATGTCAGTCTTTTCTTCTCAGGCACGCAGGCTTACCGTGTTCCTTCCTGATAAGGACAAAGCCAATGGTGCCGCCGTGATTGTCTGTCCCGGAGGCAGTTACTATTGGCTTTCCCGAAAGACAGAAGGTACGGAAGTGGCGCGGAAGCTGGCGGATGCCGGATTCACTGCCTTTGTCCTCCACTACCGCCACGCCGGCACGAGATATTTCCTTTTCGGGAATATGGCACTTCCTCAGAATCATTATCCAGATGCGTTGGACGACCTTAGAGATGCAGTGCTGGAAGTGAGGCGGAAGGCTTCTGAATATTCCATCGACCCTTCAAAGGTCGGTGTGATGGGCTTCTCGGCCGGCGGCCACCTCGTCCTGAACAGCGGCGAGGAAACGATAGAGAATCAAGGAATATCCTCGCGTCCGTCATTCATCGTCTCCGTCTATCCGGTCGTCACCATGGCCGATGAGACAATCGTCCACAACCGCTCCCGTACAGCCTTGCTGGGCCGGCACAGGAAAGACCCCTCTCTCAGGCGGAAACTCTCTATGGAATTGGACATTCCTTCGGACATGCCCCCGGTGTTTCTGGTGAACTGTCTGGATGACCCCACCGTTGACTACCGCAACTCCGTCGTGATGGACCTCGCCCTGACAGCATCCCGAATCCCTCACAAGTATATTCAGTTCCCCTCCGGCGGCCACGGCTTCGGCGTCTCCTCCCCTCATGCCGACTGGTTCCCCCTTTTCCTGGACTGGTTTGATGAAATTATGGCCCGGCCTTAGGGAGTTCCAGCATTTTTGGGTTGGTTGAGGTCAGGATAAGATTTTGATTTACCGCAGTTTTTGCCTAAATTCGCATAATATTCGACTTATTGAAATGACACAGGATATTGAGTTTCAGCCGGTGGAGGCCATCAAAGACTTTCAGGAGGGGAAGATGCGCGAGGCTCTGGCCTATCTGGCGGCCAATTCACCATACTACCAAAGGATGTTTTCCCGTTTCGGGATAGATGTCTCCGCCATTCGCCATATTGAAGATCTTGTCAAGATCCCATTCACAGAAAAGAAGGATCTCCAGCTTTATAACGAGGACTTTCTGTGTGTTCCGAGGAACAAGGTGATCGACTACATCACCACTTCCGGTACGCTGGGTGATCCGGTCACATTCTGCTGCACGGAAAAGGATCTCCAGAGGCTCGCCTACAATGAAAGGAAGTCATTCGAGTGCGCCGGAGTACATCCCGGCAATGTCGTCCAGCTTATGACGACCATCGACAAACGCTTCATGGCCGGTCTGGCTTATTTTCTCGGCATCAGGGAGTTGGGTGCGGGAATCATCCGAGTGGGCAATGGCGTGCCGGAACTTCAATGGGACACAATCCAGCGCATCAAGCCGGACACGATCATGTGCGTGCCATCGTTTATCCTCCGTCTCATCCAATACGCCGAGGATCACGGCATCGACTACCGTAATTCCAGCGTGCGAAGGATTATCGGAATCGGAGAGGGACTTCGAAATCAGGACTTTTCGCTCAACCTCCTCGGCTCGAAGATAAAGGAAAAATGGGACGTTGACCTCTATGCGACATATTCATCGACAGAGATGGGTGCCACCTTCTCGGAATGTCAGTACGGGATGGGCGGTCACGTGCATCCTGAACTCATCATCGTGGAGATCATCGGTGAAGACAACCTGCCTGTGCCTGACGGCGAAGAAGGCGAGATTGTGGTTACTACCCTTGGTGTCGAGGGTATGCCGCTTCTGCGCTTCCGCACCGGTGACATCGCTGCCAAGAGGGTAGAGCAATGCAAGTGCGGTAGGAACTCCTATCGCCTCACGCCTTTGGTTGGCCGCAAGAACAATATGATAAAACTCAAAGGCACGACACTTTATCCGCCGGCTATCAACGATGTGCTTGATAATGTGGACTATGTCGCAAACTATGTCATCTATGTGCAGGACACCGAAGCCGGCACAGACGATGTCGTCGTGAAGGTCGGCCTGACCAATGAACCGGACTTTGACGTGGTCAAGGACCTTAAGGACAGGTTCCGCTCAAGGCTTCGTGTGGCTCCGAATGTGGAAATCCATCCAAAGGAGGAAATCCAGAAGGTGCTTTTTCCGGCCAAGAGCCGCAAACCGGTGAAATTCGTGGATTTAAGAGCCAAGAAATGATGATTGACGAAACCATCTTTGACGACATAAGACCCTACAGGGACGACGAGATCCCTGCCGCGATGCATCGCATAGCGGACAATGACCTTTTCCCATTGTTGTCCTCGTTTGCGTTCCCGGACAGGAATGTGGAGGAAGTCCGCGCGGAAGTCCGGAACATCAGCACTGTGCATGACTTCCAGAAACAGATAATGTGGTACGTCAACGAGCAGATAGTCAGGCGCAGCATGTCCTCCTACACGGTCTCCGGGATCGAGAATCTGAATCCGTCCGGACACTATCTTTTCGTGTCCAACCACAGGGACATCATGCTGGACGCCTCCGTCCTTCAGAACATCCTTCATGCCCACGGCTTTCAGACATCCGAGATCACTTTCGGAGCCAATCTGATGAGCTCCAGTCTGGTGATCGACATCGGCAAATCCAACAAGATGTTCAGGGTGGAGAGAGGAGGCAACATGAAGGATTTCTACAAATCATCCGTCCATCTGTCCGAGTACATCAGACACACCATAGTGGACAGGGGAGAGTCCGTCTGGATCGCCCAGAGAAACGGCCGCACCAAGGACGGCAACGACGCGACCGATCAGGGGATCGTCAAGATGTTCGGAATCAGCAAGAGGGATGACAAGATCAAGGCTCTGTCGGAACTGAACATCGTTCCGCTTTCCATCTCGTACGAATGGGAGACCTGCGACTATATGAAGGCTTTGGAACTATACCAGTCAAGGTTCGGGAAATATGTCAAGAAGCAGGGCGAGGACCTTTCCAGCATCATTTCCGGCATCACATCCTTCAAGGGCGACGTGCATCTGACGTTCTGCCCGATGGTCTCAGAGCAAGACCTGACGGCCTACGATGCCCTTCCCGGCATTGAATATAACCGTGAGGTCGCAAGGCTTCTTGACCGTAGTATCCACGCCGGCTACAGGCTGACTCCAAACAACTTCATTGCCCACGACATCCGCTTCGGGAAGCACGAGTTCAAGGGCGGGAAATACACCGAGGAGCAGAAAGAGCGGTTCCTGCACCATCTGAAGAAACTGGAGAAATACGATGTCGATGAGCCGGAGGTGCTGATGGACATATTCCTTGGAATATATTCAAATCCTGTTGATAATTGTTTTGTGAGAAGCCATGAATAGGGTAGTGATAACAGGAATGGGCATCTGGTCATGCCTTGGAAAGACTTTGGACGAGGTTCGCGATTCTCTTTACGATGGGAAGTCCGGGATTGTCTTCGACCCGGAAAGGAAGGAGATTGGCTTTCGTTCCGCTTTGACGGGCAAGGTGGAAGTCCCTGACCTTAAGAAAGAACTAAGCCGCTCTCAAAGGGTGTTCATGCCGCAGCAGGCGAAGTTCGCCTATTGCGCCACAAGGGACGCTCTGAGAGACTCCGGAGTGGATGAGGAATATCTTGCCTCGCACGAGGTCGGCCTTCTATACGGCAACGATTCATCTGCACTTCCTGTGATAGAATCCGTGGACATTATCCGCGAGAAGAAGGACACGATGATGTGCGGCTCGGGGGCGATCTTCCAGTCGATGAACTCGACGGTGACGATGAACCTCGACTGCATATTCAGGCTCAAGGGAATGAACCTGACCGTGTCGGGAGCTTGCGCCAGCGGCTCGCACGCCATCGGGCTTGGCTCGCTTCTGATTCAGCATGGCCTTCAGGAGATGGTTGTCTGCGGCGGCGCCCAGGAGGTTCATCCTTACGCCGTTGCCTCTTTTGACGGAATCTCTGCGTTCTCTGTCAGGGAGAACGAACCGGGAAAGGCCAGCCGTCCTTTCGACCGTGACCGTGACGGACTTGTGCCGAGCGGCGGTGCGGCGACTGTTGTCCTTGAAAGCTACGAGTCCGCTGTCCGCAGGGGAGCGAGGATCTACGGCGAGGTGCTGGGCTACGGTTTCTCCGGCAACGGCGACCACATCTCCACTCCGAATGTGGACGGCCCGAGACGCTCCCTTGAAATGGCGGTAAGACAAGCCGGAATAGACAGGAATGTGATCGGCTACATCAACGCCCACGCCACCTCCACCCATGTCGGGGACGCCAACGAGGCCAAGGCCATTGCAACTGTCTTTGGTGACAGGACCGTGCCGGTGACCAGCACCAAGTCCCAGACCGGCCACGAGATGTGGATGGCCGGAGCCAGCGAGGTGATCTACTCGATGCTCATGATGAAGAACGACTTCATCGCCGCGAACTTGAATTTTGAGAATCCGGACGAGGACTCCGCAAGGCTTCTGATCCCTGCCACGAGGATGTCTAGGCATTTCGATGTGTTCCTCTCCAATTCATTTGGATTCGGGGGCACTAACTCCACATTGATAATCAAGAATCTATAATATGGCGGTCATCAGTGAGACAGTTCGTGTCAAGGTCAGGTTCTCCGAAGTCGATCCGATTCGGATGGTCTGGCATGGGAACTACATCAAGTACCTTGAGGATGCCCGCGAGGCTTTCGGCCACCGCTACGGAATCAGTTATCTCCAGATCAGCGAACATGGCTACTACGCCCCGATTTACGACCTCCAGGTCCGTTTCCTCTGCACTGCTACCGTAGATGACACCCTTCTTGTGACCATTACTTGGAAACCAGCCGAGGGTGCCAAACTCTGCTTTGATTACGAAATCCGTAACGAGAAAGACAACGCACTGATTCTCAAGGCTTCGACCGTGCAACTGTTTACTACTGCGGACGGTGAGTTCGACCCTGTCGGCCCGGCTTTCTTCCATGAGTGGAAAAACAAGATGTTATCTGAATAGTTAAGGTGGAGAAAAGCGTCATCATCATAGGAAGCGGCCTCGGCGGACTGGAATGTGGCTACATTCTGGCCAGAAAAGGCTTCCGGGTGACGATACTCGAGCAGGCCGCCAAGCCGGGAGGCTGCCTTCAATCATTCCATAGGGGAGGACGCTTGTTCGACACAGGACTTCACTATGTCGGCGGCCTCGGCGAAGGCCAATCATTGCGTCCTTTCTTTGAATATTTCGGATTGATGGATCTGCCATGGAGGCGGATAGACACTGATTGTGTCGATGAGATTGTCATCGGGAAGCAAAGTTTCCATCTGGCCTCGGGCCACGATCGTTTCGTGGAGCGTCTTTGTGAGCGTTTCCCTGCGGAAAGAAACAATCTTAAGGAATATGCCCGCTTCCTCCAGAAGGTCGGAGACGACATATTCAAAATCTTTGATGGCGACAGCGTCGAGATGAATGACCTTCTGGGTCGCAGCGCCTATGAATATCTTCGCTCCACGATAGTTGATCCTCTTCTGCGCCAAGTTCTTAGCGGGGCATTCATGCGGATGGAACTTCGGGAGTCGCTGCCATTGTACGTGTTCGCTCAGATCAATAATTCGTTTATTCAAAGCGCTTGGAAGCTGGATGGCGGGGGAGACCAAATTGCCCATCGGATGGTTGATTCGATTACCTCGATGGGAGGAATGGTTCGCACCAATGCAAGAGTGACTTCGATTATTGCCGAGAATGGCAAGGTGTCCAAGGTGGAGGTGAACGGATTGGAGACACTGAGAGCTGATTGGGTTATCTCAGATGTCCATCCCGCTGTGACTCTTGGACTTATCTCTGACGGCCTCCGAAAGGTTTATAAGGAGAGAATCTCCGCTTTGGACAATACTTTCGGGGTGTTTACCGCAAACATCTGTCTGAAGCCAGGAGCCTCGATGTGTACCGACGGGAACATATTCATTCATCGTGAAGGTGTCGATCTTTGGCATTCTGATCCGTCAGTCACCGAGTCAGTCATGGTTCATTTTTACCCTGGGACGCATGGCGGTGCGACACATCTGGACTTGATGAGCCCCATGCCATTTCATTGTGGCGATGGTGGCACCGAGTGTACCCCTTTACCATCCTCGAAGGCGACAGCATTCGGATCTGAAGCAGTCTACGAGTCGGCAAAACAGAGAAAGTTAAGGGAATGTCTGGATTTGGTGGCGTCAAGGCTTCCCTGGCTGGAGGACTCAATCGAGAGCCTCAGCACAAGCACTCCGCTGACATATTCCCGCTACACCTCAACTCCCCAAGGCTCCGCTTTTGGCATCCGTCACGATTGGAGAACCCCTCTGCGCACTGTCCTGTCCCCCCGCACCCCTCTGAAAAACCTCCTTTTCACCGGCCAAAGCCTCAACCTCCACGGCCTCCTCGGCGTCTCCATGACCTCTGCCCTCACCTGTCGCGAGATCCTCGGCAAGGATTTCACCGTTCTCCGCTGATTCTTTCATTTGAAAATTAAGAATGAAATATCGGAATTAGGTGAGATTCATTATGTTTTTGCAACCTCGTCGTCATTTTATGATTATCATTTTATGATGATGAAGAATTATTGCGTATGTTTGCACTGTAATTAATTTTGAATATCTTATGTCGAAATATGCTTTTGTGACCGGAGGAAGCCGAGGAATCGGCCGGGCGGTATGTGTGAAACTTGCCCGGATGGGATTCTGTGTTGTGATTAACTATGTCTCAAACGATGATGCCGCGCGGGAGACTCTCCAGCTGATTGAGGAGGCTGGGGGCAGTGGTGAACTTCTGAAGTTTGATGTGGCTGACGCTGAGTCGACGGTAAAGGCGATAGAAGGATGGCAGGATAGTCATCCTGATGATTATGTTGAGGTGCTGGTTAACAATGCGGGTGTTAGAAGGGACAATCTGATGCTTTGGATGGAACAGGATGACTGGTTCAAGGTGATGGCCACGGATTTGAACAGTTTCTATAATGTCACCCGTAAGTTCCTTCAGCCGATGGTCTCGCACCGCAACGGCCGCATTATCAACATGGCCTCTCTGTCCGGTCTCAAAGGTCTGCCGGGACAGACGAACTACTCGGCTGCGAAAGGTGGCCTGATTGCTGCCACAAAGGCTCTGGCTCAGGAACTTGCTCCGAGGACGATCACTGTCAATGCCGTCGCTCCCGGTTTTGTCGAGACTGACATGGTCGAAGGCCTTGACGAGGCATCGCTCAAGAGCCAGATTCCTGCCCGCCGTTTCGGTAAGCCGGAGGAGGTCGCCGCACTCGTCGGTTTTCTCGCCTCTCCGGATTCCGCCTACATCACCGGGCAGGTCATCTCCATCAATGGTGGACTCTATTAGATTTGTTTACGCCAGTTTAAACTATCAGTAGGTAAGTCAGCGGAGACTAATTCCCAAATTTTGCACGGTGGACCAAAATTTGGGAATTAGTCTCCGCTGACTTTGTCCAGCAGCCAAAGTACAGATAGTTTTGACTGCCTTATAATCTCCAGGCCGGAACAACCGATATTGTCAAACCATCTTGATGGATAGTCTCCTCCTGCTCGTATGTGATAATCCGGCAATTGTGACAACCTGTTGCCCTTGCTGCCTCTGTAATACCTTTTATTTCACGGGAACGATTCTCGGCTGTCAGTTCCCAGCATACTTGAACCAATTCGTGGATGTCCTCTCCTTTTTGGATCAGGAAATCGCATTCGGTCGCATTTTCGTGATAATAGAAGATCTTGTCATCGCTCCCCAATGAACGGTGCAGGAACGCGAATATGATATTTTCCAGTTCTTTTCCCTCGTCTGAACTTTGCGTGTAAAGCACGGCTCGTCTCAGCCCATTGTCCGCTATGTAGTACTTTGACGGTAATGTGGTCTCTTTAAGTACAGATCTTGTGTAGCACGGAACCTTGTATAGAAGGTAAATGTTGCAAGCGTAGTCCAGCCAATCGTAAAGTGAGTCCTTTCCTACTTTCATTCCTGCGGATTTCAGTTCATTGTAGATGTTGTTCACGCTCGTTGGTTTTGTCAGATTCTCGAATACTCTCTTTAGAAAATACCTCACTATTGATGGGGATGTCCTTATCTCATAGTGTTCTATCAAATCTCTGAATAACATTGTGTTGAAGTAGGATTGGAGAATCTTTATCCTTTCACTTTCCGTTTCAGCAAGAACGGCTTTCGGGTAGCCTCCCTCATCGCAATAATGCTTGAATGCAGATTTTGTGATTGCCGCGCCATCCTCTGTGTACGGATTTGGAGTAAGACCACGAAAGTTGAGATACTCTTTAAAGTAAAGTGGGTATTCAACGTACTCATCCGGCCACCCACGTAAGGCGGAAGCCATCTCTTCAGACAACATTTCTGCCGTACTTCCGGTGACGAATATATGTTTGCAGTAGTTTTTATAGGTTCTAAGTACGAATAACTCCCATCCTTTTATCAGCTGTATCTCATCAAAAAACATATAAACATCTTTCAGTGGCTTTTCCGGGTGCATGTCTCGATATGCTTGAAGTATGTCATCAAAGTCAGAAACCTGCATTGAGGAGAATCGTTCGTCATCGAATTCCACATACAGGATATTCTCTTTAGGAATGCCAGATGATAACAGTTTGTTTATTGTAAGTCGCAGTAAAGATGATTTCCCACATCTACGTATTCCAGTTACGGTGACTATATCCTCTCCGGAAACAGGAAGTGACAGATTTCTTGCCACCAAACCATTGAAAGGTAATTCTTCTTGATGCGAGGCGACTATTGACTGAAAAGTTCTGCGAAGTTCCATATTCAATATTTTTATGCAAATATAAGACTTTCCTTTTTGTAAGGAAAATTTCGGCATATATTTTCCTTGCTAAAAGGAAAGGTGAACCATGCTCACTGGTAAAAAAATCACCAGAATAATGTTACATTATCCCGGCCTTTTCGTTTATATTAGTGAAAAGTTCAAACGATGACAGGAGACTTTCTCACAGAAGCGTTCCTCGCCCTTCGTGGGCGATGGAAGACAGAGGACACCCTTCAGGATGCCTTCTGCAAGTTTTGGGGAAGAAAATACAAGATCGGAAGCTGAAGAAAGAGCCTGTTGATTGGGACAAGATGCTGAATCCTGGCAATTTCGGTTTTGCGTTGATTCCAACTGATTCGGACGTGATGAATTTCAAGACTCAACGATCCTATGAGATATTCTTGTTTCTCAACTCCAGCGATTTTCGCTCCGATTCATGCCGCCATCTATTCTCTTATGGTGTAGGTCTCAACTGGAAGAACTTCTCTATGACCAAAGGAATGATGTATAAAGATGATGAGGGAATCATTCACCCTAATGTTGAATGGCCGAAGCATTCTGATCCTAAAGTCTCCAAACTCAAGGTGTTCAGCGTCACTTTCCCTATTATGAACAGTTGCAACATCGCCTCTGTCGATTTGATGTTCCAACTCAATTTCAGGGATGTTGGAGTCTACGTGAAATATTCCCCGATGAACATCATGGACACTGATTACTGGCCTGAATTCAAGCATTGGGCAATCGGCTTGACGCTCAGTCTATAGTGTTATTCAGAGTTTCTCTATCTGGTTCATCAGGCGGATGAGCGCCCGTCCCATGGCATAGGCCAGATTGACTGGAACCGCATTACCTATCTGCTTGTATTTGGATGACAAGTTCCCGGAGAAGTTCCATTCGTCCGGGAATGTCTGGATTCTGGCATATTCACGGACGGACAATGGGCGGGTCTCTGTTGGGTGGCAGCGTTCAGTCTGTTTTTGTGCAGGTGCGCACGTCAAGGTAAGGCTTGGTTCGTCCAAAGACAACCGCCGGGCCATTCCTGTCTTGCCGCCTCCGAGGTTGTAACTGCCTTTCATATATTCTTTGGCCACAGCCTCCGGCAAGTCCCGCCAGTCCCCGCCCATCGGCACCAAATCCATCACCTTTCTTTTCTTCTCCGGGTACTGCTGGCATTCGCTTTCCGGTACGTCCACTGGATAAAGATCTCCTGCGTAGAAGGCGTCACGCAAGGTCATGACGCGGCTGTACGGAGCCGGCCACACGAAAGAGACCCTGTCAGCCAAGTCATTCCTGACCGCGACCAGAAACAGTCTTTCCCTTTTTTGAGGAACCTTGTACATGACCGCTTTCAGGACGCGAGGAGGGATCAATGAGTACCCCAACTCCTTTATGATGTTGGTGATTGTCTCCAAAGTGCGTCCTCCGTCATGCTCACGTAGTCCCTTGACATTCTCGCACAGAAAAACTTTCGGCTGAATCTCTTTGACCGCTCTCGCAAGTTCAAAGAACAGGGTGCCTCTGGTTTCCTCAAATCCAAGACGTTTCCCTGCGTAGGAGAACGCCTGGCAAGGAAAGCCTCCCGACAAAAAGTCCACCTTGCCTTTCAGGCCAGTGAAATCCAAGGTGTGGATATCCTCCTCGACCACGTTCCAGTCGGGACGGTTCATCCTCAATGTCTCGCAGGCGTTATGGTCAAACTCGTTCAAAAGAACGTGTTTGAACCCTGCCAGCTCCATGCCCAAGGCCAATCCTCCCGCCCCGGCGAAAAGCTCAACGGAAGAGTATTGTCTGGATGGCTTGGTCTGCATCTCCTCGTCCCATTTGCCGGACAGCATCTGGGAAATTTCGGGGACATTTCTCAAATCATTCATCAAGAAACAAGGGCCGTCACCATCATCCTCCAAGACATATTTCCCGGAATCCACCCAATAGCGTACAGTCGATCGGGACACCCCCATGACATCCGCAAAATTGTTCGGGGATATTCTTGTGTCAGAACAACTCATTTCTATCCGGGGTATTGGCAGAGAGAATCAAATCCCTCATAGGTAGAGAACGCAAGCAGGTACAGGCTCTTCAACACATCCGGGTTGAAACTCATCAGTTCCTCGTAGACAGAATTTTGCCAGAGTAATTCCTTATTGTCTGAAACAACATCCTCAATAATGTCGGGCAGGGCTTCGCAAAGCCGGAAGAACGCAGTCCTGTCACCGAACACCAGTTCGTAGAACTTGTCCATTGACATCCGTCGAATCCTGTTATGCTGGAACGGCCGGCCATCAATGGATACCTTCCACGGTTCATCCTTTGACTTGGTGGAAATGACTTCGACAAGCCAGCAGGTGGCCTGATCATCCTCCAACAGTTTGTTCTGCATCTTCATGTAAGTTTTCTGTGAAGATGCGGAGTTCATTGTGTTGTGCTTGTTTTTCATTTCCACGAAGATGTGCCTTTCGTGGTTCTCCACATCAAAACCTGCCGACGGAACAATCCATCCGTTCCCCGCGTAGTTGAAAAGCTGCTGATGAAAATAGCCGATGCGGTTCGTGTTTGACTTGTCAATCTGACGGGAGCACTCCTCCGAGATGACCTGTTCCATAGACTTTCTGTAAACCTTTGCGTCAAAGGTCAATTTTATCGGATCGACGATGTTCTCGTTGAACTCGCTCAGGTTTATGCTGCGCCGATAAAGGCGGACTGTGTCCTGCACGTGTCCGTAGATGTCCTTGTCGGAGATGAATCCCAGATTATACGCTCTCATACATATAGATGCCTTGTGTGTAAGAAAAACGAGTTCTCTTAGCGTTCGATGGTCGCCTCGCGGTCAGGGCCGAGGGAGATTATGCTGATCGGCACGCCGAGGTAGTCCTCCATGAACTTGATGTAGTTCTTGAATTCCTGCGGAAGCTCGCTTTCCTTGCGGATTCCGGTGAGGTCCTTCTTCCAGCCAGGGAACTCGGTGTAAACCGGCTCGATTTCGGCGGCGATGTCGAATGGAACCTGATCGGTCTCCTTGCCGTTCACCTTGTAGGAAGTGCAGACCTTGATCGTCTCGAAATCGTCCAGGCAGTCAGACTTCATCATAATGAGGTCGGTCACGCCGTCGATCATCACGGTGTACTTCAGCGCCACGAGATCCAGCCAGCCGCAGCGGCGAGGACGGCCTGTCACAGCCCCGAACTCGTGTCCGACCTGACGGAGTCTCTCGCCGGTCTCGTCGAACAATTCTGTCGGGAACGGGCCGCTGCCCACGCGGGTGCAGTAAGCCTTGAATATTCCATAGACGTGCCCGATCTTTGACGGGGCGACACCGAGTCCGGTGCAGACTCCGCCGACAGTTGTAGAGGACGATGTCACGAACGGATAGGAACCGTAGTCGATGTCAAGCATCGAACCCTGCGCTCCTTCTGCGAGCATGGGCTTGTCTTCCAGCCACTTGTTCACGAAATACTCGCAGTCGATCAGGTTGAATCCCTTCAGGAATTCGATTGCGCTCATCCACTCGGCCTCGTCCTTGTCGGGATCACACTCAAAGTGAAGGTCTGAGAGCAATTGAATATGTCTGGCCTTGAGTTTCTCGAATCTTTCCTTGAAATCAGGGGCGAGAATGTCGCCGACCCTCAGGCCGTGCCTGCTGATCTTGTCGGTGTAGGTCGGCCCGATGCCCTTGAGGGTGGAACCTATCTTGCCCTTTCCGGCGGCAGCCTCGTAGGCCGCATCCAGAAGTCTGTGGGTAGGGAGGATCAGGTTGGCCTTCTTGGAGATGAACAGTTTCTCTTTCGGGCTGATGTTCATCTTCTCCACATTGGCGCATTCTTCGCGGAGAGTGATCGGATCCAGAACGACACCGCTTCCGATGATGTTGGTGGAACCTTCACGGAATATACCCGAAGGGATGCTGCGCACCACGAAGTTCTTGCCGTCAAAATGCAGGGAGTGTCCCGCATTCGGCCCTCCCTGGAATCTCGCCACTGCCGGGTAACGGCCTGCAAGCACATCCACAATCTTACCTTTACCCTCGTCTCCCCACTGGAGGCCAAGGACTACGTCAAGTTTTGAACTCATATCTGATAATATTCGTTTGTATATTCTTGAATATTAGAACGGAAGGTCATCCTGCGGCATATCGGCCGCAGCCACCTCGATCGGATTCACAGGAGCCTGCTGTTGTGGCTGCTGAACCTGCTGCTGGTAACCTGTCTGCTGCGTAGGCTGTTGTGATGGTTGGTAGCCGCCCTGCTGGTACTGAGGTTGAGCGTATGCCGGACCTTGAGCCGCATTCCTGATCGGTCCCTGAGCCTGTCGATGGTCCGGCTGCCCGTACCCCTGCTGTTGGTAGCCACCCTGCTGCCCCTGTCCTGCATTATATCCTCCCTGAGCCTGTCCACCGTCCTGTGCCCCTGGATTGTCCGATTTCCTGCCCAGGAGTTGCAGATTGTCCACAGTGACTTCCGTGGTGTACCTCTTGTTGCCAGTCTGGTCTGTCCACGACCGAGTCCTCAGCTTGCCTTCAATGTAAACCTGCGTGCCTTTGCGGATGTATTTCTCCGCCACATCGGCTGAGTTCCTCCATGCAACGATGTTGTGCCATTCCGTGTTCTCTCGAAGTTCTCCATTGCGGTCACGATAACGTTCAGTCGTCGCGAGGGTGAACGTCGCCACCTTCGTGCTTCCTGAATTAGGGTTGTTGTTTCCATCAAGGTAACGTACTTCCGGGTCTTTTCCAACGTTACCGATCAGCATTACTTTGTTCAGTGACATGATCTTAAGTCGTTTAGTTATTTTAAAATGCGCCTTGGCTGAACCGCATCGTGACAAACGTTCTGATTCCATGCGTCATCTCGCGCGAAACCGTAGCCTCAATAGGCTGCCCAAAGCACTGCAAGTTAGTCAAAATATTCCGTATTCCCATAAAAAAGGATGGTGAATGGTAATGGAAAAACCGGGGGATAGAGAAGAGTGCCTTGCGGCACAAAGTCAGTCACCTGATTATCTTCGGCACCCTTTATACCTTCCGATAGTGACTCCTGACTTTTTCAACCTTACCAAAGCGGATGCGTCTGTACGCCCTAACTTTGACAAGCCTGACCACCTCAACTCTGATGGAGGTCATAATGCGGAGTACCAGATAAGTTCTCTTTTTCATTTTGGATTTAATTCATTGGGTGTAAGAACTATCGGCTCCTCGATCATTAACGTCACCTCCCCTCGGTAGGATTTAAAAAAGGCAGGCATCCTAAAAAGGGATTAGATACCCGCCTTGTTTTACCCAATGGTCATAATCCAAATGACTATCGCAAATGTACTAAATATAATTCATTATCCCAATTTTTCTTTTCGGGCGATTATGATTTGCAGATTGTCATGCGGTTTGCTAACTTCGCACCTGTCAAAAGTAATCGGAATTTTATTGTTTCTCAAACGAATTTATGAATATGGCGAAATATGGTCTCATAGGCGATCCGATCAAAGGATCCGGAAGCCCGGCGCTGTTCGAGGCGGCGTACAGGGGAGTGAAAGGTGGTGAATATTCATACGACCTTATCGAAGGTTCTGACTTTGAGGCATCCTTCCAACGGTTTATTGATGAATATGCCGCCGTCAATGTCACCGCTCCATTCAAGGAACTGGCATATTCAAAGGTTCTTGAGATGGCCCGCAGGGGCGAGGGTGCTATTTCCGGACCGGCTGCTCGCATCGGGGCGACAAACCTTCTGGTGAAAGGTTCCGATGGCATCGAGGCTTACAATTCGGACTTCACCGGCATCGTGACGGCTGTAGTCGAGGCATATTTCCCGAGCATCGTGGAGGAGTTTATCGGCAACTTCGGGGACAAGTTTTTCGTGAAGATGCACCAGTTTTTTCTGATGACGCTGAGCCGCACGTTCAACCGTCAGCCTCAGGCACTTGTGGTCGGTTGCGGAGGAGCGGGAAGAGCCGCCGCCGTGGCTGCCGCCGAGCTTGGATTCGCCACAATTCTGATGAATCGCACCATGGAAAAGGCACAGGCAATCACAGACTCTTTGCAGGAATATGGCTTCTTGCCCGATCCGATTTCCGATTTCAAGGAGGCCGTCAAGGAGTGCGACCTTGTGATCTACACCCTGCCGATGGCCCTTCCGGAGATCGCTGAGTTTACCGCCGATGACTTCGCCTGTGAGGATTCCGGCCAGAGAAAGGTCATCCTTGAGGCGAACTACAAGACTCCGTCTTTCGATGATATGGCCCGGATGAAACTCGCCTCCGCCGACTGCACCTACATCTCCGGCCGCCGCTGGCTTCTCTATCAGGCTCTGACCGGTTACTCCATCATGACAGGTCTCCAGCCCGACCTCAAATCCATGTCCGAGGTCGTTTTCTAGAGCATTTTTTTCTGTAGGCCAAATCACACTCACTCTTGTTATTCAAAATGCGTAAGCCAAGTCGGTTCTTCGTCTCCTATCAGTCAGTTTCCCTCACTATTTATAAGTGCCGTGAAGTATAACTGTCTTATTATTGGTCTATTAGAAATTACTGCCCGGTGCTTTGGAAGGGTAATATTCGGGAATTGATTGTTACAGTTTGCGTTATTATTTGTGCTCCAGATCGTTGAGGTGAATCTCCAGTGCCTTGGTGGAGATGACCAGCTCACGGATCGAGAGGCCGAGGGATGAGATCAGGAGCAGCAGGGCGATTCCGAAGATGATGATCGCTGTGATCCTCAGGCTGATGAAGCAGAAGAACATTGACACGACGCAGCAGAACAGGCTTGTTATTCCAAGAATCTGCATGCTCCGGGTCAGGTTCAGCCTTTTACGTAGGTTCGTGATTTGCGCTGCTGTCACCTCCGATCGGTCCTTGACATATTTGTCCTTGAGGTTCCGCACAAGCTGCGCGTAAGACAGAAACCGGTTTGTATAGGCAAGCATGATCAAAGACACAGCCGAGAAAAGCAACGTAGGAGTCACCAAAGAGAATTCTTCCATAACGCAATCATTTTAAGGTTATCCAGTCCGCACCGACCCCGTGCCGGTAGACCACTCAGCCCATTGCAAATTTCAACCCAAACATAGCTTGTCCATTGTTCCCGTGCGTGGATCATTTGTCTCCACGCACGAACGCCTTTGCCCGTTGTGTTCGTGCGCAGATCTCATGGTCTCACTCACGAGGTGCCGTAGCTCGTTGTTCTGTGCGCCCACGGTGCATTTCCACGCACCGATTGCCTTTTGCATATAGGGCGTGCGTCAAAATGGCATTTTCACTCACCGACCATCCCTCTACTAATTCATCGTGCATCAGATCTTTCTACGCACCGGTGCGTGTATTTGACTATTATGCGTACAGAGAAAATATGGCTGAATAAATGGCATTCGGGATTTGCTGCAAATTTGCAGTAAATCCCGAATTGGACTTATCTAGAATATCGTTGTTAAGAAGAAATTGGAACAGCCCCATAACGGGAAATAGGAGGGCTCTGTCTTTACTGCCTCTGGCGGAGGGCTTCGAAGAGGAGGATGGCGGCGGAGACGGAGACGTTGAGGGAGTCGAGGTCACCGAGCATCGGGATGCGTATGTGGGCGTCGGCGGCCTTGCGCCAGATGTCGGTCAGGCCAGTGGATTCGGTGCCCATCACGATGGCGGTCGGCTTCTTCATGTCTGTGTCGTAGTACAGGGAAGAGTCCTGAAGCTGCGCGGTGAGTATCTGAATATGTTTGTCTTTGAGCCATGCGATGGTCTCTTCGGAGGAAGCGACTGCCACTTGTCTGGAGAACACAGCACCGATGCTGGCCCTGATGAGGTTCGGGTTATAGAGGTCTGTCAAAGGGTCGCAGATGATGACGGCGTCTGCTCCGGCGGCATCGGCGCTTCTGAGGACGGCACCGAGGTTGCCGGGCTTCTCCACGCTCTCGAGCACTATGACGAGCGGATTCCTGCTGAGTCTCAGGTTATCCAGAGTCCTTTCACGAAACTCCACTTCGGCGATGATGCCTTCCGTGCCGCCTCTGTAGGCTATCTTGCCGTAGAGTTCGTACGGAACCTGGACAACGCCGACTTTCGGATTCAGCCTTTCCGCCTTGCCAAGAAGGTCGTTCAGTTCCTCTTCTGTCAGCAGCTCTCCGCAGATGAACAGCGTTTTCGGAACGAATCCGGCGTCAAGGCAGTGACCGAGTTCCCTGCGGCCTTCGACCACGAACAGCCTTTCCGACCGCCTCAACTTCGATTTTTCCTGAAGCGCCAGCAACTCCTTGATCTTCTGGTTCTGAGCTGATGTGATGTTCTCGATTCTCATAATAAAAATGACTTTGTTTTTCGACTGTCTGGAATGACCGTGGAACATGATGGCGCCACACGAAAAGGAAAGGTGGACGCTTTCATGGTGTTTCAGATATCAAAAAGGGTGACCCGGACATAGAGGTCACGGCCACCCTTCCTGAATATTCAAAAATGATTATTCCTCTGTCGCATCCGCGCCCTTGTCGCTCTTCACGATCTTCTCCGGACGCATCTGAGGGAAGAAAAGCACATCCTGGATTGTCGTCTGGCCGGTCATGAACATAGTCAGACGGTCGATGCCCATTCCGAGACCGGAGGTAGGTGGCATGCCATATTCAAGGGCGCGCACGAAGTCGTAGTCGATGAACATCGCCTCGTCGTCTCCGTGGCTCTTGAGGGCGGCCTGCTCCTCGAACCTCTCCAGCTGGTCGATAGGGTCGTTGAGCTCTGAATATGCGTTCGCGAGTTCCTTGCCGCACACGAACAGCTCGAACCTCTCCGTTAGGGTCGGATCCTCACGATGCCTCTTTGTAAGAGGAGACATTTCGACCGGGTAGTCGATGATGAAAGTAGGCTCGATGAGATGCTCCTCGCAATATTCTCCGAAGATGGCGTCGATCAGCTTGCCGACTCCCATCGAAGGCTCGAACTCGACATTCAGCTTCTTGCAGGTCTCGCGCAACTCGTCAACTCCCATGCCCTTCACATCCACACCGGCATATTCCTTAATAGCCTCAAGAATAGGCAGCCTGCGGTAGCCGGCCTTGAAGTCGATCTCCTTGTCGCCGATCTTCACGATTGTAGTGCCGTGCAACTTGAGGGCGATCTTTTCGAGCATCTTCTCCACGAAGTCCATCATCCAGATGTAGTCCTTGTAGGCCACGTAGATTTCCATGCAGGTGAACTCTGGGTTGTGGGTCTTGTCCATACCCTCGTTGCGGAAGTCCTTTGCGAACTCATAGACACCGTTGTAGCCACCGACAATGAGCCTCTTGAGGTAGAGCTCGTTGGCGATCCTCATGTAGAGATCGATGTCGAGGGCGTTGTGGTGGGTGATGAACGGACGTGCCGTGGCGCCTCCAGGAATGGCCTGAAGGATAGGGGTCTCGACCTCAAGGCAGCCGGCGGCGTTGAAATATTCCCTCATTGTGGCGATGATCTGCGCCCTCTTGACGAAAACGTCCTTGACCTGCGGGTTCACGATGAGATCCACGTACCTTTGGCGGTAGCGGAGCTCAGGATCGGTGAACGCGTCATAGACAACGCCGTCAACCTCCTTTACGATAGGAAGAACCCTCAGGGACTTGCTCAGTACTGTCAGTTCCTTTGCGTGAACGCTGAGTTGGCCGGTCTGGGTGATGAATGCGAAACCCTTGATGCCGATGATGTCACCGATGTCAAGCAGCTTCTTCCAGACTGTGTTGTACATCGTTTTGTCCTCGCCCGGGCATATCTCGTCTCTCTTGACGTAGATCTGGATCCTTCCCGTGGCATCCTGGATCTCTCCGAACGAGGCCGCGCCCATAATTCTGCGGGACATCAGACGGCCTGCGATGCAGACTTCCTGGAAGTTGCCCTTCTCCGGGTCAAAACCCTCTTCGATCTCCTTGGCGGTCGCATTGACCGGATAAAGAGGTGCCGGATAAGGGTTTATGCCCAATTCCCTTAACTTTGCGAGAGACTCGCGTCTGATTCTCTCCTGCTCGCTGAGTTCGATGTTTGCCATATCTGTTGTGTTTTTATATTCAAATCTAATTTCGCAGTCGGAATATTTTCTGTCTCACGCAATGAGGAATATTCTTTCGACTATGGTCGTCCCTTTCTCCGCTAAAGGCGAATAAGATACGTCCTGAATATGCAAAAATACTACTTTTAATTCACATTCTGAAATTAAATCCGTACCTTTGTCTATTATGGGAAAAGAGCGCAAATGGATTTTGAAGGAGCCGGCTGATCCGGAGAAGGTGGGAAGGCTTTCCGCCGAACTGGGCATTGACCGGGTTCTCGCCGACCTGCTTGTCAAGAGGGGTGTCGAGACTTTCGAGCAGGCGCGCTCGTTCTTCCGTCCGAGTTTGAATGACCTCCACGATCCGTTCCTGATGAAGGACATGGATGTTGCCGTGGAGAGGGTCCGCAAGGCAATCACATCCGAGGAAAAGATTCTGGTCTATGGCGACTACGACGTGGACGGCACGACCGCCGTCTCGTTGGTATATTCATTCCTCAGAAGGTATTCCTCGAAGGTTGATTTCTACATCCCGGACCGCTACGATGAGGGTTATGGTGTGTCCTACAAAGGCATCGACTGGGCCGGAGACAACGGTTTCGGGCTCATCATCACTCTGGACTGCGGCATCAAGGCCAACGAGAAGGTTGAATATGCCGCCACGAAGGGAATCGACGTCATCATCTGCGACCATCACCTTCCGGAGGACACTCTTCCGCCGGCAGTGGCAGTCCTGGATCCTAAGCGTGAGGATGACACCTATCCGTTCGATGACTTGAGCGGCTGCGGAGTAGGCTTCAAACTTGTGCAGGCATATTCGCAGAAATATGGCATTCCGTTCGAGACATTGATTCCGCTGCTGGATCTCTTGGTTGTCAGCATCGCCGCGGATCTCGTGACGATGGTGGGGGAGAACAGGGTTCTGGCCCACTTCGGTCTCAAGCAGCTGAACGAGAATCCTCGCAAAGGGCTTCACGCTATGGCGACCCTCTCGAAATTGGAACTCGGACATCTGACCATTGACGACATCGTGTTCAAGATCGGTCCGAGGATCAACGCCGCCGGAAGAATGGAGACCGGCCGTCTGGCCGTGGAGCTTCTGACCGCTTCCGACGACCATATCGCCACTATGATCGGCGAGAAGATCAACGACAACAACAACGACCGCAAGAGTATCGACAGGGAGATTACCCAGGAAGCTCTGGAAATGGTTCAGAACGGTTCCGCCCTGTCAACAGACGCGGCGACGATCGTTTATAATCCGACCTGGAACAAGGGTGTTGTCGGAATCGTGGCATCACGTCTTGTAGAGGCGTTCTACAAACCGACAATAGTGCTGACAAAGTCGAATGGTTTCATCACCGGGTCTGCCCGCAGTGTGGCCGGATTCGATCTCTACGAGGCGATCGAGAGCTGTGCCGATCTTTTGGAAAATTTCGGCGGCCACGTCTATGCAGCCGGTTTGACTCTCAAAGAAGGTAACTTGGAAGAGTTCGTAAGCAGGATCGACAAGTTCATCGCCGGCAAGATCACCGAGGAGATGCTGACCCCGATGACCGACATAGACGCCAAGTTGGAGTTCAGCCAGATCACCCCGAAATTCTTCCGTCTCCTGAAGCAGTTCCAGCCGTTCGGCCCCGGCAACACCAATCCGGTATTCCTTACTGAAAATGTCTCCGACGGCGGCAACGGACGCAAGGTCGGCGCTGGCGGTGTCCATATGAAACTGGATCTGATCGATGAGAAGCAACCGTTCCACCAGATCCCGGCCATCGCCTTCAATATGGCCGAGTTCTACGACTACATCAAAGCCGGCAACCCGTTCGACATCTGCTACTCAATAGTAGAGAACTACTACCGCGGCAATACCACACTCCAACTCCGCATCAAAGACATCAAGGAGCGCGACGAGTTCATTTAGGAATATATTTCCTCGGCTTCTGTTTCTGGATGCTGCAAGTCTCTGGCGAGATATTCATAGTGCATTATGCTCATAGAATATGTCCGGTAGTATTCCTAAGTATCTTAATAGTCAGGTGCCTTTGGGTAGACAACGTAGGATTTCAGAATAAGCGAAGTCGGTGACATTATCTATTTTCCGTAATTGTTTACCAACTTGGTAGACAAATCCAATTTAGCTTGATTAAAGGGGCGGAACGTACGGCAGAAGGTCTATATGTGTACCAAATGGATATAAACACTCCATTGGTACAGGAGACATACTTCTGGTGTACCAAAAAGACGAATCAGAAAAGTTCCTGTAAAAGAATACTTTTTTCATTGAAAATGTTATATTTGTAGCGATTCCGAAAGGAAGAACATATTTTAGATGAAAGTGTTTGCTTTTATCCTCTATTAAGGGAATCTGGAAAATTCAACATCAAACAGAGGTAAAGTGACGTTTCATCGCACGTGTATGCTTGTGTGTTTCACTCGGCATATTCGGTGTGGTGTATAGTCAATTCTTGTTTGATAGGCAATTCCAGAGCCCCCTTGATGAGAATATGGCATTTGCGCCACACTTTCTTAATTGGTTTCACAAGAATCAGGGATGGCGCTAACCAATTTTAGTAAGATCTATGGATGTGTTAGAGCTGTTGATCACAACTTTCATTCAGGCAGTCCCTGATGGCGTAATCATTGATGCACATACTGTCATTGAATTCCTTAGAACCAATCACAGTGAGGAATACCTATCTTTTTATCATACAGAAGAATCTGTCTCCTTGTTCCATAGTAGAATCAGTAAGCTGATAGATAATTACGATGGAACTCTTCTTCAGCGTCTTGATTTTGACAGTTATTCTATGAACATTCATCATAAGTTGTCTTGCTGTGCCTGCTGGAGAAAAATTGCTGATAAATAACCATTATTAACCTCAGAATGTATATGAAAAAAGTTTTTTTGACTCTTTTGTCTTTGATTGTGTCATTCTTGATATTACCGGCATTTGCAAGCACGGATGAAATGTCACCATACGAGAAAGCAAGAACCAATTTGGCCTCTAAGACTCTTGAGCAGATCTTGCAAGTAATGCCTCTGGTTGACAGAGGGTACATGGCAGTGGCTCTTGAGTTAATGAAAGAGAAAGCGACTGATGAATATGAGTTGACTTTGATGAGTGAAGAAGTGATTATCGCGTTATGTGGTTTGAATAGTATGCTTAAGACCGAACCTTATAATATTCTTGGGCCTGATTTTCAACTTCCAAGTGCAGTCATGTCTGACAAATTGGATGAAATTGGCAAGCAGTATGCGTTAAAGCGCCGTGATATTGAAAAAATGAAGACCTCTCGCGATAAGCAAAGAGAGCAAGATAGGTATATGGCTATGAAAGGAGTTGAATATGTACGATTGAGTGTGGCAAAGGCATTTTCTGCTTGGGCGACAAAGAAAGAAATAGAAAAAACTTATGCTTGGAAAGATCGATTGGCATCTGATGCAAAGGCCGTATTCGATTCATTATGCTACCATTACAGCAATGAGGTATGGAGGAAGAATTTGATAATAAATCCTGAAAAATATGATGCTGATTCTGAACAACTGGAACTGTCTGTCTATTATAATAACTTTGATGGAAGCAAATCTGTTTCGCTAACAGGTTTTCTATCTATTCCACCGGCTGACTATGAGTTTTTTAAACTTGACCGTGATGTGATTCTTGATGACAATACATATGCGAAGGATATGATTGTTATCAATGATTATGTGTTTCCTTCAATTATGAGTTTATGTTGCTCTTTTAGAAATACTCGATCCCTTTCAGCCAGTATTTTCCACAATTTAGAGATCCTGTTTACTGAGAGCAACGGATACTCTATCTCTCCTGATGATATTAATGGGATTTCCGAGGTTGCCCGAGAACATTTGCAAGGACATGTCTTTCATTACAAGGACTATGTGGATTCACTTTCTGTCTTAATACCGTCATATGAAGTACGGTATTCTGTGGGAAACATATTTGATGATTTTGTAAGACGCTTCCCAAAATGTTTGCAACCTCCTGCCGAAGAATTTCATAATCATTATTATCTTGATAGCCGTAACGGTTACTATGACAAACTTTATAATTGGGATAATTGGGAGGATAAAAGAGTTTACACTCAAATGGAAAAGGATGAGATCATTAGAAAATTTACAGTTGAATGTATGAAAATGGTGTACGATCGATTCTGCGCTAAATATAAATCTTTCCCTAACGTGGTACTACCTAAGTATGAATCTGTGGAGAGTATATTGAAATCTGGAACAGAAGAAGATTTGGAAAAAGCGATGCCGGATTTGCCTGACAAAGGCATAGATATAAATAATGAGGAAGACGTACTTGAAGAAGCAATAAGGAAGACGGAAGCGCAACTCCGGAACCAAAATAGTCATCGTTCTCATTCGTGGTTGCTGGGAATCTTTATGTAGCAGGACGCGCTTAACAATGATAGCAGTAGTGATGGAGTTTTAAGGTTTCATTCTTATAATTGTCTACCAATTTGGTAAACAATTATAAGAATAGGTTTGCGTGGCGCAACTATTTGTCATATGGTAATATAGAGTTGACAAAACTATGCCGGCTTATGCCTCTTCGACTTTCCAATCTTCTATTGTGCGGGTTTCGGCTGATATATTCACCCCAACTTTCATCAGGCGCATTTTGTTTGTGGCATCGGCTGTGTCAAACTTGTATGGGATTAGGTACCCTTTGTCATCAATCTGCTTCAAAGCCACTTCCGCGGAGCTGTCAACCTTGAACTCAAAGACATAGATGCAGTCCTGTGTCCGGCAGACAGCATCCGCACGGCCGACGGCGGACTTCACCTCACTGTGAATATAATAGCCGAGAAGGGAGAAAACGAGATAGATGATGGTTTGGAAATGCTTTTCGGTCTTGTTTTCCAAGTCGTAAGGGATCCCTGCCATAAAAGACTGCATCCGCCGGAGGGCTTCGTTGATGTCATTCCGGTTAAGAGCTGCGCTGAATTTCGCCACGAATATATTCCCAGACATCCGTTTGCTGTTGTAGCGGGCGAGAAGGCATTCTGTGAAGCCTATCTTGACTTCCTCGTTAGGGTAGCCGAGAGTGTATAGTTTTGTCTTTTGGTCATACCCTTTGATGGTCAGATAGCCTGCCTGATAGAGCATCGGCAGCGTGTCGTCGCAGAGTTCGGGCGAGACATCGAAAGCCGATTCCGGAATGTCAGTCATGCTGTCCAACTCCATCTCGTCAATCGGATCGCTCTCTATCCTCTCGATGAGGAATGTCGGGGTTCCGCTTTCGAACCAGTAACTTCCAAGCCGTTGCGTGTCAAGTGCTTTTATCAAACTATAAGGGTTGTAAATATCCTCGGACCTGTCGCAG
The DNA here is from genome assembly GCA_934698975.1 of uncultured Bacteroidales bacterium. Taxonomy (GTDB): domain Bacteria; phylum Bacteroidota; class Bacteroidia; order Bacteroidales; family UBA932; genus Cryptobacteroides. The sequence goes on from CAKUVR010000007.1 coordinate 60,976, forward strand.
AAATGGTAGCCGTCATAGTTATCCTTCAGTTTTTCAAGGGCCTCATCGTAAGAGATTCCGAGACCGGACGCCAGTTCAGAGACGGAATCTTTCATCTGAGTCTCAATCTCAGTCTGCGAGATTCCACAGACCGCCGAATATTTCGGCAGCATCGAGATGTTCATCAGGTTGTTGAGTTCACTGAATATGCTCAGCTGCGCGAATTTGGTGATTCCGGTGATGAATACGAATCGTAGGTACGGATCCAGACTTTTGATCGGGCTGTAGAAGTTCCGCATAATCTGCCGCATCGGTGCGAGCCTCGCAGGGTTGTTCATCACATCAAGTAGAGGGGAGTCATATTCATCGATGATTATCACGGCCTTCTCACCGGTTTGTTCGACCGCTCTTTTGACAAGGCTTTCAAACCGTGCGTTTATGTCTTGTTCCTTAAGTTCCGGATCTTTGCCGAACGTACCCTCGTAAGCTGCCAGCTTATAACTCAATGTTCTGAGCAACTGCTCCTCGTCAAGATGCTTCGCCGTTGACATATCAAAGTGGAACACAGGATGTTTTCTCCATTCTTTCTCCAGTTCTCCTGCCTTGAGTCCGTTAAACAGTTCTTTCTCCCCAGCGAAATAACTATGGAATGTGGTGGAGAGCAATGACTTCCCGAATCGGCGCGGCCTACTGAGGAACACATATTTATAAGCGTTCCCTATTTCATAGACATAGCCCGTCTTGTCGATGTAATGATAACTTCCCTCAATGATCTCATTGAAAGTCTGCACCCCGATCGGGTATCTCTTAGCCCTATTCTCCTCCATAGCCGCAAAGTGTATGAGTTACAATCCCAAATATAATGAATATTTCCCGAACGACAGCTATCCTGTTAATTGCAGTGTTAATAGCCTTTTTTTTTCAGGCGTAGAATATCCGGCAGTTTTTTTGCCGTGGTGGATAACTGGTTGAATATTACTGAAATAACGATTTGTCTTTGGTTGGTATTAACCAAAGGTGACTGTCTTATTGCTTGATGTTCAGAACGTTGCGCTCCACGGCCTCTTTGATGAGTGCGGCGATTTGGGCGAAGGTCTGGTTGTCGATGTCAATGATGTGGTGGGCGGTGGCGAGGTACTGGGGTGAGCGGGTTTGCATCAGGGATTCTATGCGGTTGCGGAGGGCTTCCCGTTCGTTTGGTATTTCTTTGAAGTGCACTTCGACAGGCTTGATTGAACGCAGCATCGGGCGACCTTCTGAGTGTTCTTCGAGGTTAGCAAGTAGGGTGCCGGTGGTGGCGCGGAGATAAAAGCAGTCGGTGTGCCGACGGATCAGCTGACGGCATTCCTCGGAAGTCACGGTGCCGCCGCCGAGGGAAAGGATGGCGCGGGGGCGGTCTGGTTCACTGAATATCTCCTCAAGGGCCTCACGTTCCATCCGGCGGAAAGCCGCTTCACCATATTCATTGAATATTTCGGGAATATTTTTGCCCTGCTTTTCCTCAATGTAGGCATCCAGGTCGATCAGGCGGCATTCCGGGAGCAGCGTCGCGAGAATTTTTCCGACACTGCTCTTGCCACAGCCCATAAAGCCTATGAGGGAGATGTCTTTCATATTCACCTTACAACGTCCGTCTCTCGGAGCCACGAATGCCTCTGATGATTTATGAATATGCCAACGTTTTTAGAACAACGTAGGTTCGTCAATGTCACCGATGTCAGGAATATCCCCGGAGCCGAGAAGGTCGGCAGCGCTAGTCTGCCCACCGTCAACTGTTGAAGCATCGGCGGAGTTTGTCTCGCCTTGTGTCTCGTCTGATTCAACATCATCAATGATGTCCAGCGGCTCGTCCTCGATGTCGTCCTCAGGCTTGTGAAGAGGCTCGATGAACTTCACCTCCTTAAGGTCGTACTGGTGACATTTCTTACCCTTGGCGGAGTAACCCTTCTTGGCGATGTATTCCTCCGCGTCAACGTTCTCCGGATCACGATGCTCGTACTTGCCGCCGAAAATCACCTGGAACTGAGGATGCTTGTCCTCGGAGATGTCCACAAGGTAAGACTTCGCTCCGGGAGCGATGAACGACAGCGGTGTGTTGTCACTAAGAACAAAACTGAACCTCTTGACGTAGAATGCCTTTGCCGCACCGTCGTAGTATAGGGCGGTGTAGGTCTTGTTCGGATCGAACTTCTCAATCCTGATCACCTCGCCCTGATAGCGGTTGGACACATCGAACGAAGTCGTGTAGAATGTTCCGTCCTTGAATATCGCCAGAACCTTGTCCTCCGGGCCGAACTCGCCGAGGTACTGGCCGCGCTGCTCGTCGTTAAGTTTCTGGATGTCAGCGTCGTACCAGATGTCCTTGCCGCCGATTGTGGAGACGCCCTTGGATTTCAGCTGGATCCTAGCGATAGGGTTCTTGGACACCAGATTGCCCCTGGAGGCCTTGCCCTTGATCGCAAGGGTTGAGAAATCATATTCAAACTGCGTCTTCTTCAGCTTCGGACGCGGACGCAGGTATATTCGTACAGATTCGGCCTCGCCGTTGTGGTTGACCGTGAACCAGAGGATCTTGGAGCCTTCCTCACCGGTAGTGATGTCGTAGTCCTTGTCCCTGGTGACGCTGGTGATCGCGAACCGCTTGGCGTAGGAGACGCTGCTCTTGCCCTCGCGGTAGATGACGTTGTAGATGGTTCTGCTGTCGCCTCTGTTGAACACACCGACGTAGAGCAGGTCCTTCCAGAAGAAGGCCTTGTCCGTGACCTTGGTGATGCGGTACTTGCCGTCCTTGCCGATGACGATGATCTCGGAGAGGTCGGAGCAGTCGCAGACGAACGTGCCGTTGTCGTCTCTTTTGAGCGACAGGCCGACGAAGCCCTCCTCGTAGTTGGCGTAGAGTTTGGCGTTGTTGCTGACCACTTTGGTCACCGCGATGCTCTCGAAGGCAGTGATCTCGGTCTGGCGGACGAAAGGCTTGCCGTACTTGGTTTTGAGCATCTTGAACCAGTCGATTGTGTACTGGGTGATGTGCTCGATGTTGTCCTTGACGGTTGTCATCTCCGCCTCAATGGCGGCGATCTTCTCGTCAATGGCCTTCGTATCGAACTTGGAAATCTTGCGCACAGGCTTCTCCACGAGTTTTTCGATGTCCTCCATCAGAATCTCTCGGCGGAGTATGTCCTGATAGGTCTTCATTTCGGAGAACACGTCCTGCAGCTGCTGCTCCCAACTGTTCTGGTTCTGCTCCAGGATCTTATAGACCTTGTTCTCAAAGAATATCCTTTCGAGGGAGGTGTAGTGCCACTGGTCCTCAAGCTCAGCGAGCCTGATTTCAAGCTGCCACTTGAGAAGGTCCCTCGTGTGGTTGGTGTCGTAGATCAGGATGTCCTTGACGGAGAGGAACTGAGGCTTGTTGTCCACAATGACGCAGGCGTTCGGGGCGATGTTGCACTCGCAGTCAGTGAACGCGTAGAGAGCGTCGATCGTCTTGTCCGGGGACACGTCGTTCGGAAGGTGAATCAGGATCTCGACCTTCTCTGTTGTCATGTCCTCGATCTTCTTGATCTTGATCTTGCCTTTGTCCTTGGCCTTGAGGATTGAGTCTATGAGGACGTGTGAGGTCTTACCGTATGGAATCTCGGTGATGGCCACCGTGTTCTTGTCGATCTTCTCGATCTTCGCGCGCACTTTCACGCTGCCGCCACGGGCCCCGTCCTTGTAGTTGCTGCAATCTGCGGAACCACCGGTAGGGAAGTCTGGGTAGATCGTGAAGTCTTCGCCCTGAAGGATGTTGACCGAGGCATCGATGAGTTCGTTGAAGTTGTGCGGGAGGATCTTGGAGGCCATTCCGACTGCGATTCCCTCTGTACCCTGCGCGAGCAGAAGCGGGAAACGGACCGGAAGCTCAGTCGGCTCCTGGTTGCGTCCGTCGTAGGATGTCATCCAGTTTGTGATCTTCGGATCGAAGACGACTTCCTTGGCGAATTTGCTCAGACGTGCCTCTATGTAACGGGGAGCGGCGTTGCTGTCGCCGGTGAGGATGTTTCCCCAGTTTCCCTGGCAGTCGATAAGAAGGCCTTTCTGTCCGAGCTGCACAAGGGCACCCAAGATGGAAGCGTCACCGTGCGGGTGGTATTGCATCGCCTGTCCGACGATGTTCGCAACCTTGGTGTAGCTTCCGTCATCCATCCTGTACATCGCGTGAAGCACGCGTCTCTGCACCGGCTTGAGCCCGTCAACGATGTGCGGCACAGCCCTTTGCAGAATGACATACGAGGAATAGTCCAGAAACCAGTCTCTGAACATTCCCGAAAGTTTGTACTTCTTGCTGTCTGAACTAAGCAGCTTGTCGTATTTCCCTGAAGACTTGGCCGAAGTCTCGTCAATCGGGGCCTCGTTCAATTCCTCGTCCTCGTTGCCTCCTTCAGGAGTCTCAATGTCATCCCATTCGTCTTTAGCCATACCTGAATATTCCTCGTTTGTATTTTATCGTTTGCTGCCGGGGCCGATTTGCGCCCGGTGCTATTCCTCGTACCCGAACTTCCGGAGTTCCTTACGGCTCTCCCTCCAGTCCGGATTGACCTTCACGAAAAGCTGAAGGAATACCTTCTTCTGGAAGAAGTCCTCCATCTCCAGCCTCGCCTCCGTGCCGACTTTCTTCAACGCCGCGCCGCCCTTGCCGATGATGATTCCTTTCTGGGAATCACGCATCACGTAGATTACGGCGCTGATTTCGTACCTTTCGCGACCTTCCTTGAAAGCCTCCACAGCAACTTCGCAGCTGTAAGGCACCTCCTGGCTGTAGTTCTCCAGAATCTTCTCCCTGATGATCTCCGAAGCGAAGAACCGGAGATTCCTGTCTGTGAACTGGTCCTTGTCGAACCAAGGCGGCGCGACAGGAAGCTTGCTCATCACGGCGTTCAGAACACTCTCAAGGTTGAACCTTTCTTTTGCCGACACCGGAATAATCACAGCCTCAGGGAGTTGTTCCTGCCAGTAGGCGATCAGGTCTGTGACTTTCTTCTGCTCGCTGATGTCAATCTTGTTGATCACAACCACCACCGGGCAATCCAGCTTCTGGAGTTTTTGAATATATTCACTGTTCTTGTCGCTCTTTTCGACCACGTCCGTCACGTAGAGGATGATGTCCGCGTCACCGATGGCGGCATCCACGAACTTCATCATATCCTCCTGCAGGCGGTAGTTCGGCTTGAGCATACCAGGAGTGTCCGAATAGACGATCTGGCAGTCATCAGTGTTGACGATTCCCATTATCCTGTGCCGGGTGGTCTGCGCCTTCGCCGTGACGATGGACAGTTTCTCGCCGACCAGGGCATTCATAAGCGTGGATTTGCCAACATTCGGATTACCGATGATGTTGACAAATCCAGCTCTGTGTTCAGTGTGTTTCTCCGGACTAGACATAGGCCCCCATCTTGAGGACATTGACCTCGCCCTCGCTGAGGTATCTCCACTCACCCTTCTTCAGACCCTTCTTGGTGAGGCCTGCGAAGTAAACCCTGTCAAGCGCCTTCACGTCGTAGCCGAGAGATTCGAATATCCTTCTTACGATCCTGTTCTTGCCAGAGTGGATCTCGATGCCGAGACGTCTGTGGTCGTCTGCGTCGATATATTCAAGTTCATCGGCCTTGATGTTGCCATCGTTGAGGTCAAGACCCTCTGTGAGGATTTTCTCCTTGTCGGTTTCCTCAAGCGGTTTGTCGAGGATTACCTGATAGATCTTCTTCTTGTTGTATGAAGGGTGTGTGAGCTGCTCTGCGATCTCACCGTCGTTGGTGAACATCAGCACGCCGGTGGTGTTCTTGTCAAGCCTTCCGACAGGGAAAACGCGGAGCTTGCAGCCCTTGAGCAGATCCATCACGGTCTTCTCGGCGTGAGGGTCGCTGGCGCTGGTGACGAAGCCCTTCGGCTTGTTCATCACGATGTACACCTTCTCCTCGCCCTTAAGCCTCTCTCCGTTGAAACGGATGTCATCCTTGAGAACGTTGACCTTTGTTCCAAGTTCTGTAACAACCTCGCCGTTCACGGTCACAACGCCTGCCTGAATGAAGTTGTCAGCCTCACGGCGTGAGCATACTCCAGAGTTGGCGATGTACTTGTTGAGACGTATCTCTTCCTTGATAGGTGTAGGAACGTTGTCGTTGTCGGAGAGAGCAGCGTCAACCTGTGGCCTCCTTGAAAGCATCTGGTTGATTCCGGCCTCGTCAGTCTCTGTGAAATGTGGCTCATCCTTGCGGCCGAATTTCTTAGGCCCTGGACGTCCTGCGCCTCTTCCGGCGGAGAAACCTCCCTGCTTAGGTCCGAATCCGTGTCCAGCGGCTGGCTTTCTTGAATATGAAGGCCTTCTCTCACCGCCTTCATTACCTGCGCCGTAGCTTCTTCTTTGTCCGTATGATGGGCGTCCCTCACCGAATGAAGGACGGCTCTGCCCGTAAGATGATCTTCTTTCCTCTCCTCCTTCGGCGTTGTTGCCATAACTTCTGCGTTGGCCGTAAGATGGTCTGTCTCCGTAGGATGGGCGACCCTCACCGAATGAAGAGCGACCGTAGGATGATCTCCTCTCGCCTCCGTCATAGTTGTTGCCGCCAAAGTTTCTGCGCTGCCCGTAAGAAGGCCTGTCGCCGTAAGATGGACGGCTCTGTCCGTAAGATGAAGTTCTTCTCTCACCGCCTTCAGCGTTGTCACCGTAGCTTCTGCGCTGGCCATAGCCACCGCTGCGGTCTCCATAGCTGCTTCTGCGGTCTGATGAATATCCACTCCTACCATTGCCGCCACGGCTCTGGTAACCACCGCGCTGGCCGTAGCCGCCGCGATTGTCGCTGGAGTAACTCCTGTGATTGTCATAAGACTTGTACTCTCCGTCCGCGGAGGATGAAGCGGCAGGCACTACCTTCTTTCTCGGTCTGAGTTTCCTGCCTTCTGATGAATAACCTGTCTTTGGTCCTTCCGCAGCGTAATCCCTACGCTCCTCGTGGTTCTCACCACCATTGAAATTTTCTTCCATAATGTTTGTGGCTCACGCCATTAAAATAAAATTGAATATAAAAGTTATTGAAGTTTAAACACGTATGTTATGGTTCCCTGCTGCAACGCCGGCGCGTCGGCGCTTTGGTTGAAGTGTGTCTGCAAGGCCGCCGCTCTTGCCGCAGCCCATAGTTTGGAGTTGTTCACGGTCGTCCCTTGTCCTCCCGGAACAGCTTTTGTCACGTTTCCATAGTTGTCAACCCAGATGTCCACCACGACAGTGCCGTAGTCTTGCTCTGAATATGCCGGCCTTGGAATCGCTCCCAAGGTGTTTCTTCCTTTCAGCCGCGCGTTAGGCGTGCCCTCGGCCTTGCCGCTGGACGTGTTCCCCTTAGGATGCCCGGCCTTGAACTCGTTTTTAGGATCCACAGCGCTGTGTGGTGCGTTCGAGGAGTCTTTTTTGCTCATTCCCGGGAACAATGCGTTCTTGTTGATCTCCTCTTTCTGCACCGGAGTCTCGACATCCCCGAAATCATCCGGCTTGGCTTCTGCGGTCTTGTTAGCCGCATCCGCCTTGTGCGGAGACTCGCTCCTCTGGATCAATTCAACCGGCTTGGTCTTGTCGATCTCCTCGGCCTGAGGCTGGCGGCCTCTGTTCTGCCGCTTGACAGGCTGCGGCTCGTCCTCGCTGAAATCTACGAGGAACGTCTGTTCCTGAGGCGGCGGGTAGATGTACTTCATCCCCGTGAACACGCAGAGCAGGCATGCAAGCACGTGAACCGCGACCGTGAGAACGATCCCGGTCACCGTGGAGACCTTTGCCTCCTTCTGTCTGTCACGAAGGTACGGTTTCATCATTCAGGCTGTGTCGCTAAGATTACCTTGTAATGATTGCGTTTCGCGATGTTCATCAACGACACGACCTCCTTGATCGGCACGCTCTCGTCAGAATAGATCGAGAATGTCGGATCCTCCTCTGTCTGAAGCAAGTCCACAAGGTCGTCCTCCAATTCGGAGTACTGTACCGGGGTCTCACTCCCGTTGAGATGGTAGGTGTAGGTGTCATCGCCCCAATCCTTGATCGAGACAGTGACGGTAGGCTTGGCGGAAACCTGTCCCGTACTCTTCGGGAGCAGGAGCTTCAGCGCGTTCGGATTGACCAGTGTCGAGGTGATCAGGAAGAAGATCAGCAGCAGGAACACCAAGTCAGTCATCGAAGACATCGCTGTGTCCGACAAGACCTTTGTGGTTCTCTTGAATGCCATTGACTACTTCTCCTCCTCGTTGCCTGCAGGTTCGTGCAGAAGATCCATAAAGTCGATGGTGGCGTTCTCCATCATGAACATCAGGTTGGAGATCTGCGCTACCAGATAATTGTAGCCGAAGTAGGCGAGGATTCCGACGATAAGACCGCCCACGGTGGTGATCATCGCCGTGTAGATGCCGCTCGAAAGCAGTGTGATGTCGATGTTGTTTCCGGCGTTTGCCATGTTGAAGAACGCCTGAACCATACCAAGCACTGTTCCGAGGAATCCGATCATAGGCGCTCCACCGGCGATGGTGGCGAGCATCGGAAGCCCTTTTTCAAGTCTTGCGATCTCGACGTTGCCCATATTCTCAACGGATGTCTGAATGTCCGCGAGAGGCCTGCCGATGCGCTCGATTCCCTTCTCGACGAGACGCGCCACAGGAGAATCATACTTTTGGCAGAGCGATACAGCAGACTTTACCTTCCCTTCGTGAATATAGTCGCGAATGTCCCTCATAAAGTTCTTGTCAACCTGTCCCGCCTTGTGGATCATCCACCATTTCTTTCCGAATATGTAGATGGCGATCACCGACAGAAGCGCCAGCACGATCATCAGCCAGCCACCCTTGGTGGCCATCTCGATAAGTGAGAACGACTGCTCAACCTGCTGTGGAGCAAGATCCGCCACAGGCGCGGCCCCCTGTGCCATATCCTCGGCCATCTCAGCCGCCGCAGAATCCAGGCCCACGGCCTGCAAAACTTGGAACAACATAATTATCACGTACGTTTTTATTATTTGCAAATATGTCCGGCGCTCCTGACTGCACATTTCACGCCACTAAACCACAAAGGTACGCAAAATTTTCGAGACATCGCTCATTAATATTCAACCTTGGTGAGGAAGAGGGTGTGGCCGGGGACGGATTCGATTACTTGCTTGTTGATTGCGGTTGTTAAAATATTTGGAAATATCTTGATAATGTTATATTTTTGTGATGTTGTGTTCAAAAATATTGTGATGTTCAAAATTTTTGAACACTGTAAAAAATTAGAACAATGATGCAGAAGTCGGAAATGAGGTTGGTGTTGTTTCTGTTGCAGGACAAGGCAAACATCAGCAAAACATATAGGCAAATGGCGAAGGAGACCAGATTGTCGCTTGGATCCGTACAAGGTGTGATGTCGGATTTGGTAGAGCATGGTTTTGTGGTTGAGACATCTAAAGGACGTATTCTGCGGAGACGAACTTTCTTGATAGACAGGTGGGCCAGAGAATATTCCGAAGGTAGGAAAAAGAAGCAGTTGATATGCCGGTTCCGGTTTCTGGCGTATTCGGTGAAGGAGCATTGGGCGGATGTCCAGCTCCCATCTCAAGCGCGGTGGGGAGGAGAACCTGCGGCGTTCTTGTTGGATGGGTATCTTAGCCCTCAAAAATGGGATGTATATGTCGAAGAATCAGCTGACTGCCTCATTGCTACCGGTCGAATGATTCCGGATCCTGAAGGTGAAATCTATGTTTACCGTAAATTCTGGACGGCAGAGGAAATCCCTATAATAGTTGTTTATGCAGATCTTCTGTCGGCCGGTGATGACAGATGTACAGAGGCTGCGGGCAGGATTAAAACTTTTATTTTATGACCTATACATTAAAGAGAGAAGAACTTGGCAATGGCCTTCTGGCGAGTGTCCTGGAAGCGTTGGCGAAGGCTTACAAAGAAATCGGTGCCGAGGTTTATGTTGTCGGTGCGGCGGCGCGAGACCTTAGTCTAAAACTGTTGAAAGCAGGAAACGCTTCGAGGCGCACAATGGATTTGGATGTGGCTGTGCTTTTGGAGGAATGGGATGAATATGAACGCCTGGCCGGGATTCTTATAAAAGATGGCTTCGTCAAGGCTCCTGAGAAACAGAGATTTTACTATTGCGGAATTGAGAATGTCCGTTATGAGGTGGACATAGTTCCATTTGGCGATATCGCACAGGAGGAAATGGTCGCCTGGCCACCGGAAGGCAATCCGGTGATGTCTGTGCGGTGTTTTGCGGATGTGATGAAGAATGCTGACAAGGTGTCTGTCGAGAATCTGTTCGATTTTAGAATGGCTTCACTAAGCGGTCAATGGCTGATTAAACTGGATGCTTGGTGTGACCGGCATTTGATGACACGTAAGGATGCCGCGGATATGCAGTTCATTTTGGAAAATGCCTACATTGCCTTGGCTTTGTCCTGCGATTCCATTCCCGATACAATAACTCTGGATGCATCAACCTTTGATCAGACCGTAGCCGGTGCGGAATGGATCTCCTCTGATTTATTGAATATGCTCTCAGGTGATCACAAGGTGTATTATGCGGATATGTTGGACAATGAGGTTGCGCAGCAAGAGAATAGTCCATTGGTGAATGATCTTCTGGATAATGCGGTTATAGGCACGTACGATTCAATCCGTCGGGCTTTGACACGTATTTCACAAATCTTGAGACAATGATGGAGAATGTATTTGATTATCCTGATGTGAAGTCCGTTGTGATCTGCGGGGATATTCACGGAGAATTCAGAGAATTGGTGTTCAGGTTGTGTGTGCGTTATGGTATGAGTGACACGCTTTTGATAGTGGCTGGAGATTGTGGCTTCGGCTTTGAGAAACCGGCCTATTATGAACAGGTTTTCAGCCGAATCTCACCTAAGTTGTCAAAGGCGAACAACTACATCGCGATGGTGCGTGGCAACCACGATGAACCGTCGTATTTCAACGAACAGAAGGTCTTCCATAAAAGATTTAGAACTATTCCGGATTATGGTGTGATAAAGGCTTGTGGCCATAACATCCTGTGCGTTGGAGGTGCTGTCAGCGTGGATCGCTCCGTAAGGATCGCGGAAGACTCTCGCTTTCATTCTTCCCAAACAGCGACATATTGGGCGGATGAGGCCCCACGTCTTGAATTGGAACGTCTGGCTGTCATCACTCAGAGCACGCTGATTGATACTGTTGTGACTCATACAGCACCTTCATTCTGTGAACTCATTGACAAGGCTGGACTGTCTGGGTGGGCTCAGGTTGATCCGACCTTGCTGGAAGATTGTTCGAAGGAGAGGAAAGTGATGGATCTGATATATGATTTTCTGACCACGAATCATCAACCAGTTAGTCATTGGTACTATGGACACTTCCACCAAAGCAGGAATGCTTCGATAGGAGGAATCCTGTTCTCGATGCTGGATATTCTGGAATTTAAGGAACTCCGATAGGTCCGGTGCGTATTCTCCGGCAGAAATACCAAGGCTGAATTTTTCTACTTTCTCAAGGTATCATAATTGAGTTTACCTAACTGATACAATGATTGTCAAGTCTCTTCTTGATATAAAACGTCTTTATGTAAAAAACGGCACCGGAGTTGTCCCAGTGCCATCTACAAAAGACGATCTCATGCGGATTTCAATTAGAAGATATAACCAACAGAAAACTTCAGGGCATTAGTGTTGACTTTAATCACATCCGTGATCTGCTGCACATTAAATCCGGCTTCTGCTTTGAATCTTCCGAATTTGATACCTATGCCAGGAGTAAGGTACAGACCTCCGAAGCCTTCAAGTCCTTCCGTGATTCCAATGCCGTAACCAATGTCAAAAGTGAGGTATGGAGCGACTGTTTCGTTTACTGGCAAATAGCCTTTCACATTCAGGTAAATTGGCATTGCTAGTTCCCCTCTGTCAGCCTTGCCTTTCTCTTTCCAATAGTCGGCATAAAGACCACGATACCAGTCTAAGCCGAGTCCAAGACCGACAGAAAAGTAGTCACCTGCTTGAACGCCTTGGATTGTGTTGAGGTTGACACGGTCAGCGGCATATGTTCCAACGCCAACAGAATAACCAGCGTTGATTTCTCCGTGATACTTTACACTGATTTGAGCAAAAGCCGAAACAATAGATATTACGGCAACAACAATGGTAATAATGATTCTTTTCATTTTAAGTGTTGATTTAGGATTAATATCTTTCATAAGTGTCCCAAAGAGGCTCTCTCCACTCTCTCCACCGGAATGTATTGTCATTGATATACTCAAACTCTTTGTAATAAGTCAAAGTAATATCCTTATTATCGTTATACATGGATAGGGACCTCGCATCTGGTGACAATTGATAATATCTTTTATATGAGTCTCCATTCCAATAAGTAATGGTGATCTCACCGTGAATGTCTCTGTTGGTTCCATCCTTGGAGAATCTTGCTTTCATCGGTTTAGTGTAATGCTTCTCGAAAGTGACAGTTGTAGTAATACCATAGAATTCATTTTTGAATGAGCCGTGCATCATGTCAAATGCCTGTTTCTGATATTCTGTGTAATCTGCTCCAGATTTTTCGCAAGAATACAATACAAACAAAGATAGGACAGCGAATAATAGAAAAAGTTGTTCTCTTTTCTTCTGCATAGAATTATTTTTTTTAACTAGTTTATCCCAACAGACTTCATTTTCTTCTTGCCAGCAAATCATCAAGAAATGCTAAAAACATTATTATCAACATTACTTGTCCCTCCTCCTGTCATCAAACAACTCCGGAATATAGGCGATGAACATCAATATCAACAATATCAGTCTCATATGTTAGCTATTTTAGAATTTGTTTTAGTTGTCTTGCAAACTCATCCAATATTTCGGCAGAATTAGAGTCAGAAAAGGCTTTTGTCTTTTCATATGGCATAAAGGCGAGCAATATGCCACCTAGTTGTTGGTAGTATCGCAAGCCCCCCATATAGTCAATATGCTCCTTATTTCTACTGCCATACATATGCACAAAATAGGTTGAATTAATGACTATATCCTGTGCTGTTAACGCATATCTTTCTGATAGAAACCCATATAGATTTGTTATTTGGTCAGGGTTAATTAAACTTCCGGCCATCGTTAATTTTCCATCCGTAAAACCATATGCGATGTAAGGTGACTTTATGTTCCCTGTTTTATAGACAAGCAATGATGAATTTGAACGAGAGTCAAGCATTCGTTTTTCCTGCTCTTTTATGTAAATCTGAGTGGCTCCAAAAAGAACATCAGCATCAACAAGTTCATTGTCACTGTATGTATTATGGATTATAGGTAAATCATAATCTGTATACCGAGGTGTGACTTCCACGTAAACCTGAATATTTGCGTTAATGGATGAAATAGTAGCAATACCAACGTGCTTGGGAGTAATTCTCTGCAAATCATTTATATCGGCTACAAAGTAATGGTTTGAACTCCACGACAAACCTTCAATATTGTGTCCATCAATTGGAATTGAAGCGCCAACTTTGAGTCCACGATAAGTTGATTCACTTAACTGTGGCTCTTTGGCCAGCTCTCTTTCACTATCCCTATTCTTGTCGCATGAACAGATAATGGCAAATACAGAAATGATGACAAAAAACTTGTTACACATAATACAATACAAAATAATACAAAAAAAGCGTGCACTTACTTTGCACGCCATCGAGGGCTACCACACCCAGTCATCAATGCAAGCAAGCACACGCAATGTGTCGCATTGCACCCATTGATGACGGATTGCCCTTTTTTCGAGTGTGGTAGTTTCGATGGCTTGGGCTATTTTCGACAAATATAGACAAACCGTTTTGAAATTCAAAGAAGTAAAACAGAATTTAACTTTTGCGAGCGTGATTCTTTGCCGCATCTACTTATATATCAATGCACCAAGATTGACCTTGAAAGAGTATGCCCGGTGTTCTGATGTGCCTCTGAATCCTTGGTTCTTGAAGCGGCATACATCTTTAGGATGACACAGATGACATTAAGATCGGGAGTAGTCTCATTTTTGAGCAAGTAAGTGAGGCTTCTTAACCATTTAGAACTTGATGAGATACAAAGATTGCAGTCCATCAATCGAAAAAGGTAGATGACATAATATATTATATAATAGCATATTGAGAAGTTTCGGTTCTACTTGAAGGAAGAGAAAGCAAAGTCAGCCTCAATCATTTTGGTGTTTAGTGAGTGGCTCTCAAGCACCGTTTGGACCTCATAATGTTGCCACATAGCTCTTTAGAACCCTCTCGGGCAACAAAATTGCCCCAAGACGTTGCCTGACAGCCTTTCCCTGTCACGATGGAAAAATGACCGTACACTAATGTGTCCCTAACAATGTTTGAATACGTTTATTAGCCACAACGGCAACATTTTCTCCATGATAATGCTGCCGTCGTATGAATTTCAGCCATCGACTTGATCGATATTGACTGTTTTTGCTCCTCTGAAATGCGATACGGTTGCAAAATCAAGGTGGATTGGGGATGAGTCTTACCAGGTGTAGGCCAAAGGGTATTCTTGAGTTGTAAAATGGAAGCCATTTCCCATATCTATCGCTGGATTAACGTTCATCTGAAGAAATGCTTTCATTGAACGTTGTGAGCTATCCTCGTTTTCCTCTACGGCGAATATCTTTTTTCTAATGGCAAAGATGGCCACTTTTGAGTCCATCTGATTGATTCTGTCTCTTATCGATTCAAACTTTTGAAGTTTTTCAATAGAATCGGACATCTGCTGATATGCGATCGCTCGTTTCCCGCCTTTTGTACCTTGGGTTATAAATTCCGGCCTTGAGCAGGTTAAGTCAGTGACGGCGATTTTGTGGTTGGAATACAATAAATAGTCACAACAGCCTCCTGCAGCGGCTTCTGTATTTGAGCAATCTTGAAATACCTTTTCCAAACAGATTACCCTGACCTCTTTCGTGTTATGAATATTCAGAACTGTTTTATCATCACAACTTTCCGCGAAATATCTTGTGTTGTTCCAACAGTCATTACACGATTTCGTGTCCGTCAAACCGAAATCGCCATCTTTTATGTTCTCAGAAACCCTAAGGTTGGGATTATAGGTGGAAAACGCCCGCTCGATAAGATCCTTCATAGTAGTTTATTCTTCAAGGTTGAATATTCATAATAGATTCGTTCAATCTCTTCACTGAGATCGCTTGTGTCAACAAGGGTATTTCCGTTCACTGTTCCCACGAGATTTTGTATTGATCCTTGATAGACCCGATAGACAGACAGGTCATCTTTGTTTATCGAACTCTGATTATTCTCAATGTGTCCCTGTCGTAGAAGAAGTACATTCAGGTAGTTTACGATATAGGGACTATGTGTGGCAAACATCAACGTTGTATTGTACTCTCTTCCATTGTCGTCCGAAATGCTTTTAAACAAAAACTCCATCAACTCCCTTTGGCTGGAAGGGTAAAGGCTTAATTCTGGTTCTTCAATGATAAGATGCACATTTTTGTTTGCGAATTCTCCGATATTCTTTACGGCCTTAAAGTCACTAAGACTATCTGATTTAGAGACGTATGAAAGAATGGCTTTGTTGATTGATGATACTAAGTCATAGTGTTTTGAGTAATACTCGACAATGACATTCAATGGCACAAGATTTTGTGTGCCTGAGGAAGATGCGTTTAGTTTCACACCAAAAGATTCTGAGTCATCGGAAGGAACGATTAAATATTTATTCCCTTGGCTTGTCTTTTTTATGATAAACTTGATGCCCAAGTCAGGAATTTCCATCTCTTTGACTTCTCTGACCGCTGTCTCGAAATCGGAATATGTCTCTGAAAGATAATACATATCCTTCTTTAATGCCAGATGATTGTCAACTATATCTGAGATTAGGTTTCGCTTATCTGATATAAAGGAAATCTTTTCGAGGCTTAATTCTTCTTTGGGAATATATGAAGATGTTCCTTTAAGTTTTTTACTGCCCGGATCCCACTTTAGTTCTAGCTCTCCATTTCTGTACACTATCTCGCTATCTGGTCTCAAATAGTCAATCAGTCCGCAGTTCCTTAACAGGCTTATAAATTGAAAACGGAAAGGACTCTTAGGCACTTTTGAATATTTGAGAAATGAACGGATATTCATCATTTTGAACAACCACCGGAACAGCGCAATGACTTTCATTATTGTACTCTTACCGCTACCGCTTTCTCCTATGAAAATTGTGACCTTTTTTATGTCTTGAATTTCGACTTCTTTTAGGGGACCGAAGTTCTTAATATAAATGCTTTCCATAAAGTGATGACGTTTATATAACAAAGATATCAATAATTTCCAATATATCACCAAAGGCTTGAGGGATATGATGTCAAATGTCTGTAAATTCTTGTTTGTGAAGAGGCTATGTGAGGCTGTGCTCAAAAAATAGTTGGCGTTCAAAAATTTTGAACATCGTTGTAAGTGATGATTCAGCGGCCCCGTCAATACTCCACCTTGGTGAGGAAGAGGGCGTGGCCGGGAACGGATTCGCCGGCACAGGAACGGGTGCCGCCTTGGGTGAGGGTGGCGATCCAGGACTCGTCGCGCTTGCCGCGGCCCACCTCGAGAAGGGAACCGACGACGGCACGGACCATATTCCTTAAAAAGCGGTCGGCGCGGATGGTGAAGACTAGGTAGTCGCCTTCCTCGGCGGGGTAGCCCATCATTCTTACGTGGTTTGGGGAATATGCTTCCCAGCGGGCTTGGGTGACGGTGCAGATGGAGGTCTTGTTGTCGCTGCCGACCTTTTCAAAGCAGCTGAAGTCGTGTTTCCCAAGTAGAGCCATCGCCGCGCGGTTCATCTTCTCCACATCCAAAGGGAAGGTGTAGAGGTAGGAATATTCCCGCATAAAAGGATCCCGGCGGCGATGGATAAAGTACTTGTACTCACGCTGTGTGGCATCGAACCGGGCGTGAAACTCGGAATCGCAAAGCGCAATCGAATGTACCTTGATTCCGGCGGGCAAAATGGCATTTATTTTGTAGCCAACGGCGCTTGCGTCAATGTCCGGATGGGAGGCCTCGAAGTGGGCGACGTAATTGATCGCGTTGACCTTTGAATCCGTCCTTCCGGCGCCCGTGACGGCAATGTCCTCCTTCAAGAGAGTCGAAAGAGCATTCTGAAGACACTCCTGAACGGTTGTTGCATCGTGTTGAATCTGCCAGCCGCAGAACGACGAGCCGTCGTATGAAAGGGTGATACGGTAGCGCATTTTGATAAGATTGTTTTGATTGCAAAAATAGTAAAAACAGTATAATATGGAAAGTGTAAACATCAAGGAACTCAATGACAGGATCCAGAAGGAAAGCGCCTTCGTGGATATGCTGTCCCTTGAGATGGGCAAGGTCATCATCGGTCAGAAACAGTTGGTGGAGAACCTTCTGATCGGACTTCTCGCTAACGGACATATTCTTCTGGAAGGTGTTCCGGGATTGGCCAAGACTCTCGCCATCAGTACTTTGTCAAAGGCGATTGACGCCAAGTTCAGCCGTATTCAGTTCACCCCTGACCTCCTTCCTGCCGACCTCATCGGTACGATGATATATTCACAGAAGGATGAGTCGTTCGAGGTTCACAAAGGACCGGTCTTCGCCAACTTCGTGCTTGCGGATGAGATCAACCGTAGCCCGGCGAAGGTGCAGTCAGCCCTTCTGGAGGCTATGCAGGAGCGTCAGGTGACGATCGGTGACCAGACGTTCAAACTTCCGGAGCCGTTCCTTGTAATGGCTACCCAGAACCCTATCGAGCAGGAAGGAACCTATCCGCTTCCTGAGGCCCAGGTGGACCGTTTCATGCTGAAGGTCATTGTGAGCTACCCTAAGAAAGAGGAGGAAAGGCAGATCATCAGGATGAACAACTCGGGCGAGTTCCCGACCGTCAATCCGGTGATCAAGCCGGAGGACATCGTGCGCGCCAGAGGTGTCGTGAGGGATGTGTATATGGACGAGAAGATCGAAAGGTACATCGTGGACATTGTCTATGCCACACGTACCCCGGATGACTACGGTCTCGGGAAGATCAAGGATCTCATCTCCTTCGGAGCCTCGCCTCGTGCCAGCATCTCGCTGTCAATGGCTTCCAAGGCCTACGCTTTCATAAAGAGAAGAGGTTACGTCATCCCGGAGGATGTCAGGGCTGTCTGCAACGAGGTTCTGCGTCACAGGATCGGGTTGACCTACGAGGCCGAGGCGGAGAATGTCACGACCGAGCAGATCATCGCCGAGGTGCTCAACGCCGTACAGGTTCCGTAATGGACTATGTTTGGTTTAATTCTGGTATTTGAATATGGCAGCTAATTCCTCAGCCAATGAACTCCTGCGCAAGGTCCGCAAGATAGAGATCCGCACCAGGGCTCTGTCCCACCAGATCTTCGCCGGTGAATATCACAGCGCCTTCAAAGGACGTGGTATGGCTTTCAGTGAGGTGCGCGAGTACCAGTACGGGGACGATGTGCGCTCGATGGACTGGAACGTGACCGCGCGTCTGCGTTCTCCATACGTCAAGGTCTTCGAGGAAGAAAGGGAGATGACTGTGGTTCTTCTTATCGACATCAGCCGTTCCGGCCTTTTCGGAACGAGCGGGATGACGAAGAGGGATATGATCGCGGAGATCGCGGCGGTTCTGAGTTTCTCGGCCATAATCAACAACGACAAGGTCGGGGCGCTTTTCTTCAGCGACAGGGTGGAGGAGTTCATCCCGCCGAAGAAAGGACGCAGCCATCTGCTGCACATTATCCGTGAGATCATCGAGCTCAAGCCTAAGTCAAACGGAACGGATGTCGGACAGGCCCTGCGGTACTTGACGAACGCAATGAAGAAGAAATGTACGGCTTTCGTGCTCTCCGACATGCTGGACACCAACGCTGACGGTTCGCCTCGCTATGAGGATGCCCTGAAAGTGGCGCGCAACCGCCACGACATCTCTGTCATCAAGGTTCACGACCCACGTGAAAGGACGATTCCGGATGTCGGTCTGGTCCACGTCAAGGATTCCGAGACGGGGAAGTCGGCTTGGATAAACACCTCCAGCAGGACAACAAGGGCTGAATATTCAAAATGGTTCGGCGCCGTCGAGGACGGGGAGAGGAAGCTGTTCAACCGCTATCAGATTGATTCTGTGGATATCGCCACCAATCAAGATTACGTCAAGGGTTTGATGACATTTTTCGGGAGGAGATAGAGATGAAGAGATATGTTTACGGATTCCTGCTTTTAGGTGTAGCGATGTTGTCGATTGTGGCTTCCGGACAGCAGGCTCCGCAAAGTAAAGGAATGTTGATAAGGTCTGAGGATTCCTTTCTGGAGCCTCTTCAGAAGCGGGACTCAGCGCTGATCGGAGACCAGTTCCGTTACGGATTCCACCTCAAGGACGTTGCTGAGGGGACACGTTTCGCTCTGCCTGATTTCTCCAAGGGCTTCATGGACAGCGTGGAGATCGTCCTGCCTTTCATGGTGGACACGGTAAAGGTCCACGGCAAAAAGAACGAACCGAAATCGTACGACATTGATGTCTCGATGATCGTAACATCATTTGACGAGGGTAAATACGATCTTCTTCCACTGTCCTTGGTGAGGGCGTCAGGAGTGGACAGAATCGACACGTTGGTGTTTGCGTCCAAGAGCCTTGACATCTTTACAATGCCTGTGGACACCACGACTTATCAGATCCACGACATCAAGGGGCAGATACGCTATCCGCTCAAGGCTTCGGAGGTAATCCCTTATGTTTTAGGAATATGGGCGGTCGCGATCGTCGCCATCCTAATCTGGGCATTCTTCGCGATGAGGCGCGGAAAGGAAGTTGGCTCCATCCATAAGGATCCGCCTTATCTGGTGGCTTTGCGGAGGCTCGACCGTTTCCGTGGAAGCAAATACTGGGCTCCGGAGAAGCAGAAGACTTTCTATTCGGGAATCACCGACGCGTTGAGGGAATATATTGACGCACGTTATAGCATTGATGCGATGGAGATGACCACGGCGGAGATATTCAAGGATCTTAAGAGCTCCGGTGTCCCCGCGGACCTTTATGAGGAGATGAAGACGCTGTTTGAGACGGCCGATTTCGTGAAGTTCGCCAAGGCTTCCGCTTCTGATGAGGAGAATGCGGCCGCTCTACCTGCCGCTGTGCGCTTTGTGACAGTGACTTACCAGTCTCAACTTGCCGAGGAAGAGGCCGCCCGTAAGGCAGCAGAAGCGAAATCCCCGGCCAAAAAGGAAGGAGGAGAGGCGTAATGTTCTTTGAGTATCCTAAATTACTTTGGCTTCTTGTAGTTCCGGCCTTGCTGGTTCTGCGTTATCTCTACGTGGAACTGAAGGATAGGAGGCCGCATCTCAGAGTGTCCACTCTCACGCCTTGGAAATCAGGAGGAAAGACAATTCTGGACGTGATCAGGCATATTCCTTTTGTGCTCAGGATCGCGGCGCTTTCGCTGATTGTTGTGGCGATCGCCCGCCCTCGTTCCTCTACCAAGGTGGAAAAGGTTGACACGGAGGGAATTGACATCGTCCTTGCGATGGATGTATCGACCAGTATGCTGGCCAGAGACTTCACCCCTGACCGTATCAGCGCCGCCAAGGACATCGCCATTGAGTTCATCGCGCAGAGACCTTCCGACAGGATAGGAATCGTTGTGTTTGCGGGAGAGAGTTATACACAGTGCCCGCTGACCACCGACAGGGCCACCTTGATCAACTTGATGAAAGAGATTTCCACCGACTTCATCGAGGACGGAACGGCCATCGGCAACGGACTTGCCACGGCTGTGGCCAGAATCAAGGATTCCGATGCCAAGAGCCGGGTCGTGATTCTGCTGACCGATGGAGTCAACAACTGTGGAGAGATTTCTCCTGAGACTGCCGCCGAGATCGCCAAGACCTACGGGATAAGGGTTTACACAATCGGAGTCGGAGCGAATGGCGAGGCTCCTTATCCTGTGATGACTCCATGGGGCGTCCAGATGCAGAATCTGAAGGTTGAACTTGACGAGAAACTGCTCTCCGGCATCGCTTCGATGACAGGAGGGAAGTATTTCAGGGCCACCGACAACACGAAACTTGCGGAGATATATTCAGACATCAACAAGATGGAGAAGGCGCGCACGACGATCGACAGTTTCCCTGTCTACAAGGAACTGTTCGGCACCTACGCCCTTGCCGCTTTGATCTGCCTGTTGTTGGAGGCTCTTGTTAAACTGTTGATAAGGAGGTTGCCATGATAATTTTCGCCGCTCCGCATTATCTTTTGTTGCTGCTCCTGATTCCGTTCTTCTTTCTCGGAATGGGACTTTGGCTGTGGAACAGACGTCGCCGTCTGCGCAAATTCGGAGACGAGGCTCTTGTGAACGAACTTATGCCTTCGTGGTCTCGCAACAAATTGTGGGTCAGAACGGTCCTCTTTTCGTTGGCGTTTTTCTTCTTTGTCATCGGTCTGTCCCGACCTCAGATGGGTGCGAAACTGAAGGAACACAAGACTAAAGGCGCTGAGATTATGATCGCCTTGGATGTGTCCAATTCGATGCTTGCCAAAGACTATTCTCCCAATCGGTTGGAAAGGGCCAAACTGGCGATTTCCAGAATCACAGAAAAACTTCAGGATGACCGGATAGGCCTGATTGTCTTTGCCGGTACCTCGTTCGTCCAGCTGCCGATCACCTCTGATTATGTCAGCGCAAAGATGTTCCTGAATTCAATTTCGACGGAGTCGATTCCGATTCAGGGAACAGCCATCGGAGATGCGATCAACACCGCGATCCGAGGGTTCAGTGCCCAGAGTGAGCACAGCCGGGCGATCATCGTGATCACCGATGGTGAGAACCACGAGGACGATGCCGTCGCTGCCGCGAAACAGGCTGCCGACGCCGGGATCAAGGTCTACACAATCGGTGTCGGATCCGCTGACGGGCAGCCGATTCCGATGGACGGAGGCCTTTTGAAGGACAAGGACGGCAATATTGTCGTGACACGTCTGGACGAGGAGACATTGAAGGAAGTCGCTGCCGCTGGCGGCGGAGCCTATGTCCACGCCGGCAACGATGAATTCGGTTTGACTCCGATCATCAACGACATCCGCAAGATGGAGGATGAGGAATATAATTCCGTGGTCTTTGAGGAATATGACGAGCAGTTTATGTATTTTCTCGGAATAGCGTTGGCGTTCTTCGCCCTTGAGATGCTCATCGGGGAAAGACGCTCGCGCAGAAATTTGTTTGAGGAAAAGAGATGAAGAATATATTGAAATATGTTTTGGCTGCGGCTTTGCTGACACTTTCGTGTGTGGCGGCTTTGGCGCAGACTGACCGCAAGGAAGTCCGGGCCGGCAACCGCCAGTTCAAGAAAGGGCATTGGCAGAACGCTGAGATAGAGTATCGTAAGGCTCAGGCTAAGGACACCTCGTCATTCGCCGCCAACTATAACCTTGCCGGGGCCCTTTATCGTGAAGGCAATTTTGATGAGGCCGGTAAGTCCATGGAAAGATTGAAGGATGTCGCTCCGATGTCGGCCAATTCCGCTGACTACTATTATAATCTTGGTAATATCGCTGTCCAAAAGAAAGATTGGAAGTCTGCTGTGGATGCCTACAGGCAGTCCTTGCTGCGCAATCCGGGCGATATGGACGCGAAGGAGAATTATGCTTACGCCAAGCAGATGCTGAAGAACGAAGGTGGTGGCGGAGGCAATGATGACCAGAAGAATCAGGATAAGAACAACGATCAGAACAACGATCAAAACAACGATCAAAACAACGATCAAAACCGGAACGGTCAGAACAACAACGACCAGAGTCAGGACAATAATCAGAATAATAATCAGGACCAGAACCAGAATAATGATCAGAACAAAGATCAGAATCAGGGCGACCAACCTAAGCCTCAGCAAGGTGAAGGGCAGGGGGATGCCAAGATGTCTCCTCAGCAGGCTCAGCAGATGCTGAAGGCGGTTCAGGCCCGCGAGAAGGAAACTCAGGACAAGGTCAACAAGGAGAAGGCGGCACTGCTGAAATCCCGCCAGAAAGAAAAGAATTGGTAAAATAGGGGAATATGAAGAGATTGTTTTACATTGCGGCTTTTTTGCTCATAGCCATTTTTCAGGCCTCTGCCCAGAATGTTATCCGGGTTGAGGCTCCGGATGTCGTCGCTGTGAACGAGCAGTTCAATGTTACTTTCATAATTGAGGGTGAGAAGAGCCCGTCGGACTTTCAGTGGTCTGAAGGTGATGATTTCCAATTGGTCTGGGGACCGCAGAAAGGTTCCAGTTCAAGCATTCAGATCATCAATGGCAAGAAATCATCATCCCATCAGACAACTTTCACCTACATCCTTATTCCTAAATCCACCGGAACATTCCAGATTCCGGCTGCCACAGCCACGCTTTCCGGGAACAGAATCTCATCTAATCAGGCCTCCATCCAGGTTGTCAGCGAGGGTGCGTCCTCTTCACAGCCATCCGGACAGAACAGCGGCGGTAAATCCTCAAGCGGACAGGCTTCCACCTCCGGCTCGGGCGATATCTCTTCGGACAATCTCTTCATGAGGTTGTCACTAAGCCGCTCGGAAGTGGTTGTCGGAGAGCCGATCACAGCGACACTGAAGATTTATCAAAGAGCCAACATCGTTGGATTTGAGAATGCCAAACTTCCGACTTTCAACGGTTTCTGGAGTCAAGAAACCTATGTTCCGGACAACATAGAGTTCAAACGCGAGAGTTTGGATGACAAAATCTACAACACTGCGGTTCTCCGTACGTATGTCTTGATTCCGCAAAAGTCTGGAGTCATCACCATCGATCCATCGGAACTTGTCTGTGTCATAAATGTAAAGGTCAACAATTCGACATCGGGCAGTCTCTTTGACCAGTTCTTTCAGGATGACTACCGTCAAATCAGGAAGAGGGTGACAACTCCTGCCGTCAAAGTAAAGGTGAATCCGCTTCCTGCCGGCCAACCAGCCTCTTTCGGAGGTGGCGTCGGTAATTTCGGAATATCCGCTCGGCTCACCACGGACAATCTTAAGACCCACGATGCGGCATCATTGATCATCACGGTTTCCGGACGTGGAAACGTTGCCCTGCTTGAGGAACCGAAAGTCAATTTTCCACCGGATTTTGAGGTCTATGACACCAAGACGACCGAGAACACGGACAAAAGCACCGGCGGAACATCCGGCAGCAAGTCTTTTGAATATCCGTTCATTCCAAGAAGCCACGGTGACTTCACGATCGATCCGGTTGAATATTCCTATTATGATGTCAACGCCGGTAAATATGTGACCCTCAGGACCGAACCGTTGCACATCAAGGTGGCCAAGGGAAAGGGCGGGGATTCCGCCCCTGTCACGACTGTGACATCCGGAGTCGAGAGAAAGGACGTGAAGAGCCTTGCTGATGACATCAGGTTCATATTCACAGGCAAGCCGAATCTTTCCGGCTCTGGATCGTTCTTTGTCGGTTCGGCATTTTTCTGGATCTTGCTGGCTTTGATGATTGTAGGGGCTGTTGTGGTTTACCTTGCGTTCAGGAAGGTGTCCGCGATGCGGGCTGATGTCGCCGGCACAAAGAACAGGCGTGCCACAAAGATGGCGCAGAAGCGTCTCAAACTGGCAGGTGAATATCTTGACAAGGATCTCTATACGGCTTTCTATGAGGAACTTCACAAGGCTCTCATCGGATTTGTTTCCGACAAATTGAACATGGATATGTCTGAGATCAGCAAGGATAACATCGCTTCCGCTCTCACTGAAGGTGGAGTTGGCGAGGAGCAGACCAAGGCTTTCACGGATCTTCTGGATGCATGCGAGTTCGCCCGATATTCTCCTGATGGAGGCAATGAGGCGATGAGATCCCACTATGACGCTGCGTTGAACGTGATTTCATCTATTGACTCCGGTCTCAAGAACGGCGGAAAATCTTTGAGAAAAGCCGCCACAGTCGTGACGTTGCTCCTGTCTCTTGGATTTTCCATGAATATTCATGCGAAGGATCTGGATTCCCTCTGGACGGCGGGTGTGCAGGCCTACTCGGACGGTAAGTTCGCCGATGCTTCTGAGGCTTGGACTTCAATTGAAAAGTCCGGACAAAAATCTGCCACGCTTTACTACAACCTTGGCAACGCTTGGTTCAAGCAGGGCAACTATCCTAAAGCGATTCTGTACTATGAGAGGGCGTTGAGGCTTGATCCGTCATATTCAGACGCACGGTACAATTTGGAATTCACCAACAATTTCGTGCAGGACAAGATTGAGCCTGTGCCTGAATTCATTTTGAAGAGCGTGGCAAGGAAAGTCTGCTATTTGATGGGCTCCAACGCTTGGGCTGTCATATTCCTAGTCTTGCTTGCAGCCGCTTTGATGATGGGACTTTTGTTCCTTTTGGGCGCTACTGTCGGCAAGAGAAGAACAGGCTTTTATTGCGGAATCGTGCTTATGCTGCTTTCCGCCGGGGCTTTGAGTTTCTCAATCTGGCAGAAATCAGACAGCGAGAAGGCAGACGCGGCGATCGTGATGTCTCCGGTCTCTTCAGTGAAGAGCTCACCGTCCTCCGGCTCGTCCAAGGATTTATTTGTGATCCACGAAGGCACCAAGGTCACGATTCTTGACGAGGTTGGCACGTGGAAAAACATCTCCCTTGCGGACGGGCGTCAGGGGTGGATTGAAGCCTCTGATGTTGAAATAATCTAATTTGATTAATATGAATAAGAAAGGCTGGCCAAATTTATTTTCGGCCAGCCTTTCTTATTCGCTTAAACCGTCAGTTCCTGTGAGCGTCTTCTTTAGTCTCTGGTCAGTGTCTGTCCTCCGATAAACTCGCGCATGATTGAAGTCGGAGGAATCGCTGAGATCTCACCAGGCTGAAGAGCCACGATGTAGTCCAGGAACTTAAGCAGACGCACAGCCTCGGTGTAGGCAGGTGAATTCGGAGAAATCCTGAGCAGAAGCGGTTCAGCATAGTATTTCAGCATCGGAAGCTCAAAGATCAGAGCGGAGTTGAACAACACATCGGCATTTTCCTGGAACGGGAAAATATTCCTGCTTTCTCCTCTGCGTACGCTGTTCCATCTCATGATTGTCTCCTCCGGAGTGATGCCCCTGACTCGATTGTCGCGCACCATTCTTCGGAGTAGGCGGTTGTCGGAAGTGGACATGTTGTTGTTCTCATCGATGTTCAGTGAAGTGAGGGCTGAAACATAGACTCTGAATATTCTTGAATTATCAACTGCTGAGGTCATCTCCGGATTCAGGGCGTGGATGCCTTCCATGATGAGTATGTCCTTGTCCTCAAGACGCAGCTTGTTGCCCTCGAAGACTCTGCTGCCGGTCTTGAAGTCGAAGCGAGGAATCTCAACCTCTTTGCCCTCAAGCAGTTCATTGAGCTGTTTGTTGAGGAAATCGAGATCCATCGCATAGAGCGACTCGAAATCGTAGTTGCCGTCCTCGTCTTTCGGAGTATGCTCCCTGTCCACGAAATAGTTGTCCAGTTCGATGACTTTCGGCTTGAGCCCCAACACTTTGCATTGGAGGGCAATCCTGAGTGACGATGAAGTCTTTCCGCTTGATGACGGCCCCGCGATCATCACAATCCTCTTAGTCCCTCTCTCCGCATAGATCCTGTCAGCTATCCTTGCATAGTTTCTTTCGTGGAGCGATTCGGCCAGATTGATGATGCTGACGGACTTGCCGTCTTTAACAGCCTTGTTCAGTGTTCCTACACTCTCGATGTTGATGATGGAGCACCAGTCTGAATATTCCTTCAACGCCGCCGAGATTTTGCCCTGCCGCTTCATCGGCATGACTTTGCTGAAGTCGGTCATCATCGGGGACTGGAGGCAGAATCCATCGCCCATCCCGCTGATGTCGAACACTTTGAGATAGCCGGTAGATGGAATCAGCGGCCCGTGGAACGTGTCGGCCTTTCCGCCAAGGTAGTAAACGCTGCAACTGAATGTCCCAAGACTCTTCTGCAGTTCGGCTTTCTGAGGCTGGTTGTTGGCGAGGAATAGTTTCTCGGCTTCCTCTGAGAACATCTTGACCTTTGTGAACGGCAGATCCTTCGCCACAATCTCCTTCATCTTCTCCCTGATCCTGTCGATCTCGTCATCGGTAACGAAATAGACCTTGTTGCGTCCGTCATCGTTCTTGCCTTTCTCGATGATCTCACAGTAAAGTCCGCTCGGCAGTGAGTGGTCTATCACGAGCACCTTGTCCGGGTAGAGTTCCCTAATAGCGTTCTGAAGCACGAAGCAGAGCGAGCGCACATAGCTCCGTCTCCCGTCCGGATGGTTGTACCCGATGAACTCGACCCTGTGCAGGTTCGCCGGTCTGAAACTCAGCTCTTTCAGTTTGTTGTCCACCAGCGCCGCCAGCACATCGTAAGTCCTTCCCGTCTTCTCATCCGTGACACTTGAGCAGAACATGTCCGACAGCGCTTTCAGGTCCTGCCCTTTCTCGATCTTATGGTTCTTGCCGTCATTGACGCAGAACAGTGTTATCTCATTCTTCTCCATTTTCGCTTTTATGTTAAAAAGAAATCTCTCAAATATAATCAAAAATGATGTCAAACTTGCCGTTGTAACAATAAATAAGCAATCCCTTTGCAGGAGGATTGATAAAATCGTTATATTTGTCAACATGAAATAATGACTTTAATCCTGACGAGTAAAACAATGGCTATCAAATACGACTCAAGCATCAATGTCTTGGGAAGCATTCCCGATTATTCGTCGATGATGGATTTCATCTGCGAATACTGCGGGCGTGTGCCCGAGGGACAAGGGAGCTTTTCTTTTCGAACCCATAAGACATTCACACGATTCTTGGCGGCTATCAAGACTGCCGTCTTGCAGTTTGCCAATGATGAGCATAAGCAACTCTTTCTCGATGCGCTCGTTTCCAAAGACTTGTCTTTTCAGGAGAAGCTGATGGTACTTTTTTGGCAGATGGTGTATGGCAACTTATTGTTCCGCCGCATCACCGAAGAGGTGTTTATGCAAGCGGTCTATCAAGGGCGAACCACGCTCTCGGCTGTCGATGTCCTTGCTTTGCTCCATCACATCAAGGAAACCGAGAATGGAGAATTCGATTGGTCGGAGGCAACCTTGAAGATTTGCGCCTCCAAGTACCTCACCATCTTGAAGAAATTAGGATTGGCTGATGGTGCCATCAAGAAACAAATCCTTTATCCACCGATGACTTCGCAACTCTTCGTCTATTTCGTCAGAATGGCGATGACCGTGTATCCCGACCTGCCTACATTGGATAACCCGATGATGGCGTTTAGCTTCTACGATAAGCTTACACTGATAACTAAGTTGAAACGAGTGGAGTTCATTCCATTCTGGAATATTACCCAAATAGGTGAGAATCTTAAAATAGAACTAAAATGAAAACATTCGATATAGAGCACAATCGTCTTTTCTTGGAGCTGAAGGCTACGCTCCAGGAAGACATCATGAAGATTTCCGGCAAGTGTAACGGCGGTAGGAGCATCCTCTTTGTTTATCCGCCCAAGGATGAAGAGGCGTATATAGCCAAGGCTCGCGAGGTCTTGACGGATGGCTTTGTGCTCGTCGATGTACGGGCAAGCTTCGTGCAGTTCTTAAACAATATGGGCATGGAAGAGTTCGAGGAAAACTACAAGGATTTCGGTGACGAGATGTTTTTCAGCCAAAATTTTGAGGAGGACACTTTCTTCGCTGCATTGATAGCGCAAATCAAGGCGGTTTTTGATGCGGGCAAGACCCCCGTGCTCGTTCATACAGGAGCACTTTACGGCATGAACTTTTCCAACATCAACATCATGGAGCATTCGGTTGTCCTGAATTCCCACATCCCCCTCGTTGTGTTTTACCCTGCCACCCTCGACGGCAACCAAATCCTGTTCCTCGGCAAGCAGCCCGCATCCGATTATCGCTGCATGGTCATCAAATAGTTTAAGCATAAAGTAGCAACAATGAAAATCAAAGATATTCTGTCCATCCAGTTGGACAACGACATCAAGAATGTCATCGACCTCAATTCGCAAAGTGAGGATGCGGTGAAGGAAGAGCTTGATGGTTTCATCCTCACTGAGAGCCTGGCAAAACATTTGTCCGACTTTCTCGATAAGTTTACCTCCGACATGAAGGAGACGGGCGTATGGCTCAGCGGTTTCTATGGCTCGGGTAAGTCTTACTTTGCCAAGATGTTGGGCTTCTTGATAGAGAACCCCGCCATCCAGGGAACCCCGTTCCGTGAGCGTTTTGCCCATAAGTTGGCTGGTTTGAACAACGAGGATTTCATCCGAAACCAAATCGATTCTCTCTCCAAGTCGAAATACCAGGTGGTGCTCTTCGATGCGTCTAAGTTGGACAACAAGAATGGCATCGCTCACTTGGCGATGAGCCAGTTACTGCTCTCGTTGGGACTGATGAGCAACTGGGTTGGCTTCATGGAGTATCATCTTATGCTCAGCGACCAGTATGAGGATTTCTTGACCTTGGTGGAGCAACAGAACGATGGCAAGCAGTGGAAGGACTTGCGACAGAACATGATGACCACCATGAAGGCTCTGAAGAAAGCCATGAACGTACTCATGGGCGAGGAAAACTTCCGAGACACCCGGGCGATGGTGGAAAAGCGCATCGAGACGTATGATGCCGACAAGCTGAAGGAAGACCTCTCGCTTTATCTTGCCAAGCATCCGCAGGAGAAAATCGTGTTCTTCATCGATGAGGTGAGCGAGTCCATCGCCCAGAAGAAAATCAACCTCCTCGACTTGGAGGGTCTCTCCGAGTCGCTGTCTGCCTTGGGCAACCGAGTATGGACGGTGGGCATCGCCCAGCAAGCCTTCAATGATGTGCTTAATGCGGCGGGCTTGAACCTCAACTTGCTCAACAAGGTGGAGGCTCGCTTCAAGACGCGCATTCCTATCGCCGCCGAAGAGATAGACAAGATTATCCGCAAGCGACTGCTCGACAAGACCGATGCGGGCAAGCGACAGTTGGAACAGTATTACGACAAGAATAGCGGCATGATCCAGGCGGTGACCAATATATCGGGTCTTGCCCTCAGTGTCACCAAGGATAGAGAGACTTACGCCGACTATTATCCGTTCTTTCAGCATCAGTTCGACATGCTCCAGTATTTCCTCTTCGGTTCCCGAGATACTGTATCTACGCAGATAGGTACACGAGGCATGCTGATGTCGGTCTTCGATGTGCTCCAGAAGGAGGCGATGACCGAGGAGGAGGTCTATACCCATGTCTCTGCCGTGGAACTTTGCAACCAAGCGATGGAGAACATTCCTGAGTCGCTCCGCATTCGCTACAAGCAAGCCGACGACCATATCAAGGCGGATGGAAAATTCAAGTTGGTGAAGGGTAAGCAACTCTTGCAGGTCATCTACTTCCTCGCCAAGAGTGATGCCCGCACCACGGTGGAGAACATCACCAGCTCGTATGCCCGCCATCCCGAACAATATTATGAGATATTGGAGGAGGTGAAGCGTGCCGTGGCTTTGCTCGTGGAAAACAATGTGCTCCTACAGACTGCCGACCAGTATCGCATCACCAGCCAGATAGAGCAGCAGATCATCGACGACATGAACAAGTACGACATCCCTGTCTATCGTCAGGAGGCGGAAATCACCGCTCGCTTGAAACAGTTGCGCCTTACCAAGGCGGCACAGGCTTTCTTGCAGGATGGCGTGAAATATAATTTCTGTGTAGAGACTGCCAAGGGCGAGAACTTTGCCAACCAGGGAGAACGCTACATGAAGGTGGTGTTCTACGACATCTTCCACGACGACCGCCAGCAGCTTATCAGCCAGATCAAGGTGGATACTCAGAGCGAGAAAGGCGAGATGGCCATCGTGCCCAACAATGCCTATGCCAAGCAGATGCTCGACTTGGCTGCCGACCTGCTGCGCATCGACTATATCGACACCAAGAACTATTCCACCGACGAGGAGAAGAAGGTGCAACGCACCATCACCGATACCCGTGGCGAGAAGCAGAACCAGTTGGAAGACCTGGTGCGCCGTGCTTATCAGGAGAGCACCATCGTCTATCTCTACAACACCTACCAGCTCACTGAGGACAACTGCCTGAAGGAGTTGGAGGCGGTGCAGCGACGCATGGCGGGCAATGTGTTCACCCAGCGTCCTACAGCCAACCTGGACGATAGCTTGGCAAAGCAGGCGTTGACCGCCCCTGTCAGTAAACTCGCCAAGCTCTTCGGAGCATCCGAGGAGTTCAAGTTCTTCGATACATCTGGCAAGTTCATCGGCGACAACCTGGCGGTGGTGACCGAATTATTGGCTCGCTGCAAGTCGTATAAGACGGGAGCCGACTTGGAACGTGAATTGGCGGCTCCACCTACGGGCTATACCTATGGCATCATCGTTACCACCCTTGCCGCCTTGCTGCGTGGCAACAAGATCATCGTGAAATATGGTGGCGAGGATTTCCATTCGGCTACCGATGAGGGCGTGGCAAAAGTATTCGACAGCAGCCGTGCCTTCGAGAAGGCAAGTTTCAAGGCGGTGATGCAGTCGCTCTCTTACAAGGACCGACAGGAGATAGTGGATATTCTGAAGGAGGACTGCCAGTACAAGAAAATCACCGGTGAGGATCAACCTAACTACAATAAGAACGACTTCGAGATAGTGGATTGCATCCGCACCTTGTCCAAGACTCTCTCTAAGACCGTTTGCGACAAGATAGAACTCGACGAGGACATGGCGGCTCTATTCCCTCGCTCGGTGAAGGCTCGTTCCATCTTCAACCGTTTCAACAAGACGGTGACGGATGCCAACTATCTCAACATGGCGCACGACTTCCTCGACATGGCTGATGATTACATCACCGCCGTGGAACAGGTGCAGAAGGACTTGCATTTCATCGACACCCAGTTTGAGGAGATAGAGGAAGAGAAAAACTTCATTGCCGACGTGAAAGACGAGTTGGAGAAGACGGGTGCCGACATGACTGCCTTCAACCAGAAGCGAGAGCTTTGGCAGCAGGCTCGTGACAACGACTTGGTGCGCAATGCGCAGATGATGCGACAGACCACCCAAGACATCAAGGACCTCTATTATCAACTGATGCAGCACAGTGCCGAGCAACTCGCTGAGGCTTGCATTGACTTGCTGGGCAAGGCAGATGCCCTCCGCCAGAAGTGCGATGCCTATCCGAAGGAGTGGAACTCCACTATATATAATAAGGTGGAAGGATTGGAGCGCAATTACCAAAAGTTCACCACCATCAAGGTTGACCTTGGCAGCGGATGGAATGTGTGTTGCCGTAACACCAACATGCAGCTCCGTGACATGGAGTATAAGTTGCAGCAGGTGCAGAACGATGCTCAGAACCTAACTCTTTGGGAGATGGAAATCAATACCGCAGACCCTGCTCCTGCTCCAAAGCCAGAGCCTGACCCTACGCCATGTCCTCAGCCACAACCAGCACCTCAACCTGTACCACAGCCAAAGGTCTATAAGATGCGCTCCAAGATGCCTCATGGCAAATGTTCCGTGGTGGAGTATCGCCAGTGGCTCCAGCAGCAGCTCTTGCTCGTGGGCAAGATGGGCATGGACGATGAAGTGAACTTTGATGAGTAATTGGAAATCACGAATTGTGATATCCAATTCTACTAAAGGATTTTAATAAAAATGTAAATGATATGAAACTGATAGATCATGTACTGAAGATAAGAGGCCTTATCCAGCAGGCCATTGACAATAGGTTCTCCCGACTGGGATTGCAGGCCGACGAGGCGCAGCCGGTGGAACAACTCTCTGCCGAGCAGCGGCCTAAGCGCCGTGTGCTCGATACCATCATCGCTACCCATCAGCAGGCGTTGGGCAACTATGCCGAGGCTCGCTTGGAGGCCATCAAGGAGTGCGTCTTTACGCTCTTCAACCGCTTGGCTGCCATCAAGGTGATGGAAGACCGTGAACTCTTCCCGGAGGTAATCCGCCGCCGTGCGGAGCATGGCAACTTGTCTTACTCCCACAAGATGTGGTTGGAGGAGCACCCTGAGGAGCGCTCCGCCGAGCGCATGGGCTTGAAGAACTTCTTGCGCGATAAGTTTGCCGAGCTTTTCGATGACTTCGGCATTCCGCTCTACAAGGCTGACCATCCTTATGCCATCCTCCCTACCGCCGACGAGCTGGACGAGATCATCACAGCGTTCAACAGTATTGAGCAAGACCCTCAGTGTGGCGAGGACATCTGGAAGGGGGATGACATCCTCGGTTGGATGTACGAGAACTTCAATGCCGTGGAAAAGGCGCAGCTCAAGGAGAGCGGCGAGAAGACGGAATACGACAAGGTGTCGCTTCAGAGCCAGGTCTATACCCCGCAGTGGGTGGTGAAGTTCTTGGTGGACAACACCCTTGGCAAGCAATACTTGGAGATGTATCCAGACAGCAAGTTTATGATTGATGAGGAGACGGGTAAGACCAAGTACCTCATCGCCAATGCGCCTCGCCGACCGATGCGCCATCCCAAGGAGCGTGGCATCCTCGACATCAAGCTCATCGACCCTGCCTGTGGTAGCGGCAACTTCCTCATCTATGCCTTCTCCGTGTTCTATGATATGTACATTGACCAGATGGAGAATTACGGGGCAGACTTTTCTCGCCGTGACATTCCGAAGCTCATCGTGGAGAATAATCTCTATGGTGTGGATTTGGACGAGCGTGCCGTGCAACTCACCCAGATAGCCCTCTTTATCAAGGCGATGCAGCTGAAGGGACGCCGAGGCGAAATGCCTACGTATTGCAATGTGGTGTCGTCGCATTTCACCTTGCCAGCCTACGAGGTGGTGAAGGACGTGCTCGAACAGAGCGGTGAATGGAACAGCAAGCAGAAGGAGGTTTTGCGTGACATCTGGAACGGCCTGCACGATGCCTATAAGTTTGGCTCGCTCATCCGCCTGAAGGAGAAGATCCAGGCGTTGAAGCCACAGGGAGAGGGCACACTCTTCCGTCAAGACGAGGATGCAGACTTTTTCTCATTCAAGAATCTCACGTTGGGGACTTTGCGAAACCTGATGCACCGTTGGGGAGGCAAGGGCAGCAATGCCTACAGTCTCTCCCAGGTGAACGATGCCATGACTTTCCTCGACATCCTGACCAAGGACTTTGATGTGGCGGTGGCGAATCCGCCTTATACCGACAGCAGCGACTTCGGCGAAGAGCTGAAGGCATTTGCTGAGGCTAACTATAAGAAGCCGATGAAGTTTAACATCAACCTCTATGCTTGCTTCATCAAGAGATGCTGCGAACTGACGGATGAATTGGGGAAGGTGGGAATGATTCATCCTTTGACTTTTATGTATATCAAGACGTTTGAGGATGTGCGCAAGTTTATCCTCAATAATACGCATATTAGTTTGTTTGTAGAACATGGTCTTGATAGAATCAATATGTTTAAGGGGACTGGTTATGCAAGTGCTCCCGCTTTCTATGTTTTAGATAAAGAACATGACTATAAAGGTGATGCTTTGTTCTTTGACATAAATAACGGATTGCAAGAGAAGGATAAGAAGCATACAGTTTTGCAATTGTTTTCTTCATATTTAGATGGTAATTTAAAGGAAAGAGCTTATCTCCTTCCACAAAATAAGTTGAAGGCTATCAAGTCATGGCCTTTCATCTATTGGATTTCGGATGAGTTCAGAGAGAAATTTGGAAGTGAAGATTTAGACTCAACCCTTTTTATTAGACAAGGTGGTGCAACTGGAAATAATGAAAGAACTTTGCGATATTTTTGGGAGGTAAAGCATTCTGACATTTCCTTGAATGTTGAAATCAAAAAGCCATATGTGTTTTACCCTAAAGGAGGTCCTGCTTGCAAATGGTTTGGAAACAATTGGATTGTTATTGGTTATAATATTCCTCAAATATATGATTTCTTGATTTCACATGGAAATAAATTACCAAGTCGCTCCTTTTATTTTAAGGAAGGTGTGACATATAGTAGTGTAGGAACAGGCAGTACCTTTAGATATATGCCGCAAAACCAAGTAATAAGTGGTGCAGGGTCTGGAATCTATCCATCAGAGAAGTATAATGATATAAGTTATTATTTAGCTTTTTTGAATACGCCCTTTGCAAAATATCTATTAGGTTGTTTAAACCCTACCGTGAATGTGACGCAAGGAGATATAAAACGTATACCATTTGCACCTCCATCTAAAAAAGAAGAAAATGTAGTTGATTTTTTGTCTCTGACAAATGTCAATATAAAGAAAGAATTATGCACTTATTCTTTGATAGAGTATAACTATTCTCATTCCCCAATCGGTACCTCCTCTCTCCCTGAGTCCGAGCTCACTCGTTATTACAACTACGAGAACGCCCTCTTGACTCAAATCCTCT
This sequence comes from uncultured Bacteroidales bacterium, assembly GCA_934698975.1. Classification (GTDB taxonomy): domain Bacteria; phylum Bacteroidota; class Bacteroidia; order Bacteroidales; family UBA932; genus Cryptobacteroides. The sequence goes on from CAKUVR010000007.1 coordinate 96,344, forward strand.
TGAACGAGGCCATCATCAACCGTATCGTGTTCGATGTCTATGAACTGAGTGAGCACGACCGACAGATGGTGCTCGACAAGGAAGGCATCCCAGTGGGCGACCTCAGCGTATCGCAAGCAGCCTTGGATGCCTATAAGGTTTGGCTGAAGGAGGAAAACACCGAGTTCTCTGCCTCCGCAGAAGTTTGGGAGCACTTGGATGCCCTCACCATCGACAACGACCAGCCACAGATTTCTGATTTCGACAAACTCTATCAGAACAACTACGGTTGGGAGGAGTTTTGCAGCAGCGAGAACCACCGCATGAACCCTATCGAGGTATGGTATCAGTTCCGACAGGCAGGAGTGCTTCCGCCACAGCGCACCCAGAGCCTTGCCTTCGAACTGGTGACCGACGTCATCCGTACCGTATTGGCGAAAGACGACGACGGCGTCATCCCGCTCTCGGAACGTATGGGCGAGGAACCATTGGATGTGCGCATCGAACAAGAGTTGGTGGAGCGAGGCTTCAGCGGAGGGCAAATCGCCCAGCTCACCCAGTTGCTCACCATGGGCATGGGCGGCAACGCCACCCTGAGGAAATATCTCTATGAGAAGTTCTTCCAGCAGCTCAGCGACCACCTCAACCTCTTCATGTATCTTCCGAAGACTCCATTCATCTGGCACCTCACCAGCGGCAGCCACCATGCCATCGACCTCTTCGTGAGCATCTACACCTGGAGCCGTGACACCCTCTTCCGCATCAAGAGCGTGTATGTAGCCAACCGAGAGAGCAGCCTCAGCGACCGCCTCGCCGCCCTCGACCCGACGACACCGGGCGGACAGATGGAGGCAGCCCAGATCAAGGACCAACAGCAAGAGCTCCATCAGTTTGCTGACAAGATAGACCAGCTCCTCGCCAGCGGCTACGACCCGAAGCTCGACGACGGCGTGGGCAAGAACATCGCCCCACTGCAGCAAGCCGGCTTGCTGAGCTACGATGTGCTCAAAGACGGTCCGCAAGCGAATACCCAGCTCAAGAAGTATCTCCATGCCGACTGGTAGAAGTTAAAGCATTCATACGTATTGATAAACAAAGAAACGATGAAAGAGAATTCATTATACGACAAGAAATCTCTCAAAGAGATAACGGGCAAGACAGCCGATTGGAATGAGGTTGCCAAAGACTGTGTGGCATTTAGTAATGCCCAGGGTGGCATCATCGACTATGGAATAGAGGATGATGCAGATATCCCTGTGCCAGAACAAAAGATTTCGGAAGACCTTGTCGTAACTTTGCAAAACAAGATTAATGGAAGAACTTCGAACGTAAATGCTTATGGTGAGATTTTGACTCATACCAATGGGGGACAATATATAAGGTTGCATATTGCCAGGGGAAGCTCTGCAGCATCTACCACTTCGGGTAAATTCTTTATCCGAGTAAGTGATAATAGCGTTCCTGTTATTGGCAGTGACATTAATAGAATCTCTGCAGAGAAAGGATATTATCGTTGGGAAGATGAACCCAGCAAATGGAGTTGGAAGGATGCCGATCCAGAGAAACTCGACAAAGTAATAACTTTGTTGCATGAATCAGAGCGAGTTTCCAAATTTGTGAAGCAAAAAGATACTAAGGAGTTGTTGGACTATTTTTTCTTGACAGAGGAAGAAAGCGATAGAATGACCTATTTGGGAGTTCTGTTCATTGGAACTCAGTCGCAACGCGGAAGAGTAGCAAACTCTCCAGTTTTGCAATGCATTAAGTATGATGAATATGGAGAAAAAGTAAAAAAATACCTATGGGATGATTTTACTAAAAATCCATACGAAATCATAGAGGAAGTATGGGAGAACATTCCAGATTGGAAGGAGACCAATGAGATAAGTGATGGCCTATTCAGAAAGGAAGTTCCAGCTTACGATAAAGAAGTTATTCGTGAGCTGGTATGTAACTCTTTGGTGCATAGACCTTACACGGTAAGCGGAGATATATTTATCAATATCTATCCGAATAAAATAGAAGTGGTTAATCCTGGGTTGTTGCCTTTAGGAGTGACTCCTGAGAATATCCTTCATAAAACAGTAAAACGTAATGAGCATTTTGCCAACTTATGTTATGCTTTGAAGTTGATGGAACGTGAAGGTTCAGGTTATGACAAAATGTATGAGATACAGTTGTCAAATGGTAAACAAGTGCCAAGGGTAATCGAGGGAAACGATTCGGTTACAGCCGTGGTGGAACGCCGAATTATCAGCAAGGAAGCTATCAAGGTAATAGGGCGAGCATTGCAAGAGGATGATTTGAAACAAAAACAAATTATTTGTTTAGGGTTAATCGCTCAGAATGAGAGCGTTTCTGCTTCGACACTCATCAAACTTCTCAATCTCAAAGATAGAGAAATGTTAGCTCCTTGGTTGGATAAGTTGGTTGATGATGGTATTGTTGTGACCGTAGGACAGAACCGTTCAAAAGAGTATCGAGTTAGTGAAGATATTTTGAAGGGAAGTGCTTATAAAGGAACAACATCCTTAAGAAGAATAGAAGATTATCGCATTAGGGAGTTGATCATCGAGGATTTGAAAATCTACAAGTGTGCATCGCTAAATGATATTCATGAAAGAATTGGAAAAGAGATTCCTACAAAAAAAATATGGGCACAACTTTACCATCTTATGGAAAAAAAATACGTAAGAAAAATAGGTGAAAATCGTTGGACAAAGTATCAGATAATTGAAGATAGTTCTCTTTTCCAAAATCGAGAATAGAATTTTGATATGGAATAGAGAAATGGAAACGAAAAATGTAAATAAAAAACGATATGTTTGATACTCAGATGTTTACTCTTTTCCAAAATCAAGAATAGAATTTTGATATGGAATAGAGAAATGGAATAGATACAATGAAATTGATAGGAATAGACAATGATAGATAAATGGTTTGTAAATGACATAGAGGCGGCACTGGAAGTGCAGGGAAGAGCCGTCGTGACGGATGCCCATGAGGAAGGAAAATTCTTGTTGGGCTTTCTGCCTCCTGATGCTGTACTGCTTCAGGTGGAGGGCACCGACTTGGCGGAAATCAAGGCAAAGTATGAGGCTGAGACTCATCATGCCAATGATAAGGTGGTGTTCTATACCCATCGCCCCAAGACCGACCTGACCTTCCTCCTGGAATATGCCGAGACTGCGGAGTGCATCGTGCTCGATGATATGGAGACTTACATCCGCAAGCACCTCTTCGCTGCCACGGGCATCAACACGCAATTGCCTAAGTCGGAACTCTTGGTGGCAGCCAAGTTGAGCAAAGGCAAGGACCTGAACTGGTGGAAGAGCGTAGCCATGGGACTCGTCAAGCCGATGGACACCGACAAACTTCTGCTCGATCTCTTGGCTTCACCTAAGCAGACAGCCCAAGAGATGGACGAGGAAGTGTGGAAGCTTTTCACGGCAGAGGTGTTCCGCATGATAGGCAAGCCCTACACCGAGCAACCAGCCCCCGTGCTGGCGCAGACCGTGATGGATGCCATCTTTGATGGATTGGCAAGCAATGATATTTCAACCCCATTGCAGTCTATATATAATAGGTGTACCAGCAGCCACGCCATGGATGAGGTGATGGCAGACTACATCGCCCGATACGACAAGCTGGAAGGTGTCAACCCTTTGCAGGCTCATATCGACCATCCATTCTCGGCGTTGGACTGCTGCTTGTTGAAGCGTCTGAGCGAAGCCATCGAGAATGGCGAGTTCCTGGGCGAATATATCCAGATGATCGATGCCCGTACCCAAAGCAAGCATGCGGCTACCTATAAGGCGGAATGGCTGAAAGACGTAAAGACCCTCGTGGAATTCAAGAACGGCGGCTTGTATAAGATAGCCACGCTGTCGGATTTCGCCCTCTATTATCGTGATGTGTTTGCCCAGCTCGATACGGCAGTGCGCCATCTCTATGCGGCTTGGCTGCACGATGAGAAAGTGTTGCGTCCTTTCCAGTATCTCTACGAGCAGGCAGAGAAGGAACTCTTGGATAAATGGTTTGCCTTGGCGAAAAACTATCAGCCTTCCCAGCAAGGCTTGCTCAAGGAGAAATTGTCGCAAGAGGGAAGGATTGCCGTCTTGGTATGTGATGGACTCAGACTGGAGATGGCGGAGACCATCTATCTGCATTCCAAATCGAAGAGCCGGAACGACTATGCCTTTGCCATGCTCCCATCGGTCACGGAGAACGGTATGAGTGCCCTCTTCGGATGCGAGGGCGTGGAGATGTCGGCGCAAAATCGCTATGCCCATCTGAAGGGTGAGCTGCCCGATGTAGAGGTGATACAAGCTGACAAACTGAACAGCAGCGTGACGGCAAGGTGCTTGGTGGTGCTCTTCGGAGATATAGACCAAGTGGGGGAGAAAAAGCAGTTGGCTGGGTTGAAGGACATCAACAATTATGAGCAGGAGATAGCGGAGAAAATAGAAACGTTGCTCGGCATGGGATATAATAATGTGTATGTCACAGCCGACCACGGCTTTGTTATCACGGGTATTCTGGATGAGGCTGACAAGATACCGGTTCCGAAGGGTGACATGCTGAAGTTGGAGGAGCGTTTCTGTCTGGCAAACGAACAGCTGTCGGCTGCATCAGGTGTCAAGCTTGTCTGCCGCCAAGATGATTTTGGTGGTTCGGAATATCAATATTACGCCCAGTCGGACAAGCCGTTCCGTACCAAGGGTGCCTACGGTTACTCCCATGGCGGCTTTACGCCGCAGGAATGTATCATCCCGATCTATGAGTTTGGCAAGGATGCCAGTGTTGAGGCTCTCCGTGTGGTCATCGACAACAAGAAGGAGTTGCAAGGTGTGGGCGGTCAGTACTTCAAGTTGAAACTGAAGGCGGAGGCATCCTTGGATGTATTCAAGCAAGAGCGCCGCATCGAGATACACTTGTATGAGGGGAGCCAAGAGAAGTCCGTGCAAATCGTAACCATCAAGCAGGGACAACTGCTCGACAACAACGAGTTTAAAATGTCGCCTTCGGGAAAGCTCAAAGTGGTGCTGGTGGATGCAAATACCAAGCAGCAGATTGATTTCTGCGAAGTGAAATCATCGTCTTCCAGAGATCTGGACGATTTGTTTTAAAATGTAGATAGTCATGATAGAATTAGATAGAAAATTGCTGGACTTGTTCCAGGGTTTCGTGGTGAGAAAGGACATCGTTCGTGCCGTCAAGGTGGGAGCCAATGTGCCTGTGTTTGTCTTGGAGTATCTGTTGGCAAACAGTTGCAGCACGGATGACGAGGAGAAAATCAAGGAGGGCGTGGAGAACGTGAAGCGTGTGCTCCAGAAGCATTATGTCAACCCGGACGAGGCAAATGTGGTGCAGTCGAAAATCAAGGAGGAGGGCAGCTACAAGGTCATCGACAAAATCTCCGTGCGTCTCGATGCCTCGAAGGATAAGTATTGGGCAGAACTTTCCAACCTCAATATCCGTGAGGCGAACATCGACGAAAGCCTTGTTACCCAACATGAGAAGATGATGATGGGCGGCATCTGGGCAATCATCGACATCGACTATGATTCGAGCATGATGATAGGCAACAAGATTTATCCTTTTGTGGTCTCCAAGATTCGTCCTATCCAGCTCTCCAATTTCAGCTTGGACCGCATCGTGGCGGCCCGCAAGGAGTTCAGCAACGAGGAATGGCTCAACGTGTTGTTACGTAGTGGCGGCTATGAGCCGGAGTCGGAAGGTATGACGGAGCGCATGAAGATGCTTTTGCTCTCTCGCTTCATCCCTCTGGTGGAGGCTAATTTCAATATGGCGGAATTAGGACCGAGGAGTTCGGGCAAGTCGTTCGTGTTTAAGGAACTCTCGCCTTACTCCATGTTGGTGAGTGGCGGTCAGGGCACAGCCGCCTCCTTGTTTGTCAACAATAGCAACGGGCAGATTGGTGCGATGGGCAAATGGGATGCCGTCTGTTTCGATGAGTCAACCGACGAACTGTTCAAGGACAGGGAAGTGGTGCCGCTGATGAAGGACTATATGGAGAGTGGCTCTTTCTCACGTGCCGGCAAATCGGGCGAAAAGTCGGCAAATGCTTCCATTATCCTGAATGGTAACATCAACCAACCTGTGGAGACCGTCCTGCAAACCAGTCATCTGTTTAGTCCATTCTCCGACAAGATTTGCAATGACACCGCCTTTCTAGACCGCATCGGCTTCTTCCTGCCGGGATGGGAGATCATGAAGTTTGCCCCAGCCAACTTTACTAACCATATCGGTTTCAGCACCGACTTCTTCAGCGAGATGCTGCACCATCTGCGCAAGGACAATTATACCAATGCCCTGGACGAGTACTTTACCTTGGGCTCGCAACTCCGACAGCGTGACACCAAACCGGTAAGGAAAACCGTATCGGGGCTCATCAAGTTGATGCATCCCGATGGCAATTATACCAAGGAGGACATCCGCAAGTATTTGGCTTGGGCGATAGAGATGCGCCGGAGAGTGAAGGAACAGTTGAAACGTATTGGCGGTATGGAGTTTTGGGACACCAATTTCTCTTATATCGACAAGGATACGCAGGAGGAAACTTTTGTCTCGGTTCCTGAGGAGCGTGGTAGTAACTTGATTGAGGATGCACCGCTGCCTCCAGGCACTTGCTATACGGCAACCTGTGACGGCGACAAAGTTTCGCTCATCAAGGTGGAGGTGATTACGATGCAAGGCAACGGCAAGTTGACGGTGAGTGGAACTTCCTCGTCGGAAGTGAAGGAAGACATCCGCAATACCTATAATTATATTCGTGCTAACGAGAGAACGATTCTCTCGCAGAAGCATTCGTTGATGCGACTGGATGTGACGGTGCAGATTACGGCTTTGCTGGGCACGACCCAAGTGGGAGGCATCGGCTCGGCAGTCTTTGCCGCCATCGTCTCGTCTGTCTTTGGCAGGAATCTGAAGTCTGCGTTGGGCATTATCGGAAACATCTCCATCGGCGGCGCTATTGTCAGAGCTGCGAATTTCTCAGATAAAGTGTCTTTGTTGTCTGAAAATGGGGCCAAGACCGTATTGGTGCCGATGGACAACTTGCAGGAAATGGCCTCATTGCCCGCCACGATTCTTGGAAAGACAGATGCTCCCTTTTATGGAAATGCTCAGACGATCATTCAAAAGATGATTTGACTAAACTGCGGATTATCGTTATAAAGAAAAAATATTTCTGTTTTTTATGACGGATTTTCTGTTTCTTTTGAAAATTTACGTTTTGTCGCGCCATATTTGCCGGAGTACATAATGAACTCAAACTATGTTGATAAACATTCTTGGGGCGAAGTGCGTCGGCATCGAGGCTGTCCCGGTCACCGTTGAGGTGGACATCACACAAGGAATAGGAATACATCTGGTTGGTCTGGCGGATGTGGCGGTCAAGGAAAGCCTCCTTAGGACAATCACCGCGCTTCAGTCGCTGGGTTTCAGGATTCCAGGTAAGAAGATAGTCATAAATCTGGCTCCTGCTGACGTGCGTAAGAACGGCAGCGGTTATGACCTCCCGATCGCCATCGGCATCCTTGCGGCCTCCGAACAGAAACATTTCCCGGGCCTTGACAAGTATCTGATTATGGGCGAACTGGGATTGGACGGATCCGTGCGAGAGGTTCAAGGCTCCCTGCCGTTCGCCGATCTGGTGACCGGTCTGGGGATATCAGGGTGCATCCTGCCGTTACGCTCAGCCCTTGAAGCCACCGAATGTAATGACCTGTCAATATTCGGGGTGGAAACTCTGGCTGATGTCATCCGGATTCTTGAGGAACAGGAGGATTGCAGCGATCTCCTTGTCTGGAACACAAGGCTTTATAGAAAACTGGCCAGGAACTCCCAGCGGAGTAAAAAGCCGTCTGGTCAAGACGTGATGGATTTCTCGGAGATAATCGGTCAGGAGGGTGCCAAGAGGGGAGTGGAGATCGCCGCCGCAGGAGGACACAACTTGATAATGGTCGGTCCTCCCGGCAGCGGCAAGAGTTCCCTTGCCAAGGCGATGGCCGGGATTCTTCCTCCGATGACCACGGAAGAGGCCATTGTCACAAGCAAAATCTATTCTGTAGCCGGAATGAAAGGCTCGCAGATCGGCCTGATTCGTACACGCCCCTTCCGCGCTCCCCATTACAGCGCGTCCCTCCCTGCGATCATCGGCGGCGGAGCGGGAGCCGACATCCGCCCAGGAGAAGTCACGCTGGCGGAGAACGGAATCCTTTTCCTTGATGAATATGGCCAGATGCCGAAATCTGTGCTGGAGGCTCTGCGAGGTCCGATGGAAGACCGTAAAGTGACAATATCAAGACTTCGCTCAAAACTTGAATATCCTGCCTCGTTCATGCTGGTCGCTGCATCTAATCCTTGCCCGTGCGGCTACTATGGTGAAGGAGACCGCTGCCGCTGCACCCCGGGTCAACGTCTGAACTATCTCTCCAAACTCTCCGGTCCGGTGATGGATCGCATTGACATAAACTTTATTTATTTGTAGGTATGGATTTTTATTATAAACCTATTATCATACACTAACTAATCAAACTTCAATATATTGCTGGATGTGATTTGTAATGTGTTGATTGTTATATGTTTTAATATGGAATGTTATTGTGGTTGCCTATGAGAATAAACCATTATTTCCTCTCTATTAACGGTTGCTTGCAATAATTTTTCTTGTCAATGGAACGTCTATTTATAATCAAAACAGCTAATTGCTTATGGAAGATGACGTGCAATATTACAAATTAAAGAACATAAAG
>CAKUVR010000008.1:0-98469 GCA_934698975.1 uncultured Bacteroidales bacterium
CCCGGCTCGATGTGCGCGAGGGCGGCATCAACCGGAGGACTCAAATGAAATAGCGCTGCTTTCTGCGGAATTAAGGGATGTCATATTCTTTTCTTAAAAAGAGGCAGAGTCTTGCCTCCTACTTCAGCGGTGCGGCTTTCGGGGTTCACCTTGACGTTGCCGAAGGCCATTCCGCTTCTTCCGCTTCCGCCGCTTCTTCTGATCACGCTTTTCACCCTTGCCAGAAGTTCCGCCATATGGAAAGGCTTGGGAAGGTAGTCGTCAGCGCCTTCCTCCAGTCCCAAGACTTTGTCCTCCAGGGAGTCACGAGCTGAGATGATGATCACGTTCATGGTCTTTCCCTCTGCCTTGAATGTCTTCAAGAGGTCAAGCCCGCTCCCGTCCGGCAGCATAATGTCCAATAGCACGCAGTCGTAGGAGAACAGACTGAGCTTTTCCCATGCTTCATCGTAAGTCGCGGCTTCCTCCACGACATATTGTTCTTTCCTGAGCGCTCTGCCGATCAGTCCGCGCAATGATTCCTCGTCTTCAATCAAAAGTACCTTCATGACACCACGAAATTACAAAGTAATTCTGGAATAAATCTGAAAAACTGAGTATTTCCACGGAAGGACTCCGCTGAGGCGGGGGCGGAAATGCCGTGTTTGCACCCAGCCTTTTGATTTTCCGGCTTATCGGGTGCAGGAATCAAGGATCTGCCCCCGGTATATTGACTTTTGGGTAAACAGAGAGGATATGGCGGACAAGGCTGACAGGATAGGCGGTCTGGTCAGGTGGACTGAATTTTCTTTTGCCCCAAGGCGAATATTTCGTTATATTTGTACTTTGGCAAGCGTTAAGGGATTGTCCCTTTAATGGCTGCCTAGTCCGCGAAAGGAATATGTTTTCAAAGGAACTTAAAGAAGAATGCGGGGTGTTCGGTGTCTGGGGTGTCCCTCACGCCGCCGAGGTGACCTACTACGGTCTCCATGCACTTCAGCATCGCGGCCAGGAAGGCTGCGGAATCGTCTCGGTCAACGATAATGGAGAACTTCACCGGGTCAAGGGACTCGGGCTCGTGACCGAAGTCTTCAACAGCGAGAACCTCGGTTCTCTGCACGGTGACATGGCGATCGGCCATGTGCGTTATTCTACACACGGAGGAGGAGGCATAGAGAATGTCCAGCCGTTCCTGTTCAAGCACAACACTGGGGATTTTGCCCTTGTACACAATGGCAACGTGGTGAATTCCGCCCAGTTGAGGAAGTACTTGGAGGATCGCGGCAGCCTTTTCCAGTCCACTTCCGACAGTGAGATCCTGGCCCATTTGATCAAAAAGGAGCCGGTTGAAAGGAACAGCCCGAGAATATACCCGATAATGGAGGCCCTGAATATGATTGAAGGGGCTTTTGCGTTTCTGGTGATGACCAACCACCGGATTTACGCCATGCGTGACAAGTACGGCCTGAGGCCTCTGTCCATCGGGCGGATCGGCGACGGCTATGTACTCAGCAGCGAGACCTGCGCGTTCAGCGTTGTCGGAGCGGAGTTTGTCCGCGATGTGGAGCCTGGTGAGGTCATCACAATCGACCATCACGGAATCAGGAGCCGGAAATATTCAGACTACCAGCGTCACGCCATGTGCGCCATGGAATATATCTACTTCTCCCGTCCGGACAGTGACATCGAAGGCCGCAACGTCCACTCTTTCAGAAAGGAGACCGGCAAGATTCTCTACCGAGAGTCGCATGTGGACGCGGACATTGTGGTCGGAGTTCCGGATTCCAGCCTAAGCGCCGCTTCCGGTTACGCTGAGGCGAGCGGCCTTCCGAGCGAGATGGGCCTCATCAAGAACCGCTACATCGGCAGGACTTTCATCCAGCCGTCGCAGGAGATGAGGGACAAGGGCGTGAAGATGAAACTGTCTCCGGTACGTACCATCGTGAAAGACAAGAGGATAATTCTGGTGGATGACTCGATTGTGCGCGGAACCACATCACTTAGGATTGTCCGTATGCTCCGCGAGGCCGGGGCGAAGGAGGTCCACATGAGAATCGCCAGTCCGATGATCAAGAATCCGTGCTTCTACGGAGTGGACATGTCCACGCACAAGGAGCTTCTCTGCTCCTCAAGGAATCTGGAGCAGGCCCGTCAGGCGATCGAGGCCGATTCTCTGGCGTTCCTTTCGGAAGAGGGCCTATTCGAGGCCGGCCATCGCAGTGACCTTTGCCTGGCCTGCTTCAACGGCAACTACCCGACCGCCCTCTACTCCAGCATTGAAGAGGTCAACGAGGAACACAAGTTCTGATAGATGGATGGCTGGGAATGCCTTGGTATTCAGAAATATATTTAATGAGATTATAATTAATTAAGAAATATAACTACTATGGCAGTTGATTACGAGAAGGCGGGCGTGAGCCTCGAAGCGGGTTATGATGTTGTCCGCAGGATCAAGAAACACGTGGCGTCAACCGACAGGCTCGGCGTGATGGGGAACATCGGATCGTTCGGAGGAATGTTCGATCTTTCAAAGCTGAACATCAAGGAGCCGATTCTGGTCAGCGGAACGGACGGAGTCGGCACGAAACTCAAACTGGCGTTCGCGATGGACAAGCACGACACAATCGGCATTGATGCCGTGGCGATGTGCGTGAACGATGTTCTGGCCCAAGGAGCGGAACCTCTGGTGTTCCTTGACTATGTGGCTCAGGGAAAGACCCGTCCGGAGGTGGTCGAGGCCATCGTTGCCGGAGTCGCGGAAGGCTGCCGTCAGGCCGGTTGCGCCCTAGTGGGCGGAGAAACCGCTGAGATGCCTGGAATGTACGAGGACGGTGAATATGACATCGCTGGCTACACCACAGGTGTCGTGGAGAAATCCAAACTCATCGACGGCACGAAAGTCAATGCTGGGGATGTCCTTGTGGGAATAGCCTCCACCGGAGTCCACAGCAACGGTTTCAGCCTCGTCCGCAAGATCTTCTCCGACAACAATCTGGATCTGTTCAAGGTCTATCCTGAACTGGAGTCTGACCAGCCGCTCGGTCTGGTCGCCCTGACTCCGACCAGAATCTATGTCAAGCAGGTTCTGGATGTCATCCGCAACTGCGACGTACACGGAGTCGCCCACATCACCGGCGGCGGCTTTGACGAGAACATTCCGAGAATCCTCCGCGAAGGTCAGGGCATCGAGGTACAGGAAGGCTCGTGGACAATCCTTCCGATCTTCCGCTTCCTGGAGAAGTACGGCAACATCCCTCACAGAGAGATGTTCAACATATTCAACATGGGCATCGGAATGGTTCTGGCTTTGGATGAGTCCGAGGCTCAGACGGCCGTCGACATCCTTGCCGCCCATGGAGACAAGGCGACCGTCATCGGCCGCGTCACCGACAAGCCGGGTGTGGATATTCATTTGCTGTAGTCGGACCCATCGAGAAACATGATGAAGGTTATTGTTTGAAGGTTTCTAAGGTTGGATTATTTGAACATGTTCATTTAAAGTATATTATGCGAGCTTTAATCAGTGTAAGTGACAAGACGGGTGTCGTTGATTTCGCCCGGGAACTCGTGTCGCTCGGATGGGAGATCCTTTCCACCAGCGGCACTATGAAGATGTTGAAAGAGGCAGGTCTGCCTGTGACCAGCGTGAGTGATGTCACGGGATTCCCCGAGATTTGCGACGGTCGTGTGAAGACCCTTCATCCTAAGATTCACGGTGCCCTTCTTGCGCGCAGGGATATTCCTGATCATATGAAGCAGTTGAGCGACAACGGAATAGAAAAGATCGACCTCGTCTGCGTCAACCTCTATCCATTCCGTGAGACCATCGCCAAGCCTGATGTCACAATGGAGGATGCGGTCGAACACATCGACATCGGTGGCCCGTCAATGCTTCGCAGCGCTGCCAAGAACTGGGCCTCGGTCACGGTTGTCGTCAACCCTGAGGACTATGCGACGGTCATCTCCGAGATCAAGGCGACCGGTGACACGACCCCGCAGACCCGCCTACAGTTGTCCGCCAAGGCCTACACCCACACCGCTGAGTACGACAGCGCAATCGCGACCTATATGCGCGCCCAGGCCGGCCTTCCGGAGAAACTGTTCCTTGAATATGACATCTGCCAGCATCTCCGCTACGGTGAGAACCCTCACCAGCAGGCCAAGTTCTACAAGACCCTGAAGCCGGTTCCATATTCATTGGCCACCGCCGAGCAGTTGAATGGCAAGGAACTGTCCTACAATAATATTCAGGATGCCAACGCCGCCTTGAACATCGTCCGTGAGTTCAGCGAGCCTTTCGCCGTGGGACTCAAGCATATGAACCCGTGCGGGGCAGGACTCGGAACCGATGTTGTGGATGCTTGGAAGAAAGTTTACGAGGGAGACAAGACCTCGATCTTCGGTGGCATAGTGGCATTCAATCGTGAGGTCAACCTAGAGGTCGCCCAGCTGTTGAAGCCGATTTTCCTTGAGATCGTGATGGCTCCGTCATTCGCTCCGGATGCCCTTGAACTTCTCCGCACCAAGAAAAACCTGCGTGTTCTGAAAGTGAATATGGAAGGCTCTGTCAAGGAGCAGATGCAGTGCGTCAGCGTCAACGGAGGGCTTTTGGTTCAGAATCAGGACCTTACTATCGTTCCTGTGACCGCATCTCAGACTGTTACCGAGACCAAGCCGACAGAAGAGCAGATCATTGATCTTAACTTCACTTGGAGGATTGTCAAGCATGTCAAGTCCAACGCCATCACGGTCGGCAAGGCCGGAATGATCTACGGCGTAGGCGCTGGTCAGATGAACCGTGTAGGCTCCGCCGAATTGGCTCTCAAGCAGGCCGCCGCCACTTTGGCCGAGGAGGAGACCGCCAAGACAGGCGTTCCTGTTGACCCTAAGGAGGCTGCCCGCAAGGCCGGTCTCGTGCTGGCTTCCGACGCTTTCTTCCCGTTCGATGACTGCGTGACCCTTGCCGCTGAGTATGGCGTGAAAGCCATCGTGCAGCCTGGCGGATCCGTCCGTGACGAGGATTCCATAAAGAAGTGCAATGAGCTTGGCATCGCCATGGTCTTCACCGGAGAACGTCATTTCAAACATTAGTCTTCCGTGGAGAGTAATCATCTGATTGACAGTTCTTTGCGCATTTGTCTTTAGTTGATCACTACTAAAGATAATTGCCTTATTTGTTGATTATTAATTAGTTATATTTTACAAATGCATCTTTATGCGAGTATTCCATTTCGAATCAACGAACAAGAGTGACGGCAAGACAATCATGCTGGATACTCTACTGTCCAAGAATGTGCTGGTTGTCGGGGGAGGTGGACGTGAGCATGCCATTGTGGATGCTCTCAGCCGTTCCAGAAGCGTCGGCAAGATCTATTGCGCTCCGGGCAACGCCGGGATTGCAGCTCAGGCCGAGTGTGTGCCCCTGAAGGAGACACAGATCTCTGAACTCGTGGAGTTTGCCAAGGAGCACGGGGTTGACCTTACCGTGGTCGGCCCGGAAATTCCTCTCTCCGCAGGAATCACGGATGCATTCACGAAGGCCGGCTTGAGAATATTCGGTCCTTCAGCCGCTGCCGCCCGCATCGAGTCCAGCAAGGACTTCGCCAAGCAACTGATGGCGAAGTACGGCATCCCGACCGCAGCCTTCAAGACATTCGACAACTACGATGATGCCATTGAATATGTCAGCAGACATTCCTTCCCGGTTGTTCTGAAATATGACGGCCTGGCCGCCGGCAAGGGTGTCGTCATTCCGGAGACCTTCTCGGATGCCCAGGCGGCACTGAAGGACATGCTGCTGGACGATAAGTTCGGCAAGGGTAAGGTTGTGGTCGAGGAATATCTCACCGGTCCAGAGTTCTCGTTTATGTGTTTTGTGAACGGTGAAGAGGTCTTTCCTCTGGCCGTCGCCCAAGACCACAAGAGGGCGTTCGAAGGCGACAAAGGCCCCAACACAGGCGGTATGGGAGCATATTCACCTGTCCCTGTCATCACCGCCGAGGATGAGGAATATGCCCTTGAGCACATCATGAAGAAGACCGCGGCCGCGATGGTCGCCGAAGGCTGTCCGTTTAACGGATTGCTTTACGGAGGTCTGATGAAGACTCCGTCAGGGATCAAGGTGATCGAGTTCAACTGTCGTTTCGGAGACCCTGAGACTGAGGTGGTTCTGCCTCGTCTGGAGTCCGACATATTCGAAATCTTCTGTGCCATCACAGATGGCGGCAGGCTCGTGAACGCTCCGGAAGGAACGGATGTGGCAGAAGGGGTGAAGATTCCTTCATCTCAGTTGATGCCTGAGATCAAGTGGTCGGAAGAGCCGACCCTTGGTTTCGTCATGGCCTCGAAAGGCTATCCGGGCTCTTATGATAAAGGCTTTGCAATCACAGGATTGGAGGACGCTTTGTCCGATCCGTCTGTTAAGGTCTATCAGATGGGAACCAAGGAAGTTGTTGATCCACAGTCTGGTGAGAAGTCTCTTGTGACATCCGGAGGCCGTGTCCTGATGGTTGTCGCCTCAGGTGAGAGCCTTCGCCAAGCACGCGACAAGGCCCTCTCTGCCGTACGCAAAATTCACTGCGACAACCTCTTTTACCGTTCCGACATCGGACATCTTGTACTTTAGGTCGGTCACTGAGCCTGTCGAAGTGCCGACATAACAATAAGAAAACAGATTTATACTTATGATCATAAGTGGAAAAGACCTTGCGGCCCGTCTAAAGGCCCAAATGGCCGAGCAGGTGGCCACATTCCCTGCAAAATATGGCCGTGTGCCTCATCTGGTTGTGATTCTGGTCGGAGATGATCCGGGCAGCCAGACATACGTTAGGAATAAGGCCAAGGCCTGCGATGTCGTTGGTATCAAGAACACAACGGTCAGGATGCCCGCTGACACTCCCGAGCAGGAACTTCTTGACAAGATAGCCGAACTCAACGCTGACGACACCGTTGACGGCATCCTTGTCCAGCTTCCTCTCCCGAAGCAGATAAGCGAGCCGAAGGTGATTGAGGCCATTGCCCAGTCCAAGGACGTGGACGGTTTCCATCCGCTCAACACGGCTGCCCTCTGGCAAAAGAGACCGAACTCGTCCTGCGTGGTCCCTTGCACCCCGATGGGTATCATCCGGCTCCTTGAGGACGCGAACTACGAGATCGCCGGCAAGAACGCCGTCGTGATCGGTCGCAGCCAGATCGTCGGCCTACCGATCTCCAAACTCCTTCTTGACAGAAACGCAACTGTAACCATCTGCCATTCAAGAACAAAGAACCTTTCTGAGTTCACCAGACAAGCAGACATTCTTGTCGTTGCCATAGGCCGCGCGAAATTCGTGACCGGAGATATGGTCAAGGACGGAGCCGCCGTGATCGACGTGGGAATGGATCTTGACGAGAACGGCAAACTTTGCGGCGACGTGGACTTCGCCTCCGTAGAGCCGAAAGCCTCTGTAATCACCCCTGTCCCTGGCGGCGTCGGCCCGATGACCATCTGCTGTCTCATGGAAAACACCATCCAGTGCTTCCTAGGCAAGGTAGTTGTCCGTTAATATAGCGACGAATCCATCTTCAGCAATAAGACGGTAATATCCCGGCTTATGGAAATCCTGTAAGGTTGTTTTGTGTTGCAAAGAAAATAGATTCTCAAATTTTGGTAACGTGCAAAATTTGAGAATCTATTTTCTTTACAACCAATCGTACTATCGCCATTCATCGGCACGCTAGGCGTTCTCCTTCTCTTTCGGAAGGATGAGATTGAGTATGACTGCAAGCACGAACACGACGGCCACGCAGTTCTCGGCGAAGACGGTCTTGACGATGTCAGGGAAGATGTTGAACATCTGGGAAGCCGATGTGAAGCCGAGGCCAACGCTGAGCGAGAGGCTGGCGATGATCATGTTACGGTTTCCGAACCCACACTTCGCCATCATTCCGAATCCCGCGAAGAGGATGCTTCCGAACATCATGATTGTACATCCACCGAGTACCGCCTGTGGAATCGTTGTCAGGGTGAGGCCGACAGCCGGGAACACACCGCCGATGATCATGATGGCTGCTCCGGTGGCGATGGCGAAACGGTTGACCACTCCGCTCATCGTGGCAAGTCCTACGTTCTGGCTGAACGATGTAATCGGAGTACATCCGAAAAGACCTGCGATCGAGCTGACGAAACCGTCGCAGGCGATGCTTCCGCCGAGCTCACGGTTGGTAGGCTGCCGCTTGAGGGCTCCCGCGCAAAGCGCGCTGGTGTCACCGATGGTCTCGGTGGCGCTGACCATATAGATGGCGATGATGGAAAGTATGGCTCCGAGGTTGAATTCAGGCTTGAAAGGCAGGAACTTAGGAAGAGAGATAAATCCTGCCCCGCTGAGCGCTCCGAAGTCCACCATGCCCATAAATAATGACAGGACATAGCCGACAATCAATCCAACGAGCACCGAAAGCGAGCGAAGGAAACCTTTTCCGAACACCTGACAGACAAGGCAGGTGAGGAGAGTCACCGAACCGATGATCCAGTTGTGCGCGGCTCCGAAATCAGCGGCTCCCTGGCCGCCTGCAAAACTGTTCGCGCCGATAGGAAGCAGGGAGAATCCGATTGCAGTGACCACGGTCGCCGCCACGATAGGAGGTACCAACTTGACCCAGTACTTGACAAAGAGCCCAAGCAGTCCTTCTACGATACCGCCGATGATCACGGCTCCCATCAGAGTTCCCATACCCATTGTGGATCCTATGAATATGGCGAGAGAGAGGAATGTGAAGCTGATACCCATAACGATAGGCAGTCTTGAACCAATCTTCCAGACAGGATAAAGCTGTACGAGAGTGCCGATACCGGCGATGATCATACAGTTCTGGATTAGAGCTCCTTGGAGCGCGGAGTCAACACCGACGACTCCTGCGAGGATGATGATAGGGGTGATGTTGCTCACGAACATCGCAAGCACGTGCTGGAGACCGAACGGAACGGCCTGAGCTACCGGAACACGCCCGTCTAGCTCATAAATGTTGGACTTTGCCATAGACTTAGTTATTTCTGAAATGTATTGTCTGGGTTTCGTAGTCCATGTCCTCGATGATGGCGATGGACTCAAGGTGGTAGCCGGCCTCGCGGAGGATCCTGCCGCCTTTCTGCTGTCCTTTCTCAATCGCGACACCGAGTCCTACAACCTCGGCTCCGGCCTGCTTTACGATGTCAGTGAGCGCAAGCATCGCCTGTCCGTCGGCGAGGAAGTCATCCACGATAAGGACCTTCTCTCCTGCATTGAGATAGGGCTTGGACACAAAGACATTGTTCATCCTCTTGTGGGTGAATGAATATGCCTGCGAGACATATTTGTCATCAGTGCAGTTTGCTGTCTCGCCTTTTTTCGCGAACACAACCGGTACATCATACAAGTCAGCAAGCAATGTGGCGATGGCAATTCCGCTGGCTTCGATGGTCAGGATTTTTGTCACGGTCTCGCCACGGAAGCGGCGCTTGAACTCGTAGGCCACCTGCCTCATGATGTCGATGTCAATCTGATGGTTGAGAAAATTGTCCACCTTGAGGATGTTACCCTCCTTGATCACTCCGTCAGAGAGGATCTTTTCTTCGAGAAAGTTCATGTTCTATATACCAAAATGCAAATTTATAGAAAAAAATCAACCAAGCGTTAAAAAATCTCTATCTTTGCCGCCACAGATATTAATTATGCGCAAGAACACCATTCAATCCATATCCGAACAGACCGGTTACTCTGTCTCGACAGTCTCAAGGGTTCTGTCCGGCAAGGCTCAAAGATCCAGGATCAGCCAGAAGGCGATCGACATAATTCAGGCTGAGGCCAAAAGAGTGAACTATACACCCAACCTCCTTGCCCAAGGACTCAGAACGAGCAGGACTTACACCATCGGTCTGACGGTGCCCGGGATTGACAATCCGTTCTTCGCCACTTTGGCCAGCACTGTGATAGAGAATCTGAAACTTGCTGGCTATCATACCCTTCTGGCCGACTCGCTGGAAAATGAGAAGGATTTCGAAAGTTCCCTTTTGATGTTCCGTTCCAGGAGCGTTGACGGCATCATAGCCGTGCCTGTCGGCAATCCATCGGAGATGACCGACGCAATCATGGGTAACATCCCTACGGTCCTGATTGACCGTTACTATGAGGACACTAACCTGCCTTATATCTGCACGGACAACTACATGGGCGGCTACACGGCCACTGAATATCTTATCGGCCGCGGATGCCGCAACATCCTCTCGATTCAAGGTGTGGAGGATTCCACCCCTTCAATGGAACGTGTCAGAGGCTTCAAGGATGCCATCAAGGCTCACAGTGAGAAGGGCGTTGAATATGCTATCGTAGGTGACGCTTTTTCTGTCGAAAACGGTTACAATCAGGTCAAAAGAATATTCAGCGAGGGGTTGAAGTTTGACGCTGTGTTCGCATATTCATCAACCATACTGCTTGGTGCCATCCGCGCTTTCCGTGAGATTGGAATCAAGATCCCGGAACAGGTTGGCATCATCTCTTTTGACAACAACGGCTTCCTCGATTTCCTTGACCCGGCCATAACCCGCATCGAGCAGCCGCTCTCCGAAATCGGCCGTCTGGCGTCTCAGACCCTTATCGACATCATTGAGAACAGGCATCAGGACCTTCCCCCTGTCCAGCGTCTCATAGCCCCGAGCCTTATCGTCCGTGACAGTTGTTAGCGTTCCACCTGTCGTTGAGCTTGTCGAAACGACAGGTGGTGAAATAAAGGGAGTGTAACCAAACCGCAAATTAATTTCTTCCAGGCGAATTTTGGTAACGTGCAAAATTCGTCTGGAAGAAATTTTTGCGGTCACTTATGAACAAGGTCACTTCGGCAAGTTCAGTGACCACTTTCAGAAAGTAGGTAGCAACAAAAACCGGCTGTGGAATTGATCCGCAGCCGGCCTTTCATATTCATTGAATAAACTCTGCTAGAGTTCGTTCATTTCCTGTTCGTACTCATCCTTACGTCCAACGATGATGTCCTGGAACTCCTTCTGACCTGTACCGGCCGGAATGAGGTGACCGCAGATGACATTTTCCTTCAGACCCTCGAGATGGTCGACACGAGCCCTGATCGCGGCCTCGCTGAGCACCTTTGTGGTCTCCTGGAAGGATGCGGCGGAGATGAAACTGTTGGTCCTGAGGGCAGCCCTTGTGATACCTTGAAGCACAAGCTTCGCTGTCGCAGGATTAGCCTCACGGACAGCCATCAGTTTCCTGTTCTGCCTTTCGAGAGAGGAGTTCTCATTCCTCATGTCGCGGGCATCGATGATGTCACCCTGCATGTACTTCTGGGAATCCCCGGCGTCAATGACAAAATATTTACCGAATATGTTGTCGTTGGCATCCATGAAATCCCACTTGTCCACCAGTTCCTCCTGCAGGAACTCAGTGTCGCCAGGGTTGGTGATCTGAACCTTGCGCATCATCTGGCGCACGATGATCTCGAAGTGCTTGTCGTTGATCTTCACGCCCTGCAGACGGTAAACCGCCTGCACCTCGTTGACGATGTAATCCTGAGCCTTGACAGGTCCGAGGATGTTGAGGATGTCGGTAGGGGAGATGCCACCGTCTGATAGCCTTGTGCCGGCCTTGACGTAGTCGTTCTCTTGTACGAGGATCTGCTTGGTAAGAGGAACGAGATAGTGCTTCTCGATTCCTGACTTGTTCTTGACGATGATCTCGCGGTTACCTCTCTTGACCTTGCCCATGAGAACCTCACCGTTGATCTCGGCGAGAATCGCAGGGGATGAAGGTGTTCTGGCCTCAAAGAGTTCCGTGACTCTAGGAAGACCACCGGTGATATCGCTTGACTTACCGATCGCGCGAGGAATCTTGATGATAACGTCACCCACATTGACCTTGTCTCCGTTGTTGGCGATGACGTGCGCGCCGACAGGAAGATTGTACTGCCTGATCTGGTTGCCTTCGTCGTCAAGGATGAGGATAGACGGGTTCTTTGTCTTGTCCCTGGACTCGATGATGACCTTGTCCTTGTTGACCGCAAACTCGTCGGCTGCCTCCTCGCGGAAGTTGACTCCCTCCACCAGGTTGTCGAACTGTACCTTACCGGAGGTCTCCACAATGGTGATGGCGTTGTATGGATCCCACTCGCAGAGCAGGTCGCCCTTCTTGATTGTGTCGCCGTCCTTGAAGTACAGCCTTGAACCGTAAGGCACGTCGTAGTGGGAGTAGGTGATTCCCGTGTTCTCGTCGATGATGCTGACTTCGGTCATACGGCTGACAACGATGTCCTGAGCGGTTCCGTCCTCACCGATCTTCTGAATGGTCCTGAGCTCTTCGAAGACGAGCTTGCCATCGTACTTGGATTCGATTGATGAGTCTGCCGCAGTGCTTGAAGCCGTACCACCGACGTGGAAGGTACGCAGGGTAAGCTGGGTACCAGGCTCACCGATTGACTGCGCGGCGATTACGCCGACAACCTCTCCTTTCTCAACCATTCTGCTGGTAGCGAGGTTACGTCCATAGCACTTCGCGCAGACTCCCTTGCGGGACTCGCACGTGAGTACTGAACGGATCTCAACCTGTTCGATAGGCAGGTGGTCAATCAGATTGGCTGTCGCCTCGCGGATCTCCTCTCCGGCCTTGATGATCAACTCACCGGTGAGAGGGTTGAATATGTCGTGGACAGAAGTACGTCCGAGGATTCTCTCTCCGAGGGACTCTACGATCTCGTCCTTGTTCTTGATCGCAGTTGCGATAAGGCCTCTGAGTGTACCGCAGTCTTCCTCCGTGATGATGACATCATGTGACACATCGACAAGACGGCGGGTAAGGTAACCGGCGTCAGCGGTCTTGAGGGCGGTATCGGCCAGACCTTTACGGGCACCGTGCGTGGAGATGAAGTACTCGAGCACCGTCATACCCTCCTTCAGGTTGGAGATGATAGGGTTCTCGATGATCTCAGCTCCTGCGGCTCCTGACTTCTGAGGCTTGGCCATAAGTCCACGCATTCCGCAAAGCTGCTTGATCTGCTGTGTTGATCCACGGGCTCCGGAGTCCAGCATCATGTAAACCGGGTTGAATCCCTGCTGGTCAGCGGAGATCTGTTTCTCGACGATCTTCGTCAGCTGGTTGTCAATGGCTCCCCACAGGTCAATCACCTTGTTGTAACGCTCGTTGTTGGTGATGAAGCCCATCGCATAGTTGTTCTTGACTTCCTCCACCTTTTTGTAGCCCTGTTCGATGAGGCTGGCTTTCTCCTGCGGGATGATCACATCACCGAGGTTGAATGAAATACCGGCCCTGAACGCCTGGTCGTAACCAAGGTTCTTGATGTCGTCCAGGAACTGAGCGGTTCTGGTCACACCTGTGCTCTTGATGACTTCCGTGATGATCTTTCTCAGAGCTTTCTTTCCGAGAATATCATTGACGTAAGGCACCTCATCAGGAACGTATTGGTTCACTATGATTCGTCCAGCCGTGGTCTTCTTTATCTCGTAGCCCTTGCTCAGATCCATCTTGTCAACAGGAAGTCTCACTCCGATCTCGGCGTGCATGTCGATCGCCTTCTCGTTGTATGCGACGATTACCTCCTCAGGTCCGTAGAAATTCATTCCTTCGCCCTTTGCTCCCGGTCTGATCTTCGTGATGTAGTAAAGACCGAGCACCATATCCTGTGAAGGTACGGTGATAGGTGTTCCGTTGGCTGGGTTAAGAATATTCTGTGAGCCGAGCATGAGGAGCTGTGCCTCCATGACAGCGGCGTTGCCGAGCGGAAGGTGCACAGCCATCTGGTCACCGTCGAAGTCGGCGTTGAAGGCCGTACATGCGAGAGGGTGGAGCTGGATGGCCTTTCCTTCGATCATTCTTGGCTGGAACGCCTGAATACCAAGCCTGTGGAGGGTAGGGGCACGGTTGAGGAGAACAGGATGGCCTTTCATCACGTTCTCCAGAATGTCCCAGATAACAGGATCTTTTCTGTCCACGATTTTCTTTGCGGACTTGACCGTCTTGACGATTCCTCTTTCGATGAGTTTACGGATGATGAACGGCTTGTAGAGCTCGGCTGCCATGAACTTAGGCAGACCGCACTCGTGCATGTTCAGTTCCGGGCCGACCACGATCACGGAGCGGGCGGAATAGTCCACACGCTTACCGAGGAGGTTCTGGCGGAAACGTCCCTGCTTTCCCTTGAGTGAGTCAGAGAGAGATTTCAGTGCCCTGTTGGATTCGCTCTTTACGGCGCTTGACTTCTTCGAGTTGTCGAACAGTGAGTCAACGGCCTCCTGAAGCATACGTTTCTCATTCCTCAGGATGACTTCCGGAGCCTTGATCTCAATGAGTTTCTTAAGTCGGTTGTTCCTGATGATGACTCTCCTGTAAAGGTCGTTCAGGTCCGTGGTCGCAAATCGACCTCCATCGAGTGGGACGAGAGGGCGAAGATCCGGCGGGATTACAGGAATCACCTTCATGATCATCCATTCAGGACGGTTGATGTTCCTTGACTCCATGAACCATTTCACGACTCCGAGTCTCTTGAGGTGTTCAGCTTTTCTCTGCTGGGATGTCTCGTTGAGCATCTTTATGCGCAACTCCTTTGACAGACCTTCTATGTCCGTCTCCTTCAGCAGGTCATAGATGCCTTCAGCACCCATCTTAGCCACAAATTTTCTTGGATCATCAAATGGCAGATCATCATTCTCGGGAAGTCTCGCAATCACATCGAGGTATTCGTCCTCTGACAGGAGATCCATCTTCTCAAGTCCGCTGTCGCCAGGGTTGACAACGATGTATTTCTCGTAATAGATGACCGACTCGAGTTTCTTTGCGGGAAGTCCAAGAAGGGCGGAGATCTTGTTTGGAGCTGACTTGAAGTACCAGATATGAGCCACAGGCACGGTCAGGGCAATGTGTCCCATCCTTTCCCTGCGGACCTTCTTCTCCGTCACCTCGACACCGCACCGGTCGCAGACGATTCCGCGGTAGCGAATTCTCTTGTATTTTCCGCAATAGCACTCGTAGTCCTTTGTCGGTCCGAAGATCTTTTCGCAGAAGAGACCGTCGCGCTCAGGCTTGTAGGTTCTGTAGTTCACCGTTTCCGGCTTCAGGACCTCTCCGCAGGATCTCGCCGAGATGTCCTCAGGTGAGGCCAGCGAGATGCTGATCGTCGAGAAGTTGCTTTTTACCTTGTTTTCCTTATTATTGAAAGTAGGCATATTCTTGAATGTCAATATTCTTGAAAATTAATCCAAAGTAACCTTGAGACCAAGTCCCCTGAGCTCGTGGAGGAGAACATTTAGTGACTCAGGAATGCCTGGGTTCGGCATAGGATCCCCCTTCACGATCGCCTCGTAAGTCTTGGAACGTCCTGTAACATCATCGGATTTGACGGTGAGAATCTCCTGGAGCGCATTGGCGGCGCCGAATGCCTCAAGAGCCCACACCTCCATCTCTCCGAATCTCTGGCCTCCGAACTGAGCCTTACCTCCGAGAGGTTGCTGTGTGATGAGTGAATATGGTCCGATGGAACGCGCGTGCATCTTGTCGTCCACCATGTGACCCAGTTTGATCATGTAGATCACGCCGACTGTCGCAGGCTGGTCGAACCAATCTCCGGTTCCGCCGTCTCTTAGGTGTGTTTTGCCGTATCTTGGCACTCCGGCCTTGTCTGTGTAGTCACAGATCTCGTCGATAGTCGCGCCATCGAAGATAGGAGTGCTGAACTTCATTCCGAGCCTAGCGCCCGCCCATCCGAGAACAGTCTCGTAGATCTGACCGAGGTTCATTCGTGAAGGCACACCCAGAGGGTTCAGAACAATGTCCACCGGAGTTCCGTCCTCAAGGAACGGCATATCTTCTTGACGTACGATCTTTGCCACGATACCTTTGTTTCCGTGACGTCCGGCCATCTTGTCACCCACGGTTATCTTTCTCTTCTTGGCAATGTAAACTTTGGCAAGCTGCATAACTCCGTTAGGAAGTTCGTCTCCGACCTTGATCTTGTCCATCTGTCTCTTGCACTCGGCTTCCGCCACTTTGTAAGTTAGGCAGTAGTTGTTGATGAGTTCCTGAATGAGATGATTGGTGTAGTCGTCGGTTGTCCACTTGCTTGAGTTGATGTTCTGGAAATCAATGGTCTTGAGTTTCTCGACCGTGATCTCCTTGCCTTTAGCGATTATCTCGACATCGTACAGGTCGTTGATTCCGGCGCTCTTCTTGCCCTTTGTCAGAACAGTCAGTCTCTTGAAGAAATCCGCGTAAAGTTTCGCGGCCTTCTTGTCGAACTCTTCCTGGATGAGGTCAAGGCGGGCTTTTTGGTCTGTCTTGGCCGCCCTTCTGTTGCCCTCTTTCGCTGCTTTGGCATAAAGCGCTGTCTTGATGACAGTTCCGCTGAGCGATGGATTTGCCTTGAGAGACGCATCCTTGACATCTCCTGCCTTGTCTCCGAAAATCGCCTTGAGAAGTTTCTCCTCCGGTGACGGGTCGCTCTCTCCCTTAGGGGTGATCTTTCCGATCATGATGTCTCCCGGCTCGATGTGGGCTCCTATTCTGATGATGCCCTGCTTGTCCAGATTTTTAGTTGCATCCTCGCTGACGTTCGGAATGTCGGATGTGAGTTCCTCCATACCGCGCTTGGTCTCGCGGACTTCTGTAAGGTACTCATCGACGTGGACTGAGGTGAGAATATCCCATTTCACCATCTCCTCGGAGAGCACGATGGCGTCCTCGTAGTTGTAACCTTTCCAAGGCATGAAAGCAACCTTGAGGTTACGTCCCAGAGCCAGTTCGCCGTTCTGTGTGGCGTAGCCTTCGGTAAGAACCTGACCTCCGGTCACCTTGTCGCCCTTGCGGACAATCGGCTTGAGGGTCACTGTCGTGCTCTGGTTTGTCCTTCTGTAGATAGGAAGGGTGTATACGGTCTCATCAGGCGCGAAGGAGACGAATCTTTCATCGTCTGTCCTGTCGTACTTGATTCTGATCTCTTTGGCGTCAACGTATGTCACCTCGCCGTCGCGTTCGGCGACGAACTGGGTCCTTGAGTCGAGGCAGACCCTCTCTTCCAGACCGGTTCCCACGATAGGGGATTCCGGACGTAGAAGCGGAACGGCCTGACGCATCATGTTCGCACCCATCAAGGCGCGGTGTGCGTCGTCGTGCTCCAAGAACGGAATCAATGAGGCGGCCACAGACGCCATCTGGTTCGGGGCCACGTCCATATAGTCAACCTGTTCTTTTGACACGACCGGGAAGTCGGCCTCAAGACGGCATTGGATTCTGTCTTCTTTGATGCTGCCGTCGTCTTCCATCTTCACTTTTGCCAGTGAGACGAGTTTGTTCTCTTCCTCTTCGGCTGTCATGTAGTGCCATCCCTTGTCCGTAAGGTCAACCTTTCCTTCGTGAACCTCGCGGTAAGGTGTCTCGATGAATCCAAGCTGGTTGATTCTCGCATAGACGCAAAGTGAGGAGATAAGTCCGATGTTAGGGCCTTCAGGAGACTCGATAGGGCAGAGACGTCCGTAGTGCGTGTAATGCACGTCCCTGACCTCGAATCCTGCCCTGTCTCTGGAAAGACCTCCGGGACCGAGGGCAGAAAGACGGCGCTTGTGCGTGATCTCCGCCAGAGGGTTGGTCTGGTCCATGAACTGCGACAGCTGGCTGGTTCCGAAGAACGAGTTGATCACGGAGGACAGTGTCTTCGCGTTGATGAGGTCAATCGGGTTGAACTGCTCGCTGTCGCGCACGTTCATTCTCTCCCTGATTGTCCTTGCCATTCTGGACAGGCCTACGCTGAACTGGTTGGCGAGCTGCTCGCCGACTGTGCGCACGCGTCTGTTGCTCAGGTGGTCTATGTCATCCACCGTCGCCTTTGAGTTTATCAGCTGGATGAGATACTTTATGATCTCAATTATGTCTGTGTTTGTCAGAACCCTGATTTCAGGATCGGTTGTGAGGCCGAGTTTCTTGTTGAGTCGGAAACGTCCCACATTGCCGAGGTCATATCTCTTCTCCGAGAAGAAAAGTTTGTCGATGACATCTCTGGCCGTCGCCTCATCAGGCGGTTCAGAGTTGCGGAGCTGTTTGTAGATGTAGTTGACAGCCTCTATCTCGGTGTTTGTCGGGTCTTTCTGCAGGGTGTTGAATATGATGGCATATTCATTTGAGTTGGTCTCGTCCTTCTGGAGAAGGATAGATTTGACTTCGGTGTCCGAAATCTTGGCGATGGTGTCGTCGTCCAGAATCTCGCCTCTCTCTACGATCGGGATGGTCCTTTCGATAGGAATGACCTCGCCGGTGTCTTCATCCTCGAAATCCTCCGTCCATGTCTTGAGTACCTTTGCGGCCAGTTTCCTGCCCTTGTTGTCCTCGAGATTCTGCTGAGTTACCTCGATTTCGTCTGCGAGACCGAATATGTCTATGATGTCCTTGTCGGAGTTGAAGCCTATCGCGCGCAGAAGTGTTGTCACAGGCAACTTCTTCTTACGGTCGATGTAGGCATACATCACGTTGTTGATGTCAGTTGCGAATTCAATCCAAGAACCCTTGAACGGAATGATTCGGGCTGAATATAGTTTTGTTCCGTTAGCGTGCATGCTCTGGTCAAAGAACACACCTGGAGAGCGGTGCAGCTGGGATACGATGATTCTTTCTGATCCGTTGATTATGAATGTGCCAGCCGGAGTCATGTATGGAATGTTGCCGAGGTACACATCCTGGACTCTTGTGTCAAAGTCCTCGTGCTCGGGATCGGTGCACGAAAGGCGGAGTTTTGCCTTCAGAGGAACGTTGTAGGTCAGCCCTCTCTCAAGACACTCGTCAATCGAATACTGAGGGGGATCGATGAAATAATCGATGAATTCCAGTTTGTAGTTGTTCCTCGTGTCTTCGATCGGGAATATTTCCTGAAACACTTGGAAGAGACCTTCGTTTTTTCTGTTCTCCGGTGTCGTCTCCAACTGGAAGAAATCCTTGAATGATTTCAACTGAACTTCCAGAAGGTCAGGATATTCCAGAATCTTTGATGTAGCGAACATTATTCGCTTGTTGTTAGTCTTTTTTGACATGTTCTGCCTTTAGGAAATGGAGAAAAACTTAATACGACAAAAAGGTTTAGAGCCTTTCCTAGGCTCTAAACCTGATGATTTTCCCGCCAGGGGAAGCTGTGTTATTTAACCTCAACTTCAGCGCCTGCCTCTTCGAGGGCAGCTTTCAGTTGCTCAGCTTCAGCCTTTGAGGCTTTCTCCTTAACAGTCTTAGGAGCGCCGTCTACAAGATCCTTAGCCTCCTTCAGACCGAGTCCAAGAGCCTCCTTAACGGCCTTGATAACCTGAAGTTTAGCCGCACCGGCTGACTTCAGGACTACGTCGAACTCAGTCTGCTCTGCTGGAGCGGCCTCAGCGGCTGCAGCAGGGCCTGCTACTGCTACCGCAGCGGCTGCAGGCTCGATACCATATTCTTCCTTGAGAACCTTCGCAAGTTCCTGTACATCTTTTACAGTAAGGTTAACCAACTCTTCTGCAAGTGCTTTTACATCTGCCATAATTGATAATTATTAAATTGTTTGTTATTATTTCTCTTCTTTTTCCGAAAGTGTCTTGACGAGACCCGCGATTGTGCTGCCACCGCCATTCTGAAGAGCGGAGATGACATTGCGCATTGGAGCCTGAAGGAGGGAGATGATGTCTCCGATGAGTTCTTCCCTGGACTTGATAGCGCAGAGTTCGTCGAGTTTTTCGGCTCCGACAAACGCACATTCCTGTACATATGCGCCTTTAAGTTGAGGCTTACCCATTTCCTTCTGAAGTTTCTTGATGAGCTTCGCAGGACCGTTAGGTGTCTCGGTGTACATGATCGCCGTGTTCCCCTTGAGAACAGGGAGGATAAGATTCATCTCCTCGTTATCCAAGGCCTTGATGACATGGGCGAACAGTGTGTTCTTCACAACTGTCAGTTTGATGCCCTGATCGAAGCAGGCGCGGCGGAGCTTAACGGTGTTTTCAGCATTCAGACCCTCTATGTCGGCGACATAGAAATTAGGGTACTGCTTCAGTTGAGCTGAGATGCTTTCAATAATCTGATCTTTCAATTCCTTCTTCATAATGAAATCCTTTTTTACTCAGCGCTGCCGCTAGTGAATGCTTTGACATCTATCTTGATACCAGGGCTCATGGTTGTGCAGATTGACGCACTCTTGAGATATGTGCCCTTGAGAGCCTGAGGTTTGAGTTTCAGTACCTCGTTCAGGAGAGCGGTAGCGTTCTCGCAGATCTGAGCCGGGGTGAATGAAACCTTACCGATGGCCGCATGTATAATACCGGTCTTGTCAACCTTGAAATCAATCTTACCGCCCTTAACGTCTTTGACAGCGTTGCCGACTTCCATTGTAACGGTACCTGTCTTAGGGTTAGGCATGAGTCCTCTTGGACCGAGGATACGTCCTAGAACACCGACTTTGGCCATCACTGAAGGTGTGCAGATGATGACATCCACATCCGTCCAGCCGCCTTTGATTTTCTCTACGTACTCATCGAGTCCTACATAGTCGGCTCCGGCCTCTTTGGCCTCATTCTCCTTGTCTGGTGTGCAGAGTACAAGTACCCTGACTACTTTTCCGGTTCCGTGAGGGAGGCTGACCACGCCACGGATCATCTGATTTGCCTTACGCGGATCAACTCCAAGGTTGGCTGAAAACTCAACAGAGGCGTCGAACTTTGTGAAGGTAATGTCCTTCAGCATTTCACAAGCCTGGGCAAGAGTGTACTGCTTGGAAGCGTCGTACTTTGCGACGACTGCTTTCTGATTTTTTGTAATTCTACTCATTTCGCATGTGAAAATTAAAGGTTCTCAGGAAATTTTCCGGTGACTTTGATACCCATGCTCCTCGCCGTCCCCGCAACCATCTTCATGGCGGCTGCAAGAGTGAACGCGTTGAGATCCGGCATCTTACCTTCTGCGATTGCCTTTACCTGATCCCAGGTGATTGATGCAACCTTCCTTCTGTTAGGCTCTCCTGAACCTTTCTGAATCTTTGCCGCTTCCTTGAGGGAAATGGCTACTGGCGGCTGCTTTACCTCGAACGTAAAGGACTTGTCCGAATAGACAGTGATGACTACAGGCACGATCTTTCCGGCGTTCTGTTGTGTCGCCGCATTGAACTGCTTGCAGAAGTCCATAATGTTCAAGCCTTTGGAACCGAGTGCCGGTCCTACCGGAGGAGCTGGATTGGCGGCCCCTGCTTTGATTTGGAGCTTGATGAATCCGGTAACTTCTTTTGCCATAATTGTTTGTTATTCTTTTGTTACTTGAGTAAAGCTGAGTTCCAGCAGAGTCTTTCTGCCGAAAATCACAACTATCACTTTGAGTTTGCTTCTGTCTTCTTCGATGGCGTCAACCGTTCCGCTGAAGCCGCTGAACGGTCCGTCGGTAATCTTCACAGACTCTCCGACTTCAAAATTGACTTCTGTCTCGACAGGATTATCGACATTCTGGTCCTGATTGCCAAGAATCAGCTGCGCCTCTTCATCTCTGATCGGCACAGGCACCCTCTCGGTCATGGTTCCTGATGTTCTCTTCTCTGTCAGGAAGCCGGACATGCCAGGAATGTCGTTGCGGATGATATACTCCAATTCCGGACAAAGTTGAGCCTGAATCAAGACATAACTAGGATAAAGCAGTCTTTCGACCACTTTTCTCTTGCCATTCTTGGTTACAATCTCACGCTTTACCGGAACAAGAACCTGTGCGACCTGATCCTGCAGACCGAACCGTTCAATCTCCTTTTCGAGATATTCCTTGGCCTTCTTCTCCTTGCTTCCCGCTGTCCGAAGGACATACCATTTCATGTCACCCATGGTAATCGATATAATTACAATGTGTAAATCGCTGTCATCAGATGCTCGAAAGCGAAGTCAACCACGAAGAGAACCAGAGCAAGAATCACAGTGGCGACCATAACCAGCAGGGCTGAGCTCTGAAGCTTCTCCCAGGTTGGCCACGTGACCTTCTTGGTGAGTTCCACGTAGGACTCTTTGCAATAGTTAATGAACTTTCTCATCTTTGCATTTAATGGACCTCGTAATTTGGAAGCGTCTACGATGTCTGTTAAACAATTACCAAATCGTAACCTTTGATATTTAGCAGGGGAAGCAGGATTCGAACCCACATCGACGGTTTTGGAGACCGCTGAACTACCCTTGTTCTATTCCCCTGTAATCAGGACGGACATCTGTTGGACATCCGTCCTGTATGTTGAAGAATTATTCTTCGATCTTGATTACCTGTCCGGCACCAACGGTACGTCCACCTTCGCGGATAGCGAACTGGAGTCCTTCGTTGAGGGCTACAGGAGTGATGAGCTGAACGTCGATCTCAACGTTATCGCCTGGCATAACCATCTCGACTCCCTCTGGAAGGGTGATCTCACCGGTAACATCGAGTGTACGGATGAAGAACTGAGGACGATAGTGGTTGTGGAATGGTGTGTGACGTCCACCCTCTTCCTTCTTCAGAACGTAGATCTGAGCCTTGAAATGCTTGTGAGGAGTGATAGAGCCTGGCTTGGCGACAACCTCACCTCTCTTAACCTCTTTCTTGTCGATACCACGGAGGAGAAGACCTACATTGTCTCCAGCCTCACCCTGATCGAGGAGCTTGCGGAACATTTCAACACCGGTAACAACTGTGCTTCTAGGAGCGTCACCGAAACCTACGAGCTCAACAGGATCGTTGACGTGGATAGTACCGGTCTCGATACGACCTGTAACTACTGTACCACGACCAGTGATTGAGAAGATGTCCTCGATAGGCATAAGGAAAGGCTTCTCGTTCTGACGAACTGGCTGAGGGATGTACTCATCAACAGCGTTCATGAGTTCCATGACCTTGTCTTCCCAAACCTTCTCTCCGTTGAGTGCGCCAAGGGCGGAGCCACGGATGATAGGGCAGTTCTCATCGAACTTGTAGAATCCGAGGAGGTCACGGATTTCCATCTCTACGAGGTCGAGCATCTCAGCGTCATCAACAAGGTCTACCTTGTTCATGAACACGAGAATCTTAGGTACGTTCACCTGACGGGCGAGAAGGATGTGCTCGCGAGTCTGAGGCATAGGACCGTCAGTCGCGGCTACAACGAGGATAGCACCGTCCATCTGAGCGGCACCAGTTACCATGTTCTTAACGTAGTCAGCGTGGCCTGGGCAGTCTACGTGAGCATAGTGGCGCTTCTCTGTCTCGTACTCTACGTGAGCGGAGTTGATGGTGATACCACGCTCCTTCTCTTCAGGAGCATTGTCGATCTGATCGAAAGACTTTACCTTGTCGGCGTTACCAGAGACTCTCTCGGCGAGAACCTTGGTGATTGCGGCAGTCAAAGTCGTCTTACCGTGGTCAACATGGCCGATAGTACCGATGTTAACGTGCGGCTTCGTTCTTTGGAAAGTTTCTTTTGCCATAATATTATGATTTAAATGAGTAAACTAAATAATGCAGTTTGAGCCGGTGATGGGATTTGAACTCATGACCTCATCCTTACCAAGGATGCGCTCTACCCCTGAGCTACACCGGCTTTTTTATGGAGCGGAAGACGAGGTTCGAACTCGCGACCCTCAGCTTGGAAGGCTGATGCTCTACCAACTGAGCTACTTCCGCGAATGTTGTGGGAGGAGGTGGACTCGAACCACCGAACCCGAAGGAGCGGATTTACAGTCCGCCGCAATTGCCGCTATGCGATCCTCCCGATATTTCTTTGATACAGCCTTTGGCCGTTTGAGCCGATAGAGGGATTCGAACCCACGACCCCGAGATTACAAATCACGTGCTCTGGCCAACTGAGCTATATCGGCGATATTTCAATGAATGTTCCCTTTCACAAAGGGATTGCAAAGATAGACATTAAATCTGATTATCCAAAACTTTTTCAATTATTTTTGACAAAGTCTTTCGATTTCTGAATATATTCGCTCCGTAGTGAGACCGCAAGCCGCCCTTTGCCGTGCCACTGGCGCTTGTGCGACGAACTTGTCCGGGATGCCGGCGGCGGCCACTTCAACGTCAAGTCCGCGTGATGCGACATATTCACTCACCTCGCTGAACAATCCGCCTTTAAGGCATCCGTCCTCCAAGGTCAGGATGTGCTTGAAGCGAGTCGCCTCTTCAAGAATCGCGATATCAAAAGGTTTGAGGAATATGACGTTGAAGACCGCAGGACAGGCTCCGGTCTCTTCTCTCAGTTTTTCGGCCGCTTCGACTGCCCTGTTCGCCACTGGCCCTAAGGCAAGAACGGCAACGTTCTCTCCATCGGTCAGTTTCTCTCCTTTCCCGATCTCCATTGGGGCGGGGGCGGTCTGCCTCCAGTCCGTTCCTTCTCCAAGCCCTCTCGGGTATCTGATGACAAACGGCCCTTCCTTTATGTCAAGTCCGGTGTAGAGCAGCCTCTTGAGTTGAGTCTCGTCTTTCGGTGCGGCGATGATGGTGTTCGGAATGCAGCGCAGTGACGCCAGGTCGAACGCCCCTTGATGGGTCGCTCCGTCCTCGCCTACAAGCCCGGCTCTGTCAAGGCAAAGCACCACATTCAGCCTTTGCAGGGCTACATCGTGGATGATTTCATCGTATGCTCTTTGGGCGAAAGATGAATATATGACGCAGTACGGCTTCATGCCTCCGGCCGAAAGTCCGGCCGCAAAAGTCACGGCGTGCTCCTCGGCGATTCCCACGTCGAAGAATCTGTCCGGAAACCGGGCGGCGAAATCGGTCATTCCGCTGCCTGTCGCCATTGCCGGGGTGATGCCCACAACTTTCGGATCTTTCTCTGCGAGCTCGCACAAAACCTGCCCGAACACATCCTGATAACGAGCGGCGGGATATTCCTTGGCAGACCGTTCCCCAGTCTCGGCGTTGAACTTTCCCGGTGCGTGCCAGGTTGTCGGATCCGACTCGGCCGGTGCGTAGCCTTTGCCCTTGATGGTGCAAGTGTGCAGGATTTTCGGCCCTTTGATGTCTTTGAGCCGCCGCAGGGTTTTGACGACCTCCACGATGTCGTTCCCGTCAATGGGACCAAAGTACCTGAATCCGAACGACTCGAAAAGATCGCCTCCGGAAGGGGTGACCAGTCCTGACTTGGTCTTGCGCACAAAGCGCTGTATGCCGCTGCGGAATCTGCCCGCTCCGAGTTTTTCCCAGATGTGTGTCTTGATACGGTTGTAGGCGGGGTCGGTCGTGACCTTCAGAAGATATGAATGCAGGGCTCCTCTGTTGCCATCGATAGCCATGTCGTTGTCATTCAGGACCACAAGCAGGTCCGTGTCTTCCTCGCCGGCGTTGTTCAACCCTTCCAAGGCCAGCCCACCGGTCATCGCTCCGTCACCGATCATCGCCACGACCTTCTCGCCGGAGCCTGTCAGTCTGGCTGCCTCTGCCATTCCCAAAGCGGCGGAGATGGAAGTGGAGGCGTGTCCGGCTCCGAAAGCGTCATATTCACTTTCGTCCCTGTTCGGGAATCCGCTGATTCCGTCTTCCATCCTGTTTTTTATGAAAGCCTCTTTCCTGCCGGTCAGGATTTTGTGCGCGTATGCCTGATGCCCCACGTCAAAGACCAGTTTGTCCTTTGGCGTGTCAAACACATAATGCAGCCCCACAATCAGTTCCACGGCGCCGAGGCTTGAGGCAAGATGCCCGGGGTTGCTGGCGCAGCATCTGACGATATAGTCCCTGATCTCGCCGCAGAGCGGTTGCAGTTCATCTATGTTGAGCCTCCTGAGATCCTCAGGAGAATTGACCTTATCAAGAATCATAGGGACGAAGGTACGACTTTATTCCGACATTTTTCTTATATTCGCAAGTTGTTTGAATATTTTTACATTCATTCCGAATATATTTTAATGAAATAGTCAAAATGTCAGAAAAGATCCAAAAACTGATGAATGACTCGCCGGTCGCAAGGTGGACCGCCCTCATTCTCATCGCGCTGATGATGTTCTTCGGTTACATGTTCGTGGATGTCATGTCGCCATTGCAGGCTTTGATAGAGCAGCAGAGGGGGTGGAGCCCGGATGTGTTCGGCACCTACGCAAGCGCGGAGTACATTCTTAATGTCTGCGGTTTCCTGATTCTCGCCGGTATCATTCTGGACAAGATGGGAGTCCGTTTCACAGGAGTTCTATCCGCCTCGATGATGTTCATCGGCGCTTCCATTAAATATATAGGTATAACCGACTGGTTCCAGACGACGGCCTTCTGCGAGTGGCTCGGAACATGGTGGGTATCCATGCCAGGCAGCGCCAAGATGGCCGCCCTCGGCTTCATGATCTTCGGCTGCGGCTGTGAGATGGCCGGGACAACAGTGTCCAAAGCCATCGCCAAGTGGTTCAAAGGCAAAGAAATGGCCATGGCGATGGGCGTTGAGATGGCGATTGCCCGCGTGGGTGTCTTCTGTGTGTTCTCCATCAGTCCTATCCTCGCCTCCAAACTCGGTGGCGTGCAGGGGCCTGTGGGATTCTGCACTGTGCTGCTTCTCATCGGTCTGATCAATTTCATCGTGTTCAGTGTCATGGACAAAAAATTTGACGGACAACTTGTGGAGGCCGGAATCAAATCTGAAGAACCATCTTCTGAGGATGAGTTCAAGATCAGCGATCTCGGAAAGATCTTTTCGTCCCAGAGTTTCTGGGTTGTCGCCCTTCTGTGTGTCCTCTATTATTCCGCGATCTTCCCGTTCCAAAGATACGGCGCCAATATGCTCCAGTGCAACCTCGATGGAATATCGGCAAGAACCGCCTCTGACATATTCAGGTGGTTCCCGATCGGAGCCGCGCTCATCACTCCGTTCCTCGGAAGGTTCCTCGACACGAAAGGAAAGGGTGCCACTATGCTGATCTGGGGCGCATTGCTTCTGATTGTCTGCCATCTGATATTTGCGTTCGTGCTGCCGGCGACCCACAGCAAGTTCATCGCCTTGGCGACAATCGTGGTGCTTGGAATCAGTTTCGCGCTAGTTCCTGCCGCGTTGTGGCCATCGGTTCCGAAGATTATCGACGAGAAGATTCTCGGTTCGGCCTACTGCCTTATCTTCTGGGTTCAAAACATCGGTCTCTGCTTTGTCCCGAAGCTTATCGGAAGCGTTCTGACAAGCGTCAACGCCGATAATCCGGCAGTGATCGCCGCTAAGGCCGCCGGGGCAGAGTTCATTCCTTATAACTACACGATTCCGCTTGTAATCTTCGCCGGATTCGGTGTGGCCGCCCTTCTGATCGCTCTCTACCTCAAGGTGCTGGACGGCAGACGCCACCTTGGCCTTGAGCTCCCGAACATCCAGAAATAATCAGCGAATATATAAGGTGTTCCGCCACGGGGAGTATTCCTCCTCGTGGCGAAAACTTAACGGCAAACTAAAGATCGTGACGGGAAAAATAACGAAATATTCCTGCTGGGCGGCGCTGGCATGTCTTGTGGTGCCGATGTTCGCATCGTACTACTTTGATGACATGTTCTCAACGCTGTCCCATCTGTTCGAGAACCCCTCGATGCTCCAGCTCGGCTGGAATTCGGCTGACTATGGTCTCTATACCAGCGGTTATTCGGTTCTCTGCGTGTTTGGCGGGCTTGTGATCTGCGGAATGCTTCTGGACAAATTGGGAGTTCGGATCACCGGATCCATTTTTGTCACCATGATGGCTGGAGGGGCGGCTCTTGTGACTTATGCGTTGATATCCGGTCTTCAGCCCAAGGTCTCCTTGACGATGTCTTACATCGGATGCATGTTCTTCGGTCTGGGCAGCGAGATCGCGGGTGTCGCAGTCACTAGGTCCATAGCCAAATGGTTCAAAGACGGGAACATGGCCTTTGCCATGGGGCTCCAGCTTGCGATCGCTAGACTGGGAACCGCATTCGCGCTGGTGATGTCTCCGAAACTGGTGGCGGAGAAGGCCTCAGGGCAGATATATTCATTGATAGAGACGGCTCGCCCCGCTTTTCTTGGACTCGGATTGATGCTTGCCGGAATGATATTGTGGGCGGTGTTCGTGGCTATGGACGCCAGATTTGACAGGCAGAACGGATCAAAGAGCTGCGCAGAAACTTCAGATGAGGGTGAATTCCGTTTCTCAGATGTCTTGAAATTATTGAAAAACAGACAGTTCATATCAATCGCCTTGCTATGTGTGTTCTTCTACAGCAGCATCATTTCATTCAAGAAATTTGCTTCGGCAATTCTGATACCTCGCTTTGACGTTCCGGTGGAAGCCGCTGGCTGGATGGTGTCAATGCTTCCGTTCGCCACGGTCGTGTTCGCTCCGGTTTTCGGAATATTGGTGGACAAGGTAGGACATGGAACCCGCTGGATGCTGACCGGCGCCGTGCTGGCACTTGTCGCCCACCTGATGCTTGCCTTCGCTCCGTCCGGCGTGCCATTCTATGGTTACCTCAGCATGGTGTTCCTCGGCTTCGGCTACTCGCTGGTTCCGGCGGCGATGTGGCCTTCCGTGCCTAGGATTGTTCCTGAAAAAGTTTTGGGCACGGCTTATTCATTAATATATTGGGTGCAGAATCTGGGACTGATGTCATTCAAGATGCTCGCCGGGAAAATTCTGTCGGACACCAATCTTGACAATGGTGTCAGTGAGACCGGTGCGGTCTGGGTGGAGGTGATGTTTGTGGCTGTCTGTGTGGTTGCATTGCTTCTGGCGCTCTCTCTAAGCGTGTATTCGCGCCGTAATCCTCATTTGAAAATCGATTTTCCAGATCAATTATAAAACATTTACTTTTAATTATTTAACTATGATTCATTTTAAAAGACTGCTTGCCGCTGTGTGTGTTGCCGGACTTGTGTTCGCAAGTTGCCAGAAAGATCCTGAAAAGGTGGAAGTCTCATCAATCACCATTGATCCGGTGGAATTGACCCTTGAGCCGGGATCGACGGCTTCTCTGAAGGTTGATGTGGCACCTGAAAACGCTGATTATAATGAAGTTGTGTGGACTTCAGACAATAGCGAAGCAGTTACTGTCAATAATGGTACGGTGACTGCTGTCGCCAAAGGTACGGCCATTGTCACTGCCACGGTGGAAGGCAAGTCCGCCACCTGTAAGGTAACGGTCAGCACCAGCGTGGCCGAGATCAAGTTGAGCCATACCGAGATAACCTTGGAGGTCGGAAAGACACAAGCGTTGACGGCGACGGTTCTGCCGGAGGATGCGGAATATTCAGAAATCACGTGGGAATCAGACAATGCTTCCGTGGCGACGGTCGATGCTGAGGGACAGGTTGTGTCTGTCGCTGAAGGAACCGCCAATGTCACCGCCAAGGCCGGGAACAAGGCTGCCACTTGCAAGGTGACGGTTGTCAAGGCCTCCGTCATTTATGCGGCTGGCTATGACAGCAGACTGTCCACTGCTTTCAGATGGACTCTCGGTGATTACAGCGCCACAAATATCAGTGATGACCCGAATCAGGCTACGACCGCTTACGACATAACCCTTAAAGGCGAGGATGTTTACATCTGCGGAATGGCGACAAGCCCTGATGCCTTTAAAATACCGACCATTTGGAAAAACGGCCAGCCGCAATCATTGATGGATGTGTCCGCTCATGTGGATGGAGAAGCGAATTCTGTCTGTGCTTCAGGTAATGATTTGTATGTTGCCGGATATTACCGTGTCGACAGGTCTGCCCCGACCGGATTCAGAAAAGACGCGGCGGTGGTTTGGAAGAATGGTGTCCAGAAGGATCTTACGGACGGCAGCCGTTATGCTGGTGCGAACTCAGTGACAGTGGACGGTGGCACAGTCTATGTCGGCGGATTCGTTTACGGTGATAAGGGGTATCCGGTTGCTACTTTGTGGACCACCAAGGATGGAGGAGACACTTACACCAGCAAGGCCTACAGTGATGGAGACTCGTATTCTCAGATTGAGGATGTCTGTGTGTCGGACGGAAATATCTATATGGTCGGGTATCGGATGCTTGATAAAGAGACCCAGGCGGTTTTCTGGAAGAATGATGAGTTGACTGTCCTTGACGAAAGCCGGTCTTATGCGTATTCTGTGACGGTAGCGGAGGGACATGTCTATGCTGTGGGATACACCACAAAGATTTACGAGAACGGAGAGTGTGTCGTGGCCACTCTTTGGGTTGATGGCGTGCCTCAGGTACTCACAGACATCAAGAAGTCTTCGCAGGCTTGGGATGTGGTTGTCAAGAACGGTACCGTCTATGTTTCAGGTTATATCGGAGGCCAGCCGGTCATCTGGAGAAACGGCGCGGCCGGGGCTCTCAGGTACGAGAATTCCGATGCTGCGTGCGTGACTGCGATCTA
Source organism: uncultured Bacteroidales bacterium (assembly GCA_934698975.1). Lineage (GTDB taxonomy): Bacteria > Bacteroidota > Bacteroidia > Bacteroidales > UBA932 > Cryptobacteroides. Next base: position 30,263 of record CAKUVR010000008.1, read on the forward strand.
TGTCAAGTAACCTCATTTGACACGAAGTTGGAGATTTCCGGATCGCCATGTGGTGGTCCGGAATCTTTTTATGGCAAGAGTCCGGCGGTTTGAGTCAGGTATATTGATGGAGCGCGGATTTATTGCTATATTTGACGAAACGGTGTAGTGTATGGACCTTGGTCTGTTTTTGAACATTTTGGAAATGAACTCGACTTCCGGGGAGGAGAGACCATTGGCGGATCTCCTGAAGGAACGTCTGCCGTTCAGTGACTGCTCTGTCAAAAGCCACGAGGTAGGGGACGGAACGGTCAACCTGCTTTTCGACTGGTCAGGAACCGGAAAGCCTTCCTTTGTCTTCTGCACGCATCTGGACACAGTCCCGCCTTACATCCCGCCGGTTGTTTCTGACGTAACCGAAGGGGGCATTCTGCCTGACGGAAAGGCGGCCGTGAGGGATGACGTGATCGTGACAGGCCGGGGAAGCTGTGATGCCAAGGGGCAGATATTCGCAATGTATTCCGCCTGCCGCCAGTTGTATGAGGAAGGCTTCCGGGATTTCGGTCTGCTGCTGCTTGCCGGGGAGGAGACCGGGTCTTTCGGAGCGAAGGCATATTCCCGGGACTGTCCAGGCGGGAAATTTGTCTTGGTGGGGGAGCCTACTGACAATTGTCTGGTTTCGGCCAGCAAAGGTACGAAGGCCTTCGAAATCACCATTCCGGGCCGGGCGTGCCATTCCGGTTATCCTGAATATGGCAGAAGTGCGGTGGACAGGTTCGTGAATTTCATCAACGCATTGAGATTGACCAAATTCCCGCAGGATCCAGTCCTTGGCGACACATCCTGGAATGTCGGTCGGCTCGTCAGCGACAATCCGCAGAACATTCTCAGCCCGGAGGTCCGTTTCAGGCTTTATTTCCGCACCACATTCACTACCGACAGCCTCATTGAGGATATCCTTTCCGGAATATGCCCTCACGACGCATCTTTGGAAGCCTTCGGGGGAGACACCCCGCTGCGTTATTATCACGTGGTCGAAGGTATAGCGTCAAAGACCGTCTCATTCGGCAGCGACGCTCCGAGGCTCACGAAGTTCCCGGAAAGAGCCATCTGTGGGCCCGGCTCCATACTTACGGCGCACACGGACAATGAATATGTCCTTCTCTCCGAAATGGAAAAGGCTGTCCGCCAGTATGTGAAAATATTCAAGACAGTAAACGAACAAAACAGATAGACTGAAATGATAGTTATGAAATTCGGCGGCACGTCCGTCCAGAACGCCGAGGCGATCCACCGGGTGATCTCGATTGTGAGAAGCAGGCTTCATGACAGGCCTCTCGTGGTGGTCTCCGCTTTGTCTAAAGTCACGAGAACGCTGTGCTCTTTGGCGAAAGAGGCTGAGGCTCAGCATGAAGAGAATGTCAAGGATTTGCTTGCGGCTCTCCGTGAAAGGCATTTACTCCTTGCCAAGGAGCTCCTCGCTGACAATCCGAAACTGCTTGAGAACGCCATTGAGGATGTCGAGGAACTGATCAGCGGGTTGGAGACTTTCGCCGGTGGTGTCTGTCTGATTGGTGAGCTGTCACCCCGCAGCGAGGCCAGGATAATCTCCACCGGAGAGCTTCTCTCTTCGACCATAATCAGTTATGCGTTCAATTCCAATGGAATATCCTGTCAGTGGATTGATGCCAGAAGGATGGTCATAACGGACGACAACTACCTGAACGCCCGGCCGGACCTGGACATTACCGAGTCCAATGTGAAAAGAATTGTCGGCTCGGGATCCAAAGGCGTGGACATCGTCCTGACCCAAGGTTTCGTGGCTTCCACGGAGACCGGAGCCCCGTCGGTCCTCGGCTTCGAGGGTTCGGACTATTCCGCCGCGGTTTTCGGCATGGCGCTCGGAGCTCAGCGGGTCGAGATCTGGACCGATGTGGACGGCATCCGCACGGCAGATCCAAGAATAGTGCGCGACACGAGGAAAATAGATGTGATCTCGTACGAGGAGGCGGCAGAGATGGCGGCGATGGGCGCGCGCGTGCTGCATCCGCTCACGATCGAACCGGCCAGACGAAAGAATATCCCGATTCTGGTTCTCAACTCAGGCAATCCGGAATGCGGCGGCAGTCTCGTCACCAGAGGGGACGAATCTCCTGATGGCCCTAAGTCCGTGGCTGTCAGAGAAGAGGTTCTGTTTGTCAAGGTTTGCTCCTGCAAGATGGTAGGAGTGACGAATATGCTCGGAAAGGTTTTTGCTTCCCTGTCTGCGAGGAGAGTGCCGGTGATTATGGCCAAGGCCACGGAATCGGAAGTCTGTCTGGTTGTGCCAGAGGCGACGGACGGGTTTAAGGAGTCGGTGGATGAAATCGGTGGTTGGGCGGATGTGACAATCTACCGTGACAAGGCGTTCATATCTGTCATAGGCAGGAACATTGTCGGTTTCGAGGGGCTTGGCGACAAGGTCATCAAATCTTCCGGCAAAGTGTATTTGGCGGATGTCGGAGCCAACTTGATGAGCGAAAGCTTTGTCATTGACCGTGACCGGCTTGCGGCCACTCTGAAGACTGTGCATGATTATATATTCAGGTAAAGATGATAAAGGTGGTTATCAGCGGCTATGGCCGCATGGGACATAATGTGGAGGCTGTCTTGAAGGCACGAGGTGTCGAGTGCGTCGGGACAAGCGAGGACATAACATCATTTGATCCGGTTTTGGCGAAGGATTGTGTCTGCATTGATTTCACGACTCCGGACGCGTTCCGGAGCGATTTCGGATTCATAGCCGCCAATTTCAAGGCTGCGGTGATCGGCACGACAGGCTGGAACGACATCAAGGACGATGTGGTGAAATGCTTTGAGAGCCATGGAACTACGATGATATATTCATCGAACTATTCTGTCGGCGTGAATGTTCTTTCCGCCGCGGTAGGATTGATTTCCAGGTATTTGGGTAAAGTTGGGGGCTATTCTCCCTACATTGTGGAGAAGCATCATGTTCATAAATTGGACGCTCCGAGCGGAACTGCGAAATCGTTGGCCGCTGTGGTTGAGGAGGATATGGGAGCCAAACCCGATGTGGCTTCTGTGCGTGTCGGCGAACTCGCCGGAATCCATACGGTTGGTTTCGAAGGTGAGAACGACCGCATCACGATAGAGCATGAGGCTTTTTCTCGCAGGGGCTTTGCAGAGGGAGCGGTCGTCGCGGCCTTGATGACCGAGGGACTGCAAGGTGTGCATGAATTCAAGGAACTGTTTTTCAAGGAGGATTGAATATGAAACTGAAAGGTTGCGGAACGGCGCTTGTGACCCCGTTCAAGGAGGGCAAGGTTGATTTTGAGGCTTATAAGGCGATGGTGCGCAGGCAGGTCGAGGCAGGAATTCATTTCCTGGTTCCGCTGGGCACGACCGCCGAGACCCCTTGTCTGGAGAATGACGAGAAATGCGAGATTCTCCGGATCACCAGGGAACTATGCCCGGACAGACCTTTGGTGGTCGGCGGCGGGTCTAACTCTCCGGCGCAGACTGTCCGGAACATCCGCCTGCTGGAGCCGTACGGGCCGGATGCGTTCCTCATCGTCGTGCCTTACTACAACAAGCCGACGCAGGAAGGGATTTATGAATATTTCAAAATGGTGGCGGCAGCTACCGACAAGGACATAGTAGCCTACAACGTGCCAGGCAGAACCGGGGTGAATATGTCTGCTGACACGACACTGCGTCTGGAGGAGATCCCCAACGTGACCGCTGTCAAGGAGGCTTCCGGAGATCTTGGTCAGATCAACATGATTCTTTCCGAAAAGTCCGCTAAGTTCAGCGTTTTGAGCGGCAATGACGACCAGACATACCAGATTATGAGGGCTGGGGGAGACGGAGTGATCAGCGTTGTTTCCAACTTGGCCCCAGAGTTGATGGTGAAATTGGTGAACGCTTTGGCTGACAAGGATTTCACTACGGCTGAAGAAATCAACAAAAGACTTGAACCGTTGTTCCGCAGCTGCTTTGTAGAGAGTAATCCGATTCCTGTGAAGGCCGGTTTGAGCCTCCTTGGGCTCTGCTCAAGCGAGATGCGCATTCCTTTGACTGAGGCCTCTCTTCCGACTTACAAGGTGATGATAGAATCCATGAAAGAGGCGGGAATATGATGGATTTTCAGACAGTACGCCGTCTGTTGGAGACAGGCGAGATCCGTGTGGCCGAAAAAGTGGACGGCCGCTGGAAAGTGAATACCTGGATAAAGGAAGCTATCCTGGAGGGATTCAAGGTCGGGAAACTGAAGGACTTGAGTGAGGGAGGATATTCATTCTTCGATAAAGACACGCTTCCGCTTAGGTCATTCTCTTTGCAGGATCGTGTCCGCATAGTTCCGGGCGGCAGCAGTGTGCGTAGCGGGGTCTATCTGGCTCCATCGGTGATCATGATGCCGCCGTCCTATGTCAACATCGGCGCTTATGTGGACGAAGGAACGATGATTGACTCTCATGCCCTTGTGGGTTCCTGTGCCCAGATCGGAAAGAATGTGCACATCTCGGCGGCTGCCCAGATCGGTGGTGTGCTGGAGCCGGCCGGAGCGATGCCGGTCATTGTCGAGGACAATGCTTTCGTCGGCGGAAACTGCGGAATATACGAGGGTACGATAGTGGAAGAGGGGGCTGTGCTTGCCTCCGGGGTGATCCTTACCAAGGGCACCGTCATCTACGATGCCACGGTCGGTGAATACGTTCCACGCTCGTCCTCCGGTCAGACCGTGGTGCCTGCCGGCGCTGTCGTGGTCTCTGGCAGCCGACCGTTGTCCAAAGGCCCTGAGAAAGATGACGGGATTCATGTCTATACTCCAGTCATCGTGAAGTATCGAGATGGCAGGACAGACGCTTCTGTGGAACTGGAATCGCTTTTAAGATAAGAGCATGCCTCAGAAATTCTATAAATATCATGGTGCCGGGAACGATTTCCTCTTGGCTGACAACCGTGACCGCCATTTGTCGCTGTCATCGGAGCAGATCCGCCATCTCTGTGATCGCCACACAGGTTTCGGGGCGGATGGGGTCATGCTGCTCGAGGACGGCGCCGACACGGCTTTCCGGATGGTGTTTTACAATCCGGACGGCAGCGGGGGCATGATGTGCGGCAACGGTGGCCGCTGCATCGTCGCCTTTGCGGCCGACCTTGGACTTGTCAAGTCTGGTGAACCGATAACGTTTGACGCTCCCGACGGCCGTCATCAGGCTGAAATCCTTCCGGTCACGGAGCGACTGTCTCCATCCGCTGAATTGTTGTCTTCGGTCGCTGAGCCTGTCGAAGCGACCGCAAGCGAGCCCTTCTCTCAGTCGCCTCAACATAATCTATGGTCAGAAAAAACAGTCCGCCTGAAAATGCGGGATGTGTCCGGAATCCGGACTTTCCCGGATGAGCGTGCCTGCTTTCTGGACACCGGAACAAGACATCTGGTCAAATTTGTCAACGGTCTGAGAGATTATCCCGTTCTGCTTGAAGGCCGGACTCTTCGTCATGATCCACGTTTCGCTCCCGACGGCACCAACGTGAATTTCGTTGAGCCGGTTCCGGATGGAGATGATGTTGTTTTGAATATTCGTACATTCGAGAAAGGGGTTGAGGATGAGACATTGGCCTGCGGCACGGGCATTGTAGCCTCCGCGATAGCCGCATATTCACAAGGCATCGCCGGAAGAGTGGATGCTCATGGTCGCGTCACCTGCCTTGTGAAAGCCGCCATAGCCACTCTTGCCGTTGATTTTGTCCCGCGCTGTGAGGGCGAAACTCTTCAAATCCGCGACATTTGGCTGACTGGCCAGTCTGATTTTGTTGGTACTGTTGAAATTATGTTGTAAATTTGACAGATTAAACGTTAAAGTTAATTTTTTTATGAAAAACTCAATCAAACTCTTCATTCTAGCGGCCATAACCACGGTCGCCCTTTCCTGCGAGAACAAGCCTTCCACGATGAGCTACACTTTGGGAGGACAATTCGGCTACATAGTTGAGGATCCGACAAATTATCCGGTCATTGACAGCCTTTATTACAACAAGTATATAATGCTTGACAATTATTCTGCCCTGTGTACGTCTTGCGCTGATGTCAACAGCGATTTCAGGGGTGGTTGGAGAGTTTCCCTCAAAAAAGGAGGTATGGATCAGTCCGATGGCGCCTTGGTGCTTTCTTCGGCAGGACAGTACGCAGGACTTACGAATCCGAAAAACGGTTTTAACAGCAAGGCCTACGCCGTCTATTCCCCGTCCGAAGAAAAATATGACGTTGTGTTCAAGTACAGCGGTTATTTCACGAAATCTACATGCTATGTGTCCGGATTCTACATCAACAACACCAAGTATGTGGAAAAACTGGCAGAGGAAGGCCAGATCGCGGACGGTGATTTCCTGAAGGTTACCGCCACGTTTTACAAGAATGACAATGAGGTCGTCAAGGAGGACTTCTATCTGGTTGACTACACTGGCGCCGAGAAGAAGATCGTGAAGGATTGGACAGCATGGGAGATGAAGGACGCTTCCAAGTTTGATGTTGATGCGATCAAGTTCGACATGACTTCGAATCGCGTAACACTGCCTCATAATTTCTGTCTTGATTTCCTGGTAGCGGCAATATCTGTTGAATACTAATCTCTCGGCTGGCCGCAAAGACGTTTTCCAGCCCCATTATAATGTTTGATGATGAAAGAGAATAAGGACTATAAAAACGAGGCTCTTGCAGCCTTGAAAGGCAGATGGGCTCCGGCTGTGCTTGCGGTTCTGGCATTTGTGGCCGTGATGGTTATGTTCATGGCTCCTTATGAGACAAAGGCCGTGCAGCTGTCGAACGATCCGACGAACCTTCAGCTCGCGGCTGACATGATGAAATGGTATCCAGTGTTCATTCTGGGCTTGATTTTCGTCTCATTTCCTCTTCAGGTCGGGCTCGTCAACGCTTTCAAGTTCCTCCTGAACGACGGTGACGACAGGGTAACGTCAAACGAGTTCAAGTTTGGGTTCGGAAATTATTGGCATCATGTCTGGGGCGTGTTCCTGAACAGGTTTTTTGTAACTCTGTGGTCTCTTCTGCTTTTTGTACCAGGTATCATAAAGAGTCTGTCGTATGCCATGACAAACTATATCCTCGTGGACAGGCCTGAACTTTCGGCCAATGAGGCTATCAACCTCAGCAAGGACATGATGTATGGTCACAAGTTCGATCTTTTCTACCTGTATCTCAGTTTTGCTGGATGGTTCATCCTTTGCCTCTTTTTCACTTTGGGGATAGGTTTCCTGTGGTTTCTGCCATATGCACAGACCGCACAGGCCGCATTCTATGCTGATGTGAAGGCTGACTATGAAAGGCGTTCCTCAGGGATTTCCGCTCCTGCCGCTCCAGCCGCCGCTCCGGTCACTCCAATCCAGCCTGTTTCAGAGGGCAGGGACGAGGACTATATGCCTAAAGCCTAGCGGCCGATCAGCCCTTCGGGCACGGTCATGGATATAGATTGGGAATCTTCATCAACGGACAGGATGAGGTCTTCGTGCAGAGGAATCATCACCTGTCCGTCTTTCGTTTCCACATAAAGGCAGGTGTTGCCGGGGATGTCCTCGTAGTCGGTGATCTCGCCGACTTTCTCATTGTCGGAGTCAAGCAGCGTCCAGCCGATCAGGGCCTCAACCGTCAGGCCGTCGTCTGTGTTTTCATATTCATTGATTCCGTCAGGCTTTGCGAAGATGTCTTTTCCGACCAGTTCCTCGGCGTCTTCGAGATTCTTTACGCCTGTCAGGCGGGCAAGGGCTCTGCTTGTGCCCTTTCTTGAGAATGATTCAATGAAAAACGGAACCGGCAGTCCATCGAAAGTGATGAACACCGGTTCCTTTTGATTCAGGTCCTCGGGACTTATCTCGCGGAATCCAATGAGGACTTCGCCTTCGGTACCGTTGGACTTCAGTACCCGGGCAACGCGCAGTAAATCTGATTTTGCCCTGGACATCGGATTAAGCCTCAGCCGGAGCTTCCTGAGCGGCCTCAGCAGCAGCTTCCTCGGCTGCCTTTGCGGCAGCTGCCTCTTCAGCGGCTTTGCGCTGAGCCTCAGCGAGTTCCTCGGCTTTCTTTGCGAGAGCCTCAGCCCTTTCCGCGTTAACCTTCTTCTCGGCCTCAAGAGCGACCTTTGCCTTGTCGGCGGCATCCTTTACGAGACCTGCCTTCTTGGCGGCGATCTTTGCGTCTCTCTCAGCTTTCCAAGCGTTCCATTTAGCATCGGCCTGCTCCTGTGTCAGAGCGCCCTTTGCGATACCGCCATCAAGATGCTTCCTCAGGAGAACACCCTCGTAAGAGAGTATCCTGCGGGCCACAAGTGTAGGCTGGGCGCCGACATTGAGCCATTTGAGAGCCTTCTCGCCATCAAGGATGATGGTAGCAGGGTTGGTGTTAGGGTTGTAAGAGCCGAGCTGCTCGATGAAACGACCGTCGCGAGGCGCGCGTGAGTCGGCCACAACAATGTGGAAGAATGCGAAATTCTTCTTACCGTGGCGCTGAAGTCTGATTTTAACAGCCATTGTGAATCTGTTTTAAATTAATGATGTTGATGTTTTACCACTGCCTTCAACTCGTGAAAGCGTGCAAAGATACAAATAATTCTTCAAAAAAATTTGTTATTTCAGGAATATTCTCTATCTTTGCAATCCCAAACGATTGGGAGACATACTTGCGGTAGTGGTGAAATGGTATACACGCTACTTTGAGGGGGTAGTGGGCGCAAGCCCGTGTGAGTTCGACTCTCACCTACCGCACACAAGACAGCCCGACGGATTTCCCGCCGGGCTGTCTTGTTTTCCGATGAGATTAATGGATGATAAAATGAAGCCCGACGGTACTTTCCGCCGGGCTTCATTATAATTCTTTGAACGTAGGATTACTTGTAGTACTCCGCGAATTCAATGTCCTTGGTCGCTTTCTCGGCGAGAGCCTTGTCCTTCTTCGCTACAGAGTCAAGGTTGGTCTTGACCTGGTCGAAGTTGCCCTGGCGGGCGGCGATGATGGCTCTGAGGTAGTCAACCTTGGCGTCCTTGCAGTGAGCGGTCTTGGAAGCCTTGTCAAGCTGACCGGTAAGGATGTAGGCAAGAACAGTGTTATGGCAGCAGCCCTTTACGTCCTTGAGGTCCTGAACGGCCTTGTCGTAGTCGCCTGTGAGAATGTCCACAACGCCGATATTGGCCTTGGCGGCATCGGTGCCGGCCTTTTTGAAGTTCTTGGCGGCTGTCTCGTAGTCACCCTTGCGCAGAGCCACGACACCAAGAGCGTTGGTGAGGTCGGCGTCCTTTGTCTGAACTTCGGCGAAAGCTTTCTCGGCCTTCTTCACGTCACCTGAGTTGAGGTAGGCTACTCCGAGGTTGAACCTGGCCTTGTCGCTGTCATACTTGGTTATAGCCTTGTTGTAGAGCTTTACCTTTCCGTCAAGATCCTTGCTGAGGGCGGCTGCATGCAGGAGGGCAGGCTCATCGAGGATGTCGATGTTGCTCTCCACAAGCTCGGCGAGCTCATCGGATGTGTAGTTCTTGAACTCGACGTTGGCTATGAACCTGGCGCGGCGGAGTTCTGGGAGAATACCGCTTTTAAGCTCGGTGTAAACGGAAGACATATTCTTGATCTCGCTCTCACGTACGGCAGGGTCGCTGTACATTGAAAGGACTCGGAGAATGAGGTCTTTGTCCTCGATGTCGGAATTCTGCACAAGCTCCTGGAAGCCTTCCCAGTCCTGACCGATGCTCTTTACCTCAGGGTCAGCGACATCCTTGCCCTTCATCACCTTGTTCCATGCTTTGTCGGCAGACTTGGAACGCTTCTCGGAAAGGGTGTTGTTGAGCTTCTCGCCACCGTCCGGTGAAGCGTAGGCCACAACCTCAGTTCCTACAAGGGTCTTTCTCTCGTTGGCCTTGATCTCATCAAGAGCACTCTGGAAATCCTTGATGGACTGGCCTTTGAGCTGCTTTGACTGAACATCGGCAGAGTTGATGTTGTAGAGGATCTGTCCCTCGGCGGTCTGCTGGAGCACAGCCTGATAGCCGTCAGCTTTGTAAGGAACCTGTCCTGCGGCCTTCACGAGCATATAGGTCGTGTTCACACCGTCGGCAACCTTCTTTACAGGAAGCTTGTAGGACTTGGCTTTGTACTTCACGATGCCGCGGAGCTCAAGGTGCGACTGCTCCATGCCCTCGACATAGTTGAAGTGAACTTTCTCTGTGACAGTGCCGCCAGCCTTGGCAACAACCTTATAGTTGTCCTTGACCTTCTCGCCCTGATACATGAATGGAGTCATCTTGGCCTCTCCTCCGTCATAGACGAGGACCGGGGTGACCTCAAGGATGGCCTTTGGATGGAAGTACTTTTCTGGGTAGGTCACTGTGACGGTGGCGTCGATGTTGCCGGCGACACACTCCAGAACCGCAGGATCGCACTTTACGATCACATTGTCAGCAAGTTCAGCCATTTTTTCGGCTGAAGAGCAGGCAACCGCAGCCATACCGATGACGGCGGCGGCGAAAAAATTGAGTGTCTTTTTCATATAACAAATGATTAAAGATTGCATTCCAATGCTTTTAACAAATATACAAAGATAACTATTATTTTGTTAACTTTGCCAAACTGTGAGCAAATACTATGGATTCACAAGAACTGCAAAGACTTAAAAACAAATACGACATCATCGGGAATGATGCCGCTCTCAACAGGGCGCTGGAGACTGCTGTCGCCGTGGCCCCGACCGACCTGACTGTCCTTGTCACAGGTGAAAGCGGTGTCGGTAAAGAGAATATTCCAAAGATCATCCACCAGAACAGTCTCCGCAAGACAAGCAAATACTTTGCCGTAAACTGCGGCGCCATTCCGGAGGGTACTATCGATTCTGAACTTTTCGGTCATGAGAAGGGATCGTTCACCGGTGCGATCGAGACTCGCAAGGGCTATTTTGAGGAAGCTGACGGTGGAACTCTGTTCCTGGATGAGATCGGGGAATTGCCATTGGCCTCTCAGGCTAAATTGCTGAGGGTGCTGCAAAGCGGGGAATTCATCAAGGTCGGGTCCTCAAAGGTTCAGAAGACTGACGTGCGGGTCATCGCTGCCACAAACGTCAATCTTCTTTATGCTGTCGGAAAGGGAAAATTCCGCGAGGATCTTTACTACAGGCTGAATGCCATCCAGATCATGATGCCGTCCTTGCGGGACCGCAAAGAGGATATATACCTGCTGTTCAGAAAATTCACGTCTGATTTCTCGGAAAAATACGGTATGGGCAAGGTGACTCTGACCAATGACGCCATAGACTTGCTGATAAACTACCGGTGGCCCGGGAACATCCGTCAACTGAAGAATATAGCCGAGACGGTCACCGCATTGGAGTCCGAAAGATTGACTCGCTCGGCGGAAAAGTGTGTTGTCGATTCGCGGACTCTGTCCCGCTATATGCCTAAGGAGGAGACAGCCCTTCTTCCGGCCACTGCCGTGTCCGAACCTTCCGGCGGCCAGATGTCGGATTCAGACAAACAAATGATAGTCAAGGCCATCTTCGACCTCAAGCAGGAGGTGGACCGCCTGAAAGCCAGACTGGATTCGATGCCGGGCATCGTGTCGGACATTCATCCGGCGCTCAGGCCTTCTTCCGAGCCGGAGGAGGCAGAATGGCAGGGTCAGGGGACACCGGTCACAAGCGGGAAGATAGACAAGGTCGTGAACATCAGTACGGAAGATCCTAAACCTCAGGATCTTTCTCTGAAAAAATCCAATCTGGAGATAATCTCCAAGGCTCTGGAGAAACATGGTGGCAACCGTAAGCTTGCCGCTCAGGAGGTGGGAATATCCGAGCGTACCCTCTATCGTTGGATAGAAAAGTATCATCTTGACTCAAAACCAGAATGAAAATGAACTTGAAAAAATATCTCGTTGCGTTGATTTCGTTGGCGGCAGCCGTTTTTGCGGGGTGCTCCATTGTCAATTACTCGTTCTCCGGCACATCCATTCAGGCTGATGTCAAGACTGTGACGATCAATTATTTTGAATATAAAGCCCTCAAGGTCAATCCTAACCTCAGCAATGACCTTACAGAGGCCATGAGGGATAAGTTCCGCAAACTGACCAAACTGGAGCAGGTGGAGATGGACGGGGACCTGGAACTTCAGGGTGAGGTGACCGGCTATGAGGTCAGAGCCGCGGCGGTGACCGCCAACGAGGTGGCCGCACAGAACCGCCTTACGGTCACGGTGAAGTTGAAGTTCACCAACAGGAAGTACCCGGAGGACGATTTCGAGAAGAATTTCTCGGCATATTCGGACTATGATTCCACAAACTCCTTGGATGCTGTCGAATCTACCCTTTGTCAGGAGATAATCGACAAACTGGTGGAGGATATGTTCAACGCTAGTGTGGCTCAGTGGTAGGTATGGAGGGAGTCAAAAAGAATCTCCGGTCTTTGACAATGGACGAATTGACAGGGGTGATCAACCTTTACCCTTGGTTTGGCGGCGCCCGTAAGGAATTGTGTGCCAGAATGGCCAAGGTCGGAGGTGAAGAGTGGGGCAAGGCGCAATATTCTGACACCGCCATGTATGTTGTTTCCAGAACATTGATCTCCGACATCATGCGTTCGGCCCGTAAAGAGGACTATTCCGACAAGGATGTGGAGCGTCTTATCAAGGAATATATAAGGCCGGAAGCGACAACTGTGGCGGTGGAGACTCCGGACTGTTCAAGACCCCAATCGGTTGATTATCACCGCACGGTACGTGTGGCCGGCGGAGACTTTTTCTCGCCTGAGCAGTATGCCGCCGTGAAAAAGGAAGATGACAATGTTTTCTCCCGCTTCAGGTCAGAACGCTGCGATGACGCGGAAGAGCGCAGTTGGGAAGATCCTGAGTTCGGGTTCTGCACCGAGACATTGGCCGCGATTTATGCCGATCAAGGCTATTTTACTGAGGCAAAGAAGATTTATTCCCGACTAATCTTGCGATATCCGGAAAAAAGTGCTTACTTTGTATCCCTTATTGAAAAATTGCAACAGGAAAATTAAAATTAAAGAATATGTTTACATTCCTCACAGTTTTTATTGTCATCGCGGCGATACTTCTGACCATCGTCGTGCTGCTTCAGAACGGCAAGGGACAGGGAATGGCCAGTAACTTTACTTCAGCCAACCAGACTCTTGGAGTAAGACAGACCGCAGACATCCTCGAAAAGGTCTCTTGGGGTCTTGTCACTTTCATCCTCGTTGTGTCCATCATCACTTCCTTCACGACAAGGACCACTGTTTCAGGTGTCGATTTGACCGATAAGATCGAGAACACAGCCGCGCAGCCGGAATTCCCTTCCGCTCCTGTACAGCAGGCCAATCCGGCTCAGGAGGCTCCTGCGACCGAAGCGCCTGCAGCCGAGACTCCTGCCGAGTAACTGACATTTTGTCAGCCTTCGGGCTGTGGAACATAATTTGACTTTAAGCCGTTTGGTCTCTGGACCGGACGGCTTTTTGAATGCCGTCACGTGAACCGGCGCGGGCCGCGAGCGGAAGTGCCCTGAGACTGAAAAAGGAGTGATAAATTATGGAAAACAATACTAACAACAAATCTTTGGAGTTCTTGCCTAAGTTCGCCATCAACCTGAACGAACAAGCAGCAAAAGGTAAACTCGATCCTGTTATCGGCAGGGATGAGGAAATCCGAAGGGTTCTGCAGATTCTGAGCAGAAGGACCAAGAACAACCCTATTCTTGTAGGTGAGCCGGGTGTCGGCAAGACGGCGATTTCAGAAGGAATCGCTCAGAAGATCGTGGACGGTGATGTCCCGGAAAACCTGAAAAGCAAGCAGGTATATTCATTGGACATGGGTGCCTTGATCGCCGGTGCTAAGTATCAGGGAGAGTTTGAGGAGCGTCTGAAGGGGGTTGTCAAGGAGGTCGTTGACAGCGCGGGAGAAATCATCTTGTTCATTGATGAGATCCACACCCTTGTCGGCGCCGGCCGTTCTTCCGGTGCGATGGATGCCTCAAACATCCTGAAGCCGGCGCTTGCCAGAGGCGAGTTGAGGACAATCGGATCAACCACTCTTGACGAGTACCAGAAGTACTTCGAGGCAGACAAGGCTCTTGAAAGACGGTTCCAGATGGTTTTGGTTGATGAGCCTACACCGGCTGAGTCTATCGCCATATTGAGAGGTCTAAAGGAGAAATATGAAAACCATCATCGTGTCAAGATAGAGGATGATGCGTTGATCGCCGCCGTTAATCTTTCTCACAGGTACATCACCAACAGGTTTCTGCCGGACAAGGCCATTGACCTTGTGGATGAGGCTGCCTCAAAGCTTCGTCTGGAGATGAACTCCGTGCCGGAGCCGATCGCTGAGCTCAACAGCGACATCCGTCAGCTTGAGATCGAGAAAGAGGCCATCAAGCGTGAGGGAACCTCTCTGAAATCCGAGAAGATCCAGAAGGAACTCAGCGACAAGATGGCCGAGAAAGAGGCCTTGATGAAGAGGTGGAATGATGAGAAAAGCATTCTGTCAGGGCTTCAGGAGGCTCGTCAGGAGATAGAGGACTATAAGATTCAGTCCCAGGCTGCTGAAAGGGCCGGTGACTATGGCAAGGTCGCTGAACTCCGCTACGGCAAGATTGCTGAGGCGCAGAAGAAGATTGACGAACTGACCAAGAAACAGGCCGAGATCAAGGACCCGATTGTCACCGAGGCTGTGACCCCTCAGGACATCGCTGAGGTTGTGGCCAAGTGGACCGGAATCCCTGTCCAGAAGATGCTTGAGAGCGAGAAGGAGAAACTTCTGAGGATCGAGAGCGAGCTGCACAAGAGGGTCGTTGGTCAGGATCAGGCCATTCAGGCCGTCGCTGACGCGGTGCGCCGCAGCAGGGCCGGACTGTCCAATGAGAAGAAACCTATCGGATCGTTCCTCTTCATGGGTACGACCGGTGTCGGTAAGACAGAGTTGGCGAAGGCTCTTGCGGAGTTCTTGTTCAACGATGAGAACATGATCACGAGGATTGATATGAGTGAGTATCAGGAGAGGCACACAGTCAGCCGTCTTGTCGGCGCGCCTCCGGGATACGTCGGCTACGATGAGGGTGGTCAGCTTACCGAGGCCGTAAGGCGGAAACCTTACTCAGTCATCCTTTTGGATGAGATCGAGAAAGCCCATCCGGATGTGTTCAATGTGCTTCTGCAGGTTTTGGATGACGGCCGTCTGACTGACAATAAGGGACGTACGGTTGACTTCAAGAACACCATCCTCATCATGACCTCCAATGTCGGGTCTGACATCATCCAGGGCTATATGGACAGGCTTCCTGCCGTTGGGAAGCCAGGTGCCGATCCTGCCGAGGAGATGAGGGCGATAGCCACGAGACGTGAGCTTCTGGACGAGTGCAAGGAGAAGGTTATGGACGTGCTCAAGACCACGGTAAGGCCTGAGTTCCTGAACCGAATCGATGAGATCATCATGTTTGATCCGCTCACCCAGAACGACATACGTGAGATTCTCCACATCCAGATGAAGCAGCTTCAGAGCAAGCTTTCTGAGGAAGGTGTCACCATCGAGTTCACTAAGGCTTTCGAGGACCACATGGTAACGGGCGGTTACGATCCTGCGTACGGTGCCCGTCCTATCAAGAGGTTGATGCAGCGTGAACTTGTCAATCAGCTTGCGAAGGCGATACTGGCCGGAACGGTCCACAAGGACTCTGTGATCGAGGTCGATGTGGTAGGAGGACAGATAGTCTTGAACGACAAGAAATAAGGTGAACTGAACCGCGAAGAAAAAAGAGGATGTCTCTTGGAGAGGCATCCTCTTTTTTTATTGGCAGAAATTGATCTCTTTGACAATGCGCTTGAGTCCGGCGTATTTGTCAAGAACCCACATCACATAGCGTATGTCTGTGTTTATGCATTTGTTGTAGCCCTCAGTGTAGGACGCGTCACTGGCGAGTGATTCGAGATTGCCGTCAAAGGCCAACCCGATGAGCTCGCCTTTCGCGTTCAGTACAGGACTTCCGGAGTTTCCGCCCGTTATGTCGTTGTCCGTCATGAAGTCCACGATCATAGTGCGTTTCCCGTCAATCCTTACGCCCCAACGTCCCCAACGACCTTTTTCCAGAAGTGATCTCTGCCTCTCCGTGAGAGTATAGTCATGGTCTGCTGGATTATATTTCTGAAGAATACCTTTTGGGGTAGTGTACCAACCGTACAGAATCCCATCGTTCGGCTGAAGCCCTCCCACTCTTCCGTAAGTGATCCTCATTGTGGAGTTCGCATCGGGATACTGCTCGATGTCCTTGTGTAGTCTCATCCAATAGAGAGCTTTCTTGTACTCTTTCTCAAGGTGGGAGACGTTCTGCATTTTCCTCGACTGGTCATTCCTGTTGTTGAAAGCCATGATCGGAGTGTCGGTCAGGAACCTTCTGAGCGGATCGCGCCTAATCTCGTCAATAGACTGGATGTCTTCGATACTTTTAAGAGAGGATATCACGCTCCTGCTCCAGAGATATTCCGCCATGGCCTTGTAGTCGTTGCCGAAACGGTCCAGCATCTTGTTCTGGTACTTGCCGAAATAGTAAGATTCAAGGTTGTCGAAATATTCCTTGCAGGCATATTCAAGAAGTTCCTTTTCCACTCTGGCGTCGGTGGCGTCGGTGCCTGCCCTCAATGCCTCCTTGGCTTTTTCCACTGTGGAGGCGTTCCCCGCGCGGAGAAGGTAGCGGCTGATGTAGGTTCCGCGGAATATCGTCTCACGGAAAAAGACCTTGTCCTTCTCGATGCTTTCTGTCTGCGAATATGCCTCCTTGAGATCCGGAATAAGATTCTCCCACATCGCCCTTCGGTTTGCCGCGGCGTTGATCCATCGCTGCATCTCACGCTCCTGCGCGATCTTCTCATCTTTGACCCAGAATCTCTTGAAGCATTTTACCATACCCTCATTGTTCTCCTGCACATTGCTAAGCGAGAAGAACCAGTCCGAGTATTTCATCCTGACCTGCGGGTCGGCGTCCATCCACTTGCGGATGATTCCCATCTGACCGCCTCTGATGGCGTTGGACACAGGAAGGCTGACTTTTTCCTGATAATCGATCTCGGCGGATGAGGAATATCTGTTCGTCCTTCCCGGATAACCTATGACCATTGTGAAAGCTCCAGGATAGTACCCTTCAAGTGATACATTGAGACTTTTTTCTCTTGTCACAGGCTTCCCGTCCTCGTAGATTCGATATATTGTGAAGTCACAGTTGTGGCGCGGCCAGGTCCAGTTGTCCTGATTCCCGCCGAAGTAGCCGATGCTCTGTGGCGGAGCTGCGACGAGCCTGAGATCAGTGTAGACTTTGTAGACAGACATATAGTACTTTTCACCTGCCCACATGCTGCTCATAAAGCAATCCAGTCCTGTAGCCTTGCCGTAGCGCTCCTCCATCATCGCACTTATCTTTCTCATGCCGAACGGCTTGCCTGAAGCGCGAAGTTCTTTTGTAAGTCCCTTGACCTCTTCTGTGACATCAAAGACTCTTTTCAGGAAGAATATTTTCTCTCCTTCGATCGGAATCTCCTGCTCACTTGTCATGGCCCAGAACCCGTCTTCAAGGTAGTTGTGTTCCGGGGTGCTGAGCTTCGCAATGTTCGAGTAAGCACAGTGGTGGTTTGTGATGATCAGGCCTTGGTTGGATATCACGCTTCCGGTGCAGTAGAACCCTATTGACACGACAGCGTCAGCCACTGCTGTTCCCGGAGCCTCGTCGTTGTAGATCTCGTTGGCCGCCAACCGGAGTCCGCGCGCCCTCATGTTCTTCTCCAACGCCTCGTTGATGTCCTGGATCATCCACATCCCTTCATCAGCGAAGACTGTGGCACTGAATGTCAATGCCACAGCCATCATCATAATTCTTAATGTTCTCATCGGAAGTCTATTCTTCGGTGTAAATGACAGTCAGAGAGTTCCTGCCGGTAAGCTTTGCGGCCGCCTTGCGCACATCCTCGGCTGAGACTTTCTTGTAGGCGGCTTCCCAGTCCGTGTTCGGATCGATGCCGTTCCTTATGTAGTTCATAACCTGAGAGTTTCTGTGCGACAGTGATTCGGAACGTTTTGCCTTCGACTCAGAATTGTTCTTTATCAGCCATGTCCGTGCCTCTTCGAGTTCTTTTTCAGTTGGGCCTTCGGCATTGAATTCAGCGATGATGTCATCAAGATCCCCAACAAGTACTCTGTAGAGATCCGGCCTGGTCTTGAATGTGATTTCAGACTCGCTGCGTCCTTTTTCACGCACGCTTACCGTTGAGTTGAATCTGATCGTGTAGGTACCTCCACGTTTCTCTCTGATTTGATTGAGGAGACGCTGTGACAGGATGTAGTCCACAAAGTCGACCGCCGCTATGCTTTCTGTCGCTGGCTTGACCTTGGAAGAGAAGATCCTTGACACGAGGGTGTAAGGGTTGATCTCTTTCTTGCCGGTCATCGAGAACTCGCTCACTCCCTTGAATGAAGGGACCCTCTCTTTGATGCCGCTCTTCCTCACACTCCTGTCTCCGTCCGGAATCGATGCGATGTACTTGCAGACATATTCCTTGACTTGGGCTTCGTCGAGATTTCCGGCGATGAAGACTGTCATTCCGAGCGAAGGATTGAACTCCCTGCGGTAGATCTCCCCGACAAGCGTCATGTCGACTCCCTCAACCGCCGAAGAGTCTATTTCCACAGACCAAGGATGGTTGCCGTAGATGAGCGAATCGCAGGCCTCGTTGAAACGGACGGCGTCTTTCTTAGGCTCACCGAGGGCTTCCTGCTTCTTGTCCTTCATCTGCTTCAGCACCTTGTCATTGCCCATGTAAGGGTCTGTGATGGTGAGCGATGCGATGCGGAAGGCGTTCTCTGCCTTCTTGGCCGGGGCCGACATGAAGATTCCGGCGAACCGTTCGCTGATTCTGATCGACCTAGTGACCTCATTGCACTCAGGGACCTTGGCGATCTCATCGCTTGACGCTCCTCTGAACCCGGCGTTGGTCTTGATGAACTCGCCGGCGAACAGGGCAGAGCCGAATCTGTCCTGCGGCAGGGCGTTGTAGCCTGAGTTGAAGTAGACAAGAAGCGAAAGGTCAGGTGTCACTTTCCGGTCGTTGACCGGGGTCCAATAGACTTTGGCTCCGTTGCTCAGAGTCCATTCCTTGCTGTTCTCCAAGCCTTTGACAGTCTTTTCCTTGACTATTTTCCCTTCGGCTTCATTCACGTTCAGGTCAACCTTCCTGAATGTGACGAAGTTCGGTTTCACATCCTGTGCGAAAGCCTTGGCGAGCCTTGCCCTGGTCTCTTCCGTTGATGGGATTCTGTCTTTGTCTTTCGGGTTGGCGAACCAGGAGTAGATCTTGTCACTCTGTGAGAACACCTTGCCGATGTAAGGCTTTACATCGTCCAATGTGATCTCAGAGATGATTCTGTTCTGGATCGCGCGAAGTTCAGCCGGATTTGTCAGGGACGTTCCGCTGATAAAGTTGTTGTGGCAGACAGCCACGAGGTCGGCGTTGCTGACAGACGCCGGATTGAGCGGTTTGTCGAGGTGATAACGCCTTCTGACGGTCATCTTCATGGCCTCAAGCTCAGACTCCGAGATTCCATATTCAATCATCGCCTTCTCGTTTCTGGCGTAGAAGTCGATCAGCGGCAGCAATCCGCTGTCTTTCTTGCATAAGATGGTGTAGAGATCAACGTAGTAGTCGCTGGACTCGGCGTAGTTCACCATCACCGCTGACTGAGGCTCAGCCTTGCCGGAACGGATCTGCTCTTTCATCCTCTCGGACATCACGTTAGCGAGAATGTCGCGGATGTAGAGATCCTTGTAGAACTCTTCAGTGCTCCGGATCTCCCGTTCAGGATAAGGCATTCTGTAGAAGACCTTGAGGGCCGTGAAGCTGAGAGTGGAATCAATCAGGTTCTCGAAGATAGGCCCGTCGGCCTCCGGTGCGAGATAGACCTCTTTAGGAGTCGGATTCACGGCCTTCGGGATGTCGGAGAACCGGCTGCGGATCTTTTTCTCCATTTGGGCGGCGTCAATGTCACCGACCACGATTATCGCTTGAAGGTCAGGACGATACCACTTGTGATAGAAGTCCAAAATCTCCTCTCGCTTGAAGTTGTTGATCACGTCAAGGGATCCCAGGACAGTCCTTTTGGTCTGCTTGGAACCCTGGTAGACAAGGTTGGTCTGCGCCGTGAAAAGGGTTCGTCGTGAGTCGAAGCCTCTCCGCCACTCCTCGCGGATGACCCCTCTCTCCTCGTCGAGCTCATCCTGATCGCAAAGGATGTCGCCCGACCAGTCATGGAGGATCAGCAGCAGCGAGTCCACAAATGTCTCTCTGGCGACCGGTGCTCCGTCGATGTGATAGCAGGTCTCGTTTCTGGAGGTGAACGCGTTCACGTTAGCCCCGAAACGGACACCGTTTTTCCCGAGGAACTCCAGCATCTCCTTCCCTGGGTAATGCTTGATTCCGTTGAACGCCATGTGCTCAAGGAAATGTGCGAGACCGTTCTGGTTGTCGTCTTCTTGGAGCGCTCCAACATTGTGCACTATGTAAAAGTCGGCTGTTCCGGCTGGTTTGGCGTTGTGCCTGACGTAATAGGTCAGACCATTGTCAAGCTTCCCTGTCCTGATCTGCCCGTCGGAAGGCAGGATCTGCGCTGCCAGACCGAAGGCGCTCAATGCCAACGCTGCCGACGCTATGAAAAGAGATTTTAAAAATTGCATCCTATTGTGAATATGAGTGTGTTTCTGTATTTTCCGGTGAGATATTCTGGATTTGATGTCAGGCGGCGGTAGCTGTCTGAAAGATCCATGAACAACGAATATCCACGCTTGCCGGCCCTTTTTACCAAAGTGTAGCGTACCGAGGCGTCACCACCGACCGAGGAGGCGTGGAAATATTCATAATTCCTGTTCAGGTAAGTGTCATTGGTGCGAGGGTTTCCGGTGGCGGAGGAATATTGCCCGTCTTCGTTTTTAAGATCATTTCCTGCGAAGGAGTAACTTGCTCCCAGTGAGAGCGACAGAAAATTGCTTCGCATCATGACGTTCTTGGCAACCAACATGCTGAGGGTGTTCTGAGCCAGCCTCTGCTTCCTGTAGAAAGGATAGGAGGTGGCTGTCTGACTCAATCCGAACCTTTCGAAGCCGAGTGACGCGGCCCAAGGCGACGGCCGGAATATGTCCGCTGATTCATCGGCCATCCTTTCAACTGTATACCTCGCTTTGACGCGTCCGACAGTCTTGTCTCCAACCTCTTGACTTCCGAAATATTGTATCTCAGGATTCTGGCCGGGCTGTGTGGAAACTCTGTAGGAGTTTTCCTTGTTGAGTGATGTCATAATATTCCAGCTACCGTCAATCCTGTTGAGCAGTTTTCCGGTTTTGAACGAAACTCTGGTGTCCAGGCTGTACCTCATCCCGTCGAAGTTGCAGAACCGCACGGAACCGCTGGCTTTCTTTCCGAAATAGCCTTTGCGGTAGGCGGCGCCCAGATCCACGAAGGCACTCACACTTCCGACCTTGAACTCGGTCTGAGCGCTTCCTCCGAAGAACTGGTTGAACATCGGACGCTCATTGGAGACAGAAAGGTAGCCGTTGTCCCCGTCGATGATCTCAACCTTGCCGAAGCTTCCGCCATAGTCCACCAGACAGTAGTACTGCCTGTCAAGCGTGCCGAAGAGTTTCTCGGCGACGGTCTCGATAGTCTTTGTGTAGTTAAGGCTGATTCCGAAAGCCCCTTTTCCGCTCGCCAATGAATATCTCGCGCCCACCGAGGCGTCCAGATCCATCCATTGGCTGTACGACCTGGGATCCTTGCGCTTGGCATAGTCTGCACTCTGGAAGTTTATCTTCCCGGCAAGCGTGAGCCTGTCACTCAATGAATATGCCATCGCACCCTCAAGGGTATATTCCTCCAAGGTCTTCGTCCCGGTCGTGGTGTCCACGCTTTCGAGGAAATTGACGGGGTTGTAGTAAGGGTCCAGCAGGATCGGCCCTCCCATGTCCTTACCTTTGAAATAGCTGTAGTCCATCCGGCCGTAGAAGGTGATCCGGTCGGAGACTTTCATGTAGGACGCCGCCTCCAGGCTTGGTCTGAAGCAGTCGCGGCTTTCATGCAGGTCCGTCAACCCTCCGTCTTTCTTTTCAAGTCCCGCCCTGACGGTTGAGATCTTGCCCACCGGAAAGGTCGCTATCCCGGCAGGATTGGAAGACCGCACCCAAGGGCTGAGGTCTGTGAAACGGGAATATTCATCCTTCCACTCCTCGGTCTGCGACCAGGCCGGAAGAGCGGAGAGGATGAACAATCCTATGAACGAAAGGATTCTTGAACCCATGATTTATTTCTTGATGGAAGCGACCTTCCTCTGGTGGAAGTCGTTCTTGGAATTGTTGGTGTCCTTGTAGATGATGTGGGCTCCCTTGGCGATTGAGGCCTCGGCATCGATTCCGGAAGGATCGGTCGAGCCACCCTCGATGCCATCAGTGCCGCCGGCGTAGTTGTAGACCAGCTTGCCTTCGTTCTCTGCGAGGGCCTCGGTGGCCTCCTTGTCGACGTTACGGTAGATGGAGTAGCCGCTCTTGTTGGTGAAGCCTATGTAGCCGGCGTCAATGCTGTCAAGAAGTCTCTTGTTGGATTTCTGGAGGTTGGCGTTGTCGAAGACCTCGACGCCGTCCTTGACCCAGCTTACTGGAATCTTGGCGCAGTTGAAGGCCGGCTTCCCTGTCGGAGACTCTATGTTGTCAGGATTTGTGACAAATGCTTTCGCTGTAGTTGCTCCTTCAGGAGAGAAGATGAAGAATGAGGGAGAAGTCTTGGAGATGGCCCAGGCGGTTCCCAAGCCGTAGCAGTAAGTCTTTAGATAATTGTCAGCCGGGATGGATGCTGAAGGAGCGGGATAGTTGCTGGCCAGACTGAAGACTTCCGGATCGTAGAAAACATAGTCGGCTTTGCTAAGATCCACCGATTTGCTGTAAGTCTCAGTGTGGTTGATGGCTCCGGTGATAGAGATGACAATCTGTGAGTATGGAGCGATCTTCACATCCTTCTGGAACCACCAGACAGCATTCCACGCCGGAATGTAATCAGAGTAAGTAAGCTTGCCGTCTTTAAGGTAGAAGTTGGTTGCATTAGAGTTGGCCGGACTTCCTATGGCGAAAGCCATTTTGCTCGCATCAGCTTCGAGAGGGGAATTGTTGTACAGGATGACATATTTGTCAAGAGCGTAGTCATTGGCCCCTTCGTTGTCCATGCAGCCTCCTATGTACAGTTCCTTGATGATCACCTGGCTGGTAGTTGAGGCTGCGAGGTTGAGAGTGAACGCATTGGCTCCACCGTCAACTACTGTGACAGCGGAATTGGTGCCATTGTAGATGCTTGACTCCTTGTAAAGTGTAGCGGAAGCCTCGTAGATTCCGGCCACAAGCTGGAATGTCGCAGTGCCGTTCACTGTCGTGGCTTTGTATGCCGTGGATGAAGACTTGTCAGTCACGGTTACCTCGACAGCGTCCGTCACAGGCTCGTTGCCGATCAGAACCTGTACGGTGACATCATTGATCTTTGCGCTCTCGTCTTTCTTGCAGGCCGTGAATGCCGCGGCCGCCGCGAGAAGAATGTAGATGAACTTTTTCATTGTACTTTGTTTTTTGTTGTTTTGTAACTTGTAAACAGTTCGTTTGTCTAAAATTTCAATCTTAAGGTAAGGCCATAATAGAATTGGGGAACGTAGCCGCTCCCTGTCAGAGAGTAATACTGCTGAGTCTTGGTGGAATAGACCTGCCCCAGATTCCTGAAGAAATTGTTGGCGTAGAATGAGATGGAGACGATGTCCCCGATCTCTTTCGTTACGCTGAAGTTCGCGGAGAAATAAGGAGTGATGTAATCCTTCTGGTAATTGTACGTGAATGAGGTTCTTGACACGAGACTGCACAGATTGCTGTAAAGTTCCCTGTCGTTCTCCTTCGCCCACAGAAAATCCTGAAGGAATGGTTTAGGGGTCGGATCCCAATAGCTGGAGTAATACTCCGGATAGGTGACGGCGATCACCCTCCTGTCCATGAACGACGGATCGGAGCCCGGCACGTAAGAGGAGTTGTCGTCAACCGCGTAAGTCCTTGTGCCTCCCTCGGTTTCGCTGAGGTTTCTTGAATATCTCAGCAGCGTCCCTTCAATCTTCGCCGAGACGATTATCCTGACCCGAGGAATATGCGTGGTGATGTTCACGTTCATCCTCAGCATTCTGGACTCGCTGCCGTTGCTCGTCCCGTTGCCTCCGACGTACCATCCGATGTACTTGTAAGGAGTGTTGTCAGTCATCCTCTGGGAGGTTGGTGAATATGCCAGAAGATCCTGGTTGACAGCCTTGTATGAGTAGTAATTTCCGTCGAGTCTGATCTCTGTGTTGATAGGGTTTATCTTTTTGAAATCAATAACCCATTCAAGGCCGTAACGGTTGACGGGGGTCCCGCTGTTGGCGGCGTATGTCCTGCTGACAAGGGATTCCCTCGTCACCCCGCCTATTGTCTGTGCCGGGATTGCACCGGTCTTGTCGGTGACTGTTACGACTCCTGTCTTGCGGTCAACGCTGTAGATCCTGTTGTCCACCGGAATCGCGCAGGACTCAAGCGCTTTCTGGTCCGTGTAGTTGTACGAGAACGGATCGTAGGCGTTGTTGGTCGTGAACGCCTTGACTGTCCTGTTCCAGAATCCGGCCAGGGATATTCTTGTGCCCGCAAGGTTGATCTCCATCCCGAGCTCCCCCTGATGATTCCTTTGCCAGACAAGGTCGGGATTATATTCAACGGTGGTCGGCATCACATAGTAGGCGTAGTAGGCTTTCCCGTCGCTTGCCGTCGGAGGGTTGAACACCACGAGGTCCCTGTAGCTCGGCTGCGGGTAGAGGATCGAGAACGACGGCTGCTTCACAGCCACGCCCCAGCTTGCCCTGAAAGCGAGGCTCCTGACCAGCTTGTCCCCGCGTCCCTTGGCTGAGAACACTGAATATTTCGCGTTGAATCTTGGCGAGAGGCTGGTTGTGGTACCATATTCAGAACCCTTTATGAAAGTGCTTTCGGCTCTCAGTCCGGCGATCAGGTTCAGGTGTGATTCCCTTCCGATCGGGATGGAGATGTTGTCCTCGGCGAACAGGGCGAGATTGTTCATGAACGGAATCTCGCTGTAGTCGTAGGTCCTGTAAGACGGGGCATTGCTCAGGTCTTCCGAATATTGCCCCTTGCCGAAGTTGGCGTCGGCGTTCCAGTCCGCTCCCAGTTTGAGCTTGTTGTTGACAGATCCGAATTTCCTAGCCCAGTTGCTCTTGAGTGTAAGCTTGTAGGAGAACGGCTTGTCATCCAGGAACATCGTGTTGTACCAGTACCCCGGAGCGATCATGATGGCCGCAGCGTCCGGATTGGTGGCATAGTCCTCAGCCACATAGTAACCTTCCTCCTTGCCGTGCAGCGAGACTGTTCCGGCCGCGCTGGAGTACCTGTTTCTTGTCTCGCTGAGCCTGTCCGACCTGACCACCGATCCCTTGAACTCCAGATTGGTGATCCAAGGCTTGCTCAGAAGCCAGTTCGCCTCGATGTTCGCTCTGAGCGTGTTGTCTTTCTGCTTCCCGTAGGTGCCTGTAAGAAGGTCAGGATCGGCTTCCGAGTCGGTGCCTCCGATGTTGCCGGAGAATCCTGCGGAGAATCTCAGCGGAGAGTCACTGAATATTCCCGAATTGAAAAGGTTTGAATAAATCAGGGAGATCTGCTTCCTGTCGTAGGATGTGTAAGGGGAGCGGTTGTCCTCCACTGAATATGTATACTCGGCGCTGGCGTTCAGCACTCCGGCTGAGTTTCCCCGCCTTGTCTGCCCAAGACCGAAGCCTTTGCTGACGGAGAACTGCTTTGTCTTCGGGTTTGTCGTCATCGTCACCGTGTAGGGGGCGATGCCTTTCTTGGTGTTGACCTTGACTATTCCGGCTCCGACATCGCCATATTCAACGGAAGGGACTCCGGAGATCACCTCGACCGATTCTACATTGCTGGAGGCTATGTTGTTGACCGTGACGCCGTTGGTTCCGGAGAAACTGGCGTTGTTCGAAAGACGGACCCCGTCCACTTCCACAGCCGTGCCGAAAGATGCGTTTCCCGTTTCTGTGCTTCCTCCGGCCCTGATGTTGAACCTTTGGGCGGAGAGCAGGCTTGGATTGGCGGTGGCGCCTCCCGGCAGCAGCCCGCCGATGTCCGCAAGGCTGACCATCTGGACATGGTCGAGCGCCGTCCTGTCCATCGTGCGGCTGGTCGTGGCGCTGTTCTCGTTCTCCTTCGCTGTCACGACAACCCCCTCAAGGGCAAGGTTGTCCTCGCTGAGGAATGCCCGGTAGCCGGTCAGATCCTTGCTGATGATGACGGTCTTGGTGTCTGTGACGAAACCAAGGCAGGACACGCTGAGCGTGTTCTTCCCTGCGGGGATGTTCTTGAGAGTGAAACGTCCCTTGTCATCGGCGACGGCCCATTGCTCGCATTCCACGGCCACCACGGTCGCGAATTCCACCGGCGCTTTGGTCTTCTTGTTCAGAACCGTACCTGAAACGGTGTAGGTCTGGGCGAAGGAAACCGCGCAGGACAGCAGCAGAATCATTATCAAAAACAGTCTCCGCATAGTTGATCGTCAATTATCTTTCCCTTATGACATCCCCGTGATCCTTCACGACAGCCTCTTTCCACTTTTCTGTGTAACCAGGCTGTGTAAGTCCCTCCGGAGTGCCCTCGTGCCATTTGCTGTGCTTGAATGAGCCGTCCTCGTTCTGAGCCTTGACGTTGCCGTCGATGTACTTCACAAGAAGCAGCTCCTCAAGGGCGACCCAATTCTCGAACTGGGTCTGGGCGGTGCTGACTGAATATTCCGTGAGCATCTTTCTGACGGAGGCGAACCAGTCCTTGCTGTCGATGCCTTTCTTTTCGGCCTTCGGAAGGATGGCGTTGTAGGCGTCAAGAGCCTTGCGGTCCATCTCTGCAAGTTTTGAGCCCATCTGCTCGTTCTCGAAACTGTCAATGGCCTCCTTAACTGTCGGAGCCATTATGTTGTATGCCTTGTAGCAGGCGTTGGCGATGCGGTTGTTGATCCAGAAAGACGCGGAAGGGGAGTATTTCAGCATATTCCCGTTGCCGACTCTGAAGCACTCCGGCACCTTGTCCGTGCAGGTGTAGATCGGGGTGACGTAGGATGTCGCGGCGTCATCGGTTCCGAACCAGATGACTCCTCCGACAACGTCAGGGAGATCGTGTCTCGACTGGCCCACAAACCAGAATCCGGTCTGCTGGGTGGCGATGGCCCTTTCGTTGACGTAGTTCCAGCCCTTGTACTCGAATCCCATAGGCCTCCATCTGTAAGGAAGGGCGTTGCCGCCGGCTCCGATGTCGGTAGTCATGTCCAGAGGTGTTCCCTCGAAATGGTCTCTCATGGCGTCGGCCACATTCTTGACGGAAATCTTTCTGGCCGGTTTCACAAACAGTGGCATCCTGTGGCTGAGGTCCTTGCCTGTGATGTAGTCGTGATAGGCGGAGGCCGGCTCGGTGACGATCTTGCCGTCTTTCTCGTAGGTGAACTGCCCGCCGCAGAGGATGTTGAATGCGCTCCAGGCCCTTGCGTCGCAGCCTCTTACGGTGCCGAAATCGGCAGGGCAGTATGCTGCGCTGAAGTCGAAGTCCTCGTCCTTGCCGTCAAAGTAACCCTTCTCCCTTGCGAACGATATCACGTCCGGGGCATAGAGACAGTTTTCAGGATCGTTCAGCGGGAAAGTCTGGATTCTGGCTTGGTTTGCGTGAGAGCAGATGTAGCCGTCCGGAATCCTTCTGGCCACCCAGACGAATCCCTTGCGGATGTTCTTCCCGTCCTTCATTTCGCAGCCCTTTCCGATGAGGTCCATGATCCAAGCCTCGTCCTTGTCCGCTATCGAGAATGTCTCCCCTTCGGACGCGTAGCCATATTCATTGGCCAGATCCACGATGACCTGAATCGCCTCCCTTGCTGTGCGTGCTCTTTGCAGGGCGACGTAGATGAGTGATCCATAGTCCATTATGGCCGTGGTGTCTTCCAACTCCAACCTTCCGCCCCATGTGGTTTCGGCGATGATGAGCTGGTGCTCGTTCATGTTCCCGACAGTCTTGTAGGTGTGCGCCACCTGCGGGATCTGTCCCATTGGTTTGTAGGAGTCCCAATTGATGATGTCGAGCATCGCACCGGCTTTCCAGTTTGCCGCCGGATGGAAGTACAGCTCACCGTAGAGGACGTGCGAGTCCGCCGCGTATGAGATGATGTTCGAGTTGTCGGTGCTGGCACCTCTTGTCACGATGATGTTGGTGCAGGCTTCAGCCTTGAAGCTCGCCGTGAGCACGCCGATGGCGGTCAGGAGTGCGAAGATGGTTGAATTCTTAGCCATTTTGTGATTAACGTATTATTGTTTATTTTTGTTATCTGTATTACAAAATGTAAAGATAATGAAAAATATTTTTCTTACGGTTGTTTGTCTGACCATTTCAGCGCTGACTGTTTCCGCGCAGCAGAATCCTCCGAGTCAGGAGGAGCAGGAGAAGAAACTCTCCGAGTTCATCCAGAAGGAGGTAGACAGACTGGAGATGACCCTGAAACTGGAGGATTGGCAAGTGTTCTACGTGGATTCAATCCTGAATCATGACTACCGCGCCATGCAGGAGGAGATGAACAACCTGTCTTCCGCCAAAGTGTCCAATTATGACATCTACACAAGGGCTAGCGACAAGTGGGCGGAGAATATCTACGTCGCTTTCCGTAAGGTCTTGAATGACAATCAGTGGGATAAATATTTGAAGAGCGGAGCCGCACGTGACAAGAAGGCACGCGAAAAAAGAAAGGCAAAGATGGAAAAGTCTTCCGCCAAACTGCGGGAAAATGATTAAATTTGCAGGAATATTCCGGGAATATTATGAAAGAAAGGATAGAACAGTTGCTTGCGAATGTCCGCGGGCTGAATTGCAAGACCGCCAAGGAAGTTGAGGAGGCCAGAGTAAGGCTTTTGGGCAAGAAAGGTGAAATCACCAAACTCTTTGACGAGTTCAGGACATATGGTCCGGATTTGAAGAAAGAGTTCGGGCGCAAGATAAACGAGCTCAAGCAGGCCGCTCAGGCCAGGATAGATGAGCTCAAGGAACAAACATCTTCTGAGGGTGTTTCTGAAGGCCCTAAGGAGGATTTGTCCATGCCTGGTGTCCCGTTTGAACTTGGTTCAAGGCATCCAGTGTCCATTGTCCGTCAGGAAATCGTGGACATATTCAGAAAGTTTGGCTACGATGTCGCCGAGGGTCCGGAGATCGAGGATGACTATCATGTCTTCGAGGCGTTGAATTTCCCTCAGAACCATCCTGCGAGGGATATGCAGGACACCTTCTTCGTGTCCGCCGGCCATCCGGATCCGCTGCTTCTGAGAACCCACACTTCTTCCGTTCAGGTCCGGGCCATGGAGACGATGAAGCTTCCTATCCGTGTGATCTGCCCGGGCCGTGTGTTCAGGAACGAGGCTATATCCGCCCGGGCGCACTGCATCTTCCATCAGGTGGAAGGTCTTTACATTGATGAGAACGTCACGTTCGCCGACCTCAAGCAGGCTATTCTTCTTTTCGCCCGCGAGATGTTCGGTCCTGACACCCAGATAAGGATGCGTCCTTCCTACTTCCCGTTCACCGAGCCTTCCAGCGAGATTGATGTGAGCTGCAACATCTGCCACGGCAAGGGCTGCAACATCTGCAAGGGAACCGGTTGGCTGGAAATCATGGGCTGCGGAATGGTTGACCCTAATGTCCTTGAGGCTTCGGGAATCGACAGCAAGAAGTACAGCGGATTCGCTTTCGGAATGGGACTGGAGCGTATCGCTATGCTCAAGTGGCAGGTCAACGACCTTCGTCACTACTTCGAGAACGACCTCCGTTTCCTGTCCGAATTCAAGACTTCAATCGAGATGTAGGCTTTTTATGAACTTTTTTTGAAATTTTTTCTGAAAAAGTTTGCGGAAAAAGAAAAAAGCACTACCTTTGTAATCCCAAAGCAATGCTACGGGTCACAAGTCTGCGGAAATAGCTCAGTTGGTAGAGCACGACCTTGCCAAGGTCGGGGTCGCGAGTTCAAGTCTCGTTTTCCGCTCCAGAGAGGTCATCTATTGATGACCTCTTTTTTGTATATCCAAAAACACATAATCAAGCACTTCTCATTATGGCAGCGTTGTCTAAAGCGAACAGGTTCAATCTTGCGTTCAACATATTCCTTGTGGTCGGAATGGTGTTGGCGGTGACCGTCACGACCATATTCAAACTCAGGCAGCCGGAAGTGAAGACATTCATGCTGCTTCTTGCAGCGTTCGGCTCCGTGATGGGTGTTGTGAACACGGTCATGTCAGCCAACGGGAACATCCTGACATTCGTTTTCGGCTTCATAGACGTGTTGATCGGGACGATTGTCTACCTGGACAACGGCATCATGGGTAATTTTGCCCTCCACGCGTTCTATTTCCTTCCGATGCAGTTCATAGGATTCTGGCAATGGAGCAAGAGGGGGGCGAAGGTGCGTTCCGGAGAGGATGGCTCACGACTGAAGGCAAGACGGCTGACCGGAAGGCAGTGGGCTTGGCTGGCGGCGGGAATATTAATAGGCATCGCAGCACTTTACCTTATATTATTATATGTGGACGGAGCGAAACTTGCCGCCGGAAAGATAGAAAGTGTAGACAGGCCGAAGATTCTCCTCGACGCGGTGGTGATGATTCTGAATATCGCAGGTCAGGTGCTGATGAGCCTTGCGTTCATGGAGCAGTGGTACATCTGGATTCTGGTGAATGTATCATCGATTTCTCTTTGGACTGTCGCTGTGATGAGCGGTGTGGGCTCGGGCAATGCGGCTGTGATGCTCATTAAATACATCTTTTACCTTCTCAACTCTCTCAACGGTTTGAGAATATGGCTGAGTCTGAGCCGTGAAAGCGCTTGACCCACTCTGCCCGACGATGGCCATAGGCCGTAAATTTGGATAATTGACTATTTTTTACTTACTTTGTGGCGCTATTTGTTTCCGGGTCACCTTGTGGGCGGATGGCAATAGCGTAATTAGCAAGAATATACTTATTTAATTTATTCAATTATGACTGAAGAAGAAATTGTAAAGCAGGTCAAAGCGATTATCGTTGACAAGCTGGGCGTTGAGGAGTCAGAAGTGACTGAGAGCGCCAACTTCACAAATGATCTCGGAGCTGATTCTCTTGACACAGTTGAGCTTCTTATGGAGTTTGAGAGAGTGTTCGGAATCAAGATTCCTGATGAGGAGACAAGCACAATCGCTACCGTTAAGGATGCAATCGACAAAGTCAAGGAAAAGCTCGCCGGCAAGGAGGAAGCATAATAATCCTTTGACGTGACAAAATTAAGCCTCGGACCGAAATCCGAGGCTTAATTTTATTTTTCAGGATATCCTTTCGGAATGGCGAATGTCACTTTCAGCCTAGGCTTCTTGCCTTCAGCCTTCGGGCCGCGAAGCACGGCACGATAGTAGCGATCCTTGTCCAGTTCGGTGCTGGATGTCGTCGTGGTGGCCGATGAAGAGGCGTATTGAGCCATCGCCTGATAGTTATAGTAGTTGTTGTAATAACTACCGTAACCGCCGTAGCCTCCGTAACCGTAGCCGTAACTGCCATATCCGTATCCCCCGTAGATCTGGTTGTAGTAAGAGGCATAGGCCATCTGCTGGTAGAAGTTGGCCATTTCCTCGGCCTCCGCGTCAGTTGTGGTTGTCTTTTCGTACCACATGATCAGGAACCAGATATCATAGTTTGAAAGTTTGCTGTCGTCAGCCTTTTTTCTTATGATCTGCTGGACGTGGTGAGTGATATCCGGCGCATAGTTGCAAAGCGATCGGTTGATGTCTCCTTGGTTCTCGTCCGAAGCGCTTGCGTCAGTCAGTCCGGCGAAAGTAACAGTCGTGTCGGTGCTGATCTTGATGGTCGG
Source organism: uncultured Bacteroidales bacterium (assembly GCA_934698975.1). GTDB lineage: Bacteria > Bacteroidota > Bacteroidia > Bacteroidales > UBA932 > Cryptobacteroides. The sequence continues at coordinate 62,280 of CAKUVR010000008.1, forward strand.
GCTCAAGACCTTTGGGTAACGGAACATTGTCGTGTAGTCTTCCGGAAAATCGAACGGCATCTCGATCGTGGCCTTGGAAATCAGGGTTGTTACAGGGTCGCCGCCTTTTTTTACAATCTCAGCGTTGACCAGACGCTGGATCTCTGACGCCGGGACAACCGGCTTGACCCCGCTTCCTCCTTCAATCAGAATCTTGTCATCCGCTTTACCGACAAGATGGTCCGATTCATGGCGGTCAACATTGAACACGTACTGAGAAGGAACTTTCTTTACATTGATCAGAGAATCGAGATCCTGCATTTCGATCGGACTGAAATAGAACATCAGGCTCGAATCCTTTCTTTCTCCATTGAATTCTCCGTTGAAGTAAAGTATGGCGTAGTTGTCGGTTCTTGCGATGTAGGACGCTCCGGAACTCTGGCTGACAAGCCTTAGGATGTCCAGCTCGAACATGTCGAACCTTCCACCGTTGCCGACGGGGTCGTCGGTGCAGAGGTATATTCCAGGAAACTTCTTTGTGTAGGTCTTCAGATCCTTGAGGTCGTCTTGAGTCATGCTCAGATATTGCTTTCCGTAGTCCTCTGTGAACTCGAACGTCAGCGAGTCCTGACCGTTGGCGACAGGAACCCCTTTCGTGATCCTTTTGTCTCCGTGCTTGATTTCGGCTCTGGAGAAGTAATCCTTGGTGCCGAGCGGCTCTGTGAGCGCATAGACATTGACGTTCTGGAGAATGTTCATTTGATTCTCGTCTGCCACGGAGACTGAATCCACGGCAGCCTTGAACTTGAACCTTTGGAACACCGGATCTTTTCCGAAATCCACTGAGTCCAGCACTGGGACAAGCGTCACGACGCTTCCCCTGCTGAAAAGCCCGAAAGTCTCGTCACGGATGGAACCGATGGTGATTCTTCTGGAAGAATATGCCGTGAGGCTGTCGATGGATTTCATCCAAATCTCGTCGAGGTCGAACTCCGCCGTGTGGAAGTCGTATTTCTGATCGGTTGGAATATAGTCTCCTCCGAGGTTCTGATCCACCCCTACGCAAGACACGAGACCTGCCATAAGGGCGATGATTGCTGTGAACTTTCTCATTTACTGCAACTGTTGATAAAAGTTGTCGTATTCCTCGATGTAGCGTCCGCTGGCTATCGACTCCTCATTGAAAGGAAGCGTCGGTATATTCCTGCCCTCACAGAATCTGATCAGTTCAGGGGCAACGTCTTTGTCTCCGAATATTATACCGTCTGAATACATGGCGGCGGTTTCAGCAAGATTTATGCCAGTGGGATTGTCCGGAAGCGGCACATCAGCCGGCTTTATGCCGCCGAAGAGGACGTTGTCCTTGAATGAAGGTGAGAAGCTCTCACCGGCGATCTCGCTGTAAAGGGATGTCACAATCCTGCTCCCGCTGAATATGGGATCCCCGTTATACGCTTTCTTGAGGTAGAGCGGCACCAGATGCGAGATCCATCCCTGGCAATGGATGACATCAGGAGCCCAGCGCAGTTTCTTGACTGTCTCCAGCACACCTCTCGCGAAGAAGATGGCTCTTTGCCCGTTATCCTCGAAAAACTTTCCGTCCGCGTCACAGGAGATCTGCTTGCGGCGGAAATAGTCCTCGTTGTCGATGAAATAGACCTGAATCCTGGCAGACGAAATCGAGGCCACCTTGATCACGAGCGGCCTGTCCACATCTCCGATGATGATGTTCATTCCGGAAAGCCGGATCACTTCATGCAGTTGGTTCTTGCGCTCGTTTATGCATCCATAGCGTGGCATGAACGCCCTGATTTCCTTCTTACGTTCCTGAATGCCCTGCGGCAGACAGCGGCCGATCCTGGAGATCGGTGTCTCCGGCAGGAACGGCATGATTTCCGAATTGACGAATAAAACTCTGTTTACGGGTCTTCCCATGGTAAATTTCTTGTCTTACAAAGGTAAGAATTTTTTTTCATATTTCGATATTTCACTATCTTTGAAACCAATTTGGAGCATTGCGCGAAAATGGCGGCAGGAGAAAACAAATTGATACGTCGGAGGCTCATAGGAGCCTGGCTGTCCACTGTCATAAGCATCAGCCTTGTGCTGTTGCTGGTGGGGGTGGCCGGACTTTTGGTTGCCAATGCCAGAAGCATCTCGGACTATTTCAAGGAGAACATGCAGGTCTCGGTGCTTATGAAGCAGGAGGTCGGCGAGGACGAGGCGATGGAATATGTCTCGGAACTGGATGCCATGCCATTCATCAAAAGCACCACGTTCGTGTCGAGGGAGCAGGGAACGAAAGAGATGGCCGAACTCCTGGGAGAGGATTTTCTGAATGTTTTCGAGACCGCTCCGATTCCCGTTTCCGTGGATGTGACGCTGAGAGCTGACTATGTGTCTTCGGACAGTTTGGAGGTGGTCAAGAAAAAGATATTGAGTTCTCCTTTGGTCGATGAGGTTGTCTACCAGCAATCTCTTGTGGACAAACTGAACACCAACCTCAGGAAGATATCGGCGGTTCTGGGCGTCTTTATTGTCCTGCTCTTGTTCATCTCTTTCGTTTTGATAAACAACACGGTGAGGCTCAACGTGTTCTCCCGAAGATTCACGATTCACACAATGAAACTGGTTGGCGCCACGAAGTCTTTCATCCGCGCACCATTCTTGGTTCAGGCTGTGTTTCAGGGGCTGTTTTCCGCCCTTCTGGCCATTTTGATGCTGGTCGGTATCCTGTTCTTCGTCAGAAGCGAATTCGTGCAGCTCTTTGAAGTGTTCAGGCTTGACCTTCTCCTGATTGTGATCAGCGTGGTCATGATGGCCGGTGTCGTGATCTGCACCGTCAGCACGGCGGTGGTCGTGGGACACCTTGTCTCGCTCTCCAAAGATGAACTTTATTGCTAATAATTAATTAATTCAGGAATATGTCAGATAACACCAAGATGTCAATCACCGGCAAAGGCCTGCGGATGCTCCTCATGGGGCTTGTCGTTATGGTGGCCGGTTTTGTTCTGATGATAGGTGGAGGCACAGTGGATCCGGACAAGTTCAACTGGGCCATGTTCGATTTCCGCAGGTTGGTGGCCGCGCCACTCGTGATCATTTGCGGGATTGTCATCGAGATCGTCGCGATCATGCGGCGTCCCAAGAACACTGAAAACAAATAGCCGATGAACTGGTTGCAGGCTTTCCTTTTGGGAATCGTTCAAGGACTTACCGAATTCCTGCCGGTCAGTTCCAGCGGCCACCTTATGATTGTGAGGGATCTGCTGGGCGTTGACGGAGAGGGCTTCCTGGATTTCACCGTGACCGTGCATCTAGCGACGGTGCTGAGCACGATTGTCGTGTTCCGTAAGCCGATATGCAGGCTGCTGGCCGGGTTGTTCAGATTCACCTACAACGATGAGACGGACTATGTGTTCAAGATAGTGGTGTCCATGATTCCTGTGGCGGTTGTCGGGCTGCTTTTCAAGGACAAGGTTGAAGCCTTGTTCGCTGACAATCTGTTCACGGTGGCCGTGTGCCTGATCATCACCGCTATCCTTCTGTATCTTTCCGACATTCCCGGACGCTCGTCCGCTGCCGGTAAGGATGAACCGCAGGTGTCCAAGGCGCGTAACGGAATATCCTATTGGCAGGCTTTGGTGGTGGGGCTAGGGCAGGCTGCCGCCGTGGCTCCAGGACTCTCCCGTTCCGGAACCACCATCGCTACCGGCCTTTTGTGCGGTGTCAAGCGTGATGTGATGGCACAGTTCTCTTTTCTTATGGTTCTCGTGCCTATCATCGGGGAACAGTTCCTGGATCTTCTCAAGGGGCTTACCGGTGAAACTGCTTTGGGCGGCGGTCTCAGTCCTGTCTGCCTTGCCGTGGGTTTCCTTGCCGCTTTCCTGTCTGGACTTTTCGCCTGCAAGGTAATGATAGCGATCGTGAAGAAGGCCAGGCTGACATGGTTCGCCCTATACTGCCTTGCCGTCTCGCTTCTTTTGCTGATATTCGCATAGGCATATTCATGATAACGCTATGGCTGACAGAACGCTTTCATATTTTGTGTCGGATGTCCACCTCGGACTGGACGTGAACGACCCGGCAGACAGGGAAGCCCGCTTTGTCAGTTTCCTGAAGTCTATTCCCAAGGATCGCGCGAAGACTTTGTACCTTCTGGGCGACATATGGGATTTCTGGTATGAGTATCATGATGTGGTCCCGAAAGGTTATGTCCGAGTGTTCGCGGCCTTGATGGATTTGATGGACGCAGGTGTCGAGGTCTGCTTTTTTCAGGGCAACCACGACATCTGGTGCTTCCATTATTTTGAGGAACTGGGCATAAAGATTCTTCAGCAGCCATATGTCACAGAGATCGGCGGCAAAGTGTTCTGCCTTGGCCATGGCGATGGCCTCGGGCCTGGGCACAAATGGTATAAACTGATGCGATGGGGATTCCGCAACAAGTTCTTCCAAAGCATATTCAGTCTGCTGCATCCATACATCGCCTTCCGCTTCGGGAAAGGCTGGTCAAAGAAAAGCCGGGTCGCGAAGAGTATGGAATATGTATTCAGAGGCTCCGATGAACCTTTGTACAAATTCGCCGTGGACTACTCCGGACGAAAGCATATCGACTATTTCATATTCGGACATTTCCATGTGAGTGAGGACCTGCGGCTTCCGACCGGAGCGAGGCTTCTCATCCTGAAGGACTGGATGGCTCCTCACTCGTCGAACTTTATCTCCTTCGACACGATGTCGGGGTGCTTGGGCATTTCCCAGAATATCGAGTAATACAGGGCATCGAATTCGCCTCTCTGCCATTTCTCGACAAGATACTCGGTTATCCTGTCCTCTCCGTTCGGGTCATAGTGAGACTTCAGGTTCTGCCCGAAGATTTTGGCCACACCTTGCCAGAATCCGGCGGAAATCCCGCTTTTATAATCCTTGATGATTGAATATGAAGATTTCCCTATCTCCCTGTCCACCAATTTGATGAGAAGTTTTCCCTGCGAGATCGTCATATTCCTGAGCGGCTTCTCGTAAGCGTCCAAAAGCTCTTTCTGGAGGCGGCTGACATATTTCTCCTTTTTTCCGCGCTTCAGGCCGCTCTGTGTGATATGCCTGCCAGCCTGCATCTCCATGTCTTTGGCCAGAAGGGCGTATGGGTAGACTTTGTTGAAGTTGTAGACAAGACGGTAGTATTTTTTCAGGTCTCTTTTGCCGCCTCTGTAGCCCCTTGGGAAAATCCAGGCCGGGTCGATGCTGTCATAATAAGCTGTGTCTCCGTGCTCCACGCGATAGCCCATATAGCCGGCGCGTCCTTTGCCTCCAGCCTGAGGAGGAACGTCGCCGACACGGCCGGCGGAGAGTCCAGTCACCGCCAGCAACCCTGCCAGGACGCAGGTCACGTATGAAGTCAGCCTTTTCATCTTGGTTCCCGACTTGCAAAGGTACATATTTCCTGAAAAAAGTGTGCCATGTAAAAGAATGTTTATAGGTCGGCGACGACGCTGTCGAAATTGAACATAAATATTTTTCTGCTTAAATTCTAACGCTTTGAAAATGATACGTTTCTTTTGATGTTTTCGTGGTCGAAAAAGTTGAAATATTTTTCAAATTATGTTTGAAATCCATAAATTTTTGCTAAATTTGCAGTCCCAAATTCTAGGGTATAGTGGCGCAATGCGTTGATATTCAATAGATTTTGGAGAATTTGGAAATTATTAAAGTAGTACAGCAATGTTACAACCAAAGAAAACTAAGTTCAGAAGAGAACAAAAGAACGTGATGAAGGGTATGGCCCAGAGGGGCAACCAGCTCGCGTTCGGTTCCTTCGGTCTCAAGACCCTCGAGAACTGCTGGATCACAGCGCAGCAGATTGAATCCGCGCGTCAGGCTATTTCACGTTGTATGAACCGTGAGGGACAGATCTGGATCAGAATCTTCCCGGTCAAGCCTTTCACCAAGAAGCCTCTCGACACCCGTATGGGTAAAGGTAAGGGTGATCCTCAGGGATTCGTCGCTCCTGTAACCCCGGGACGTATCATCTTCGAGGCTGACGGCGTTTCGCTCGCGATCGCCAAAGAGGCCATGCGCCTTGCCGCCCACAAGCTTCCTATCGCCACTAAGTTCGTGGTGCGCAGGGATTATGTTGAATAATAAATGGAGAAGGAATAATGAAAACATCTGAAGTTCGCGAGATGTCCATTGCAGATCTGCAGGACCGCATCCAGGTTGAAAAGAACAGGCTTGACACGATGAAGCTCAACCACGCCATCTCTCCATTGGAGAACACATCGGAATTCAAGAAAATCAGAAAGGATATCGCTCGTATGCTCACTATCCTCGCTGAGAAAGAAAATGAACAGAAATAATCATCAGTCTTATGGAAAGAAATCTTCGTAAGGAAAGAATCGGCGTAGTGGTCAGCAATAAGATGGACAAGACCATCATCGTTGCGGTCGAGACCAAGAAGGAGCATCCTCTCTACGGTAAGTTCATCAAGCAGACCACCAAGTTCGTCGCTCAGGATGACAAGAACGAGTGCAGCGAGGGAGATACCGTGCGCATTATGGAAACCCGTCCTCTCAGCAAGACCAAGAGGTGGAGATTAGTTGAAATCGTAGAAAAAGTTAAGTAGTATGATACAGCAGGAAACACGTTTACAGGTTGCCGACAACAGCGGTGCAAAGGAGGTCCTCTGCATCCGTGTGCTTGGCGGTACGCATCATAGATATGCGACAGTGGGCGACCAGATCGTAGTTGCGATCAAGAGCGCTCTTCCTGGCGGTGACGCCAAGAAAGGCTCGGTCTCCAAGGCTGTCGTTGTCCGTACAAAGAAAGAAATCCGCAGGCCGGACGGATCTTACATCCGTTTCGACGACAACGCGTGCGTTCTTCTGAACAACGCGGGTGAGCTTCGCGGAACACGTATCTTCGGCCCTGTGGCCAGAGAGCTGCGTGAGAACTACATGAAGATTGTTTCACTGGCGCCGGAGGTCCTTTAATAATTGAGAATTATGAAAAAGTTACATATTAAGAAGGGTGACACCGTGTATGTGAATGCCGGTAACGACAAGGGAAAGACCGGTAAGGTCCTGACCGTCATCCCTGCCAAGGATCGCGTCATCGTTGAAGGCGTCAACGTTGTCAGCAAGCACACAAAGCCAAACGCTAAGCAGCCTCAGGGCGGCATCGTAAAGCAGGAAGCCGGAATCCACGTTTCTAACGTCCAGCTGATCGACCCTGCGCAGAACAAGCCGACAAGAGTGGGCTACAAGTTTGTGGACGGAAAGAAAGTCCGCTACGCTAAGAAATCAGGAGAGGAGATTAAGTAACTATGGCAAAGAAAGCTACAAACAAACCGGCTGAAGCGCAGGCGCTTCCTGCAGGATATATTCCTTCCCTCAAGAAGGTTTACAAGGAAGAGATCGTGGAGAAGCTCATGAAGCAGTTCTCTTACACGACTGTTATGCAGGTTCCTAAGCTCGTCAAGATTACCATCAACGAAGGAATCGGCGAGGCCACCAATGACAAGAAACTTGTTGAGGAGGCGGCTGAGGAGCTCGCTAAGATCGTTGGTCAGAAGCCGCTTCTCACCACATCCAGAAAGGACGTCTCCAACTTCCGTCTCCGTAAGGGCATGCCTATCGGAGTGAAGGTCACTCTTCGCGATGTCAAGATGTATGAGTTCCTCGAAAGGCTCATCCGCATTTCCCTTCCGCGAATCAGAGACTTCAACGGAATCGCCGAGAAGATGGACGGCAGAGGAAACTACACTCTCGGTCTCAAGGAGCAGATCATTTTCCCTGAGGTGGACATCGACAAGAACCCTAGGATCCACGGAATGGAGATCACTTTCGTCACAACAGCCAAGACCGACGAAGAGGCTCACGCTCTCCTCGCCGCGTTCGGTCTGCCTTTCAAGAAACATAATAACTAAGGAATATGGCAAAAGAATCAATGAAAGCCCGCGAGGTAAAGCGCGCGAAACTGGTTGCCAAATATGCCGCTAAAAGGCAGGCACTCAAGGAGGCTGGCGATTGGGCCGCTCTGGACAAGCTCCCTAAGAACGCTTCTCCTGTACGTCTGCACAACCGCTGCTCTCTCACCGGCCGTCCAAAGGGCTATATGAGGGCATTCGGATTGAGCAGAATCCAGTTCCGTGAGATGGCCAGCAATGGTCTCATCCCAGGCGTCAAGAAAGCTAGCTGGTAACAGCGATATATTATTTTATTAACAATCGGATATCGGGCGTCCTACGTGACGTCGATCAAAAAACAAAAAACAATGACTGATCCAATTGCAGATTATCTTACAAGGATCCGCAACGCCTATCTGGCAGGAAAGAAGATCGTTGAGATTCCATCCTCAAAGATGAAGGCCGCCATCACTGAGATCCTTTGTGAGAAGGGCTACATCCTCAGTTACAAGATTGTTGAGGGCACCCCTTACAACACCATCAAGATCGCTCTCAAGTACCATCCGCAGACAAAGATGGCCGCGATCAAGAAAATCAAGCGCGTTTCAACTCCGGGTATGCGTGTCTACGCTGATGTAGAGAATATGCCAAGGGTTCTGAACGGACTCGGCATCGCTATCCTTTCTACCTCAAAGGGAGTCATCACAGACAAGGAAGCCAAGAACCTGAATGTCGGTGGTGAGGTTGTTTGCTATGTTTATTAACGATTAAAGAAAAGAATAATGTCAAGAATCGGTAAATTGCCTGTAAGCCTTCCGGACAAGGTGAGCGTAGAAGTTCTCCCTGGCAACGTTGTGAAGGTTAAAGGACCTCTTGGTGAGTTGAGCCAGAAAGTTGATCCGGACATCACTGTCACCGTAGAGGATAACGAAATCAAGTTCACCCGTCCTACTGACCAGCCAAGACATCGCTCGATGCACGGTCTTTACCGCGCTCTCGTGCACAATATGGTTGTCGGTGTCTCAACGGGTTACCAGACAAAGCAGGAATTCGTCGGTGTAGGTTACCGTGTCGCGGCTCAGGGCCAACTCCTGACCTTCTCGCTCGGCTACTCCCATGATGTACAGCTTATGCTCGCTCCTGAGATCAAGGCTGAAGTTCCTGATGTGAAGAAAGGTGAGAACCCTGTTCTTATCCTCAAGAGTATTGACAAGCAGCTCATCGGACAGGTGGCTGCCAAGATTCGTTCACTCCGCAAGCCTGAACCTTATAAGGGCAAGGGTATAAAGTTCGCCGGCGAGCAGCTTCGCCGCAAGGCCGGTAAGACTGCCGGAGCTAAATAATAGGAGGACATAGATATGGCATTGAATAGAATAGAAAGAAGAAGAAGAGTCCATTACCGCATCCGTAAGCATGTCAATGGAACAGCTGAGAGGCCAAGAATGGTTGTCTTCAGAAGCAATAAGCAGATCTACGTCCAGGTTGTGGACGATGAGAGAGGCGTGACACTCGTCGCCGCCGCATCCAATGACAAGGTTCTTGCCGCTGAGTGCAAGGGCAAGAACGGCATCGACGCCGCAGCCATCGTCGGAAAGGCGATCGCCGAGCGCGCCAAGGAGAAAGGAATCACCACCATCTCTTTTGACCGTGGGGGTTACCTCTATCACGGTAGAGTTAAAAGTTTGGCCGACGCTGCCCGTGAAGGTGGCCTTATTTTCTAATTGAAAGACTATGGCAAATACAAATGTTAAAAGAGTAAAGACTTCTGATCTTGAATTAAAGGACAGATTGGTCGCCATCCAGAGAGTGACTAAGGTCACTAAGGGTGGTCGTCACTTCCGCTTTGCCGCTATTGTGGTTGTGGGTGACGAGAACGGCGTTGTTGGTTATGGTCTTGGAAAAGCCAATGAGGTAACTGCCGCCATCGCTAAGGGTGTCGAGGACGCCAAGAAGAATCTTGTGAAGATTCCTATCATCAACACAACCATTCCACACGAGCAGGAATCCAAGTTCGGTGGTTCAGTAGTATTCATGAAGCCGGCTGCCCCTGGTACCGGAGTGAAGGCTGGTGGCGCCATGCGTGCAGTGTTTGAGTCTGCCGGTATCCAGAATGTGCTTGCAAAGTCAAAGGGTTCTTCCAACCCTCACAACCTTGTGAAAGCCACGGTTACCGCCCTTACGCAGATGAGGGACGCCTACACTGTGGCCGGTCTCCGTGGAATTCCTATGAGTAAAGTATTTAACGGTTAGCAGGAGACATAGTTATGGCAAAGCTTAAGATAACACAGGTAAGAAGCAAGAACGGAGCCACAAAGAGGCAGATCGCAAATCTGACCACTCTTGGCATCCGCAGAATGCACCAGACCGTGGAGGTCGAGAAGACTCCGGTGACAGAAGGCCAGCTCGCCAAGATCCGTCACCTTGTAACAGTAGAAGAAATCTAATCAGGAGGACGAATAGATGAAACTGGAAAATTTGAAACCTGCAAAGGGTGCGACTCATAACAGCAAGCGTCTTGGCCGTGGCCAGGGTTCCGGTAAAGGTGGTACTTCCACCCGTGGTACCAAGGGTGCACAGGCCCGCGCCGGCTACGAACATAAGATCGGTTTCGAGGGAGGCCAGATGCCTATCCAGAGACGTGTGCCGAAGTTCGGATTCAAGAACCCTACCAGAATTGAGTACAAGGCTGTCAACGTGGCTGCCATTCAGGCTCTTTCCGAGTCTCTCGGAAAAGTTGAGATCGGCCTTGAAGACATCAAGGCGGCCGGACTTGCCGATGCCAAGGAACTCGTCAAGGTTCTTGGAAACGGTGAGATCACTGCCGCTGTCACTGTAACCGCTGACGCGTTCTCCGCATCAGCGGTCTCTAAGATCGAAGCCGCCGGCGGTAAGACAATCGTAATCGGCAAATAGCGATGAAGAAGTTTATTGAGACAATAAAGAACATCTTCAAGATCGAGGAACTTCGTACGAGGCTCGGCTACACGTTCCTTCTCATCCTGGTTTACAGGTTGGGTTGCTTTATCGTGCTGCCTGGTATCGACACGACCTTGCTTGCTTCCCTTCAGGACAGCACCCAGCAGGGACTCGTCGGTCTTTTGAATATGTTCTCCGGAGGTGCCTTCGGTAACGCTTCCATCTTTGCGCTGGGAGTGATGCCGTACATCTCCGCGTCAATCGTGATTCAGCTTCTGGGCATGTTCGTCCCTTATTTCAGGAAACTCCAGATGGAGGGCGAAAGCGGCCGCAGAAAGATGAATCAGCTCACCAGATACCTCACCATCCTTATTCTCTGCATTCAGGGACCTGCCTACATCGCTTCCATCCACAGTCAGATTCCGGGAGCCGCTTTCCTTGCGGAAACCCAGCTCGGTTGGAGCAGATTCATGTACAACCTCGTCGCCACCATCATCTTGATGTCCGGCTCGATGTTCGTCATGTGGCTTGGTGAGAGGATCACGGACAGAGGTATCGGCAACGGTATATCCCTGATCATCATGATCGGTATCGTGGCCCGTCTGCCTTTCGCTCTCGTAAGTGAGATCGGAACAAAAGTCAGCACCACAGCCGGCGGCGGTCCTATCGCCCTGATTGTGGAACTGATCATCTGGTTCCTTGTCATTGTGGCGACCATCGCCCTTGTCCAGGGTGTCAGAAGAGTTCCTGTACAGTATGCCAAGAGAGTTGTCGGCAACAGACAGTACGGCGGTGTCCGCCAGTACATCCCTCTGAAGATTAATGCGGCAGGTGTCATGCCTATCATTTTCGCACAGGCTTTGATGCTGTTCCCGCTCCTGTTCTCGCGCTTTGACGCGACCAGAGGTCTAGCGGCCACTCTCGGTAACTACACCGGATTCTGGTATAACCTGATTTTCGGACTCCTCGTTGTCATCTTCACGTACTTCTACACTGCCGTCACGGTAAACCCTACCATGATGGCCGAGGACATGAAGAAGAACGGTGGATTCATCCCTGGCGTGAAACCTGGAAAAGCCACAGTCAATTACCTTGACGCCATCATGTCAAAGGTGACCCTTCCTGGCTCGATATTCCTCGCCATCATCGCCATTCTTCCTGCTTTCGCCAGGATCATGGGTGTTCAGGATCAGTTCGCAAGCTTCTATGGTGGTACCTCACTATTGATTCTCGTGGGCGTTGTCCTTGACACACTTCAGCAGATAGAGAGTTATCTTCTGATGCGTCATTACGATGGTCTGATGAAGACTGGACGTATCAGCGGTCGCTCAGGAATGTAATTTTGATAATCAACAGGATTGATGGTTAAGCCTAAGACAGAAGAGGAAATCGAGCTCTTGCGCGAGAATGCCATACTTGTCTCAAAGACATTGGCTGAAGTCGGCAAGGTGGTCGCCCCGGGTGTGACAACCGCGAGGTTGAATGAGGTGGCCGAGACTTTTATCCGCGACAACGGAGCCATTCCTAGTTTTCTTGGATTCGAAGGTTTTCCCGCTGCGATATGTACATCTGTCAACGATGTTGTAGTCCACGGTTTTCCGTCGGATTATGTCCTCAAGGAGGGCGACATCGTGACTGCTGACATCGGCACCCTGTACAAAGGCTATAACGGTGATTCGGCTTACACTTTCCCTGTCGGGGAAGTGGACGCCGAGACCCGTAAGCTTATGGATGTTACCAAGGCTTCGCTCTACAAAGGTATCGAGGCTGCGGTTGCCGGTAACAGGACAGGTGACATCGGACACGCGGTGCAATCGTACGCTGAGTCATTCGGCTTCTCCGTTGTCCGTGAACTAGAAGGACACGGACTGGGGAAAGAGATGCACGAGGCTCCGGGCGTTCCTAACTACGGACGTCAGGGGCACGGGTGCAGACTTGTGGATGGAATGGTCATCTGCATCGAACCAATGATCAATGCAGGGGGCAGAGGAGTGTATGTGGCCAGAAATGGTTGGGCTGTGCACACATCCGACCACAGGAACGCGGCTCACTATGAGCTTACGGTTGTTGTTCGTAAAGGCAAGGCGGAGCAACTGTCAACGTTTGATTATATAGAAAGTACTGGTAAATTTTAAAGTGTTTTTTCAATGTCCAAACAAGTAGCGATAGAACAAGACGGAAAAGTGATCGAGACTCTTCCCAACGCGATGTTCAAGGTGGAGCTTGAGAACGGTCATGTCCTTCTCTGCAACATCTCCGGCAAGATGAGAATGAATTTCATCCACATCCTCCTTGGAGACAAGGTGAGGGTTGAAATTTCACCTTATGATTTGACAAAGGGAAGAATATCTTTCAGGTACAAATAAAAATATTCACGATATGAAAGTCAAAACATCCATCAAGAAGCGCAGTGATGATTGCAAGATCGTCAGACGCAAAGGCCGTCTTTATGTCATCTGCAAGAAGAACCCTAAGTTCAAGATGCGCCAGGGATAACAGTAGTTTGTAAAACAAATAAAGTCTAAGATAAATTATGGCAAGAATAGCCGGTGTTGATTTACCGAACAACAAAAGAGGTGAGATAGGTCTTACCTACATCTACGGTATCGGCCGCAGCTCAGCGAGAGAGATTCTCGAGAAGTGCGGTATCGATTACGACATCAAGGTCGGTGAATGGAACGACGATCAGGTCGCCGCCATCCGTACCCTCATCACCGAGGAGTACAAGATTGAAGGTGAGCTCCGTTCCTCCGTCCAGATGAATATCAAACGACTGATGGATATCGGTTGCTACAGAGGTATCCGTCATCGTATCGGTCTTCCAGTCCGCGGTCAGAGCACAAAGAACAATGCCCGCACAAGAAAGGGCAAGAAGAAGACTGTTGCCAACAAGAAGAAGGCGACCAAGTAAAACTAGATGAATTATGGCAAAGAAAACAACATCATCAAAGAGAGTTGTCAAGGTTGAGGCTACGGGCCAGGCCCATATTTCATCAACCTTCAATAATGTGATCATTGCCTTGACCAACAATCAGGGTCAGGTAATCAGTTGGTCCTCAGCCGGCAAGAGCGGCTTCAGAGGTTCCAAGAAGAACACCCCGTACGCTGCTCAGGTGGCTGCCGAGGATGCTGCGAAGACCGCTTTCGACGCAGGTCTCCGTAAAGTGAAAGTCTTCGTCAAGGGTCCTGGCGCCGGTCGTGAGTCCGCTATCAGGACCATCAACAACGCAGGAATCGTTGTCACCGAGATTGTCGACGTGACCCCGATGCCTCACAACGGATGTAGACCAAAAGGCCGTCGTAAAGTCTAATCAATGAATTAAAACAAAAATTACTATGGCAAGATATATTGGTCCTAGCACTAAAATCGCCCGTAAGTTCGGCGAGCCTATTTTCGGAAGCGACAAGGATTTCGAAAAGAGAAATTATCCTCCGGGACAGCACGGTCTGGCGGCGAAGCGCAAAAAGCAGCGTGAATATGGAATTCAGCTCAAGGAAAAGCAGAAGGTAAGGTATATGTACGGCCTTCTTGAGCGTCAGTTCCACAACACCTACCTGAAGGCTTCCAAGATGTCGGGTCTGAGAGGTGAGAACCTTCTCCTCCTTCTTGAGTCAAGGCTTGACAATGTTGTCTACAGAATGGGCATCGCTCCTACAAGAGCCGCTGCGAGACAGCTTGTAAGCCATGCTCACATCACCCTTAACGGTGAGGTCTGCAACATCCCTTCAGTTCAGGTAAAACCTGGAGACGTGGTTGCGGTCAGAGAGCGTTCAAAGAGCCTTGAGGTCATTCAGAAGGCTGTCGCTTCAGCTCCTAAATATTCATGGATCGAGTTCGACCCTAAGGCGCTTTCAGGCAAGTTCCTGAATCTTCCTGCCAGGGCTGACATCCCTGAGAACATCAACGAACAGCTCATCGTCGATCTGTACTCTAAGTAATAGTAACACCCAAAAAGAATTAATATGGCAATCTTGGCATTTCAGAAACCGGACAAGGTGATAATGCTCGAAGGCACCGATACCGTCGGCCGCTTCGAATTCAGGCCTCTTGAGCCTGGATACGGGCAGACTATCGGCAACGCTCTCCGGCGCATCCTTCTCGCCTCTCTGGAAGGTTTTGCTATCAGTCAGATCAGGATTTCGGGCGTGGATCAGGAGTTCGCGACCATCCCTGGTGTGATCGAGGGAATGCAGGACATCATTCTCAACCTGAAGACTATCAGGTTCAAGAGAATGGTTGATTCTGTTGACTCCGAGGTGGCGAACATTGTAATTAGCGGTAAGAATGAATTTACCGCAGAGGATATTTCTAAAGGATTGTCTTCTTTCAAGGTGTTGAACCCTGAGCAGCACATCTGCTCACTCGAACCGTCTGTCACACTCGAGATTTCTTTGACCATCACCAAGGGCCGCGGATTTGTTCCGGCCGAGGAGATGAGGGAGGAGAACATGCCGATAGGTACCATTCTTGTCGATGCTGCTTACACTCCTATCAGAAAGGTCAACTGGACAATCGAGCCTTGGCGTGTCGAGCAGAAGACCGACTACGAGAAGCTGAATCTTGAGATAATCACGGATGGATCTATCTCACCTAATATGGCGCTTCAGGAGGCGGCCAGTATCCTGATCTATCACTTCAAGCTTTTCACGGATGACAAGAAGATTTCCATCGAGAGCGCTGTCGAGTCCGATTCAAAGGAACTTGACGAGGAAAGCCTCAGGATGAGACATCTTCTTCTCACAAAACTTTCCGACATGGGACTCTCAGTAAGAGCGTACAACTGTCTGAAAGCTGCTGACATCGACACTTTCGCCGACCTTGTTTCCTATTCAAGGAACGAACTCATGAAGTTCAGGAACTTTGGAAAGAAGTCGCTCAATGAGATCGATCAGCTCGTGGAGAAGATGAAGCTCCAGTTCGGGATGGATGTAAGAAAATATAATATTGAACCCAAGAAAAAGAACGCATAGAAATGAGGCACAATAAAGCAATCAATCACCTTGGCCGCAAGTCTGGCCACCGTAAGGCAATGTTGGCCAACATGGCGACTTCTTTGATCATGCACAAGAGGATCACGACTACCGTTGCCAAGGCAAAGGCTCTGAAGTCATATGTTGAACCTCTCATCACAAAGTCAAAGGAGGACACGACTCATTCACGCAGAACCGTTTTCAGCTACCTCAAGAATAAGGAGGCTGTCAAGGAACTCTTCGGAGTCGTTTCGGCGAAAATCGCAGATCGTCCAGGAGGCTACACCCGCGTGCTCCACTTAGGTTTCCGTCAGGGTGACGGAGCCGACATGGCGCTTATTGAGCTCGTTGATTTCAACGAGGCTGCTCTTGCCGCCAAGAAAGAGGAGAAGAAGTCAACACGTCGTAGCCGTGCCAAGAAGGCTGAGGCTCCGGCTGTTGAGACTCCGGCTCAGGAGGAGGCTCCTAAGGCTGAATAAAGTCTTCACGGATCAAATGAAATGGCGACCGGATTACGGCCGCCATTTTTTTAACTTTTTTGTGGCCCCATATGCTATATGTCTCCACAATTTTCTTATATTTGTGCGTTGTAAGGGTTGGAAGAACCCTTTTTTTTGATGATATTATATAAATCGTTATAACTAATCAATTTATGAATTGTCTGTTCTATTCTGTACCAGTGGCTTCAGTGATAGCCCTCTTCTTCGCATGGCTCTTCTACCATCAGATGAAGAAAGAAAATGAAGGTACACCAACAATGAAGGAAATCGCCCAGTATGTCCGCGAAGGTGCAATGGCATACCTTAAGCAACAATACAAAGTCGTTGGCATGGTGTTCATCGTCCTTGCCGTCCTGTTCTGTGTTCTTGCGTTCGGATTCGGTGTTCAGAACAAATGGGTGCCGTTCGCATTCCTGACAGGTGGGTTCTTCTCGGCCCTTGCCGGTTATGTCGGCATGAGAACCGCCACATACGCTTCGGCAAGGACAGCGAATGCTGTCAGCAAATCCCTTAACGCTGGTCTGAAACTGGCTTTCCGTTCCGGTGCTGTCATGGGACTTACCGTTGTCGGTCTCGGTCTGCTTGACATTTCTATCTGGTGGGTGATTCTGAATGCCTTTGTGCATGAGGTAAGTGAGTCTCAGACTTTGGTTGTCATCACCACCACGATGCTTACTTTCGGAATGGGTGCGTCCACTCAGGCTCTTTTCGCAAGAGTGGGTGGCGGTATCTACACCAAGGCCGCTGATGTCGGTGCGGACATCGTTGGAAAGGTTGAGCAGGATATCCCAGAGGATGATCCGAGAAATCCGGCCACCATCGCTGACAATGTAGGCGACAACGTGGGTGATGTCGCAGGTATGGGTGCGGATCTCTATGAATCCTACTGCGGCTCCGTTCTTGCCACAATGGCTTTGGGCGCCTCCGCATTCTTCGGTGACGTGGATGCTCAGATGAGGGCTATTCTGGCTCCGATGATGATCGCCGCTATAGGAGTGATTCTGTCAATCATTGGAATATACGCCGTCAAGACCAAGGAAGGGGCTGGACTTCAGCAACTTCTCAAGTCTTTGAGCATCGGTACAAACCTCAGCGCAGTCCTTATCGCTGTGCTTACATTCGCTGTGTTCTATGTCCTCGGGTTTGAAAACTGGTGGCAGCTTAGCCTTTCAGTGATCGCCGGCCTGCTTTCCGGGGTCATAATCGGAAAGGCCACAGAGTATTACACCTCTCACTCCTACAAGCCAACCCAAAAACTGGCCGAGAGTTCACAGACCGGCCCTGCGACGGTGATCATCAACGGCATCGGCCTCGGAATGATTTCTACCTGCATTCCTGTGGTCACCATAGTCATCGCTATTCTGGTTTCCTATCTGTGTGCGACCGGGTTCTCTTTTGATCCTGCTTACATCAGCAATGGCTTGTACGGAATCAGCATTGCAGCAGTCGGAATGCTGTCAACTTTGGGTATAACACTTGCGACTGACGCTTACGGCCCTATCGCAGACAATGCCGGCGGCAACGCCCAGATGAGCGAGTTGGATCCGGAGGTTCGCCATCGTACCGATACTCTTGATGCTCTCGGCAACACCACTGCGGCTACAGGAAAGGGTTTCGCCATCGGTTCTGCCGCTTTGACAGCGTTGGCTCTCCTCGCTTCATATATTGAGGAGATAAAGATCGGCCTTCTGCACATGGGACAGGCCGTGCTTCAGATCGGAGACAGGGTTGTCAATGTCGCAGAAGCCACAATTCCGCAGATCATTGATTATTATCAGGTTAATTTGATGAACCCAAGGGTTCTGGCCGGAGTCTTCGTGGGTGCGATGATGGCCTTCTTGTTCTGCGGTATGACTATGAACGCTGTCGGACGAGCTGCGCAGAAAATGGTAGTCGAGGTGCGTCGTCAGTTCAAGGAGATTGCCGGCATTCTGCAAGGTAAACAACGTCCTGACTATAAGCGTTGTGTGGAAATCTCTACAAAGGCCGCCCAGCATGAGATGATAGCTCCTGCACTTACGGCGATCATAGTTCCTATACTTGTTGGTATCATTCTTGGAGAAGCAGGTGTCATGGGACTTCTCATCGGTGGTCTTGGCGCGGGATTCATCCTTGCCATATTCCTTGCCAACTCAGGCGGAGCCTGGGACAATGCCAAGAAATATGTCGAAGATGGTAATTTCGGGGGCAAAAACTCAGTCAATCACCATGCTACGGTTGTAGGTGATACGGTCGGTGATCCGTTCAAAGACACTTCCGGACCGTCACTTAACATCCTTATCAAGCTGATGAGCATGGTCTCAATCGTGATGGCAGGACTAATTGTCATGATTCACGGTTAATGGATATGACGAACTTACAGTTAATATAAGAATGAAAAAAGTAACCATTAGAGATGTGGCGAGAGAAGCCGGAGTGTCAGTCACTCTGGTTTCTTTCGTGATGAATGCCAAGATGGGAAAGGACGGTCGCTTGGATTGCCCTGTCAACCCTGATACGGCAGAAAGAGTCCTGCAGGTGGCTAAAAAGCTTGGCTACAGGCGTAACAATGCGGCGGCGTCCCTGAGAAGCGGACGTTCCCATTCGATTGCCGTAATTGTCTCAGACATCGCAAACCCTTTCTTTGCGGAAATCTGCAGAAACATTGAAACCATTGCTTACAAGTCTGGCTATACGGTGATATTCGCCAGTTCAGAGGAGAATCCTCAGAAACTGGCTCACCTCGTAGAGACAATGGTGGGCTATAATGTCGAAGGACTTATCGTGGCTCCGTGCCTTGGTGGTGAGCCGGCTCTTGCGAGAGCTTTGAGCATTGGAATACCTACTGTGCTCATTGACAGGAATATGCCCGGAGATGAGTTTGGACGGGTTCTTGTCGATAATGTCGATGCCGGAAAAATGGCCACAAAGTACTTGATCCATCAGGGCTTCGGCAAAATTGAAATGTTCACCTACAAGTCAGGCGTGACAAGTTTGACGGACAGGGAATCAGGCTATGCTATGGCAATGGAGGAGGCCGGACTTAAAGATGACATTCAGATTCATAAGATTGAATATGATGCCGAGGCTGCCAAAAAGGATGTGATTGAAGTGTTCCGTGGCGCTGTAAAACGCGGAACCGAAGCGTTCATCCTTCCTACAAAGAGGATAGCGATGTACGGCTTCAATGCACTTAATGTCTTGGGGCTCAGTATGCCTAAGGATTTCTCATTTGTCTGCTTTGACGAGAGTGATGTCTATGAACTGAACAAGCCGGTTGTGCCTCACATCATCCAGCCTTTGTCCGAAATTGCCTCCAAATCATTCGACTTGCTGCAGAAGATGATTGACAACAAGGTGACGGAAGAAGAGAAAACCTCCCTGCTCAAAGTGAAACTTGTGCTGGGAGGACGTTTCGGTGGAGAATCGACACAGGCGTCATTCTAGATAGTAGTATTGTAGATTTTTTCAGCTTGAGCCTTGCGGTAGGCATCCAGCTTTTCAGAGACCGTCACGTCTTGAAGGGCTATGATTTCTGCCGCAAGGATTGCTGCGTTCTTGGCGCCACCAATCGCAACCGTGGCCACAGGAATCCCGGTTGGCATCTGTACCATTGACAGAAGTGAGTCCAGTCCGCCGAGGGCCTTGGTCTGCATCGGCACGGCGATCACAGGCAGAGTGGTCAGCCCGGCGGCCACACCTGCAAGATGCGCAGCTCCGCCTGCTCCGGCTATCACAACACCGAATCCACGGCTCTTGAGGGCTTTGGTATATTCAAACATCAATTCCGGGGTTCTGTGGGCGCTGATCACCCTTTTCTCGAATTCGATCCCGAAGTCTGTCAAAATCTGCTCGGCTCCCGACATGACATCGTAGTCACTAGTGGAGCCCATGATAATCGCTACTTTCAGCATAATGAATATTGTTGAATATTAATAAGTTGTAATTATTTTTAATGTGACTGGGGGCATTAAAGACAGAGGTGTAAATTTTTTACACCTCTGTCCAATGGATCCGGATTCCATCTTTCTCCATCCCCCTGAACCAAGTCATCTGCCGTTTGGCGAACTGGTGGATGGCATTGGCCAGCAGAGTGCGCATCTCTTCGTAAGTCAGTATACCGAGGAGGTACTGAGTGACGAATTTGTACTCAAGTCCGTAATAGACAAGGTCTTCGGCTGGGATTCCACTATCCAGCAGCCCTTTTACCTCCTCGATCATCCCACCGGCCAGCCTCTCGTCAAGCCTCCGGTCAATTCTCGCGACGCGCTCCTCGCGGCTGACCAGAGTCCCTATGCAGTACGGATTTTTAGGCATGAAGCCGGTCCGTTTAACGGGATGCTCCCGTTCGTACATCGCAACCTCCAAGGCTCTGATTATCCTCCTTTTAGACTGGAGGACACCTTCGTCTGGAAGCGGTCCGTAACCGCTCAGTTTCGCGATAAGGATCTCGGTCTCGTACTTTTCTAGTTCTTCTCTCAGTTCCTCGTTCGGGGGAACCTGAGGCAAGGTGTAGCCGCAGGTCGCTGCCTGGATGTAAAGTCCCGTGCCACCGCACAGAATGGGAGTTTTACCTCTGTCACGGATGTCTTTGTAGGCATATTCAAAGGCCTGCTGCCATTGGTAGAGGTCGAATCGTGTGCCGGCGGGCACAATGTCTATAAGGTGGTATGGGACGTTGCCATATTCATTCAGGTCCTTTCCGGTGCCGATGTCCATGCCGCGATAGACCTGTCGTGAGTCAGCGGAGAGGATTTCCCCGTTGCCGCATTTGTGCGCCAGATCCACCGCAAAGCGCGTCTTCCCGGATGCTGTGGGTCCAAGCACGACGATCAGATCAATCGCTCCGGAAGCATATTCATTGAATATGCCCCCGAAGTCGATTGTCTCTGGTTCAGGAAGGGGAGCCGGGGGAGGAATGGGAATCGCCTCCCGCAACTTGTTCTGTGGCTTTCTGCTCATCCGTTAGTAACCGAAAGATTATATGGCCATTTAGTAACCGAAGATTTCCTCAAGAGTGAGATCGGTGACGGGGCCGAGCGAGCCGACGAAGTCCATGTCCAGACCTTCCTTCTTGCCGAGGAATCCGTAGACGTACTTGCGACCCTTGATCCACTTCTCCTGAAAGGCCTTGACATCAGCGAGAGTCATGTTCTGGACATTCTCGAACACTGCCTTCTCACGGTCTTCCGTGAGGCCATAGTCTTGAAGATCAAGATATTTGTAGAGAACATCGATGCCGGTTGTCCTGCTTGTGCGGATGCCGGTCAGAAGGGAAGTCTTGGCCACTTCGAACGCTTTCTCGGATTCAGGCATCTCGTTGATGATGTTGTCAAACGCCACGACGGCATCCTTGGCCTTGTCATTCTGGGAGGCGATGAAGGCGTAGAAGAGGTAGTCGCAGTCTTTGTAGCCGAGGTCGGAGAGGAAAGCTGAGGCTGAATATGCAAGGCCACGTGCCTCGCGCATTTCCTGGAATACGATAGCTCCCATTCCGCTGCCAAAGTAGTTGTTGTACATCCTGACGCCTGGGTCGTTGGTTGCGTTGAATTTCTCTCCTCTGTCTGAATATTGCAGGTAGTAGAACTGGTTTGCATCATACGGAGCGATGAACACCTCGCTGGATGCGACCTGTCTTGCCTGTGGATAGGCCTTGACAAGAGGTTCAGGGTTTTCGCTGATCTTATGGTGCTCAGCTATCATGCTCTTTGCGGTAGCTTCATCGGACGGGCCGTAGTAGAGAACATCGTGCTTCTTTCCGTAGAGGTCGCGGATGGCCTGAAGAAGTTCTTCGGAAGTTATAGCCGCCACCTGCTCGTTGGTGAGGGTGGCCTTCTTGATGTAATCCGGACCGTAGAAGATGTACCTTCTGAGCGCACTGAAGCAGGCACCTTGGTTCAGTTTGTTGTCGGAGCGGGTCTTGAATATGTCGGATTTCAGTTCCGCAAGGATCACGGTGTCAGGCTGCGCGTTGAAAATCAGATCTTCAACGATGTCCATAGCCTTCCCAACGTTCTCGTCAAGTCCACTCACACCGATGTAGGACTGGGTGGTTCCGCAGGAAAGCCTTTGGAAGCAGGCCAGTTCGTACAGCTCTTTCTTAATCTGCTCGGCTGATCTGGTCGGAGTTCCGAGATAGCTGAGGTAGTCGAATGCGAGGCCGAGGCGAGGGTCGTCTTGGTTGCCTCTGTCGAACACGCTGGTCAGGGTGGTGATGTCGTTGGTCTCGTTCTTCTTGTAGAGAAGTTCGATGCCTTCTGCCACGCTGCCTTTGGACATATCTTTGGAGAAGTCCACGAACACTGGCTCGATTGGAGTGACTTCCGTGTTCTGAATTTCGGTCAGGAACTCGCTCTGCTTGTCTCGGTTGGTTTCTATCGGAGTGATGGCTGGAGCTGCGATCTTCTCAATGCTCTTATCTTCACCGATACGCTTATAGACAGCCACATAGCTGTTTGCTCCGAGGTGCTCATTCGCCCAATCCACGATCTGCTGCTTGGTGATTTTCTCAAGCCTCTGCATCTGGAGGGCATCGTCCTTCCAGTCGTGTCCGTTGATGAAGGACTGAACGAAATTCATCGCCCTTCTGCTGTTGTCCTCAAGTTGACGCATGTTGGAGAGCTTGTAGTTGTTCAGTGTTGATTGGATGAGGCTCTCGTCGAAGTCTCCGGAGCGGAGCTTGGCCACTTGCTCGAGCATCAGGTCTCGCACCTCGTCAAGGGTTTGCCCCTCACGAGGGTAGCCAACGAGCATGAACTCACCGTAGTCTGGACGTGTGTAGTTGAAGCCATAGAATCCGTTGATCTTCTGTGCCTGAATCAGATTGAGGTCGGCAAGGCCTGCCTGTCCGTTGTAGAGGATGTCTCCCACGATGTCTCCCACCTCGCTTCTGAGGTAGTCGTTCGCTCCCGGAACTCTCCAACCCATCATCACGAACTCAGCGTCAAGTCCATAGACGGTCTTCTGGACTGGAGTGGTGATGGCCTGTTCAGGTTCATATTCAAGGAATTTGATGTCAGGGTTCGGTTTCCATTCCCCGAAGTATTTCTCGATCGTAGCGACGAAGGTGTCCGGGTCGAAGTCTCCGGAGACGCAGATGGCCACATTGTTAGGCACGTAGAAATTCGCCCGATAATTCTCGATGTTGACGATCGACGGATTCTTCAGGTGTTCCTGGGTTCCGAGGGTCGTCTGGAGTCCGTAAGGGTGGTGAGGGAACAGCACTGAGTCAAGGGCTTCCATGGCCTTGCTGTTGTCCTCGGTGAGGCTCATGTTCTTCTCCTCGTAGACGGCCTCCAGTTCCGTGTGGAATCCACGGATCACAGGGTGCATGAACCTGTCCGCCTCGATCTTCGCCCAGTTGTCGATCTCATTTGACGGGATGTCCTCCTGATAGACTGTCATGTCGTTGGATGTGAACGCGTTGGTGCCATCGGCTCCGATGACGGCCATCAATTTGTCATATTCATTGGCGATCGCGATCTTTGACGCGGCGTAGCTGATTGAGTCGATCTGATGGTAGATAGCCTTGCGCTCCTCTGGGTCGGTCTTTGTGCGGTAAACCTCGAACAGCGCCTTGATGGAGTCGAGTTTTGGCTTTTCGGCCGCATAGTCGGACGTTCCGAAGTTCTCCGTGCCCTTGAACATCAGGTGCTCAAGGTAGTGGGCGAGTCCCGTGGTCTCCTTAGGGTCGTTCTTGCTGCCGACCTTTACGGCGATGTAGGTCTGAATGCGAGGGGTCTCCTTGTTGACGGTCATATAGACCTTCAATCCGTTGTCGAGGGTGTAGATTTTCGTGTTCATAGGATCTCCCTTGACTGTCTCGTACTTGTACTTCGCGCATGATCCTGTCAGGAGCAGCGTGATGACGGCTATCACCGCCAGAGTGAGTTGTCTTTTCATAATATTGAACATTTACTAATCGTCAAATACGCGGCGAAATATTCCCCGCTTGCAATACATTTGCCCTGAATGGCTGTAATTGACAAACTTAATCAATTTTGGCCGCAACACCAAGAAAAGTGATTATCTTTGCACCACAATCCTTGGTGTGGTGAACATCTCCGCAACTATTAGGCTTGTAGGCAATGAATATCATCACCGCTTCGCTGTGCCCCGGGAAATTCTGTGGACAGGTTTGCTGTAGAGGCAGTGAATCGCAATAAATGAATTTTGAATATGCCAAAGCAGAAAGAATATAAAGTTGAGATACGCAACCGTCGGGCCTCGTTCGACTATGAGTTCCTAGAAACCTATGTCGCGGGAATATCCTTGGTCAGCACTGAGATAAAGTCAATCCGCATGGGCAAGGCTTCGCTGGTGGATTCGTTCTGTTATTTTATTGGTAATGAGCTGTTCGTCAAAGGTATGAACGTGGCCCAGTACTTTTGGGGGTCTTGGGGGCAGCATGAGCCGATGAGGGATCGCAAGCTTCTACTGACCAAGCGTGAGCTCCGTCATTTGCATCAGGCCGTGAAGGAGAAAGGCCTCACCATCGTTGCTACCAAGTTGTTTATCAACGAGGACGGCCTGGCCAAGCTTGTCATCGCCCTTGCGCGAGGCAAGAAAGTCTATGACAAGCGTGCCTCCATCAAAGAGAAAGACCTCCGCCGCGAGCTCGACCGCGGGGAATAGCGCAGGTCACTGAGTTTCGGTCACTGATCTTACTTTAATTTGTGCGTTGGGTCTTGCACTTCATATTCGGGTGCGAAATTGTCACTTTTGCCCCCCCCCGTGTCTGCTAATAATGTTATCATCGGGTGCCCAATCGCCTGTTTTGCACCCGAACATAGCCGTTCAAGTTAAAACAGAGCATTGATTGCAGAGTTTGAGTAAATTTTTCAGCACAAAATCCCTGCTGTCCCCGAAATTTAGCATCTGTTGTTCATCGAAAAGTTGCGGAGTGTTTTGCCTAAAAGTTGCGGAGTAAATCACTCAAAAGTTGCGGAGTGAAATTTTGCTTTTAAAATTTTCGGTAGTATATTTGCGTTGACAGCAATTAATTGGATGAATTTATGCAAGAGTATAAACCACGTATAGTCGACGAATTATTAAGGCGAAAACTGTCAGGCAAGGGAGCGGTTTTGGTTCAAGGCCCTAAATGGTGTGGAAAAACCACTACGGCGAGGCAAATCTCTGAAAGTGAGCTTGACTTGGGTGATTCTTCTGTCTTGGATGATGCATTGACAACCTTGCAGATAGTGCCGAAGAATCTTCTTCAGGGTAAGGCTCCTCGCTTGATCGATGAATGGCAGTCAATTCCTGAATTGTGGGATATGATTCGTAATGAGGTTGACAAGCGTGGGGAATTCGGGCAGTTTGTGTTGACGGGCAGCAGTGTCCCTGTTGATGAGGATAAGAGGCGTCATAGCGGGAATGGAAGGTACGGATGGGTGAATATGCGTCCTATGAGCCTCTGGGAGTCTGGGGAAAGTCATGGGACTGTTGCCTTGAAGGACATCTTCGAGGGGAGAATGGTTGAACCTCAGAAAAATCCGTTAAGCCTTGAAGAGATTGCTTTCCTGCTCTGTCGGGGAGGATGGCCTATGTCTACTTTTCTTGATGGAGATGTTGCGTTGGATCAGGCCAGGGACTATTATGAAACCGTTTATAAGGTAGATATACACCGTGTTGACAAAGTGAGAAGAAGCAGTGAACGTACCAGATTGCTGCTGCGTTCGTACGCCAGAAACGTCGGTTCCGCTACAAGTTTCAGTCGAATGAGCGAGGACATAAAGGAGAATGACAATGCGTCCGTTTCCTATGAGACTGTCTCGGACTATGTAGACGCTCTCAAGAAACTCTTTGTTCTTGAGGATATGCCAGCTTGGAATCCGAATCTCAGAAGCAAGACTGCGATTCAGTCTTCTGACACCAGATATTTTGTGGATCCATGCATCGCTACGGCTGCATTGTCAATAAGCCCAGCGGATCTGATTGGTGATTTGCGAACATTTGGCTTGTACTTCGAATCAATGGTGGTGCGTGATTTGCGCGTGTACGTTGACTCACTTGTAGGAGAGGTGTTCCACTATCGAGATTCATCCGGTTTGGAATGCGATGCCGTGTTGCATCTTAGAGATGGTCGCTATGGGCTTGTGGAAATAAAATTAGGTGGAACAGAAAACATTGAAAAAGGGGCGTTGGCTTTGAAAGAGTTGGCGAACAAGATAGATTCGGATAAAATGAAGGCTCCGTCTTTCTTGATGGTGTTGATTGGGGTGGGGCAGTTTGCCTATCAACGCAAGGATGGGGTATATGTTGTCCCGATAGGGTGCCTAAAGCCGTAAAGCAAGCCTACTCTTGGTCACTGAGCCTGCCGAAGTGCCGGAACGACTTTGTGCGGAGGCTGCCAAAGAAAAAGACATTTCCAAATTTTGGTAACGTGCAAAATTTGGAAATGTCTTTTTCTTATGGCCGATGGACTAGAGTCCGAAGGCTTTCTTGATGGCGTCTATGGCGTCGAGCTTCTCCCAGCCGAAGAACTGGACTAGCTTGTCGGTCTGGTGGCCGGGCTTGCCGACCTTCACGGCCTTGGTGTACGGCTTGCGGCCGAAGTGGCCGTAGGCGGCTGTCGGCTCGTAGATCGGGTTCTTGAGCTCGAACCTGCGGATAATTGCGGCAGGGCGGAGGTCGAAGAGCTCCTCGATCTTGCGGGCGATCTCGGCGTCAGGCACGATGCCTGTTCCGTAAGAGTCCACGAATATGCTCACAGGCCTTGCCACACCGATGGCGTAGGCTACCTGTACCAGCATCTCCTTGGCGACACCCGCAGCGACCATATTCTTTGCTATGTGCCTTGCCGCATAGGCCGCAGAGCGGTCCACCTTGCTCGGGTCTTTTCCTGAGAAGGCACCGCCGCCGTGTGCTCCCTTGCCGCCATAGGTGTCCACGATGATCTTTCTGCCGGTGAGGCCGGTGTCTCCTGCAGGGCCGCCGATTACGAATTTCCCGGTCGGATTGACGTGCAGGATGAAATCGTCCTTGAACAGTGCCGCTGTCTGAGGGTTCAGCGCGGCCTTCAGCTTCGGCAGGAGAATATTCCTGACATCTGCCTCAATCTTGTCGTGCATCGCCTGATCCACCTTGTCCTGGCCGAACTGGCGGACAGCCTCTGAGTAAGGAATATTCCCGAGCTCATCGCCGACGAAGTCATCGTGCTGGGTGGAGATGACGATCGTGTGGACACGCACCGGGTGGTGCGACTCGTCATATTCAATGGTGAACTGGGACTTTGAGTCCGGCCTCAGGTAAGGCATCAGTTCCGGGGTGTTGTGGCGGATGTCCGCAAGCACCTGGAGGGCGGTCTGCGAGAGGTAGAGCGGCAGAGGCATGTAGTCCTCGGTGTCCTGGCATGCGTAGCCGAACATCATGCCCTGGTCGCCGGCGCCCTGATCCTCAGGGTTTTCTCTTACAACACCACGGTTGATGTCCTGGCTCTGCTCGTGGATTTCAGAGAGCACTCCGCAGGAGTTGCCGTCGAACATGTAGTCGGCCTTGTTGTAGCCGATGCGGTTGATCACACCGCGCACAACCTTCTGAACGTCAACGTAGGCCTCGTCGGAGCGCACCTCGCCACCGATGACAACGAGTCCCGTCGAGCAGAATGTCTCGCAGGCCACCTTTGACTCAGGATCCTGGCGGAGGAACTCGTCCAAAACAGCGTCCGAGATCTGATCGGCCACCTTGTCAGGATGGCCTTCGGAAACGGATTCACTTGTAAATAAATAATTCATAATGCGTTATGTTTATAATTTCAATCATTTCGCCATGGCGGCATGCTTGCCGGCCTATGTTTTCTTGCGCCGCATTTGATTTTGGCTCGCCGGGCGAAAATAAAAAAACTCCAGCGTATGCGGAATACGTGGAGATACACCAAAAACACAATATGAAATTTTTAGCATTTTTTAGTGTGGTTGCAAGCAGGCAAATCTCTCCACATTTTCCAATGTGCAAAGGTACAGCTTTTTCGGGAATAACCAATAGCTTTCCTGAAGTTTGGGTAGGCGATTCCGCAAACAATCTGAACTGATGCTGATTCTCGTTATTTTATTACATATCTCAATCGTAATCGATTTGTAACTGAATTAAATTTTCTGAACCGAATAAAAAGTGTTAATTTCGCAAGTTGAATGGTTGGTGCGAAAAACATTTAATTCAATACTTTATTATTAACAAATCTATGGTTCAATTACTCAAAAAAGGATTTGCCACATTGGTTGCAGTCCTTGTCGGAATCACGGCTTTCGCGCAGGTGACCACGTCCTCACTGAACGGTAAGGTCACAGATGCCAATGGAGCCTCTGTTCCTGGCGCCGCAGTGGTTGCGGTTCACACCCCATCGGGTACACAGTACTACGCTGTCGTCAACGCTGACGGTCGCTATGCGATCAACGGTATGCGTTCAGGTGGTCCTTACAAGGTTGAAATCAGCTGCCTTGGCTACCAGACCGTGACCTTCACGGATGTCACCCTCCAACTCGCCGAGGCGTACAACCTCAACGCCAAGTTGAATGATGACACCCAGATGCTGTCTGAAGCCGTGGTAGTCTCTACCGCAAACTCAAAGTTCGCTGTCGAGAAAACCGGTGCCGCCACAAACATCAACAAATCACAGATCGAGGCCCTTCCTACAGTCAGCAGGAGCATCACTGATGTGACAAGACTCTCCCCTTACGGAGGAAACGGCATGACCTTCGCCGGAGCTGACGGACGTACAGCCAACTTCACAGTTGATGGCGCAAACTTCAACAACAACTTCGGTCTGAATGATGGCCTTCCTGGTGGTGGCAGCCCTATCTCAATTGATGCCATTGAGGAACTTCAGGTTGTGATTTCCCCTTACGATGTACGTCAGACCAACTTCATCGGCGGTGGAGTGAACGCCATCACAAAGTCCGGTACCAACACATTCAAGGGAACCGCATACGTTTACCACAGAAATGAGAATATGCGTGGTGACGCTGTTGAAAGCGAGACAATCTCCGGTGCCCGCGACAAGGACCGCAACACCATCTACGGTATGACGTTCGGTGGCCCGATCATCAAGAACAAGCTCTTCTTCTTTGTGAACTATGAATATGCCAAGACTCCTACGGTGGCAAATCGTTGGAGAGGTTCCGAGGATGGATTTGGAGATTCCAATTCTAACCTTTCACGTACCACTTTGGCTGACCTTCAGAAAGTCTCAGATTTTGTGAAGGACAGATATGGCTATGACACAGGTTCTTGGACCAGTTTCCCTGCTGATGAAAGCAACAGAAAGATCCTTGCCCGCATCGACTGGAACATCAACAACAACCATCACCTCGCCCTGCGTTACAACCACACCCTTAACAAGAGATGGAGTGCGCCTAACGCATCTTCAATGGACGGTGGTTCACGTTCTGCCTATGCACGTACATCCCTTTACTCGATGTCGTTCGCAAATTCAATGTATTCTCAGGACAATCTGGTCAACACATGGTCTCTTGACCTCAACAGCCGCCTAAGCGATAAGCTTTCCAACCAGTTCCTTGCTACATATTCCCAGCTTGATGACATCCGCGGAACCAACTCTGCCGACTTCCCATTCATCGACATCATGGACGGTGGCAAGAAGAGTCCTGACAAAGAGAAAGCAGCTGATGGCTCCAACACCTACGTGGCCCTAGGTTACGAGCTTTTTACATGGAACAACGGTGTACACAACAACGTCATCACCGCAAAGGATGACCTCACCTACTACAATGGTAATCACAAGGCCACTTTCGGTCTCAGCTATGAGTACCAGATGGCTGACAACTCTTACATGAGAAACGGTACCGGTTACTACCGCTACAACAGCCTTGATGACTTCCTCAACGAGGCCGCTCCTTCAATCGTCTGCCTTACCTATGGCTACGATGGTGAGGCAAACCCTGCCGCTCGCGTGCGTTTCAACAAACTTGGCGCTTACGCTCAGGACGAGTGGTCTGTTGCCGACAACTTCAAACTCACCTACGGTCTCCGTCTTGATGGTCTCTTCTTCAGCAATCAGGATCTTATGAGAAATCAGGCGATTTACGATTTTGACTACAATGGAAAGCACATTGACACCGGTAAGTGGCCTAACAGCAGCCTTACTGTTTCTCCACGTGTCGGCTTTACATGGGATGTTCTTGGTAACAAGAGCCTTAAGGTTCGCGGAGGTACAGGTCTCTTCTCTGGCCGTCTCCCTCTCGTGTTCTTTACCAACATGCCTACCAACTCAGGTATGGTTCAGTATCAGGCCAAGCTTAGCGCTGACGGAAAGAGCGGTAGCACCAAGACAGACATGAAACAGTTTGCTGGCAAAATCCTGAATCGTCAGGAACTCCACGACAAACTTATCTCAATGGGCTATCCTGACACAATCAAGCCTGAGGACGGAACAGCTCCTTCAGAAATCTCTGCTGTGGATCCTAAGTTCAAGATGCCACAGGTTTGGAAGACCTCCCTTGCCATTGACTACTCTCTTCCTACTTCATTCCCATTCACGATCACCGCTGAAGGAATATTCAACAAGACCATCAACGGTGTTTGCCTCAGGGATTGGAGCGTTAAGGACACTGACGGCTTCTCAAGGTTCAACGGAGCTGACAACCGTCCTATCTATCAGGACTTCAAGTACACCTACATGACCGAAAAGAAAGACAAGAACGGTAATGTGGTTAAAGATGAAGCCGGAAAAGTTGTGATGGAGTCTAAGAATATGCCAGCCGCTTACGTTCTTGAGAACACCAGCAGAGGCTACGGTTATTCTGCCAACTTGACGATCAACACAACTCCTGTACAGGGCCTCAACATCATGGCGGCCTACACCCACACTGTTTCCAAGGAACTTACCGGTATGCCGGGTTCGAATGCTTCCTCAGTGCTCAACTACATGGCTACCGTCAACGGACCTAATGATCCGGGTCTTCACAACTCACAGTACGTGACCCCTGACCGTTTCGTCGCCTCCCTTACCCACAGTGACAAGTCCGGTAACCACTACAGTTTCATCTACGAGACTTGGAGAGGTGGCTACAACTACTCTTACATGACAGTCAACGACATCAACGGTGACGGCTACAACTACGACGCTATCTACGTTCCTACTGACGCCGAGGTTGCAAACAGAGAGTTCCGCTTCGTTTCTGACGATGATCGTGACCGCTTCATGGACTATGTACACAACGACAAGTACCTGAGCAAGCGTCAGGGCAAGTACGCTGAGGCTTACAGTGTTTACTCACCTTGGGTTCATAGGATTGACTTCAGCTACAAGCATGATTTCAAGGTTAACGTCGGCAAGAGTGTCAACACTCTCCAGCTCAGCCTTGATGTCAAGAACATCCTCAACCTCTTCAACTCAAGCTGGGGTGTCAGCAAGTATATGAACCCTGCTCTTGGTGAGGGACGTATTCTTAAATATGAAGGCGTTGACAATGAGGGTTATGCCACATTCTCGACTCCTGCTGCTTACAACGCTAACACCGAGACATTTGTGCCTTATCACACCATCGGTCAGTGCTGGTACGCTTCCGTCGGTATCAAGTATATGTTCAACTAATTTAATATCAAGACGATATGAAACTTAAGTATATTTTCACCGCCCTTGTGGCCGCTTTGACTCTCGCGGTCGGCTGCGAAGACGACCTTGAAAGATACCTCGATGAGGTTCAGGTGTCATCGTCCTATGTGGCTATTCCTGCCGCCGGTGGCTCCCAGACTATTACGGTCAATGCAAAGTCTGAATGGTCTTTTGGTGATATTCCTGAATGGGTGAATGTCACCCCGACTTCAGGTGCTGCCGGTGAGACCTTAGTAACATTCAAGGCAGAGGCTGCCACCTCAAGCAATGAGGCGATGCTTTACCTGACCTGCGATGGCAAGTCTCAGATCATCAATGTTCTTCAGATGACTGAGAAAGTCGATCTTCCTATCACTTCCTGCAAAGATTTTAATGAGAAGGGAGAGGACGGCAAGTCTTACCGTGTCAAAGGAGCGGTTACTAAGATCGCGAACACCACCTATGGCAACATGTACATCAATGATGGCACAGGCGAAGCCTATGTCTATGGTACTCTTGACGCAAGTGGTGCCGAGAAAAAATTCCTCAGCCTTGGCATCGAGGTTGGTGACATCGTGACTGTTGAAGGTCCAAGAAAGACTTTTAGCGGAACTGTTGAGCTCGTCAATGTGACTGTCATCAGCATCGAGAAGTCCCTCATCAAGGTTGACTCTGTTTCCGTGAAGGAACCACTCCCTGTCGAAGGCGGTGAGTTCAAGGCTTACCTCACCTGCAAGGGCGAGGGTGTGTCCGTGGTTGTTCCTGACGACGCCAAGTCTTGGCTCTCAGTTACTTCCATCGAGACCTCCGGCACCAATGCCACTGTTACTTTCATCGCTGCTGATAACCAGCTCGGCGACCGTGCCACAAACCTTACTTTCAACACAACCTCTAATGGCAAGGTTTATTCCGCTCAGGCATCCCTTGAGCAGAAGGGTGCTATCATCGAGACAACCGTTGACAAGCTTCTTGCTGCGGAGGATGGCGCTACCCAGTACCGGGTTACCGGCTACATCTCAAAGATGGCGAACACCACTTATGGCAACTATAACATCAAGGACGCTACTGGTGAGATCTATGTTTACGGAACCCTCAACAACGGTGAGTCCAAGAAGTTCGAGGCTATGGGAATCAATGAGGGTGACATCGTCACCATCGTTGGCCCTAAGACTTCCTTCAATGGAGCCGCCCAACTTAAGAATGTGACTGTTGAGCTTCATAAGGCTGTGAAGGACATCACTGCGGCTGAGTTCGTTGCCAAGGATGATGACAAGACCACTTACTACAGACTGACTGGTGCTGTCTCCGGAATCAAGGAGGGTGATGTCTATGGTAACTTTGATCTCACTGACGCATCCGGTAAGGTTTATGTCTATGGCCTTCTTAATGGGTGGGGTGGAGCAAGCAAGCAGTTCCAGTCTCTTGGCATCAAGGATGGAGACATTGTCACTCTTGTGGGCTGTGTAGGCTCATATAAGGGTAGCAAGCAGGTTGTCAATGCTTTCTATATCTCTCACAAGTCAGGTTCCACCGATGAACCACAACCTGGCGATGATCCGTATTCAATAGATATGAGTTACAAACTTGGAACTAGTGCTTATGATGATGGTGTCGCAACGATCAATGGAAAGGAGAATGTGAAAGTGCTTAAAATCGGAACATCCAGTAAGGCTGGTGACATTACAATCACCATTCCAGCCGGCTCCAAAAGGGCAGTGTTCTATGCAGTGGCTTGGAAAGGCAACGCCACAACATTGGAGTTCTCCACTGGTGGTGTGACTACAGGTTCCATTGACATCAAAGCCAATGATGGTGCTACAGGCAACACTCCTTATACTCTTACCGTATCAAATGATGATAAGTATGAGGTTAAGGTTGATACCGCTTTGCCAACGGATATGGATTTCAAGATTACAACCGCTTCGGGTAAGAAAACCCGCGCGATAATCTTCGGCTTAAAAGCCTTCAAAGAGTAAACCTTTTTGAATATATTAAAAAGGGCGACTGCGCATCAGCAGCCGCCTTTTTTAGTTGATTCAACGTGGCTTCTTGTCGTGCTGTCTGCCCCCGTTACCTAGTAAGCATCCGATGAAGTACATATTGACAAAGTTGTAATGCAACTGACACGAGTGGGATGTCAGTTGAATTTTTCTGGTGTCAGTAGCAGTATTTTATAGAGGAGAGATGCTTGCGCACGTACTCCAAGGATGCTTACCCACGGAAATCGGACTGACTATGTCCAAAACTGGCCACCGAACCAGCCGAGGCGTCCCGATGCCAACATTCCCCGTGTTTGGTAATATTCATACAGTTAGCGAGTTATGAAACGCTGCCCTTCCAATTGCCCCGGCAACGGTTTGTAACTCGTTGCTAATGAACGAGTGATGCTCCACCCGCTGATTTTCAAGACCATTTGAATTACTGCCCGCCACACAAAATGCATCCCACGATCGCCGTTGATGAGTATCATCGCGTTAGAGTTGTCTTAGTATCCATTGTCGGTAAAATGGGTCTTCAAGTTCGTAGTGATCTGAATATATCACATACCCGTCTTTTTGCAGCCGTTTCAAAGCACTGTAGATGGTGCTGGTCCGATACTCTCCGGATTGCTGGTTTTTTTTCGAAGCCAAGCGCTGAAGAATCCATCGGTTTGTTCGCTTGAACCCCATCCAGATGCGTTCGTAGTCGAGAGCGTGTGATACGACGATGTTGTCAACCGCAGCCTGAAGGACATCCTCCGTTTTGGGCTGCAATACACCAATCTGCCATACGTTCGCCGCCAATTGTTGTGCGTAATAAGGATGGCATTCTGTGAAATCCAGGATGCTGTCCGCCAAAGGTTCATAGGATTCCGGGAACACAGGTGACAGCCGTTTTGACAGATAGTCATAGAAATCACTCCTTGGCAGTTTCCCAAGTCGCATCAACTCTCCGAAATGATAGAACGGAGATTCCTTGTTCTCAAAAATGTCAGTCATCATACTTTCCTGACTTCCCAAAAGTATGTAGTTGATGTGCTTTTGTTCCTGCATGATTGATCGCAGTTGTTTGTCTAGATTCGTTGCGATGTCTTTGATTTCCTGAAACTCGTCCAGTACAACAATCAGCCGATCCTTCTCAGAGTGGGCGCGTTCCAATAGCAACATGACATCTTCAAGGAGTTCTGTCTCTGGTGCTCCTGGCTGAAATGAAACGTCCATCGCTCCGGTTACCGGGTTGGTGGAGATTGTCGGAATAATCCGAAAATGTGCAATCAAATGCCGTACACGTTTCAATGGATGCACCTTCAAGAATTCTTTAAGGAGCTTTGCTGATAAATCTGATACAGATGTTACGGCCTGCAAATTCAAAGTAATGCTTTTGCGGCCACTCTCTTTTACGACTTTTGACACGACACAGCTGTCGTAAAGTTCTCCGTCGCTGCCAATGATGGCGCAGCCCGTACTTGCGACATCAAGTTCGCTTCCTACAAGGGATCTGATTCCTCGGATGGTACATTCAAAGTCTCACAGAAGTCAGGTTTGGCCTATCTTGACGAGTCTTTCTCTCAGAGTCAGGGCAAGTTCACCATCGAGAACATCAACCTTCCTTCCGGAAGCAAATATGTCTGGAGTTATGGTGGATCCAATTATGGTATGAAGGCTTCGGCTTTTGTCAATAAACAGAATCTTGCCTCAGAGGCCCTTTTGGTTTCTCCTGAGGTGGATCTCACAGACGCCGAGACAGCAACTCTGACATTCACTCACGCACTGAACTTCCTTAAC
The DNA here is from genome assembly GCA_934698975.1 of uncultured Bacteroidales bacterium. Classification (GTDB taxonomy): domain Bacteria; phylum Bacteroidota; class Bacteroidia; order Bacteroidales; family UBA932; genus Cryptobacteroides. The sequence continues at coordinate 97,848 of CAKUVR010000008.1, forward strand.
TCCGGAAAGATTGACGAGCACATCGCTCTTCTTGCCAAGAAGGTTGGCGACGCTGATTGGACAAAGTTGGAAATCCCTACCAAGCCTGCGGGAAGCAACTGGACTTTTGTTGAGTCCGGAGAAATTGATCTCAAGGCCTTTGTTGGTTCCAAGATGCAGATTGCCTTCAAGTACGTGAGCACAACATCCGTTGCTCCTACTTGGGAGGTTAAGAATGTCTTGATCAAGTAAATTTTTGAATATAATATCCTGAATAAGGGCGACCGCAATCAGCGGCCGCCCTTATTTGATTCTGATGCCCGACGTAGCCTTTTGCTGTATTGCCCCGTCTTTATTTAAGAGCTTCCACCTGTTCGGTTGTCAAGCCGGTGACACTTACAATTTGCTCAACAGACATTCCGATGCCTATCAATGCCTTTGCCACCTCGGCCTTACCCTCGGCCTTACCCTCAGCTTTACCCTCGGCGACACCTTTTGCCATACCCTTAGCCATCCCTTTAGCCATTCCTTCAGCCATCCCTTTAGCCATCCCTTCAGCCATGCCTTTGGCCTCTCCGTCGGCGTATCCCGCCTCGAAGCCCTTGCGCTCGGCAAACACGCGCTGAGCCAAAATGTCCCTCTC